>CAYYYL010000082.1:0-1933 GCA_964475835.1 uncultured Verrucomicrobiota bacterium | reverse complement strand
CAGGTGGTTGGCGGAGTCCTGACGATGCCTGAAACTCTTTATGGTCAGGGGGTGCAATTCGCAGAACAGCCGAAGATTGCGAATATTCCTGTTCTTGGAGCCGTGGGAACTCAAACCGGCGAGTCCATTGGTCGGGCATCGGCCGATCCAACCCCATCAAATGTTTCGGAAGCGGTGGGAAACACGCTTCTCGCTGTTGACACCGCATTTGGAGGGGTTCAGCTCAAGCGAGGAGTTGAAGCCAGATTGTCAGCTTCAGGAGAGACGCCCAAAGCAAAAATAAAAAGCCCTGAGTCTGGTGATAAACCTGGGCAGGTTGCATCTGCTTATCCACAGGGCAGACGTGCGGGTGGGAAAGGCGAAGGGGTGCGGCCGACGGATCCACCGGCCGGTGCACAGGAAACCGGTGCTTATGATTTGACCCCTGAGAATTTGAAGCTTATGGAGTCTGGGAGGCCACCCATAGGTAGAGATGGCCGTCCTGTTGAATTACATCACAGAAATCAAAATCCCGCGGGACCATTGGATAAAATGACAGCCACAACACACGATACCGTTCTTCATCCAAAATCACCTTCTCAAATCAACAGAACCAAATTTGCGGGTGAAAGGGCGCGCCATTGGAGACAGGAAGCAAGAACCAAATTAGGTCAAGAATGAAGATTGAAGATATCCAAAAAGACAGTGGGGAATTTGAGGACTCCGAGTTTATCGGCAAAATTGATGATGCTTGTATTCTTCAGGCTAAGCATGAGCTGGGTTTACCATTTCCTCCTGAGTACGGTGAATTTTTAAAAGTGCTTGGCTCTGGTAGCGTGTCCTCGGAAAGTTTTATTGGATTAGGTGGAGCTCATCACCTTGATGTCGTCTGGCTAACAAAAACTCTGAGACATAAGGCTGAGGGGCGTCGTTTTCCAAAGACTTTCCTACCTGTCAGAGCCGACGGTTATGGAAACCACGATTGCATTGATACCTCACAACCTACCTCCAATGGAGAATGTGCCATTGTAGAATGGCTGCATGATGGTAGCGATGAAACAGGTAATCGCGTTTTGGCAAAAAGCTATTTTGAGTGGTTTGTTTCAATCTTGAACATGCTTCGGGAGATTGAACAGGGTGGATAGCAGTTTAGGGTTGTTCCGGTATTGATACGGTCTTCCCAACGACGGCGAATTGGGATACAATGAACCTACGAGCCAACCAATAGCAATGGCCGTGCCATCCTATTTGCGAAATGAAGTGCAAACAGCTTCTCGGCTATGAACTCTGATATTATTCTGGTCTCATTGAGTTCAATCTTCCGCGCTTTTTTCACACGTGTGGAAGAACTGTTTACCCCAGTGGATTTCGAGTTTTTTTTCGGAACAAGTTCGCCTACGTCCAACAAAACATCCCAACGCCTTGCCCGCCTCGGAGCGATAGTCCCGGTTAACCTGCCGCACTCCTCTGGCGCATGTGCTGTGAGAAGCTTTGGCAACGAATTCGGTAAGGGATGCGACTGCCTGCAAAATGTAGCAAACATAGTGGAATGTTCTTTGTTTTTTTGCAAGATGAGCTTGATTTGTGATCAAAAGTAAATTCCTGGCTTTCCATGAATCGCAAATCAGGATAGTTTGATCGCAGTTCTTTGAAATTTGGTTTGCTCGAGTCCTACTCTTCCGCGGCACCGGCATGGGCGGCGGCATCGGGAGCATCCTCTACACCGAGCGCGGGAGTTTGAGGGAACACTTCACGTACAACGCCGTCGGCGACACGGTGGCGCTGACGCGAAACAACGGGAACGTCAAGAAGACAGATCTCTACGAGGCGTTCGGCAACATCGAGTCGAGCACGGGTGCGAGTGATAATAATCGCCTGGCAAACACGAAGGAACGCTCCTTTGCTCTCAATCTCGACAATCACGGGATGCGGTACTATGATCCCGAGGTCGGTC
>CAYYYL010000081.1:0-2148 GCA_964475835.1 uncultured Verrucomicrobiota bacterium | reverse complement strand
TTCTTTCTCTCAACTCTCAACCATCAACTCTCAACTTCTTCCCATGCCTTGGTTTGTTCGCGGTGATCTTGATGGTTTTTTCGGTCTCTTCATCGACAATCTGCTTCAGTTGATGTTGATCGCATCGCTCTGTCCCATCATCTGCGGTTTTTCCACGGAGATGATCGTGGGCCAGATTCTTCCCGGAGCAGCGCTTTCCATTCTTTTTGGAAATGTGTTCTACACGTTGCAGGCGAGGAAGTTGATGCGTCAGACGGGGCGCACCGACATCACGGCGCTTCCGTACGGAATCAACACGGTCAGTCTCTTCGCTTTTATTTTTCTCGTGATGGGGCCGATCTATCAGGAGACGAAAAATTCGAAACTCGCGTGGCAGGCCGGGATTTTCGCCTGTTTTCTCAATGGCGTGATGGAGCTTGGTGGCGCGTATCTTGGCGATGCGGTGCGCAAACATACGCCGCGTGCGGCGCTTTTGTCGGCCCTTGCGGGGGTGGCGATCACGTTTATTTCCATGGGGTTTGTCTTCCAGATCTTCGCGGTTCCCGCCATCGCGCTGGTTCCGATGATGATCATTCTTATCGCGTATGCCTCCGGTGTGCGACTGCCCTTTGGGATTTCCGGTGGCATGGTGGCGCTGGTGGTGGGGGTCGCGCTCGGCTGGGGGCTGCGCGCGATGGGGCTGCCGTATTTCAAGCCATCCACGGACCTGTACGTAGCCGGATTGCATTTGCCAAAGCCGGTGCCTGCGGATCTTTTCGCGCTCCTCACGGATCCGACGGGATGGAAATATCTGGCGGTCATTTTCCCGATGGGACTTTTCAACATCATTGGATCCCTTCAAAATCTTGAGAGCGCGGAAGCGGCAGGGGATAAGTTTCCCACACGAAGCTCCCTGCTCGCGAATGGTTTTGCCAGTGTGGTGGCGGCGCTTTTTGGAAGCGCGTTTCCCACGACCATTTACATCGGGCATCCGGGCTGGAAGGCGATGGGGGCGCGGGCGGGCTATTCGCTCCTGAATGGCACGGTGATCACGCTGATGTGTCTGGTGGGGGGGGTGACGCTCGTGCTCAAGTTCGTGCCACTGGAGGCGATGCTCGGCATCCTGCTCTGGATCGGGTTGATCATCACAGCCCAGGCATTTCAGGAAACGCCGAAGAAGCATGCGCTGGCTGTTGCGCTGGGGTTGATTCCCTCCCTGGCGGCATGGGCCCTATTGCTCATCGAAACGACCCTGCGCGTGTCGGGCACGTCGCTTCATGCGCAGGCGGAACGACTGGGAATGGAGCTGCATATTCAGGGGGTGATTGCCTTGAGTCAGGGCTTTCTCTTGAGCTCCATGTTGCTGGCGGCGATTCTGGTCTTCGTCATTGAGCGGGAATTCTGCAAGGCGGCCCTTTGGAGCCTGGTGGCGGCGGTTCTTTCCGCGACAGGCCTGATTCATGCGTTCACGCTGACACCTGCGGGCATTCAGAATAAGTTCGGGCTCTGGGTGGCTCCTGATTTCACGCTGGGTTATGGCGCGATTGCCTTGATCTTGTTTGGATTTCACAGATATTTCAGAAAACAGGTTTCTTCATGACGACTCCATCCACCGAGCGACGCCATCAATTCGCCAGCGACAACTATTCCGGCATCTGTCCGGAAGTGTTTCAGGCCATCCAGGAGGCGAATGTGGGCCACACCTCCGGATATGGAAATGATCCCTGGACCTTGAAGGCAAGGGAGATGATCTCCCACCTTTTTGAAGCGAACTGTGAAGTGTTCTTTGTCTTCAATGGCACGGCGGCGAATTCCCTTTCCGTGGCGAGCCTGTGCGATTCGATGCACAGTGTGATCTGTCACGAATACAGCCATATCGAAACCGACGAGTGCAATGCCCCGGGATTTTTTGCGCCGGGGGTCAAAATGATTCCGGTACGGGGTGAAAATGGAAAGCTGACACCGGGGCATATCGAACGTGTCGTGGCGCATCGTGACGATGTGCATCATCCCAAGCCTCGCATGGTGGATCTCACCCAGACGACGGAGCTGGGGACGGTCTATTCTGTTGAGGAAGTGACCTCCATCTGCAGGACGGCGAAAAAGCTGGGGTTGTATGTGCATATGGATGGAGCCCGTTTCGCAAATGCTTGTCAGTCCATGGCTTGT
>CAYYYL010000080.1:0-2510 GCA_964475835.1 uncultured Verrucomicrobiota bacterium | reverse complement strand
TTGCGGCAATCGATCAGTTTTCCATGTTTTGCCTGCCCCAGACGAGGAACTCCCACCCCATCGACGAGGGTGGGAGCTTTTTCGCCTCCCACGACGACAGGGCAGAGGGTGACGAAGAGTTCATCAACCAGCTTGGCTCGGAAGAATGCATCATTGAGGGTGGGGCCTCCTTCGCACAACAGCACTTTGGCATGATATTTTTTGTGGAGGAGGGTGGTCATGCCGCGGACATTCACTTCGGTTTTTCCACAGACGATGAGGGTTCCTTTTTTTTCAAACAGATGGCGCTTTGCCGCAGGGGCCTGCTCGGAGCAGAAAATGAGAATGGGGGAGATGGGTTTGTCGAAAAGTTTTAAATGAGGCGAGAGATTCAGGCGGCCTGACACCAAGACCCGGATGGGATGTTCCGCCTGGCCTCGGGCGACGCGTTTCCGACGAAGTTTTTCGTTGGGGATGCCCATGGTGGTGTAGTCGATGCCGGCGGTGCGGGCGGCGACGATGAGGGCGTCGCAACGTGATCGGATTTCCACAAGGAGGCGTTTGTCCTCCCGACTGGTGAAGGTCGTGGGTTCACGCGAACGGGACGAAACCTTGCCATCCAGGCTCATCGCCATGTTGATCATGAGATGAGGACGGTTTTGTTTCATAAAATCCGATGGTGTTTACCATCGATCGCAGCAGTTTTAACCACAGATTCACACAGATTAACGCAGATTTTGGTAATGTTGCTAGGCAGATCGGTAAAGGAACGAGGTAGGGCCGGACCGCTTGGCCGGCCGCATTTCTTTGAAGTCTCCAGAAGCGAAGCGGCGCGCCCGGCGGTCGCGCCCTACCTGCCGGATCAGTCTGTGCTCGCGAAATGGCTTTCCGAATACGGCTGAATCATGGCGGATGGAAAATAACGGCTCAGAATGGTGTCACATCGCGCTCCGCCAAGGGCCATGGCCCGTGCGCCGTATTGGCAGAGTCCAACGCCGTGTCCGTAACCATCGCCCTGAAACACAAAACGTGTGGCGGCGGTGGAGGGCATTGCCTGGGTGGAGACTTGGAATAGAGTGCTGCGAAGATGGGAATAGCCCAGGATGGATCGGAGTTTTTCGGCGGGTAGCACAACGACTCCTGTATCACTTTGAATGACAACCGTGAGAGCATGTCCGCCATCCGCTTTAGCGGGAATGTGGATTGAGGTGGGTGTTCCCACCCGATAACCCGCCTGGGTGAGGACGCGCTGAAGTTCATTCGCGGTGAGGTCAAAAGACCATTTCCGATCCTTGGAGGCGGCACAATACGGACAGACCGTGGCGCCTGGCAGTTTGATTCCAGTGGCCATTTCGGTCCAGACGCTGGCCACGGTTTCAGTGTGCCCTCCGCAACTGTCGTGAAAAAACGCGGGAATCGGCTTTCCTTTGAAGTAGAGAACCTGTCCGCGCGTAGCTTCGATGGCCAGGATGACATTTTTGGAGAGTTTGCCTTTGCCGAGGTACGCCTGGGAAAGATTTGCCACAAGGTCGTAAGGTTGATCTCCCGAGATCGAGATTTGATAAAGCGCATGCGACCGGGCGGCGATGGCTTGGGCCTTTAAAGCCTCCAATGGCGCCTTCGGATCCATCTCCGCTCCAATGACTCCTCGCAGATAGTCCTCCAGATCGAGGGTGTTGATGGCGGTATATCCCTGCTTCGTGGAAAGAACCCGGACCGTCCCCGGATATTCACGCCCACCCAATGCCCGAAATACCTGTCGCAAGCTGGGCTGGTTTCGCACCACGGCAATGCGCACCGATGCTGACGGCAGGTCCGCCGCAGAGGCGATCCCGATCCCCATCAGAATAAGGAGGAAAAAAAATCGAATCATGAAAATAGGTCAAAATGACTATAAATCCATTTTGCCCGCATTTGCAAGTCATTGATATAAGCCTATTTATGAATGCGCATAATTTTGAATGAAAGGAAGGATTCAACAGGGAATTCGGAGAGATTCTTCGCTTCGCTCAGAAGGGACAGGCAAAAGGATACCTTGTCAGAGGGTCAAAATAGTCATTCGCACCATGCCCTTATTTATGAGATTGAGATGCCTTGAAAGAGCCCCGAGCTTTGCAGACTCCCTTCCTGGGGGTATGATTCAATGCGTGGTGAAATTCTTTTCAAAGCCGTACTGTCTGTTATGTGATGACGTTCGAACCGTGTTGGATGAGTCCGGGTTGAACTATGAAGAGATCGATATCACCCTCCTCGAACCAGGGGATGAACGGGGGCAGGCATACCGGAATGAGATTCCCGTGCTCGAGAGGGGAACCCAGCGATGGTTCTACCGGGAACGCCTGACCCTTCCTCTTAAAGAATGGTTGCTGCTAGGGTCGGAAGGAACCCCAGATTAACGCAGATTTTCACGGATTTTCCGGAAATCAAAATTCGGCTGCCGATCCATCGATCGACAGGTTCTCTGTGAAAATCTGCGTTAACAGCTTGCTGAAAAAGTCGGAATGGTCGCGTTGCCGTCAACTTTTGTCTGT
>CAYYYL010000079.1:0-3082 GCA_964475835.1 uncultured Verrucomicrobiota bacterium | reverse complement strand
CGGAATCCAGCTTCCTTGGATCCGTGCCATTGGCAAGCTCCTGCACATCGGGAACGCCATCCCCATCCGAATCAATTAAAGGCGCGGGGTGGTATAAAGACGTCCGCGCGTCATCGTGGCACTACCGATGTTGTAGTTGCTTGCATACATCTTAAGGTTCCACCAAGGCCGCATTTCCGTCACTTGATTGGTGTTCAACGCGTAGAGCCAGACCGCGGGGTGCGGCCGCGACAGAGTGAGCACGAGCGAACGAATCGCGGCCACCAGCAGCACGCGTGACGGCTCGTCCGTCCCCCGAAGCCTTGGCGAAGGGGGATTGATGTTGAGCGACCAAGGGCAGCTTCCACCTCACGGATTGATCTGCCTCGCTGGATCGTATTCCAAATTTCGGGAGCCGGGTTGTGGATTGAGGAAGGATTCCAATCTGAAAAAATGATCGCCACCAGCAATCATCTCGAACTGGATTCTGGCGAACAGATTGCCAGGCAGTTGCAAAAAATATTGTCGTGTCGCCTGAGGAACCCAACGTTCTGCGGTTTTTGACATACCGATTTCATCAAAAGATTTGTAGCCGTCTGTTGGAGCTTGAAAAGCAAATTGACTTTTTCGTTCAATCAATCCTCCGCCCAAGACCGAAATACGGCAGCGCCAATCATAATGACCTTGGGCATCCCTGTTTCCATCCTGTGTCCACGCCTCAACTTGCAACTCACCCTGTTCGCTTTTTTCACCAGTCTTCAAGCTAACACGAACGGGTGTTCCATCTCGCGGAACACGAATAAATTTTTCGAGTTTAATAAGAGCTGTAACTTCTCCCATTTTTTGCAGCACAAAAACGGCCGGGTTGTCCTTTGTTGGAGGTGGCTTTGTAGAACTATCGGGGCCGATGCCATAAGCAAAAGACTGACTGGATTTGTCTTCAATGTAATAATAACCCTCTTTGCTTGCGGTTACAGTTACTACGGCCCCGCGAATACCGCTCATCTCAAAATATCCTTTCTCATCCGTATAATTGTGATAGTTGGAGCCAGGTTCGTTAAATTTATCGAGAACTCCATATCCAATGCGCGCCTTGGAGACTGGTTCACCATTCTGATCGATCACCTTGCCGTAAAAAACGATCGGCATACTTAACACAGTCAGAACCTTTTTCACCACCTGCTGACGCTTTTCTTTCTCGATCCGCTCCACCTCGTTTGTGCCGACTGTTGAGGATTTTACAGTTTCATTTATCGCGGCTTGTGACGAGACTTCTGGCTTTGGCTTCCCATAGGGCATTGATGGCTGATGCCAAAACCAAAGCGCGAGAAAGAGGATTAAAATGATTAGGCTGGCAAAAATAATGCGATCACGCTTCATGGATTAGGGGTAAGTTGGAACGTAAGCATCAACCGATCATAAAACGGCTTCAACTGCTGAATACTGGCATTAAACTGACCGCTGTGTTTGTCGCCAAAACCTGGGAACTCTTCGCCGGAAAGCTGATATGTCGGAGTACCTAAATTCACAAAACTATTGATCCTACCTTGAGTGTTGGCCTCCGCACCAACCGTTTTTCCCCAGCTTCGGCAGGCATAAGGCATGGCTTCGTAGGGATCGGTCAAATTATACTCAAAAACTTCCTGTGGCAGGCTGTCCACATACGTAGTGTGGTACCTGTAAAGCTTGTGAGCGGCGGCACCATTCACGTTGTACTCGTAATTCTTCAAAAGCGGAAGAGGTCCCGGTGGTTTGGTTTGATCGTTATTGACCTCCCAGGCAAACGACGTCGCATAATCACGTGGCAGACAGAAGTTCACCAAATTGCCACTCACATTATTTTTTAGCCGTCCCCGATAGGTTAGTGAACGGGTAAACGCATCGGTATCCTCATCCGGTGAAATGCTGTCCCACATCGTGAATTGCAGAGCGCCACCCGCGACGGCGTACGTGTATTGTTGCGTTTGCTTAATCTCAACTCGGTCATCGTAGCAGGCGGCTGGTATGGCGGCCTGCATCAACGCGTAATTGTCAACTTGCATTCCCGCCAGAAGAGCTCCGGCAACAACCACGTTACCCATACTGTGTGCGGCGATATTCCTGGTGTAAGTGGCAGGAAGGGTATTGACAAAGTTTTTTAAGCCTGCACCTGAACGCCACGCGATTTCCTCACTGTTGTTGTACTTCGCCAAATAGCTATCAATCGCTTGGCCTGCATAGGGCACCCATTGCCCCACATCACTCCAGTAAGTATCCCATCGAAATGCCGCAAACCGCCCCTTGAATCCACGATGCCAGAGTCGCTTGTACATGGACTCGGCAAAGTTGCTCGCTCCCGAAGGCGACATCTGCCAGCCGTGCACAAAGACAATCGCTTGCGGGAGCTCGTTTGGATCAGGATCGAACGTCGTCGCAGGCCACTGATTTTTCCCACTGCCATCCCCGCGCTGATACATCTGTTTGACGTCTTGTAATTTGATATAAATCGGATCACTCAAAGCTACAATCTCGCCCGATGTTTTCTTCAAAACAAGTTTGATCGTTCCAGTTCCCGCTGTTTTGCCCTCAAAGATAAAAGGAATGGGATTCGCGCCATATTCGCTCGCCTTAATCAAAGCGCTCACATTGTTGGCATCAACCGCGATATAATAATCCGAAGACCCTAATTGTTTCATCGCCTTCACATGATCGGTAAGATAACCCGTGCCGGCTTCAGGTGCTTTATAAATATTTACTTGCAAGCCACCCGTCGTCTCAAACGCAAGCTTGCAACCTTGATCGATCAAACCTTTTACGTCAGCTCCTGCTTTGATTTGGAGTTGAGTAAAATCTTCCAAATCCCGCTCGCAGTCGATCGCTGGATTGTCGGTGTTCGGCAGATAATTCAAGACATCCTCGCCTTCTACACCACTTCCTCGATTAAAATCACTATCGTTATTGAGCCAGAAACGGAACTGGTTTGGGCTGCTGCTCTTATCCGCATTATCGGAAAAACTGATCACGCCGTCACGGTTGAGATCGACCCGCATTTCAATCTTCGGAGGAGTTTTTACCACGAGCCACACATCGCGGTTCCCCTTCGTTGGCTTGGAAGGTTCCTCTT
>CAYYYL010000078.1:0-3219 GCA_964475835.1 uncultured Verrucomicrobiota bacterium | reverse complement strand
ATATCTTGAAATATCCTCACTTCTCCCTTGCATGAAAACACCGTTGCTTCGTGGTTTTCCTCATCCATGCGAAACGGGAAAATATTTTACCACGAAGGACACGAAGAGCACAAAGGAGGACCGAACGGCTTGGACCACACATGAAATGAATGAGCGCGATCGTAAGGATTCGAAAAACTCTACTCTCCAAAGTTGTGGATTGCCAAAACTTCCCCTCCCCATTAATGATTTCTGAAATTCGACCGATGGAGTCATAATGGCCAGTCGCTTTCACACCCTCCTTTTGCCGGGCGTCATCCTCCTCTTCGCTTGCGGATGGCTTTCAGGCGCCGAGGCCCCGAAGAAAAAGGGGTCCTCCATGGCGACGGAGATCAATCTCGAGGCATCCTATGTCGGGGGAAGCAAAACCCGACTCGCCGGAGCGCGATGGGGCGATGTGAGTGAACAAGCCTCCTCCATTCAATATGTGGTTTCCCCTCAACTGAATGAATCCACCCTGCTGCGTGTTGGTGGCGCATGGGAACGTTTTTCCTTCGGCCTTCCGGACGCCGTTCCGCTTCCAAACACCATTCAATCTGCCAACCTCGTCACCGGAGCCGATTTCGAACTCTCAGACGAATGGCTTCTCCGCGTGGAGGCCCACCCCGGTGTGTACAGTGATTTTCAGGACATCAGCCTCGACGACTTCAATATCCCCACCATCGCCGGCGTCTCCTACCTCGTGAACAAGGACCTGCAATGGTTCTTCGGCGTCAGCATCGATCCCCGTCGTGACATTCCCGTCCTCCCCGGTGCGGGCGTGCGCTGGAAATTCGCCGACCAGTGGACCCTCATGTTCCTCCTCCCCAAACCCCGGCTCAACTTTGAGCTCAACGAGAAAGTGACCCTCTTTGCTGGAGCGGACATCAAAGGGGGAACCTACAAGGTTTCCAAACATTTCGGAGACAACCACGGGCGTGCGGTCCTCAACAACGCGAGCGTCGATTTCACCGAATTTCGAATCGGCCCTGGAATCGTGTGGAAAGCCCTGCCCGGAATCGAGGTGAACCTCGAAGGCGGCTACATGATCTACCGCTCCTTTGACTACAGCGACGCGGATCTCAATTTCAGAAACGATCCGGCTCCGTACGGACAAGTCTCCGTGGTAGCCAAGTTTTGATCAGGCTGGCCATTCATCTTTCAAGTTGATTTGCTACGATAGATGCAGCGTCTTTCACGGTTCCAAACCTTCGGATTCTGGCTGGCATCATGCCTTTATCTAGCAGCCTCCACCACCCTCAGCCCCCTTTCCGAGGAAATCCTTACAACAGAACAACTTCGCCTCTGGAATCACGGATTAAAACCCTACATCGACTTTCAATGGTATTACGGCATTTTCCCATTTGTCATCTATGGATTTCCCGTGCGATGGCTTGGAGAAGGTCTCCTTCTGCAACGAATCATTGCAGCTATCATCGCTCTCAGCATCTTGTGGCAGAGCCATTGTTTGCTCGATCATCTCCGGATCACCCGCAACAAGTTTACTACCCTCGGCCTGATCGCTTTGATTTCCGTTCCCCAGCAACATTCCCACGGACACACATTAGTTACCCTGGCGGCCATTCTGGGTTTTCGCCTTCTGATGCCAGAAAAAGGCTGGCGGCTCACGGAACACCTGAAAATAGTCGCCTGTGGAGTACTCGCACTCGGAACAAAACCTCTATTTGGAGGCTGGGTCATCGCCTGTTTCCTTCCCCTGGCGGGATTTTTTTTCAAAAAAACCACACGCCTCGGTGCACTCGCGCTGATTCTTTCATGCTTGGGACTCCTTTGTTTAACCGGATGGGCGACGATCGGTCAGTTCAACTGGCTGGGGGCATGGTGGAATTGCCTTCTGGATGCCATTCCGAACTACCAGCAGCTAGGTCTTTTTTCTCAATTCCTGACCCGGCGAATCGAATATCTTACATTTTTTTTCAATCCTCCATGGAAGGGGAATGATTTCCGCGACTTTGCAGCATCCCAGCTTCCACTACTTGTTTATGACGGAATCATCGTCTTCTCCATCATTTGCATCTTCAGCGGCAAAATGTCCCGACACACACGGGCATGGTTCGCACTCACCCTTGGAATCACATTCCAAAGCCTTTTTACTGGCGAAGCATCCCTTCTTGGTTACGCGCAGGAAATCTTTCCTCTTTGCCTGATTCTTTTCCTCCTTGTTTTGGAGGATCTTTCAAATTCCAAGAGGACCCGGATCGCGCATCTTTTCCTGAAAGTCCTAATCGTCCTTTTTGGCGTTCGCTACGCGGATGTCTTCACCTATGAACCCACTTTTCCGCGTGGAACTGGAAATTTTCAATTCATTCATATGCTGCCATCCGATAAAAAATGGAGCGACCTTGGATCCGAATTGCCCACCATTCCAAATGCCATGTCCCTTGGGGGACGCCCACCCCTTCTTCCCACCTTCCAATGTGGCACTCCCAACTATGGAGCTATTGAAGCCGGGTTTTTAACCGATACCTGTTTCCAGGAAAGGGAAAGAGACGAACATATTCTCTCTGTGTTGACACAAAAAAAACCGGCCTTGATTTGTCTGACTCAGGAAAGCATTCAATCTGCCCACTTTTTCCAATCCCTTTCCTGGATTGAAACTCACTACCACGAAATTTTCCCAAAAAACTCCCCTCCAAATGCCCGGTTCTTTCTAAATCGTCAGGGGAAACAATAACAAAATTTCGCCCCCAAATGAGGCGGAACCCGAGGCGGGATTGGCTCGTTTCTCCCGAAACTTCGTCTTCGCAGACTCAGACTTTTCTTTGCAAATCCTTCTCGGTCGATCCCACGACCTCGAATCGAACTGCGTTCTCGCCCCGTACTCTGGGCACCAATCGCGTTGCGATTGGTACCCGAGGCGGGACTCGAACCCGCACGGCCCTTTCAGGCCTCAGGATTTTAAGTCCTTTGTGTCTGCCATTCCACCACTCGGGCTTATAGAGCGAAAATCGAACTTGAAGATTTTTCGAAAATATGGTTGGTTACGCTTATGGTTACGCTTTTAACAACCACACTTCCAGAGAGACCTTGAAAGCTCAATTTCACGGTACAACTAAACATGAAACCCCGCTCCTTCGTCAAGGTTCGTGATGCCTCCCGCCGCCCCGTCCGCGGCCTTTATCGTCGTGATGGTGTGTTCTATGCCCGGCTGACGTGGAACGGCCGGCCAGGCTGGTTTAA
>CAYYYL010000077.1:0-3560 GCA_964475835.1 uncultured Verrucomicrobiota bacterium | reverse complement strand
CGATTTCGCATTTGTCCCTAGCGTCTGCTCCTGCTTGTCGCTCAAGCCATCGCCACCTCCCTTCGTGTAGGCCGTGAATAGTCGAGATCACCATTCGCGAAGCGAATTGCAACCTCAGGCAGCCTATGTGTGAAGGCTGGGAAGCCAACCTGCATTGGTTTCTTAGTCTTGGGGTGGTGGCTTCGCCCTGCCAATGGCTGTCCCATTACTGGAAATTAGAGAGGCGAGCAGAGCTGAAGCAACCGTTACAATTCCAATAACCTTCCACTGTTGAGCCGCTCGCAGGTATTCCAAAGTTTGTTGCGCAGACAGCTCCTGAACGCGATCAAAGCAAAGCCATACAATTGGCGCTGAAAATGCCACGGCTGCTAATAAGGCTTTTAGGATTCCTGCCTTGCGCATCAAGAATGCGGATATCAAAGCAGCCGGGATAGAGACGCCATACATTATCGAATAATCAACCTGCCCAGCCATGCTTGCGGCTGCAGAACCCAAACACAAAAAACTCATAAGAACCATTGTCGTAAACCCAAGAACTATCGAAGTAACGATCCACATATTTGCAGGATAACGTGAGCCAGGCCAACTGTTGTTGGTGCTTTTAAGGAGCTTCCACTCTACGGGCTATCCGGAGAGCTTCCTCCAGCCCATATTCCTCAATAAAACGCATGCTAATGTACTTCTCGGGATCAATTTCCAAATTGCGGGAACCGGTTGGATTAAGCCAAATATCAAAATGAAAACCACCCATTGGCGGAATTCCGTTAAGCCCATAGATTGGACTGACTTTCAAATTCATCCTTCCATATTTACCATCTTGAAGTTTGACGTAGAAGTTTCCCGTAAATTCGCTCGACCAGTTGGTTGAAGTCATTGGCATGTTCACATCAATCACAGATTTATAACCGCTTTCTGGCGCAAAGTAGGGGAACTGATCGGCACATTCTAAAAAGCCACCGTTAATCATTTCGATCTTCGTGGTCCAATCGAAGGCCGTCGAAAGGTTCGCAGCATTGGGCGCTCCTCGAACACGAACGCGCAAGTCACCGCCATGATCCACTTTTTCACCTGTCAGCAACTTAATCTCTGCAGGGCTTCCATCAAACGGAATATAATTGTTCTTGTGATACTGAATCAACCACTCAGGCCCAGTTTGCCTCCACATTGGAAAAATAACAGGATGATTTGGATCTGGTTTATGACGTTTTTCTTCCTTCCACATTAGGGAATAAATAAAATACGTGTTCGCACCCGGCTTAACATATTGATCATAGCCAGGCTTTTGAATAGAAACCCCCATATTCTGCCCTTTAAACCCTCCCAAGTGAAAATCACCATTTAGATCAGTCTTTGTCGGGTGCTTTTCTTCTCGTTCATTGTGCTCGTAAAAAACCTGCACGTTGCCCATCACCTCTGCATCCACCACTGGCTTTCCGTATTGATCCACCGCCTTTCCATAAAACTCAATCGGCTGGTGATTCGAAGTTGAAAGCGTTTTTCGAATTATTTCATTCTGATTCGCCGCATCGTCTTTAGATTGTCGATCCGTTTTTTTATCCTGTTTTGGAAAGGTAGACTTATTCTGCTTAGACGAAACGGTCCTACCCTTTGCACGAGCAACCGAAGCGATTCTTCCTGTATATAGAAACCACAACAATAAAAGAGCGAGAACGCCAACAATGAAGAAAAGGATTGGTATTCTATATTTCATTGTAAGCCTAAATGGGGAATGGCATACGCATTAAGCAACGCATCCCAGTACCCTTTTTGTTTCATATTCGTGGAGAGGAACTGAGCGCTATGCCATTTGTGAGATTTATATTGATCGGGATCCGTGGGCCATATGGACTGAAGATTCAGAGGATTAAATCCGCTTACCATTGGCGAAGCTCCCAGGGCCTTGGTTCTGCTTTCTGCTGCAAAGGCCATGATCTCATAATTCTCGTTAGGGATATCCAAATCCAAATCCTTCAATGGCACGCCGTTCTGTGATCTACCAAAACCCATCACGCTCGGATTCGCCAGACTATGATCGTACCAGTACGATGAGCCCACAGAACGAATGTCTGGTTTTTTGATTTGATTAAACTCCCATGCCGGCGCCGCTAGCGCAAAATCATTCTGATTAAAAAAATTCACTCGCTTGGTTACAGCCGCGCTGTTTGGAGTCAGCACATTTCCATAAATGTTCGGCGTGTCCGGTCCATAAGAACCATGCTTCAAAAAAAGGTATTCAGCCGAGTCCGGCACATCTGGATGATTGTAAACAAATGTGGTCTGCCCACTCACGATCTGCACAGCCTGCAAGTTGTCCGGGATTGCGGAATCATAGCAATGCGCCTGCAACGCCGCCTGGCTGGCCACGTAAACATTCGCAACCGAATCTCCCATTTCCGCCGCCTGACGTAAGGCTTCGCCCGTCACCACATTACCCATGCTGTGAGCCAGGAGAAAAAGGCGATCCTTGCCATACGACGGAGAACCAAGCGTGCTACTCCCATTCTCCAACACTCTCAACATCTGATAAAGGGTCGAACCGGATTGCCATGCAAACTGCTCGCTCACATCATAATGATACGGGTCAAGCATGGCCTGCACTAAGTTGCCTTCAAAACCGTAATTCGTCGGCCAGCGGAACATTCCAAACCTTCCTTTGTATCCCTGCCAATAGAGCCGCTTGTATGCCGTATCACCAAATGCATCCTTGTCAAACGGCGACATGTTCCAGCCATGAACAAGGAGGATATATTTGTTCTCTTCTTCTTTCGTACTCAAGGTGCCGTAGCTAAAAGTTCCTTCTCGGTGTAGAGGCCCAGGGGTTCCCACGTTATCTCCCACGCTCCAGCGTTCATACATTTCTTTGATATCCTTCAAGTCAAAGCAAACCCGATACGACTGCAAGGACTCGTCCTGCACGATGGCGCCGCCGTTGCGGCGAATACTTACGCGCAGAGTGCCCTTGCCTTTGCCGGCTCCTTCGAAGAGGAAATAACGCGGTTGATCTTTCTTCCAGGTTGCGCCAGAAGGCAGCTTGATCACAACTTCATTCATCCCAGCCGTCGTAGCCACTGCTTTTCCAAAGTAATCACTAGAGTTCCGGTTATATGAACCAAAGTAAACCTGTTTGATCGTTTCAATCGTCAAATACCGCGTGCCTCCATCGGTTTCAGCCGCAGGATAAAGATTAATGGACGGAGCACCGCTTGTTATATTCTCCCATTTTAACACGATTTGATCACCCACCTGCAAATCCTGATCCACTTTGATCCAAATGCGTTGAAAATCTTCAAGGTCGCGCCGACACATGATGAATTTATCTTGAAAATCGGGACATCCACTTACTTCGACATCACCTTCATCATCCGCCGTCGCTTCATCGCGATCATCATTCACCCAAAACTGAAACGCATTCGTGCTCGCCGTCTGGTCGGAGTTATCCTGGCTCGCAAATTTGATCGAATTATCCCTATTCGCATCCACCGCGATCTCAATCTTTGGCGGAGTCTTTACCACGAGCCACACATCGCGGTTCCCCTTCGTTGGCTTGGAAGGTTCCTCTT
>CAYYYL010000076.1:0-3664 GCA_964475835.1 uncultured Verrucomicrobiota bacterium | reverse complement strand
TTGAGCTGAACTCTGCGGGCGCTGAGATTTTCAAGCGAGTGACGGGTGAAAACAAGGGGCACCGGCTTGCCATTGTGCTCGACGGGAAATTGATTTCCGCACCCACCATCCAAAGTGAGATCTCTTCTCATGGCGAAATCACGGGGAATTTTTCCCAGCAGGAGGCGTTCGATCTTGCGACTTCGCTTCAGAACCCCCTCGAGACCCCTGTTAAAATCATCGAAGAGCGCGGAGTGGACCCCTCGCTTGGGGCCGATTCCGTAAAAAGCGGATTGATGGCGGGTGCCGTGGGGCTCGGCCTCGTGGTGTTATTCATGGCCGTGTACTATCTGCGCGCAGGGTTGATCGCGGTGCAGGCCCTTTTGATCAATATTGTGCTTCTCTTTGGCGTACTGACGATTTTCAAGTTCACCCTCACGTTGCCTGGCATCGCAGGAATCATTCTGACCGTCGGTATCGCGGTGGATGCCAACGTGCTGATCTATGAACGCATCCGTGAGGAGATCCGCAAGGGGAAGCCCATTCAGTCGGCCATTCATGCGGGATTTGATCGCGCCTTTGGAACCATCGTTGACGCGAACATGACCACGCTGATCACGGCACTGGTGTTGTCCTGGCTCGGAACGGGGCCCGTGCAAGGGTTTGGTGTGACATTGAGCGCAGGTATCGTGACGAGCGTCTTTTCCGCCTGCTTTGTGTCACGTCTGATTTTCGACACCATCCTCAAATATACAAAGATTGAACGGCTGATGATGCTTTCCTTCGTGAAGCAGACGAAGGTGAATTTCCTTGGCTTCAAATGGCCTGCGATTTTCCTTTCGCTCTCGATTGTGGTGGCGGGCGGGTTGATTGCGATGAAGCGGGGAAGCGATGTCTATGGCGTGGACTTCACGGGTGGCGATGCCCTCACCTTCAAGTTTGAGCAGAAGGTGGATGTGTCCGAGATTCGGAATGCATTGGACCAGATTGGTCTCAAGGAGACGTATATTCAATATCAGCAGGAAGTCCGGGGAGTCGGCGAAGTGTTGCTGGTGAAAGTGCCCTTTGATTCAGGGGACAAGGCTGAAAAGGCGATCGAAACCGCGTTTCCCAAGGCTGGGTTTTCGTTGAAGCAGCTCGACAAGGTCGGAAGCACGGTCGGGAAGGAGCTGCAATGGACTGCTTTCAAGGGGCTTGCCGTGGCAACCCTCGGAATTTTGATCTATATCACAGCCCGATTTGAGTTTGCCTATGCGATGGGGGCGGTGGTGGCCCTTTTGCACGACGTGCTTATCTGTCTCGCTTGTTTCTTTTTCGCCGGACATCAGCTCTCGCTCCCGGCCATTGGCGCTTTGCTCACAATCGCAGGTTATTCACTGAACGATACCGTCGTGGTGTTTGACCGAATCCGGGAGGAGTTCAAATTGAAGGGGGAGAAGTTTGGATTTACGAACCTCATCAATCTGAGCGTGAATGAAACCCTCAGTCGTACGCTGCTGACCTCCCTGACAACCCTGATCGCCAGCCTGGCGCTCTTTATCTTCGGAGGTGGTGTGATTCACGACTTCGCCTTCATTCTCGTCGTAGGGGTGGTCACAGGAACCTATTCCTCCGTATTTATCGCAGCCCCTGTGCTCCTTATGTGGCATCCTTCGAAGTTGACGCCGCAGGATGAGGTGAAGAGTCGTTCAGATCAGAAATTGGCGTCTTCTGCTTAGGTTTTCAGAGGATCCGCAGATTGGCAGCCGATCATGTTCGGCTGCCGAATGATGAATTCCGGAAATCTGTGAAAATCTGCGTTAATCTGTGGTTCCCTCTAAGACTCAGGAATGGATCTTAGGCTTGCAAGATATTTGCATTTCCGTTCCATTAAGGGTTCATGAGTCTTTTGGAAGTGCGTGATTTGGAAGTGGAGCATCGGAGGCCGGATGGAAGTGCGTGGACGGTTTTAAAAATCCCCGAGTTTCGCGTGGAGGCCTCGACCCAGGTGTGTCTGAAAGGGCGAAGTGGATCGGGAAAGACGACGCTCCTGAATGTACTTTCCGGTATTCGTGCGCCCACGCGTGGATCCATTTTGATGGAAGGGCAGGACCTGTCAAGACTCAGTGAAGCGCGCCGAGATCTGTTTCGTGGGGCGCATTTTGGGTTTATTTTCCAGACGTTCAATCTTCTCCCCGGGTTCACCGCCCTGGAGAACGTCATTCTGGGATCGGTGTTTGCGGGAGATCCAAATGAAGAGCCGTCTTCGACCCGTGAACGCGCATCCGATCTTTTGAAAAAAGTGGGCTTGGGGGATCGAATGGGACATCGTCCGCGCATGCTTTCCTCGGGGGAACAGCAGCGTGTGGCGATTGCGCGCGCATTGATGAATCGTCCCAAGCTTGTCCTGGCGGATGAACCCACGGGAAGCCTGGATGAGCGGAATGGCCTTGAGGTGTTGGAGTTGATTCGCACGCTTCTGGAGGAGTGCAAGGCCTCGCTTTTGATTGTTACGCACGATCCCGCGGTGATGGCGCGATTTAAAACGGTCGTCGATTTGAAAGATTTGAACAAGGCGGTGATATGAATTTACCACAGAGCGCACAGAGGCACAGAGAATGGCTTCGGAAGTCAGAAATGAAACCACGAAGTTCACGAAGAGCGCGAAGTAAAGGAGAAGAACTGCCGGGATGCCAACTCCGATCGGGAATCGGGGATGGGATTTCTTTCGAACTTCGTGCTCTTCGTGAACTTCGTGGTGGAGGTGTGTATCCCTGTATCTCTGCGGTTAAAGTTTTGATTCCATGACACTCGCACGGATCATCTTCAACAATGCGCGGCAGCGCCAGCTCTCCACCTGGCTGACAAGCTTGAGCGTGGCTGTGGGCGTGGCTCTGATCATCGCCATTCTCACCATCAAGTGGGTTTCACAGGAACGCCTCCGTGTCGGCTACTCAGGATTTGACCTGGTGGTTGGTGCCAAGGGCAGCGCGCTGCAACTCGTGTTGAATACCGTGTACAACCTGGATTCCTCCCCTGGAAATATTCCCTACTCCCTGTACGAACGATTGGAGAAGGATCCTCGGATCAAACTCGTTGTCCCTTTCGCCGTGGGGGACAACTACCAGGGATATCGTATTGTGGGGGCGACGGACACGTATTTAAAAAAATTCGAGCCCAGGCGGGACGAGCACTTTGAGCTGGCCGCAGGACGCATCTTTCATTTTGACGAGGCTGAACTTCGAGAAGCGATGAAAGAGGCTCAGAACCGCGCCAAAGAGACGAATGACGGACATGAGCACCACGAAGGTGTTCGCGAAGCTGTGGTGGGTTCGGAGGTGGCGCTCCAGACCGGACTCAAGCTCGGAGATGCCTTTGTCGCCACACACGGTGTGCAACAGAACGAGGATGGGGAAAAGCACGAGCATGATCCATGGACTGTGGTGGGAATTCTAAAGCCTTCCGGCACTCCTGCGGATCGTGCTCTCTACATCAATCTGGATAGTTTTTATCACATTGAAGGCCATGTCATTGAAGAGAAACATCACGAGGAAAAAGAGGAGGCAAAGGATAACGATCCTGAAATCGGACAGATTTCATCTCTCGCTCTTCAAACGCATGGCGCCTATGCGGTGCTTGGGTTGATGAAAGAGATTAACAATCGTGACGATGCCCAGGCCGCGATACCGGCAGCGGAGATTCGGAA
>CAYYYL010000075.1:3268-3854 GCA_964475835.1 uncultured Verrucomicrobiota bacterium | reverse complement strand
CAGCTATGACCGAGAAGCCTAAACCAAACATCGACTGGAGTGTGACCACGTGGAAAGGCAGCCGCCTTCAGCAACATCGCGCCTTTCACGCACTGCCCTTTGCCCGCAAATTGGAAATGATCGAGGAGATGTCCGCCATGGTGCATGAATTCGGCAACTCACCCAAAACCACATCTTCCTCCTCTACAATGAGGGAAGATTCTTCTTCGTACAAAACACCAAATCATAATCCCTCTGACCAGCAGCTGAAGCCAAAACCTCGGGAATGATCTTGAAAGACGTCAAAGGGCGTGAACAAACCAGCGCATCAGGCAGTTCTAGGAAGTGCGGTTGAAAGTTGAAAGACCTGAATGGCTGTCCTCCTGAACGAAGCGAAGGATCTCTCCAAAATATTCGGACAGCAGCAGGAGATTCTTCGCTGCGCTCAGAATGACGAGCTTAAGATCCCTTTACAGATCTCTCAACTCTCAGCTCTAGACTCTCAACTTCCTCCTATTCCGGCCCCAGCATCTTTTCCGGTCTGACAAGCTTGTCAAACTCCTCCGCCTTCAGCAGTCCCAGCTCCGCGGCGGCTTCCTTGAGCGTT
>CAYYYL010000075.1:0-3258 GCA_964475835.1 uncultured Verrucomicrobiota bacterium | reverse complement strand
ATTCTCCTTGTGGGCCTTCTTCGCCACTTTCGCGGCGTTGTCGTAGCCGATGTGCGGATTGAGGGCGGTCACGAGCATGAGTGAATTCTTCAGATAGAAATCGATTCGCTCACGGTTGACTTGAATTCCTTCCACACAATGTTCCGTAAATGAGTGACAGCTATCCGCCAGAATGCGGGCGGAATGGAGGAAGTTGTGAATGATCACGGGTTTGAAGACATTCAGTTCAAAATTGCCCTGAGATCCAGCGACAGAGATTGCGGTGTCGTTTCCGATCACTTGCACGGCCACCATGGTCATCGATTCGCTCTGCGTCGGGTTCACCTTCCCCGGCATGATCGACGATCCCGGCTCGTTTTCCGGCAGATTCAATTCCGCGAGACCGCAACGCGGGCCCGATCCGAGCCAGCGCACGTCGTTGGCGATCTTCATGAGCGAACACGCAAGCGTTTTCAATGCGCCGCTCGCCATGACGAGAGCGTCGTGACTCGCCAGCGCTTCAAATTTATTTTTCGCCGATACGAATGGCAGCTTCGTCAATTCCGCGATGCGTTTGGCCGTACGCTCGGCAAATTGCGGATGCGTGTTCAATCCCGTTCCCACCGCCGTTCCTCCAATCGCGAGAGCATAAAGATGTCCGAGAACTGATTGAAGCCGTTCCATGTCGAAATCGAGCTGGGCCACGTAAGCCGAGAACTCCTGTCCCAGCGTGAGGGGCACGGCGTCCATGAGATGGGTGCGTCCAATCTTGATGATCGAGTCAAATTCCTTCGCCTTCACCGCCAGCGCGTCGCGCAACGTTTTTACAGCGGGAATCAATCGATGAACCACCATCTCCACAGCGGCGATATGCATGCCGGTCGGAAAGGTGTCGTTCGACGACTGGGACATGTTCACGTCATCATTGGGATGGATCGGCTTCTTGGTGCCCATCACACCACCGGAAAGTTCGATGGCGCGGTTGGAGATCACTTCGTTGACATTCATGTTTGTCTGCGTGCCGCTTCCCGTCTGCCAGACGCTGAGGGGAAAATGGTCATCGAGTCTGCCGTCGATCACTTCATCGGCTGCCTTCACCATCAGTTGCGCCTTTTCCTTCGGCAGCTTGCCGAGGGCTTCGTTCACTTCGGCCGCAGCTTTTTTCAAAATGCCGAGCGCACGGATCATTTCCCGAGGCATTTTGTCGTGACCGATCTTAAAATGGATGAGGGAACGCTGGGTCTGGGCACCCCAATAACGATCCGAGACCACCTCGATCGCGCCCATGCTGTCGGTTTCTTTTCGAACAGGTCCTGTGACGGGATTTTCAGTCTTCATAAAAAGTCCATCATGCATGGTGGACCCATGACTGGCAAGACGGGGGATGCCGAATCAAATGCGAAAATTGTCCACCCCGGAACCTCAGGAAATGGCACCGGAAGGCCGCTCCTGTTCCCCGATTTTATCCAAAAACCCGCGCATATCCCAGGGAATCGGAGCCTCCCAGCTCCAAGACTGCTCCGCGCCCGTCACCCGGAGGGCAATGGCATGGAGCATCTGGCGCGGCACCAGCAACTGCCGCTCCAATTCCGGTGTCCATCCGGAATGGATAAACTCCAGGTAGAGACGGGGATCGGGACCATACAATTTGTCCCCCACGATAGAATGTCCGATATGGGCCAGATGGACACGGATTTGATGGAGGCGTCCCGTTTCAGGCCGGACTTCCAGGACGGAATATCCTCCCTTCGACTCCAGTAAACGCCAGTGTGTCCGGGAGGCAGCCCCGCCTTCCAGAACGGCCTGACGGAGGCGCACCTCGGCTCCAGGTTCGCGCCCGAGGGGAGCGTCCACCATTCCTTCCTTCGAATCCGGCCGTCCCTGAACAATGGCATGATACACCTTTTCCGCAGCCCCTTTTTCAAAAAGCCTCTGCATTGTGGCGTGAATTTCAGGTTTCTTTGCGATCAGGATCACACCGCTGGTTTCCCGATCGAGCCGATTGATGAAACTAGGCTTCACCTCAGGCTGGTTTGCAAAATGGAGTCTCAACCGCCCGATGAGGCTGGAGTAGGCATCTCCTTTCGTGGGATGGCAGACGAGATCGCCGGATTTGTTAATGACCAGCAAATCGTCCGTCTCATCCAGAATATCAAAAAGCTGTTCGCTCACGGCAACAGTCATAGAGCATCGCCCGCCATTTCCAAGCCAACGGTTGTTGATTCTTCGATCTTCACATTCCATTTTCCACATTCTACCCTCTTCTCATGGAAACCTGCTTCCTGTTGGAACATGGCCCCTGTGCTCCCGCCTGGAACATGGCGTGCGACGAATGGCTGTTGATGCATGCCGCGAAACTGGGACGTCCGGTCCTCCGATTTTATGAATGGGATCGCCCGAGTGTCACGATCGGATACTTCCAGCCCTTCCCGGATCTGCCACGTCCCCGTCACACTGTCATCCGCCGGCCGACCGGCGGAGCGCTTGTGGTGCATGATGCGGACCTCACCTTCACCGTGGTGCTGCCACCTTCGCATCCATGGTGCCGTCTGCCGACCGAGCAACGCTATGAACGGGTGCATGAACGGGTGCAGGAGGCGTTTCGGGTTCATGATCGAAATCTGTTCCATGTCGATCTCCATCGCGATCTGGCAATTCCCACGGGACGCAGCTCCATGAACCTTCGTTGTTTCGAAAAAATCTCCCGCTACGATGTGGTGCTTGAGGGCGTCAAGGTGGCCGGGGGAGCCCAGCGCGTCAACCGGTCGGGACTTCTCCACCAGGGAAGCATCCAGGGTGGAGACCTGCGAATCACCCCTGAAGACATGCGCACGGCATGGGAGGGATTTGGAACGTACTTGATCGGACTTCACCTGAACGCTGCGGAAATGCGGGAGATCTCAGAGCTTGCAGAAACCAAATATGAATCGCCGGAGTGGAACGAACGTGTGATTTCGAACTCTCAGGGTTTGATTCCTTCGGTGCAGGTCGATAGGATCCGGCACTCCGAACTTTTACCTGTGACATGAGACGCGATTTCAAACCCTGGCCGATGCGCGAAGCCATGCCCCTGCTTCGCTGGCTTCTTTTTTTCATGGTCGTGGGCGCCTTCGGACGGTGGTGGCTGCTTTTCTGGCCTTCCCTCGCTCTTTTTCTGTTTCATGCCGCTTTTCACCGAAATCCCAAGCGCATCCCCACCGAGGACACCTCCATTCTCGTTTCGCCTGCGGACGGAAAGGTGACGGACGTGGTCGAGGTGGACGAACCTAAGTTCATCCA
>CAYYYL010000074.1:0-3876 GCA_964475835.1 uncultured Verrucomicrobiota bacterium | reverse complement strand
ATCTTCCACGCAAATGCGGCATCGCGACATTCACTCATGACGTCTGCCAGGCTGTCTCGGAGGTCTATCCGGATCTTCAATGCTTTGTGGTTCCTGTCACGGACCTTGCTGAAGGTTATGAATATCCCGCCGAGGTTCGATTCGAAATCCAGGAGCAGGACATCGAGTCCTATCAGCAGGCGGCTGATTTTTTGAATATCAGCAACGTGGATCTGGTATGCGTCCAGCACGAGTTCGGAATTTTCGGAGGACGCAGCGGAAGCTATCTCCTCGCCCTGCTGCGGGAGCTCAAGGTTCCGGTTGTGACCACCCTGCACACCATCCTGCAGAAACCCGATGCCGCACAGCGTCGCGTGATGGAGGAACTGCTTCAGCTTTCCACGCGCGTGGTGGTAATGACAGAACTCTCACGCAAACTGTTGCACGAGGTCTTTCAGGCGCCCGCTTCCAAGATCGATCTCATTCCCCATGGCATTCCAGACACGCCTTTTGTGGATCCAAATTTCTACAAGGATCAGTTTGGAGTTGAAGGCAGACAGGTCATTCTCACATTCGGCCTACTCTCCCCAAACAAAGGCATTGAGTACATGCTCAACGCCCTTCCACAAATTCTCAGAGAGATCCCGAATGTGGCTTACATCGTTCTGGGTGCCACCCATCCCCATCTTTTGCGAAGTGAGGGCGAAAAATATCGTCTCAGCCTGGAGTCCCTGGCCAAGAAGCTTGGGGTTCACAAGAATGTGATTTTCTATAACAGGTTTGTGGAGTTGACGGAATTAAAGGAGTTCATTGGAGCCTGCGACCTCTATGTCACGCCCTATCTGACGGAAACACAGATCGTCTCCGGCACACTGTCCTACGCATTCGGGAGTGGCAAGGTGGTGGTGTCCACCCCCTACTGGCACGCTGCCGAATTGCTTGCCGACAACCGCGGCTTAATGGTCCCCTTCCGTGACTCCAAGGCGTTGGGAAACACCATCATCGACGTCCTGCACGACGAGGGAAGACGCAACACGATGAGAAAGAACGCCTACATCATGGGTCGTGAGATGGTCTGGAGCAACGTGGGCCATCTCTACATCAAAAGCTTCGAACAGGCCCGCCTTGACCGGGCAGCCGTCACGCGCAAGATCTTTGCCACCAAGACACTCGACCAGCAGCTGAGCCATCTGCCGGACATCAAACTCGATCATCTGATCCGGATGTCCGATTCCACCGGAATTCTTCAACACGCACAGTTCAACATTCCTCATTTTGCCGAGGGATATTGCACGGATGACAATGCACGGGCCCTGATTCTGACCGTCCTCCTGGAGGAACTCGGCGATGAAACCCCAACCCTTCAGGCCCTCGCCCACCGGTACCTTGCCTTCCTCAATTTCGGTTTCAATCGTGAAACCAGGCGATTTCGGAATTTCATGAGCTTCGAACGCAGCTGGTCAGAAGCGGTGGGATCGGAAGATTCCCATGGCCGGGCACTTTGGGCTTTAGGCGCATGTGTTGGGCGTTCAAAGAATACAGGGTTTTACGCACTCGCGGGACAACTTTTCGAGCAATCCCTCCCATCCGCCCTCGAATTCTCAAGTCCCCGATCCCATGCCTTCGCCTTGCTGGGTATTTACGAATACCTGGAGCGATTCCCGGGGGACCGGCTGGCAAACCAGATCCGGGAGGCCCTGACCACCAAACTCCTCGGCCTTTTCAAAGCTAATCGCGCAAGTGATTGGATCTGGTTCGAACAGTCCCTCACTTATGAAAACGCCAAGGTTCCCCATGCGCTGATTCTCAGCGGCCGAAAAGCAGGCTTGAAGGAAGCGGTCGACACGGGACTGGAATCCCTCAAATGGCTGATCCAGGTCCAGAGCGCCTCAGGGGGATATTTTCGTCCCATTGGATCCAATGGGTTTTACGAGCGTGGCGGCTCTCCTGCACGATTCGACCAGCAACCCATCGAAGCTTACGCCACCATCTCGGCCTGCCTCGAAGCCTATCGGGCCACCAAGGAAGCTTACTGGTTCGAGCAGGCGCGACTCATCTTCGAGTGGTTTCTCGGTAGAAACGATCTGGGACTTGAGCTTTACGATCCCAACACCGGCGGTTGTTGCGATGCCCTGCACGTGGACCGCGTAAATCGAAATGAAGGCGCAGAATCGACGCTCGCCTTCCTTCTTTCCGTCTCTGAGCTTCAACAAATGCAGAATGTCATCTCCGTTTTTGCGCAACCCTGAATCCCGGAAATTCCATGGCCACGACAAAAAAACGACGTCCGTTGGAACTCAAGCGCACGGGTCTTCTGCTTGAACCCAATCACAAACGGGTTCTCCTTCGACCTTTCAGCTCCTCCAATCAAAAGGCCGCGGAACGAAGGGTCCAGCGCGTGATGGCCCTCTCCGAGGCGGAAACTCACAGCCTCCTGAAACTTGTTTTCAAGGATTTCGAAGGACGTCATCAAATGCTGCAGGATGTTTTACTCAATCACTTCGAGAATCTGCCAAGATCGCTCGTGGGGGACTCCTGGACCACACTCGAACGCAAGCTCCTGATCGCCTCCTATTTCATGCAGGAATATTCCATGGAGGCAGCCGCGCTATTCAATCCCTCGATCGTGCCACATCCTGATCAGGCCATCCGGTCATCAGGCACTCTTAAATTTGTATTGAGTCTTCGGGCGGTTGGCGAAGGACACATCTCCTCCATTGTTTTTCGCTCGGGGACGATTGATGAAAAACAAAGAATCACCGTCGATCCATCGGCTCCGCACGTCACCCTGCCGCGCCCGATCAAAAATGCGTTCTACGAAAAACCGCTTTTCGAACGCAAGCTCCAGGAACTGGGTCATTTGAACGAACGATCACGCCAGATGCTCTCTCCCCTGGGTGCCACATTCACTTTTGAAGAGCTGAAGGCATCGGTTCTGCCCGCCGTTGCGGAAAACCAGGTCGATCCCAACTTTGATCCCTCCGCCAGAGCCATCCTCCTACTGGCACGATCCAACTACGAGGTCCAGTTTTCCCCCGAACAGAGCCTCTCCGAACGCATCATTTTCCCAGGCTCTCCAACCGAGATCAACGGAATGGAGGACGCGCGCTTCGTCCAATTTCATCACGAAGACGGCTCCATGATCTACTATGCCACCTACACCGCCTATGATGGAAAGTGCATCCTACCCCAGCTTCTTGAGACCCACGACTTTCTCCATTTCAAATTGAGCACCCTGAACGGCCCCGCCGTTCAAAACAAAGGAATGGCGTTATTTCCGAAAAAGATCAACGGATCCTATGCCATGCTTGCGCGTCAGGATGATGAAAACATCTTCATCATGTTTTCCGATCATCTCCACTTCTGGTCCTCCGCCCAAATCCTCCTGGAACCACACTTCCCCTGGGAGTTCACCAAGATCGGCAACTGCGGATCACCCATCGAAACCGACGCGGGCTGGCTCGTGCTGACCCACGGCGTGGGAGCGATGCGGAAATACTGCATCGGAGCCATCCTTCTTGACCTCCAGAATCCCACCCGCGTCATCGGCCGGTTGCGGGAGCCCTTGATCGTCCCGGATGAAAGGGAGCGTGAAGGCTACGTTCCCAATGTCGTCTATACTTGCGGTGCGATTGCCCACCAGGGAACCCTGGTGTTGCCCTATGCCATGTCCGACTCAGCATCGACCTTTGCCACCGTGTCAATCGACGATCTCCTTGCAGCCATGGAGTAAAACCGCGGAGTCGGTACAGCTCCATTTTCGAATCCTCCTGAAGGAATTTCTTCGGCTGACACTCTTTTATATACCGATCGGTATATCAATCGAAACTTTCAGAGACCGCTGAGCTGCCCCCCTTTATTGGACCAAAGTAAGAGCGAGTTTTTCCTGGGAAGATG
>CAYYYL010000073.1:0-4831 GCA_964475835.1 uncultured Verrucomicrobiota bacterium | reverse complement strand
CGCATTGCATGATGATCACCTAACGCCTTTTGGCGATGGTTTTCCAAATAAAATGTATGGAGTTGATATCCATGCAGACGCAATGGCAACACTTCTTAATCAGCGTCATTTAAAGGAAACTGATGCTTGGACGAGTTTTTCCATTATCGCCATCGTGGGTTTGTTGCTCGCCCTGATACTTCAATTATTTCGATCCCCTATTGCAAAAGTGGTTCCGGCTATCGCAATAATTGGTATCTATTGGTTTATAGCTCAAAAAGCATTCGAACATCTCGATATTTTTCTTCCTCTGGTCCCCGTTATTGGAACCATTATCGGCAGCACGGCGTCCGTGGTAACTTTTCAAGCGATAAGCGAACAACTTGAAAAGCGCCGTGTCAGCGGCATGCTCCGCAAATACGTCTCCAAGAACGTCGCGGATGAACTCATCAAAGGCGGAAAGAACGCCCTGGACCTCACCATCCCTCAGAAAAAAACGGTCACCATCCTTTTCTCCGACGTGCGCGATTTCACGACCATGGCCGAGACCAACGAGCAGGAGGCTTTCGTCAATCAATTGAACGAATATCTCACGGAGATGGTGGACTGCGTGTTTGCTTATGGAGGCACGCTCGACAAATTCATCGGCGACGCCGTCATGGCTGTTTTTGGAAATCCCACCTCCCGGGGGGAGATGGAGGATGCTTGGGCGGCGATTCAAACCGCCGTGGGCATGCGCGCTCAACTTGAAGAGCTCAACCGCAAATGGGACTTTGAAGGCAAATCCTCGTTCAACATCGGCATCGGCATTCATCATGGTCCCGTGCTGGCAGGCGACATCGGTTCGACTCACCGAAAGGAATATGGCGTGCTGGGCGACACAGTGAACACCACCGCCCGCATCGAAAGCCTCACCAAGGAATTGAAGGTCGACATTCTGATTTCGGACACGGTTTACGAACTCGTGAAAGACAAGGTCGACGCCGTGCATCTGGGACTTAAGCACGTGAAAGGGCGGGCCAAGCCGGTGGATGTTTACAGCTTGAAGGGAATCAAGGAAACGTGATCTCTTCTCTTGTAGCCCTTCGTCGCGACGGCAAGTGAGTGGTGGTCACTCGCCTCGCCGAAGCCTCCGGCGTAGCGCGGGTAGACCCCCGCTACAGATGATGAAGTAGATCATGATTTGCCATTCATCATGCTCTCTTTTATAGTCAACAGCTCGTGACCCCCCCCTCAGAACAGCTCAAATCGGTCAAAAAACTTCTTGTCGCCAACCGCAGCGAGATTGCCATCCGCATTTTCCGCGCAGCCACAGAACTCGGTCTTCGCACCGTCGCCATTTACGCCCAGGAGGATCGTCTCTCCGTTCATCGATTCAAGGCTGACGAAGCGTATCTCGTCGGCGAAGGGAAGGGGCCCGTTGCCGCCTATCTCGACATCCCGGGCATCGTTGCGTTAGCCAAGGAAAAGGGCATTGATCTCATCCATCCAGGCTACGGGTTTCTTTCCGAAAACGCCGCATTCGCCCGTGCCTGCGCCGAAGCCGGCATCACGTTTGTGGGGCCGCGTCCGGAACTCCTTGAAATGATGGGTGACAAGGTCGCCGCCCGTTCCCTTGCTCAAAAACTCCGCATTCCCACGCTTCCCGGAACGGAAAATCCCATTGAAGATCGCAGCGATGCGCTGAAAATTGCGAAGGAAATCGGATTTCCCCTCATCATCAAAGCCGCCTTCGGCGGAGGCGGCCGTGGAATGCGCGTCGTTCGACAGGCATCCGACCTGGTTTCCCTCCTCGATGAGGCACGCAATGAAGCCGGACTCGCCTTTGGCAATCCCGCCGTCTTTCTTGAAAAATACATTCCCCGCGCCAAGCACATTGAGGTTCAAATCCTGGGTGACCGCCATGGCAACGTGCTTCATTTGCATGAACGCGATTGTTCCGTGCAGCGGCGCCATCAAAAGGTGGTGGAAGCTGCTCCGGCCATCCATTTGAAGGAACGTGTCCGAAAAGAGTTGTGCGATGCAGCAGTTCGCCTTGCCCGGGAAATGCGGTACGACAATGCCGGCACGGTCGAGTTCCTTCTCGATATGGATCGCGACGAATGGTTTTTCATCGAGATGAATCCGCGTATCCAGGTGGAGCATACCGTCACGGAAATCATTACCGGCATCGATCTTGTCCGGTCCCAAATCCAGGTGGCGCAGGGCCACGCTCTGAATGGCCCCGAATTAAAGCTTCCTGTTCAAAAGGACATCCCCCGACAGGGGTTCGCGGTTCAGTGCCGGGTCACGACCGAGGATCCCGCCAACAAATTCACACCCGATTATGGCAAGATTCTAACCTATCGCTCCGCAGGCGGTTTCGGCATCCGGCTCGATGGCGGAATGGGTGATGCGGGCAGTGTCATCACACCCTTCTACGATTCGTTGCTCGTCAAGATCACGGCCTACGGCCCCTCCTTTCCCATCGCACTTCAGCGGATGGATCGTGCGTTGCGGGAGTTCCGCATCCGTGGCGTCAAAACCAACATTCCCTTCCTCGAAAACGTCATCGCCAACGAAACGTTTCGCTCGGGTCAGGCGACCACCACCCTGATCGACACCACGCCGGAGCTTCTTCAGTTCAAGCCGCGCCGGGATCGCGCAACCAAGCTGCTCGCGTTCCTGGGCGACGTGATCGTCAACGGCAATCCCCAGGTCAAAAACCACCGTCCGAAATTCTCCCAGACCGCCGTGCCGGTATCCTGTGACCGCCAGCAAATTCCGCCGGATGGAACCCGCCAGCTTCTTCTCGAACTGGGACCGAAAAAATTCGCGCAATGGACTTTGAAGCAAAAACGTCTGCTCATCACAGACACCACGCTTCGCGATGCGCATCAATCGCTCCTCGCCACGCGTTTCCGTACCTTCGACATGCTGGCCGTGGCGGATGCCATGGCACGTCGAACCCCGAATCTTTTCAGCCTCGAGCTCTGGGGTGGCGCCACCTTCGACACAGCCATGCGTTTTCTCCACGAAGACCCCTGGGAGCGGTTGCGCCAGTTGCGTGGAAAAATTCCAAACATCTGCTTTCAGATGCTTTTCCGCGGCGCCAACGCCGTGGGTTACTCCAACTATCCCGACAACGTGGTCGCGGGTTTTGTGAAGCACGCCGCGGCAGCGGGCATCGACATCTTCCGCATCTTCGATTCGCTGAACGATCTCAAAAATCTGAAGGTCGCGATGGAGGCGGTGCATGAAACGCATGCCGTGTGCGAAGGAACCATTTGTTACACCGGCGACATCCTCGATCAAAAACGTTCGAAATATTCCCTCAAATACTACGTGAAGCTTGCACGCGAGCTGCAGCGGATGGGGGCTCATTTCATCGCCATCAAGGACATGGCCGGCCTTTGCCGTCCCTACGCCGCCCAGCAGCTCGTCAAAGCGCTGAAGGACTCCGTGAACCTGCCGATCCATTTTCACACCCACGACACCAGTGGGGTGAACGCCGGCTCCGTGCTCCGTGCCAGTGACGCGGGCGTGGATGTCGTGGATCTGGCCATCGCCTCCATGTCCGGCTCCACCAGTCAACCAAATCTGAACTCCATCGTGGCAAGTCTCCAGAACACCTCGAGGGACACGCAGCTCGATCTCCAGACTCTCAATGAATGTTCCACCTACTGGGGACAAGTCCGCACCTTTTACGCCCCGTTCGACACCGGACCCAAATCCGGAAGCGCCGAAGTCTACTTCCATGAAATGCCAGGCGGACAGTACACCAATCTCAAGGAACAGGCAGCGAGCCTCGGACTCGAACACCGTTGGCCGGAGATCGCCCGTTGCTATGCGGAAGTGAATCAACTCTTTGGCGATATCGTGAAGGTGACGCCCAGCAGCAAGGTTGTGGGGGATATGACCATGTTCCTGGTTACCCGTGGAATCAAACCTGCGGATGTGGTGAACCTCCCCCCAGGCACTCCATTTCCTTCCTCGGTGATCGACATGATGGCCAATGGACTGGGGCATCCCATCGGCGGCTGGCCAAAGAAAGTGCAGCAGGCGATTCTCGGCAAACGCAAACCGATCCGTGGACGTCCCGGAGCCTCGCTTCCCCAGCTTAACTTCAAGAAAGTGCGCGACGAACTGGAAACCAGGCTCAAGCGGGAGATCGTGGATGACGACCTTTACAGCCATCTCATGTATCCGGAGGTCTTCCAGGAATTCGCGAAGTTCCAGCGCGATTTCAGTGACGTGAGCGTGATTCCCACCTCGAGCTTTTTCTACGGACTGAAACCCGGCGAGGAAATCCAGGTCGCGATCGAGGAGGGCAAAACCCTTTTTGTGCGTCTCATCAATATTGGAGCACCCAATCAGGATGGCTTTCGCAACGTGATGTTTGAACTCAACGGCATGTCCCGGGAGGCCAGCGTGCTCGATCGTGCCGTCCAACCCAAGGTGAAGGCGCGGCTCAAGGCCGATCCCTCCGATCCCTTGCAGGTTGGCGCCGCGATTCCGGGAATGGTCACGTCCCTCGCGGTCAGCATCGGCACCCGGGTGAAGAATGGGGACAAACTCCTAACTCTCGAAGCGATGAAGATGCAGACCACTCTCTATGCCCAGGCCGATGGAGTGGTGGATCAGATCCACGCCCAAGTAGGCGATTCGGTGGAAAGCAAGGATCTGCTCCTGACCTTTAGGAAACTCCCGTAACCCCCGCTACTTTTTGACCCGGCGTGTGGCGGAAGGCTTGTCCGCCTTTTTGGTATCCAAAACCTCCACCTGGACGATATCGCCCGGTTTAAGAGGCTGCACATCCGCCCACCGCATGTGATCGTCCAGTCCTGAGGCCCTCGCGGTGATCCCTCCCACA
>CAYYYL010000072.1:0-4891 GCA_964475835.1 uncultured Verrucomicrobiota bacterium | reverse complement strand
AGCGCCTTGTTGTAGTCCCCGCACTGTTTGCGCTCGGCATCCGTCCAGTGCGCCACTTGATGAATCGGCTCGTAAGCGCGCCCCCATTCCTTGAACCGCTCCGAAAGATTCGTGGGCAAATCCTCTGGAGCAAGAAGAATCTCCCCACAACAGGAACAGTAGATTCCGTGTGTCAGAAGTTCAAACGTCACAAACGGAATCGACGGGGCCCCACAGCACGTTGCCGGGGCGTAGTTCGGATTGTAGGAAAATGTGCGACGATTCCAAAGATCGCGCTGATGGGCCACCGTGGTGCCGAGTCGATAGGCCACTACCAGGGGATGAGACGCCCTCCAGGTTCTCTCGTGAAGCTGCCCCAGGGTCTGGTTCAGCCACCGGACGAGGGAAAGATCATCCCACGATTTAATCGACTGCATATGCTCCTGCCAGAGATCAAATCCATTCTCCTTCTCAAACGTCAGCAAAGGTGAGGTTTCCTTGGAGGCCATGGTCGAAAAACCAGCCTACTCAATCCCTCAAATATTGCCAGACCATTCGAATGAAACGGATGGTGTCTGTGACGGGATCGATGTGACTCGATTCCCCCGCATAGATCACAGGAATGGGAACCGAGAGGATGTCCATGCCCATGCGTCCCGCCTGGATCAACATCTCGCTCTCCAGTTCGAACCGTTCCGTGGTGGGAGCAAACGCCTCCACAAACCTGCGCGACAACATTCGATAGCCACACTGGCTGTCTGGAATGTCCTGCCCGGCCATCTGACTGATCAACCAGGACATGACAAAATTGGTGAGCTGCCGCACCGGAGGCATTCCCAAGGGGAGCAGCATCCGGTTTCCAAGAACAATGTCCGCGCCCGTGGACTCTGCGCGGGTGATGAAGGAAGGGATCGCTGCAGGATCATGCTGCCCATCTCCATCAAGAAAGAGCAGATAGTCCCGCGGCTCCTTCCGAAATTCCTGCAAAGCGGTGCGAATCGCCCGCCCCTTCCCGAGATTGACAGGATGGGAAAGGACTCGTGCCCCCGCCTCCGCGGCAACACGCCCCGTCTCATCCTTCGAACCATCATCAATGACCCACACCTCAACGGGGGAACGAAGACACTCCCGAACCACCGCCCCAATCCGCGACTCCTCCTGATGGGCGGGAATCACCACCACACAACGCCGGACGGCTGCAAGAACATCAGGGACCCGGTGCATGGGAGGGAGCCTGTGCGGGGGAAACCGGACTCGTCGCCGAGGACGTTGTCGAACCCTGTTTCTTCAACTGGTTGAGCTTCTCAAGGAGTTCCGCGTTCTTCGGATCGAGTTCCGAGGCCTTTTGATAGTGGTGAAGCGCCTCAGCGGTTTTTCCCATCCTGCGATAAACGTCCCCGAGATGATCGTATACCACCGAATCGGTGCCAATAAGCTTGGCTGCGCGTTGAAGCTCGACCAGTGCCTGATCGAGTTTTCCGAGCCGGAAATGCACCCACCCCAGGCTGTCGAGAAATGCGCCATTGTCAGGCTCGTACGTCAGCGCCTGTTCAATCAACCGCAGTCCCTCCTCCAGTTTGACATTGTGATCCGCGTACATGTACCCAAGGTAATTGTAGGCGTCCGCGTAATCGGGATTGATTTCGATGGCCTTCAGAAACTGGGTCACCGACTTTTCGAACTGGCCGTTTCGTTCAAGCGCCGCACCGTAGTAAAAATAGAATACGGCATCCAGGAGGTCGGGATTCGATGCCTTGGCGCTTTCAAGAGCGTCCTCAAAAAACTTCACAGCAGCTGCAAAATCCTTTTTCTCGCTGTAAACCAGTCCGTAAAAATAACTGACCTGGGGTGTATTCGGAAATTTCGCCTGGGCCAGATCAAGTTCCTTCAGCGCGTCATCCGACTGCCGGTTCTTCAATTGCAGAAGGACGATCTTCATGTGCGGCATCAACTGGTTGGGATTCGCACCCAGGGAGAGTCGATAACTCGTCACCGCCCGTTCCCATTCCTTCCCCTCCTCATGAAGCTCCCCGATGATGGTGAAGACCTGGTACCGGAAGGGCTCGGCCTGCACCACCTGCTCAAGCAGTTGAATCCCCTGCTTGCGATCCCCCTGCCCCACATACGCCAGAGCCAGTTTCAATCGGATGTTTTGCGCGTTCGGCTGGAGCGTCAACGCCTTCTGATAAAGCTCAATCGCCTTGGACAGGTTGTTGGCTGAAATATGATAATCCGCCACCCGCGCCAGCACCACCGCCTCATCAGGCTGAAGGGACACCGCCTTGTCGTAATAACGAAGGGCGTCCTCCTTGGGAATCTTTAGCTGGGGCTCTTTGCTTCCAAGGGCCGCTGTCAGATCGGCGAGCCGGAGCCAGAAACGGGAATCCTTCGATTCCCGTGCAGCCGCCCGACGCAAAATCCTGGCGGCAACCTCCGGATGGTGCCCCTCCATCGCAACATCGTAGAGAACCTCATATCCCGTGAATTGATCAGGAGCCAGTTCAATGGCCTTGTTTGCCGCTCGCTCCGCCTGCTCCCACTGCTTGTCCGCCCGATACGCCACAGCAAGAAGCGTCCAGTGCACGATGGAATCCGGCTCCTGCTTGACCGCCGCCTCCAACATCACCGCAGCCTTTTTATAGTCGTTATCCCGGAAATATTCCTGCGCCAGCGCCTCGCGAAGCTCCGTCCGGGTGGGATCCAGCGCCACCACCACCTCCAGATCATTCAGCGCGGCGGCCTTTTCCTCATGGGAACGATGAATCAAACCCGAAACATAGTGCGCCAAAGCCTTGGCGAAATTCTCCTGTTCCGGATCCAATTGCCCCAATTTCCCTGAGGCCCACTCCACCTGATCATGATCACTAAGGGAGGGAATGCGCCGCGATAAGGCGGGGTACACCTCCTCCGCAGGCTGTGAAGCCACTGTGGAAGGGGGAGTCTCTGTCGTCGTACAACTCGACACCGCGAGAGCGGCCAGAAGCATTAAACTTCCGGTGAATGTGAACGGAAACCGTTTCACCCCAAACTCAATTCTACTTCTTGTGACGATCCGCACGCATGCGCTTGCGGCGCTTGTGCTTGTTGATCTTCGCCTTGCGACGTTTTTTAAGAGATCCCATAGGGTTGAAGTGAACTTAATTGGAAAAAAGGAGCGTGGCAAGTCACAAGTAAAAAAGGCCGGGCGAGTTCAGCGCAAAAAGTTATTCATCCGTGAGTTTATTTTCACTTTTGGTAGCTTGCTGAAAAAGTGGGAACAGCCTCCCGGAACCATTCCTTAATAGATCACCTTATTAAGCGGATACTCGATGATCCCTTCCGCACCCGCCACACGAAGCGCGGGGATGATTTCGCGTACAATCTTCTCATCCACAACGGTTTCAAGTGCCACCCACCCACCCTTGCTCAGGCGTGAAATCGTCGGGTCGCGTAACGCCGGCAACGCTGTCAAAATCTTACTCAGCTTATCCTCGGGAGCATTCATCTTCAGGCCCACTTTCTCCTCGGCCGCAAGAGCCCCCTTGAGCAGCATGGCAATGGTTTCAATCTTCTTGCGCTTCCATTTATCCTGCCAGGCTTTCTTGTTCGCGATGAAGCGCGTGGTGGATTCAAGAACCGTATCGACGATCCTCAGATTGTTTGCACGCAAAGAGGATCCCGTTTCCGTCAGCTCACAGATCGCATCCACAAGTTCGGGACACTTCACCTCGGTCGCCCCCCAGGAAAACTCCACCTCGGCATGCACCCCGTTCTTTTTCAGAAATTTTTTCGTCAGATTGACAGCCTCGGTCGCGATCCGCTTCCCCTCGAGATCCTTCACGGACTTGATGGAGGAGGCGTTCGGAACCGCGAGCACCCAGCGCACCGGACGAAGCCCCTGCTTCGCATAGACGAGCGAGGAAACCTCCACCACATCGGAATCGTTCTCCAGAATCCAGTCGTAACCGGTCAACCCCGCATCGATGGCGCCATGCTCCACATACCGGCTGATCTCCTGGGCACGAATCAGGCGGGCTTCAATTTCGGGGTCGTCCACATTCGGGATGTAGGACCGACTTCCGACTTTCACCTGCCAGCCCGCACGTGACATCATTTCAAAGGTGGACTCCTGCAAGCTTCCCTTGGGAAGGGCAAGTTTCAAAGTTCGAGGTTGCGAAGAAGGGCTCATAAAATAGGCAAAAAGGGAATCTTTTAAGTCTGCCAAATTATCAGGGAAGGTCAAACCGCAAATCCTCATCCGAAAGAGGTGAAAGGATGCACAATCGACCTTGTGTCGAAGCAAATTTCCACTAATGTAAGAGGCTCCATTTCTCATGCTTTCCTGGATTGTCAAAAAAGTGGTCGGTTCGAAGAACCAGCGGGATATCCGCCGGTTGATGCCGCTCGTCCGGCGCATCAATGAGCTGGAAACATCCTACCAGGCCCTTTCCGACGAACAGCTCCAGGCGAAAACCCCCGAACTCAAGGCGCGCCTCCAAAAGGGCGAGACGCTCGACGACATCCTGCCCGAAGCTTTTGCCGTGGTCAAAAACGCATGCCGCCGGCACGTCGGGAAAACCATCACCGTGGTGGGCCACGAACTCAACTGGGACATGGTCCCCTTCGACGTTCAGCTCATCGGCGGCATGGTCCTTCACAAGGGCCGTATTGCAGAAATGGCCACCGGCGAAGGAAAAACCCTCGTCGCCACGATGCCTCTCTATCTCAATGCGCTCAGCGGGGAGAATGTATGCCTCGTGACCGTCAACGACTACCTTGCCCGCCGCGATTCAGAGTGGATGGGCACCATCTACCGCTTTCTCGGACTCACCGTGGGGTGCATCCAACACGATCAATCCCCGCAGGTCCGCCGCGCCCAGTACGCCTGCGACATCACCTACGGCACCAACAACGAATTCGGCTTCGACTACCT
>CAYYYL010000071.1:0-5133 GCA_964475835.1 uncultured Verrucomicrobiota bacterium | reverse complement strand
CTTGAAATATCCTCACTTCTCCCTTGCATGAAAACACCGTTGCTTCGTGGTGAAATCTTAATCATCATGTCAACGAACCCACCACCCGACTAGAAAAAGAGAGGAATTTTCCGGATTTGGGATTTCATGATTTCCTGATCGATTTCAATTCTGTCTCCGTTATTTTGAAACCATGCAATCGCGCGGCATGGTGGTCCTGACTACGGTTGTTGTGGCGTTTCTGATTGTAGCCGCAGGAAGCCTGACTCGGCATGCGTGGAATTTGCTGCACGTGCGTCCCGTGGTGGAGGAGATTCGTCAGGCGGGCACCCCGGCCGATCTCATCGGCTGGATCGATTTGCAGATTGAGGATGCGAAGCGGAAGGTGGGACAGCTTGATCCCGGTCCACCGCCACCCTGGTATGCCCCAAGGTACTATTACGAATGGCTTCCAAAGGAGCGACTTTATGGAGAGGCGCAGGAGGCATTGTCGCGTCTTCAGAAACAGAGGCGCGCCCTGTTGGAGCGGGGGACCGCAGCCCTCAACGGAACCCGGGTGGTTTGGAATGCTGGGATTGCGCCGCTATTGCATCTTCTGCTTGCGGGGACACTGGTTCTGGCAGGCCTGCGGATCGGGGTGCGCGTGATGTTGATCCGAAGGAAATTTGGCTGGGTGCAAGTGAACTTCGGAAAAACCACAGATTGAAGAACGTCTCGGGTGGGGGTGGTAGGTCTGTTTCCGTTTGATTTGATGATGAAGATTCCACCACGAAGGTCACGAAGAGCACGAAGTTTTATCCTGAAGATTGATTATGCTTCGTGCTCTTCGTGACCTTCGTGGTGAATAAAGTTTTTCTTAAACCCCGGCATTCCCTGTAAAATAACCCCACCACCGCGTTGGGTGTTGTCTTGCATAACGCCTGTTTTGGAGATAGTCTCAACCTTCCCTTTTTCACAGGATTTGCCATGAACGTGCTGCCCAAAGACATCATCTATCTCGACAACAACGCCACCACCTCGGTGGCGCCTGAGGCCGTCGACGCGATGATCCCTTATCTTCGGGATTTCTGGGGAAACCCCTCCAGCGCCTATCGTTTTGGAAGCCAGGTGCATAAAGTCATTGAGGATGCGCGGGCCCAGGTCGCGGCTCTCATTGGCGCCGATCCGAAGGAGATTTTTTTCACCTCCTGCGGGACAGAGGGCAACAACGCCGCCATTGAGTCCGCGCTGGCAACCACCGGGAAGCGCAAGGTGGTGACGACCGCCGTCGAACATTCCGCCATCAAGAAGCAGGGCGAGGCGTTGCAAAAGCGGGGGATCGAGGTGGTGTTCATGCCGGTGAAACCCGATGGGACGCTCGATTTTCGCGAGGTGCAAAACGCTGTCGATGAGGATACCGCGATCTGCAGCGTGATGTGGGCCAACAACGAAACGGGCGTGATTTTTCCCGTCGAGGAGATCGCCGAGTTTTGCAAGTTGCACGGGGTGTTGTTTCACACGGATGCCGTTCAGGCAGCTGGAAAAATCCCCATCGATGTGAAAAAGAACAAGATCGACATGCTTTCCCTTGTGGGACACAAGCTGCACGCCCCCAAGGGGGTGGGGGCGATCTATGTCCGACGTCGCACACGTTTCACGCCCTTCGTCATCGGCGGTTCCCAGGAGAGTGGCAAGCGTGGAGGTACCGAGAATGTGGCATCGATTGTGGCGTTTGGGAAGGCGTGTGAGCTTGCCGCTGGGCGATTGGGGGAAGAGGAGACACGGGTGCGTGCCCTGCGGGACCGTCTGGAATCGGGAATTCTTTCGACCATTTCCGGGACGACGCTGAATGGACACCGGCAGCAGCGATTGCCAAATACGATCAGCATGGCATTCGAAGGAGTGGAAGCGCAGGAAGTCCTCCTTCTGCTCGATCAACAGAATATCTGTGCCTCGGCCGGGTCGGCCTGCACCACGGGATCGCCGGAACCCTCGCATGTGTTGACTGCTATGGGAATGACTCCCGAGCGCGCGCGATCCACGGTTCGGTTCAGTCTTTCGGTGTACAATACGGACCGCGATGTGGATCGGACGCTGGAAGTGCTTCCGGGTGTGATTGAGAAATTGCGGGGATTGTCTCCGGTGAAGAAGGACTTTCCGGTGATCGATCATGCCAAAATCGGCTGACGACGTCCTGGAATGGCGTTTTTTGCGCCCGGTGGCACAGCCGCCCTCGGCTGCGCATCAGGAACCACAGGCGAGGACGCCTGTGCCACACGTGGAGCTGCCGGATATTTCCACTTGTCTCCATTCCGGTCAGGCGTTCGGCTGGCGCCAGCAGGGCGAGGTTTGGACAGGCACCGTGCGCGACGTCGGATTGGTGATGCGTCAGAATGCGGACGGAATTTTTTATACCGCTTCGACGGGGGATGCGGACGAAATACTGGAGGACTATTTCGCACTGGATGAGGATCCACGGGCGATGCTCGCGAAATTTCCCCAGGATGATTTTCTTCGGGCCGCCGTTGAATACGGACGGGGCCTTCGCATCCTTCGTCAGGATCCATGGGAGTGTCTGGCGGGGTTCATTCTTTCCTCCACGAAGCAGATCGTTCACATCCGGCAAATCTGGATGAAGTTGTGTGAGGGATGGGGAAAGACTGTTCAGCCGGCACCCGGCAGAAAATTGCAGGCGTTCCCCACGGCGGAGATCCTCGGCGAAGTGAGCGAACGCGAACTTCGGGGATGTGGAATGGGATTTCGTGCCCCGTGGTTGAAAGCGGCGGCTACCGCGGTGGCCACTGGGGTCCTGGATTTTTCCGCCTTGCGGGCGGTGGGCACGGACAAGGCCCGGGAGCGCCTCATGGAACTGGATGGCGTGGGTAGGAAAATTGCCGATTGCGTTCTGCTTTTCAGCCTGGGAAAGGGAGATGCCTTTCCCATTGACACCTGGATGGAGAAAGTTCTGAAACAAGTGTACTTACCGCGAAAACGTCGAAAAACCCGTGCCTCCATGCAGGAATTCGCCCAATCCTACTTCGGAGTCCATGCCGGGCTGGCCCAGCAATACCTCTTTCATTTTGCAAGAATGAATCCCGAAATGTTCAAAAATAGTGAGAGATTTTTGTTGTCGTCCAGACAGGAAAAATTTAGAAGGTGACATTGACCTTGATACAGACACCCTGTAACCTCAGAACTGTATCAGATTTGATAAAGATTGCCTAAATCAACTGGTTGAGACACAACGCATTCGACAAACCCACACATATGACCATGGAAAATCTCGAAGAATCTCAAACTTCACCTTTTGGGCAGAAAAGTTTTCGCGTTGATCCCTCTCATCTTGGCCATCGTTTAAATGGTCTTCCACTCTCGACAAGGGCTCGCAACGTGCTGCGTTCCATTGGTGTGGAGAGCCTTCAAGATGCCCAAGGGATGCCTCATCAGCGGATTCTCGAGTCGAAAAATTGCGGGGTGAAGACGTACGAGGAGATCGTGCGCGTTCTCGAGAGTTACGAGCAGGCGGATGGAAATCGTCCCCGCGGCGGAATGGGGCCTGCCGTGTCCAATCATCGCCTTATTTCCATTCCTACGGAAGCCCAGGCCTGGCCCCTGGATTTGCTCCCTCTTTCCGTGCGCCTCCGTCATGCTCTTCAGAAACTGAATTGCCGTGTTCTAGGGGATCTCAATGGTCTTTCCTATGGTGCCCTGGCTGAAATGCCTGATTGCGGCGTTCGCACGCTCAATGAGCTTCGCGATTTTGTCACGCGTGTGCAGAAGGGTGAGTTTGGGATTCCCCGTGAGAAGACGGGTGAGACATCGTCCGCATTCCTCACATCCCGCATTGATGCGTTTCTCGATACGCTTTCGCCCCAGCACAAACAGATTTTCACGGATCGCGTGGGAGCGACGGCGAATCCCATGACGTTGATCGCCGTGGGGAAGAAGTTCTCCATGACGCGTGAGCGTGTCCGTCAGATCGTGAGCCTGCTCCTGGAAAAGGCGCTGCGCTTCGGCGGGCCTCCCTTTGCACGGAGTCTTCATGAGTTGACGGACGAGTTGAACCGCAAACTCCTTCCCTTGACTCCCGCTCTGTTGACGAAATTGCTTGGGGAGCACGCGTCGCGGCCGAAGTACCTTCTGCCGTTCTACATTCGTTTGCTGGGCTGGCTCTCGCCCTCGCTCTTCGTGTGGCCTGTGGGACAGACCCCGGCCGCGTATCGTACGGCGAATCAGGAGCGCATCATCACCAAGCTGAAGCACTGGTTTGCGGAACGCACGACGCCTGCGACGACGTCCGAGGCATTTGAAGGGATCTGCAAGTCGAATTTCGAATGCACGCCGTTTGAGTTTCTCGAGGCCCTGAGATTCGCGGCCGAATTTGCCGTGGATCTGACAGACCCCGAAAATCCGATGATCCAGCCTCCCATCGAGGCTCCACGCCGTTGGGCTCGTCGTGTGTTGTCGGAGGATGCCACCACGCTTCCCACGGAAACCGTGGCTCGCGCTCGCGCGTTCCTCAATTCCCGCCGTTCCCCCGGCTCCCGCTATCGCCTTGCCAGCGTAAAGCAGTGATCCGCGCAGCGGAACCGCAGATTGACGCAGATTCACACAGATTACCCCGGCACAGCTATGCTGTGTCGGGGTTTTTGATGAGCACGCGAAAATGGATCGGAAAGGTAGGGACCGACCGCCGGGCGGTCCGTAATGTTTTGGCGCGCCCAGCGGTCGCGCCCTACCCGGAAATAGATCGGCTACAATTTTGCACGTGAGCCATAAATCTCTAAAAATCGCGGCGCTTCTTTCCGAAATCGTTTCGGAAAAATCAAAATATGATCCGCATTACCTTGGATATTTCGCCTGCTTCAACCGTCAGTTGCACTACGAAGCGCACGATGTTCTGGAGGAGTTGTGGTTGGGGACAAAAGGGCCTCTTCACCTGTTCTACAAGGGATTGATCCAGCTCACGGGCGCCTTCGTTCATTTGAAGAAGGGAAAACTCAATCCCGCCGCCCGGCTTTTTCGACTGGCCCTCAGGAATCTCGAACCTTACGCCCCCGTCTGCGAAGGGTTGGACGTCGCCTCCGTGGTGGTCAGAGCCCGTGCCTGGTTGAAACAATTGGAGGATTCAGACTATACCGCGAATCCCTACGATCCCGCATCGCCACCGGAGAT
>CAYYYL010000070.1:4502-5163 GCA_964475835.1 uncultured Verrucomicrobiota bacterium | reverse complement strand
GCCCGCTCGAAGCCGAAGAGAACATGATGACGATGCACGCCACAGCGCCAAAAACTGCTTTAAGACGGTCCATTCTCCAGATTAATGCCGGAAACGAAAGACATGTGGCCGCAATGGTTCCAGCCAGAATGGGATGCGCAAAAGGCCCCTGTGCCCTCAACTTTCCTTCACGCATCTCAGAAAACTCAGCCACCCTCCCAAAAACCGCAAAAAGGTTTCGTGTCGTTATCTTTTCCCAAAGCATCGCCACTGCAAGAGGTACAAAAATCAAGCAAATCGCCTTTGCCATGAATCGCACATCATCCATATCCCGGATCAAGGCACGGAAAAGAAAATAGATGCCAAATGCGGTGTATATCATTCCAAGGCGACCCTGTATGCCTCCTTCAGTTCCGGTATGCCAGATTCCGGCAACCACGACCAGGCTTCCCCAAACTATCATCAACTTATCGATTTTCTGAAGACCTCCAAAGATCGTCTCGCGGCGAAGGAGAACCCTTATTAGTCCAAACAAAATCAACAACCGAATAACAGGAAATGATGCTCCACCGATCAAAATCCCCTGTCCCAGCGTCATGTAGCAAGCCCCCAAAAAAAGAGGAACTGCCGCATATCGCCGCTGACTGGGAGCCAGAATCCCAATCCCCATGACAAGGGTGAA
>CAYYYL010000070.1:0-4492 GCA_964475835.1 uncultured Verrucomicrobiota bacterium | reverse complement strand
GAATAACAAACCGAAAACACTCATTCCTGCCTGAGGCTCCGTTGATGCGCTGTCCGGCAAATACACATGATTCACCTGGGAAACTTCATGTCGAATGGTCCACTCATTCCAGGCGTTTGCCAAAAACAAAGGTCCCACCAAGAGACACGCGATCGTGGCAAATCGGCGCCAGCGAGGCATCAAAAGAGCCACTGCCAACGAAATAATAAAAAGACTTCCAAAAACCATCATACACTTAACACGCCATCGAATTTATCGGAATCAACCTCTTTTTCATTTCTCAGAAGCGGCATCCCCTTCCGAATCGCAGCGATACGTTGAAAAGTTCCCAAACTCACCGGACGCCTTTTCCTCCACACAATGGGAATATTTTTAACACCATCACTCAGAGCACGGCCGAAAGTTAAAAGATAGCCCCCACGGAAAGCCTTTAGACCATTGTAAACCAATCGTGGAAAGAGGTAGGCCACCCCCCTAAGAAAGGGATAGAATGCAAAAGTCAGAAGAATTTGATTCCGCGTTTTATAAAACAATAACCGCAAATTCTTTTTTCGATCTACCGTGAGATGTGCGTGGTGAAGCACCCATAAATCGGGTTCGTATGCCAAATTGCTTCCGTGATCAAGAAGCCTCAATGCCACCCACATCTCCTCTGAATGCTGATATACAATTTCAGGAAACATACCAATTTCCCTTAGGACCCGGGTTCGAAAGGCAAAGGCTGTTCCTGAAAAATAGTCAGTCAAAAAATTTTGATTAGCATAACGCGCAATCGGAACCGGGTGCCACCAACGATCAACGTCATCCGTGGTGGAATCCTCCAGAAAGAGGCGAAAGGAAACGCCATCCACGTCAGGAGTTTGACAAAAAAAAGCAGCCACTTTTGACAACATTTTTCTATCAGGGACCCTGACATCACTGTCAAACCCCACTACCACACTCCCTTGGGCCTGACGAATTCCGCGATTTCGAGCCACGCATACTCCCTGATTCTTATCATTCTGCAAAATAACAACCATTGGAAAACGTTCCCTAATCGCTTCCACAGTTCCATCCCTGGACGCGTCATCCACCACAATCACTTCAAAGTCCACTCCCTCCTGTCGACAAACATCATCCACCAATTGGAGCACACTCTCCTTTCGGTTAAATGTGGGGATCACAACACTGATCATGCGACCTCCTCCGCATGACAGGGTGCATGTTCGATTCCATTTGCCTCATCGCTTTGCGAATCACGTCTCACATATCCTTGCAACCATTGACACCGGTTCTGCCAACCAACTTTCCAGGCACAAGCTTCCTTGAGGGGTTTGAACAAAGAAACGGCGCTCCACACAGCAGCCCTCAGGCCAATTCCCAGACTCAAAAACTTTAATCCGAACCAAAGTCTCAATCCACTCCAGTGGCTACGAAATAGCGTCGCCTTCCCACGAAGAAGCATCAACATTTTGTCCGATCGAAGAGCCGAAGACTTTCCAACCCAATGAACGATTTCAGCATCAGGGCAAATCACCGGATGATGCCCTGCTGCCCGGGCCCGCATCGCAAGATCCACATCCTCTCCGTACATGAAATAGCGCTCATCAAACCCTCCCAACTTGTTCCAGATCGATCGACTTACGAGTAGAAAACATCCGGTCACCACCCCCACTTCTCTCACACTATTTCGCGCCCAACCACCCAGCGACTCAGGGTCGAACAGACGATTCCGCCTGAAAAGAGTGCTTAATCCCATTCCAAACATGGCGGTACTCCAGAGGGTGGGCTCCCCCCAGCATGACGATGGATCCAGGCTTCCATCCGGCTTGAGCGTTCTCCCTCCATAGAGCCCGAATGTGGGGTTTGCTCTTGCAAAACCAACCACCACATCCACTGCATGATTGACGATGACCGTGTCGGGATTTAACAAAAGCAGCATTTCCGCCTTCGCATGACGAGCCGCATAATTGACACCTGCCGCGAAACCAAGATTTTTTCCCGGCCTCAGCAGCTTGATCGATGGAAACTTCTCACGTACAATCGCAACCGTTTGGTCCTGCGATTGATTATCGAGAACAATGATTTCCTGACTCACCTCTTGCCGTTGTTCCAGCACACTCCGAAGACACTCTTGAATATGATCTTCGGAGTTATAGGTGACAATAATGATAGCCACATCAGGCTTCATGAGGCACCTCTTGAGTGGAACGGGCACCCACCACCCGGGCAGGAACCCCTACAGCAATTGAATTGGGTGGAATATCCCGGGTCACAACCGCTCCGGCTCCAATAATGCAACCGTTCCCGATGGTCACACCGGCAGTCACCACCACCCGAACTCCCAGCCAAACATCATTTCCAATCACCACATCCTGCTCCCGCTTGGGTTGCTGCCGAAATGGGCGTCCTGCAATAAACCGATAATCCGAGGATGTAATAAACACCTCGGGGGCCAGCGATACATGATTTCCGATTTTGATTCTTCCCGTGCTGTCACCCGCCCAAAGGCAGCAACGTGCTCCGACATGACATTCTTCGCCAATAAAAATACGAGATCCGTTTCGAAGCGAAACATTTGGAGCCATATGAGTCCCTCTGCCAATCTTCATCTCCCTTTTTGGCTGAACATGACTGTATCCGTAGAAATGAATAAGCCGCAGAACATGAAAATAAGAACGGGGGTCCAACAGAGAAATGATCGCACGACGCACCTTTGCCCCCAAAGTGATACCCCCACTTTCATCCACCTCATCAAACCTTGAATCAGCAGTCATCAAAAACCTCCAGATCAACTAACGGCCATGGGACTCCGCAATTTCCTGAATCGCATTCACTACTTGAAGAAGACTCCGGCGGGATGTGGCTTCACCAATACTTTTCCGCAATCTCTTAACGAACTCAATCCGGGTGTCACAATCCTGGATCGAGTGTATCATGATCAACCGTTTTTCCGAAGCAAGATGCCTGTCCACGGCTCCCAGTGTGCCGGTAAAGATGCTATAAACAGGAACCCCAAGTGCTGCTGCTTCCCGATTCATAGTGCCTCCACCACTTACCACAAGATCAGAGTGCCAAATCAGATTCAACCCATCCAAAGCCTTGCCGGGTATTACAGTTTTTTTATTATCAAACCATTGAGGCCACTGATTCTGAATCCATTCCCCCTGTTTTTTATTTCTAGGCAATAGAACAACTCTTACGCCAGGAGTTCGCATCGCGCGATCCATGAAGGCTTCAAATAATTTTTCGCTCAAGGGATCGTGATAATGGGCCTCAGTGGCGGGCGGGCGAACCGTCACGACAAGTTCAGACTCACGAATGCCCAACTCCTTCAAAACATTGGCATCAGGTTGAAGTTTGCCGACATAAACATCCTCCTTGATCCCGGTATATTTTCGGATGCGCCCCACATCATGGGAGAGAACACTGTTGGGAATCACTGATGGAGTCATCAACCATGTTGGCCGCATCATGGGTAGAAATCGGCAATGCTCATAGTCTTCAATGAGGATCTTCGGAATTCCAAGCCATGTGCTCAGTAATAACTGGGAGCGGGACCCATGCGAAACCGCCAGGAGCGGCTTTTCGCGCAGGACAATGGAAGCAAGCTGCATGGCGCGATGAGCCAGACCAACAGCCTTCACTATTCGTCGCTTACCATGATGACGGCCAACTTTGTGATAGGACAAACGTTTTTTGTCAGCCAATTCAAAAACCTGAAAGGCGTCACGAGCTGTAACCAAAACTGGGAAACCTCTCGATTTCAACTCTTCGAGAATTGGCTCAAAAAAAGGAACGTGTGGAGTATTATCGAGATCCACCCAGATTTTGGGCTTTTGCCGGGTATGCAAGTTGGTTTTCAAACCGCCCTCTGAATTTGACTCCAAAGAATGATTCCGTCCTGTGGAAATCATTCCGGCAACTTCACGCGGCAACGCATTCCAGAAAGCACCTTCATATCGTTCCTTCAGATGGAGCATCAACTGTTTGTAAAACTTCACAGGAAACGTTCGACGCGACGACGGCTCGCCATCAAATTGGATGTAGTCCGGATGCACATTCAGCATCGCCATTCCTCCACCACCTGCCACCCACTCAAGTTTTTGAATCCAGATTTTGGGTGAATTTTCACGTAAAAGTAAAAACAACGTGGAATCCTGAGGCAACGTGTACGGAAGCTCCACGTACCCCTTACTCTTGGAACCTGGACGAGGAACCCAGAAGGGAAAAATAGTACCAACTCCATCCGGTTGCGGTTCAAATGGATCCGTGTCAAACGTGGAACAGTCGTATTTCAAATCCAGATCGTGCAACCAATCCAGATTGTGAAACATAAAACCTGCACGAAATCCTTCCGCCCCCCACTCCTGTGCGTGATGTTTAATACGGACAGCCTGACGAGAAAAGGTCTGACGATTTGAATAGAGCGATCCATCATGATGAAGGTCATGCACCCCCACCTCAAAACCATTCTGCTCAAGCTCTTTTCGGAATTCCGCAGGAACACGAT
>CAYYYL010000069.1:0-5324 GCA_964475835.1 uncultured Verrucomicrobiota bacterium | reverse complement strand
CGAGAACCAAAATAGGCAGCAACGCCACATATCGCAGTTTCCGGATAGGCTCTTACCACTTTTTCCTCCTTTATCCCTGAAATCATGCCACGAAACCTTCCACTAATCCTTGCATCCACCTCCCCACGCCGGGCCGATCTCCTGCGGGAAGCCCATATTCCTTTCATCATCCGTACTCCCCGCGTGCGTGAGAGCTCCCAGGACGACTCCCCTCATCTCACCCCAAGGCAATTGGCGCTTTACAATGCAAAACTCAAAGGACTCGCGGTCTCCCAAAAGCACCCGGATCGCTGGGTCCTGGCGGCGGACACGATTGTCGTCCTTGGCTCAAAGGTCCTGGGCAAACCCCGCAATATGAAACACGCAGAAAACATGCTCGCAGACTTGAACGGCCGGATGCATCGAGTGATCACAGGGATATTTCTCGTTAAAAACTTTTCCGAAACGTCCCTCACCATTACAAGCAAGGTTTATTTCCGAAAACTAACCTTGAATCAGCGACGCGCCTATTTGGAGTCCATTCAGCCGCTGGACAAAGCGGGGGCCTATGCCGCTCAAAACCACGGAGGGGAGGTGATTCGCAAAATTGAGGGTTCGTTTTCAAACGTGGTGGGGCTTCCCATCGAAAAAGTCCTTCAGATTTTGAGAAAACGGTCGATCATTTCTGATAAGGGTTCCTAGGATCCCTTCGATTTTCTCGAAAAGGAAACACTACCCCAAAACTTCACGATTTTTATGCCAACATTTGCTTATCAAGCCCGGGACGAAAAGGGATCCACACGAAAAGGCACTCTTGAGGCGGCGGATCAGGTTTCCGCATCTACTGCCCTTTCTCAAAAGGGTCTGGTGGTGGTCTCGATTGTGGAACATTCCACAGTGGAACGGAAAAAGGCTGGCATGATCAACGGACGCCGTATTGGACGTGTTCCGGAAACTGAAATGGTGATGTTCACCCGGCAGCTTGCCACAATGATCGATGCCGGTCTTCCCATCGTCCAGTCCCTCTCCGCCTTGTCCGAGCAGACCACGAATAAAAATTTCAAGCCCGTGTTGCTGCAATTGACGGCCACCATCGAAACCGGCGAACAGCTCTCCACCACCCTGGGTAAATATCCCACCGTCTTTGACCGCCTCTACGTGAACATGGTTCGCGCGGGCGAATCCGGCGGCGCCCTGGCCGAGATTCTGGATCGTCTGGCTTCCTACATGGAAGCCTCCGCCAAACTGAAGAAGAAGGTCAAATCCGCGATGTCGTACCCCACCATCGTGATGTGCATGGCCTTCATTATTGTGATTTTTCTGATGGTCAAAGTGATCCCTGTCTTTGCCGGGATCTACAAGGACTTCAATGCCAAGCTGCCCGTACCGACGCAGATGCTCATCTCCATCAGCAATCTGCTCCGTTCCCCTGCGGGAATCGTCATCGGGGTTGTTTTCATTGCCAGCGTCGTGATTTTCCTGAAATGGATCAAAACGGAAAAAGGTCGTCAGAAGTGGGATCCGATCAAAGTGAAATTCCCCGTCTTCGGCCCCCTCCTCCAGAAAATCGCGATTTCCCGCTTCGCCCGCACCTTTGCCCAGCTTATTCGTAGCGGGGTTCCCATCATTGAGACCCTGACCATCGTGGCGAACTCCAGTGGCAACTGGCTGGTGGAAAACGCCACCAACGACGCCGCCCGTGCCATCGAAAAAGGTGAAAACATCGGCCCCTCCCTCGCCAAGCATCCGATCTTCCCGCCCATGATCATCCGCATGATCACCGCCGGTGAATCCACGGGCAAGGTGGATGTGATGCTGGAAAAAATCTCCGACTTTTATGACAGCGAAATTGAAGCCACGCTCGCCGGACTCACCGCCCTGATCGAGCCGCTCCTCATCGGCTTCCTCGGTGTCGTCATCGGCGGCATCGTGCTCGCCATGTTCATGCCCATCTTCAAACTCCACGAACTCGTGCAATAAGACGCCGCAGTTATGGAAAAAATCCTGATCGTCGATGACAAGGAAGCCTATGCCAGCATGCTTGCAGAGGCTTTGCAGTTGAAGGGTTACGAGGCCTTTCTCGAAACCGACAGCTCGAAGGCATTCCAGACAGCACAGGAAAAACAGGTTGATCTCGTCATCAGCGACTTCGCCATGGCACCACTCAACGGACTTGATGTCCTCCGCGCCATCAAAAAGTGGGATCCCACCGTGCCGGTGATTCTTGTCACGGACAAACAACATCATCCGGAAGTTGTCCGTGAAGCCGAAAAGGAGGGCTGTCTCGATTTCCTAAGCAAAGGCTCGCCCCAGGGGCAGAAGCTCATGGACTTCGACGATCTCTATTCTAAAGTGAGTCGGGCCCTGAAGTTCCGCGCGCTCATGAGGGAAAACCAGCGCCTGCGCACCAAATTTCACCTCGAAAACGTGATCGGTTGCAGCCGGCAGATGGAGGAGGTTTATGCCATCGTTCAGAAGGTGGCGCCCACCGATTGCACGGTCCTGATCCAGGGCGAAAGCGGCACAGGCAAGGAACTTGTCGCCCAGGCCCTCCACCAGCTCAGCCCGCGAAAAGACCATCCCCTCGTCCCCATCAATTGCGGGGGCATGCCTGAACATCTGCTCGAATCCGAACTCTTCGGACACAAACGCGGCGCATTCACCAACGCATTTTCCGATAAACGCGGACTTTTCGAGGAAGCTGAGGGGGGAACCCTTTTTCTGGATGAAATCGGAACACTCCCCCTGAGCCTCCAGGCCAAGCTGCTTCGGGTGCTGCAGGAACGAGAAATCCGCCGCGTGGGGGACAACGTCACCATCAAGGTCAACGTCCGCATCGTGGCCGCCACGAATGTGCCCCTCAGCGAGATGATCACCAAGTCCCTCTTCCGGGAGGACCTCTACTATCGCCTGAGCGTCATCCCCATTGAAGTCCCCCCCCTTCGCAATCGTATCGAGGACATCCCCCTTCTCGCCGGCCATTTTTTGAAACATTCCCAGGTTCGTCAGCTCGATCAGGAGATCCGCATCTCTCAGGAAGCCATGGATGTCCTCTGTGGTTATCACTGGCCGGGCAACGTGCGGGAACTTCAAAACGTGATCGAACGCACCATTGTCCTGTGCAATGGATCGGTCATTCAGCCGAGCGATCTCCCCCCCAAACTCAGGGAAGGTCCCGCCCTTGCCGCGCCCGTTCCCGTGGTCAAATCCGGCGATACCATCGCCTCCCTTGACGAGGTGGTGACCCAGGTGGAATTCGACTACTGCACCCGTGTGGTGCAACGGTTCCAGGGGAACAAGCGCAAGGCCGCTGAAGCGCTCCAGATCAGCGTCCCCGCCATCTATCGCAAACTGAAGCCGGCCACCTTCCCGAAGTCAAAACCAGTGCCTCCTCCTGAAGCACCCGTCCCACCCCTATCGTAAGCGCTTCAGATGAAACTCCGATTGATTCACGGAGCTCACGGAGGCACGGAGTTTTGACTCAGAAGCTGATCCAAAAATTCCTTCATTCGGGAAAATCAAATTTCAGCTCCTGAAATTTGATTTCTCATCTCCGTGCCTCCGTGAACTCTGTGGAAAATCAATCCGCCATTGCCTTGTCGTAGACTTCGAACGTCTTGCGCATCATTTCATCGAGTGACAATCGCGAGAGGGCTGTCTTATACCCCGCCTCCGCCAACCGCTCCCGGAGGGCGGGGTCCTTAATGATCCGTTCCATGGCCCTGGCCAGCGCAAAACCATCCCCCGGAGGAACAAGCAATCCATTCCCTTCTTTGGAAACCAGCTCGGGAATGCCCCCAATATTCGTTGCAACCACTGCACGCCTGGATGCAAATGCCTGCGGCACGATGCGGGATTGCGCCTCCACTTCAATGGAAGCCACCACCACCACATCCAGTGCCGCCATGATCGATGCGATATCCCAGCGGTAGCCCGTCATCAGGATGCGCTCCTGCTCGCCGGCCTTCGCGATGCGATCACGTAATTCGCGTTCCACCCGCCTTCCTCCAATCCCCTCACCCACCATCACAAATCGGGCCTCCGGATGTTTTTTCAGGACCTCCAATGCCGCATCGAGAAAAAAATGGTGCCCCTTGTCCCCACGCATCATCGCGATGATTCCTATCAACGGCGCCGCCATGGAGATCCCCATTTCATCACGAAATTTACAGCGGTCATTTTTTGGGTTGTATTCTTCGAGGTCCACCCCTTCGCCCACCACATCCACACGCGAGGGATCGAGACCGTTGACCTCCACAAGCGTCTTCTTGATGATGCCTGCCGTGGCGATCACCCTCCGGCAACCGTGACGATAGATGAATGAGTGTTGAAAACCAGGCTTGATCGGCACTGTGATGTGCCGTGACCTCACCACCGAGTAACCGGCCAGGTGAAGGGGCCAACACATCCATGAATCCTTAGGCCCATGGGTGTGAATCACCTCCACCTTTTCGCGGCTGCAAAAGCTCCATAATTTCTTGATTCCCGCAAGATCGGCATTGCTGCGCATCGAAACAGGAAGAACGGTACCCCCCTTCTCCCCAGCCCTTCGGAAAAGCTCCCCCCGGGGATCACACGCCAGCCAGGCCCGGTGACCATGCGCATTCAACCACTGCACCTCGATCATCGTGCGGTACTCCTGCCCTCCCCAATTCAGGCCGCATTCGGTATGGAGGATATTCATGGGGGACGGGGAGACAGAAGTCAGGAGACAGGAGTCAGAATAAAGATCTCTATCCGTTTATGCATATTCGAAGCGAGATACCGGAACATCCACAGAAAGCAAACAGCATCATGTTTTTTTAAATGAAACAGGAAATTTACTTTCTCATTCTGGCTCCTGACTCCTGTCTTCTGAATTCCTTCCCTTCACTCTCCGCGATATTCCGCCCTCGCCGTACATGTCTCCGCCACGATCACGGATTTGAGGAGTGGCAGTCCCGGCTTCAAACGATCCCAGATCCATTTGGAAAGGTTTTCAGAAGTGGGATTCTCCAATCCCTTCACCTCATTGAGACAATGATGGTCCAGTTGTTGAAACAATGGCTCAAACGCCTTCTTCAAATCGGCATAGTCCATGAGCCAACCCAGTTTGGGATCACACTCCCCCTCGACGACCACATCAATCTTGAAGCTATGCCCATGCATGCGAGCGCACTTGTGTCCCTTTGGGAGCATCGGAAGAAAATGGGCGGATTCGATCTGAAACGTACGCGTAAGGGCGATTTTCATGAAACCGCCATTTTACCCGAATCATCGGGTTTAATCAACCCAAGGCGCCTTCGGGTAGTGGCTCAATTTGAATTTTATACAATAACAGATCGGACTTATTCACCACGAAGGAC
>CAYYYL010000068.1:0-5998 GCA_964475835.1 uncultured Verrucomicrobiota bacterium | reverse complement strand
CCCTCTGTACTCAAGCCAACTCTTTCACAACTTCACGCCACTTTTCACTGCATTTCACTGACACTTTTACTGACAGTGTCCCCTTGGCACATTACCCGTTACTGGCAGCACAAAAAACACATTCAACGCAAATGGGTTGTTGCGGCATAGGCCTCAGCGTTTGGCCTGCCACGGTCCGCCCTTCGGCCAATGCAGTTTGAACGTCTCAGCCTGGCCCACCAATGGCATCAGGAAATCCGAAATGGCTGCAACCACCTTGGACAATTCCGGTTCCAACAACTTGAATCGTCCCTTGCTCACAAAACTCTGCCATTGCCGTTGCTTCACAGCATCCGTTGCAAACTCAGCAGAGAGCGCCTGGGGAATTCCTGTCGGCAGCGGAGTCTTGCGCCGCTGAAACGTGGCAGTGATGGCTTTACGCAACACCTCACCGTCAAACTCAAACTCTCGCGACAGCAACCAAATATCGTAATAGTCCTTCATGCGGGTGTTGATGATCCCCAGCTTCACCATCGCCTCAAATTTCTCAGCGACGACCGTCTCTTTGGGATACATCGAAAGGTGCGGCGCAGGAAAGTCCAACAAGGTTGGAAATCCAGCCTTTGCCGCCCTGGGTGTGATCACATCGCCAAAACCAATGTCCACCTGCAACGGAATCCTTGCATTGCCCAACCGGGCCAGCAATGTCACCCGCACCCCTTGATAGGCGGCGTTCTCACGAATTTCCTCGGCTTCGACGCTGTCGGAAAGGAAAACAAGTCCATCCTCCACCGCTGCCAGTCGGCATACATCTTGAAAAATCTGCTTCAGCCGTGCCAGCGACTCGGTTTGGAGTGCCAACAAATCCATGTCTTTTGTTGGCCGGTATTGCTCCCCTGTCCACACCAAATAGAGCAACGCGCCCTTCAAAACAAACTCGCTTGCATGCTCTGACTGGCTCAACCGGTACATCAGCCGCTCCAAGCCGTAGCGCATATGAACGTATTGGGCATCGTCACCGGTCTCCTCGGCCAGATTGAGCAATCGTTGATGAACCGACGCGGAAAGATTCTGGATGCTTTTCTTTTTCAAGTGAGTGACTCCAGATAGGGCCGCATCACATTTGCAACGCGACAGGTTTTTGCATAACGCCAAAGATCATCCATCGTCACCTTCCGACCACGCCAGCATTCCCGCAGGGCTTCAAGGGCGACATCAATTCCAATTTTATGACGGTATTTGAAGCAATCCGCCACGGTTTTTGCCGGGTTGTACACACGCACACTCACGTTTTCAATGGAGCGCTCCTCAATGCCGTCAGAAAATGAAGATCCGGAAAAGTGCATGACACGCAGCCGGGGAGAATCCATGCGAGGACGAGCCGAAGGACGATTCAGAGCCAGCCACACTTCCGATGGATTTTGTGTCCCAATGCCATGAAATCGAAGGGCCGTCAGCAGGCAAAAGACCCCTTGCGGCACACGCTTGGCGACCGTCACCAGGCTCAGGTTCTCGGAAAACTCCGCGTCCTTCAGCCGATACACCCCGCGACTGCTCCGAACCAGCAGCTCTTTCTGACAAAGACGCCGGAGCAGCTCCGGGTGCAGCCCCTTTTCAACAAGGTCTTTCACACGCAGAACCTTCATCTTTTGCGCCAGTTCCAGCACACGCTTGGTTTTTGATACCATCCTTTGCATGTGTAAATATATACACATATTTTATTATCTGTAAAGCTTTTTACACAACTCTATCAGCCTACACGTATGACTTTGAATGGTTCCAAGATTTACACCAAAACCCAGTGAGCTGCCTCCCCGAAAACTGGACCAAAAGATAAGTGAGCATGAAGAATGACGAGGTTTGTCACTTCGTCTGGGATTCAATACTTCCCAAACTTCCTCCCCAGTGGGATTTGAACTTAAGCGCGAATGCGGTGGAAATTGTGAGCACACGTAAAAGGAAGCCCTTCTAGGGGATCAGTCTCCTGCACCTTGCCCACTCAGCCAAACCTGCAGGGCCTCCACCCCTGTCACCCCCAAATGAAGAGTGACCACTCCCACAATGATCGCTCCTATCAGGAATGGAATCCACGTCAACGCCCTCACCAACCTTCGCTCCCATCCAAATCGATAGACAATGGGGCTCGCCAGCAACGCACATGCCGGAGCCAGAAACCACAGATTCTTCGTGCTCCAGCAAACCACCGCCAAAAGGCTGCCCATCAGAAGTTCCATAACGAACACCAAAACATGATTGGGATGATATTGCTGAAAAAAATCCCTCCAACTCAGCCGCCCCTCCCTTGCTGCATCATGCGTGTTACGAAAAAACGCCTTTCCGGTAAAAATGAATGCCAGCAACGAACAGGATTCCGACACCAGCGAACCCAGGTAAACGAAATTGGACGCCGCAACATACCTGAAAAGCCTGACAGGCGTCCTCCAATGGTCCAGTAACACCGGAAGAATGGGACTGAAGATCGTCAACATCATCATCAAGTAAAAGTCCAACGACCAAAAAATGTGATATCGCACATGAAACAGGTAATCCCATGTGCTTTTCGCCTCCGATGGCACGGGCATCAGGAAAAAGGACCCGGGATATCGAAATTGACTAAAATTGGCAGGCAGGACAAAGCCCAAAGTGAGAAGAAAAAGCAACATCGGGACAGCCATAAAATGCGTGGTGGAATGAACAAGGACATCCACTTTTTCAAACCATGTCACATGGGGTGATTTAAAAAACTCCTTGTACCCCAGTTTTAAAAATTCCGCCGTGCCTCGAATCCACTTTTCCGTCCGTTTCCGGAGCTGACCATACGTCGGGGGAAAATCTTCATGGCAAATCACTTTTTCGGTGAAGATTCCACGATAACCCAGGGCCCGGAGCTTAGCGGAAAACGCCAGATCCTCTGTCACCATTTCCGGAAACCCTCCGACCGCCGTCCACGCCGCCATCCTGATCAAGGCTCCATGTCCGTAAAACATCACAAAACCGTAACTCTGCCGCGCACGAACATAGTGACGATAGTGCATGCGAACCGCATACCCCATCGCCTGGCCAAAAAATTCCGGCTGAGAAGGATTGCCATCCTGCCGGGCCTGAACAAAAGCCACCTTTGGATCCACTTGAAAATATGGAAGAAGGTCTCGAATGAACCCCGGCGGAAAGATCCCATCATCATCACACACCGCAAAAAACTCAAAATCCTGATGAATTTGACGAAGTCCATGATTCAGGTTCCCCGCCTTGAATCCACCATGGGTGGATCGACGAATCACCGTCACATTGGCGGTGTGTCTCCCTGCCCAGGAATCAATCCGTTGGTGATACTCCGGCAGAGTACTGTCATCCAGAATGAAGAGATGGAAATACTCATGATCGATCTTTAGCAGCCTATCCACTGAAGCTTCCCGAAAATCGTTTCGCGTCGGATAGAGAATGGCCACTTTGGCGCGGCTTGCTCCCAGAGGAAGCGGGGACTCCTTGTGTTGACGCAACCTCCATGAAGTGAGCCCCATCACCGCGTAATAAATCGTGTAAAACCAAAACAGATCCAGGCACCCCACAAAAAGAAGGATGGCAATCCGGGGAAACATTCGATCATTCGCCCCCAAAAGCGCCAAAAGCCTGGGGTCAAAATAGAATACAGCCCCCAACCATAGGACCACGATCCAGACAAAAACCACTTCATCACTCAGAAATTGTCGAAATGGCCTACTCATCGAAATCATGTTGAATGTTCATTGCACCACAGCATACACCAACAACTTGCCCTGCTTTCCTGAAAAACCAGCATCCACCTGAAGAACCGATTTCACGGGTTTACCCGTATCCTCGGGAGTCACGACAACCTCATACACCCTGCCCTTCTCCACGGATTTTAGTGAGGCACCTATGGACTTCTCACTGGAACGCACTCCGAATATTTCGATCGGCTTATCCCCTTTCACGGTAAGTCGAATGGTTTTCGAAACGCTTTTCTCATTCCGCTTCCAAAAAACGATTCCAGGTTCGGCCTGAATCCGTTGTTCAATTGTGGGTGAAGGATGAATGGAGACAAATCGACTGACTTCCCGAGGTGATTCCTTCGGAAAATTCGTTTGAAAAACAATAATCGCACGCCCTTCCCGGTTCAACTCCTGGGGCGTCACCCATACATCATAGGCATGCTCTTTTTTCAACTCTTTCACCTCCACTCGAAAGAGAGTTGAAGAGGACTTCGCTGTCAACATCGTCACCTCAGGCGCCGCCTTCACCCTCATCGCCTTGGACTCTTTTATTTCATCCTGTTCCCAGGATAAGGTGGAAGGCGTCACCTCCAGAATTTTTGGAATCGTACCTGAAATAGTCAACGTCACAGGCTCATCGCCAGGCTGATCCGTCTGTACTTTGATGATTTTTTTCTGAACCCCATCCATTTCGCCAAAAACAAACAACACCCTCAAAACCCCACGTTCTCCGGGGGCATACACTCGCTTTGCTAAATCGACAAACGTGCACTGGGCACAACTTGGCGTGATGGAAAGGATGCTCACATCCTTTGAACCGCGATTTTGAAAAGGAAACTCGGCGACCACCTGCCGATCGTGAAGAGTTGCCTTAAACACGAACTCCCGCTGCTCCCACACTAGTTGGGCTTGCAGCGAAGTGCAGAAGAAAAGAAAAAGAAACCATCGCTGCATCGGATTAGAAAGTCGCATTATTCCCAGATCACACGGTCACTTCAAGTCGCTTGTCAAAGATCGAGAAAACAACCAAATCAAAGAACGACATTCACCCTATCTCAATACAAAATCTTGAGAAATCAAAAATCAGTTTCGCTGCATCCTTCAGCTCAGAGTCCCGATCCATGTCACTTTGAAAAGTCGCATACTCCAGGAAGTGCTTTGCTCCATCCTTGCGCATGGTTGCCGGGCACACTTTCCGCCTGCCAGGTGAAGGGCCACTGACGGCCCGCTCCGTTCCGCTGGCGACAAGAACACGGCCCCGATCGTCAAAGGTGCAGGAAGAAATCCTCTTTGCACTTGCTATATGTGTATAGCAATGCTAGATTTCAGCATGCTCGCCATTCGACTCGACGCCGATATTGAGAACCGCCTGGATCGACTTGCCAAAAAGACGGGCCGCACCAAGACGTTTTACGCTCGTGAAGCCATTCTGGAGCATCTTGAGGAACTGGAGGACATCTATCTGGCCACTCAACGTTTGCGCCGTCCTGCAAAAACGTATTCCTCCCGGGATGTGAAGCGTGAACTGGACCTATAGGTTTGATGAACGGGCCTTGAAGGAACTCAAAAAGCTCGGACATCCAGGTCAACAGGACATTGTCGCTTACCTTGACGAACGGGTTGCAGGTGATGCAGATCCGCGTCGTTTCGGCAAGGGATTGAAAGCAGACCTCTCAGGTTTGTGGCGTTATCGCGTTGGAGATTATCGGATCGTTTGTCAGATCAAAGATCGTGAGTTGGTGGTGCTGGTGCTTGCCGTTGGCCATCGAAAGGAAATTTACAGATAATCTCTGTGTTCAAAACAGTCCCTTGGGAGTTGATTCCAATAGTTTTTTGAAATCGCCGGATGGGCCTTGCTGGACAGGTGAGCGGGCAGTTCGATCGGGAAGTGCTTTAGGAAATGTTTGATCTCGGAGATGGTTCAGGTATTTCAAGACAGTACGAGCGGCTTCCTCCAAGGTTCCATTGCTGTGCTCCCGAACAATCCACTCCAGATAATCCAAAGACAGGAAGGCCAAGGAATTTCCCTTGTATCGACCCGATTTCATAACAAACTTTCTGGCCGCCTCAGGAGTCATGGTGATGGGAATGACTAACCGGTTTTGTTTTTCTTTCAATGAAAAAGCCAGTTTCATATGCTTTCTCAAGAACCAATTCAGTCGCGCGCCTTACTTCGCTTCGCAGGAGTCCTAAAGCTCCGAGGTTGGCAAGGACGAACATCGGATGTGGGTGGCCCTACGACCAGTTTTCGGCCAATCTCTACGTCAGGAATTCGGCCAGTAACATTT
>CAYYYL010000067.1:0-7295 GCA_964475835.1 uncultured Verrucomicrobiota bacterium | reverse complement strand
CCTCATCGGCGAAAGCCCCCGTGGCATCTGTCACCTGTCCTTCCTCGAATCCGAAACGGGCGATGGGGAATGGATCTCACTTCAGAAGGATTGGCCCCACGCACGCCTTCACCGGAATGACTCCGCAACCTCCCGCCTGGCCCGGCAAATCTTTGAACGTCCCGGGCTATCCGAATCCCATCCCCCATTGAAAGCTTTTGTGCGCGGAACCGGGTTTCAGGTGCGTGTGTGGAAGGCTCTTCTGCAGATTCGACCGGGTTCGCTTGTCAGCTATGGACGCGTGGCCGCAGCCCTTGATCTGCCCTCGGCATCCCGGGCGGTGGGAACCGCCGTGGGACGGAATCCCCTGGCCTATCTCATTCCCTGCCATCGCGTGATCCGCGAGACGGGTGTCATCGGCAACTATCGATGGGGCTCCATTCGCAAGCGTGCCATCCTGGCGTGGGAAAACACAGCTCTCCAGAAATCAGATTGAGATTCAAAATAAGCGTGTACCGCCCTTTTGGAATTCTACGGTCAAAACGGCGCGCCCGGCGGTCGCGCCCTACCAAAAACACTGTAGGGACGCCTCGTTGAGGCCTCCGTGGTGCGTCCTTAGCAGCCTTTTTTGGTCTTCCCTTGGTGAACGCCCCGCGTGTTCCGAACTTGAAAAAAACGGTCCCTGCGTCACAGAATGAGGCAAGTCCCCTTATGCCTTCCGCATTTGCACCCGGCCGTCTGGAATTGATCGGCAACCACACCGATTACAACGAAGGCTTTGTCCTCGCTCTGGCCATTAATCTGGGGATCACCGCGGCGGGAGAAATCCGTTCCGATGACAAGGTGATTCTTCGCAGCGAGGGATTTGGTGAGGACACCTTTTCGATTCAGCACATCGAAAAAAATCCGCACGTTCCGTGGTCCAATCACATCAAAGGCGTTCTCCTAGAGCTTCGAAAACTCGGCGCCCCACTTGGGGGATTCGAGGCCCAATACTCCTCCACCCTGCCCCACGGCGTGGGCATGAGCTCCAGCGCCGCAGTTTCGGTCGTCACCGCCTTTCTCGCCCAGAAGCTTTTCCATTTTCAATTGGGGGATCCCGCCGACCCGGCATCCCGGATGGCCTTGGCCTCCCTGTGCAGGAACGCCGAACACGATTTTGTCGGAGTACGGTGCGGACTCCTCGACCAGGCCACCTCCGTCATGGGACAGAAGGATCACGCCGTATTCCTCGACTGCCGTTTCGAAAGCGCGGAAATCATCCCGCTCCCCCCGGATGTGTGTTTTGTCGTCTGCGACACGGGCGTCAAACACATGCTCCTCGGTTCGAAATACAACACCCGCAGGAATGAATGCGAGGAGGCGGTGCAACTTTTAAAGTTGAACAAAATCGAAGCCAAGGCACTCCGGGACCTCAACCAGGCGAAGATCCAGGAGCATTCGGGATTATTCACGCCGCGCGTGTTTCAACGCGCCATGCACGTCACCGGTGAAAACGAACGAGTTCTCCAGGCCAGGGATGCGCTTTTCCACCACGATTTGAAAAAACTGGGACGCCTCATGTACGAATCCCACGAAAGTTCGCGCGACGCCTTTGAAAACAGCACCCCGTTTCTGGATATGCTCGTGGATATCGCCCGCAAACTACCCGGCTGCTTCGGCTCACGGCTCACCGGTGGCGGGTTCGGCGGAGGTACCATCAGCCTCGTTGAGCGCTCCTCCGCAGAAGCCTTCGCCCAGGAATTGATGAGTCAATATCGCACCCAAAGCGGAAAGGAACCCAGAGCCTTCATTCTCGAAGCTTCCGAAGGAGCCCGGTAGGGAGGTCTTTTCGTTGAAAGTTCTGGGTTCAAAGTCCAAAGCCGGAGAGCTTGGTTTTGGAGTGCAAAAATAACAAAACCGTTGTCCGTGAGCATTTTTCCGAGCGTTGCCGTTTGGATTCCAATCCACACCATACCTCCCCCAACCCCTCCTTCGCAGGAGGGGGGGCAGCATCAGAAAACAGCTTCAAGCTTCAATTTTGAATTCAGATCGAAAAAATGGACAACACCAGATCCCCCCTCCTGCAAAGGAGGGGCTGGGGGAGGTATTTCCGAAAACCCACGGACGCCTCGGCGAGGCATCCCTACCTTATTCACTTTGTGGGCGAACGTGGTTGAACTTTGAACTCAACTCCCCCCCATCACGCCCATCTCCTTCAGACTGACAAATCCCGTTGGATAAGCCGCGGACGGTTTTCCAACCACAACGTGGTCGATAAGTTCGATTCCAAGCACCTCCCCCGCCCGCACCAGATCCTTCGTCGCACGAATATCATCCATGCTGGGACGTGGATCTCCACTGGGATGATTGTGCACCAGGACCAGATGTGCCGCCGATGAGGCGATGGCTTCTCGAAACACCTCGCGGGGATGAACCAGAGTCTGATTCAACAATCCCCGCGTGATCACATACGAACGAATCAGCTTCAATTTCGAATCCAGCGCCAGCCCGTACAGAACCTCCACATCAAGAAAACGCACCTGCTCGGCCATGCGCTCGTAAATATCCCTCGGGGTCTTCAAAGGCCGGTCCGTCAGATCCTTCCGCTGAACGCGCTCGTGAATCGCAAAGGCCGCCTTCAACGTCACCGCCTTCGTCCGCCCCATCCCCGACACCGCCGCGATCTCCGAAATGGATTTTCGTGCAACCCCCTCGAGACTTCCAAACTGGCGAATAAGGGATTCGGCGAGTTGAACGGCGGAGACGCCTTTTCGACCGGTCCGGATGAGAATGGCCAGCAATTCCGCATCCGTCAGGGAATCAGCCCCCAAACGGTCGAGACGTTCCCGCGGCCGGTCGTGCTCGGGAATTTCCCGAATCAAGCTGCCCTTGACCATGGGAGAGGTCATGGAGCCGCCACCTCCGGGGGAGCGGCATTGGTTTGTTGGGCGAGCTGCTCCTGGTAGGCATGGTTCAACCCCTCCCAAAAACGATCCCATGGAAACAACGCACCAGGACAATCCGTGTCCTCCCCATAAAATTGACCATGTCCGTGAATATGCTCATCGGGGATCAGATATTTGCCCTGAAGCTTGAGAATCAATCCCGCGAGAGCCTGAAGCTGTTGCGGGGTTGGAATTTTCTTTTTGAAATTGCCCACCAGGCAGATCCCGATTCCGAAATCATTCAGAAAATCCTGATGACAATGCCCGCCCTGAAGTTGAAATTTCCAGCGATGCCCCTCCACAATCTGCCCGTCCTTCAATCCGGCGCTGCCATTGCCGATCAGAAAATGATAGGCCATTCCGTTCTCCATCCCGCGACGTAGATGATCGGTCTGGATCATATCCTCGTTCCCCACCATGGCCCCGCTGTGATGAATCACGATATACCGCCAGCTGCGGGCTTCTCCTGACGGGGACACGGGCGCGGGCCGCTTGTAGCTCACATGCGGCGAATGAACGGAAAACACCGGGGCAACTCCCCATCCGATGAAAAAACACACCACCCCCAACAGACACCACGAAGTTCGGCGAACAACACGTCTCATGCAAATCAACCCAGATTCCCGGTTTTTGCGAAAAAAACAATCCGCAAATTTTTAATCGAATTGGAAGACAGTTTTTGGGTTATTCAAACAGGTCACTATGTGTGCCAGTGCGTTCCAGACGAAGTGATTGCGCGTCTGCGGTATAGATCAGCACCCAATCCGGCTCGATATGACAATCACGGGCATGATGCCAGTTCCCCCGCAAGGGATGATCCCGATATTTCGATTCCAAGGGTTCCCCCCGGGCAAGTTTCTGAACGACAGTCCGAAGCTTCGAAAGATCCTTCCCCCGCTTCCGCATCCTTTTCACATCCCTGACGAAGCGCGTCGTTTGGGAGAGGGATTTCATTTCTCCCAACTGGAAAACATCTCATTGAGAGACTTAAAGGACTCCACACCTTCGCCTTTCCGGCTTTTAGCCAATGTCGCGCGAGTTTCCTTATTTGGAATCCTCACAGGAAAAGGCAGTCCACTATGAAGACAAATTTGATGATAAAAAAGGCGAATGGCCTCGGTGGGACTCATTCCAAGATGTTTTAACACACCTTCAGCCTTTCGCTTGGTTTGGGGTTCAATACGCGCATGAATCACGACTGATTTATTCATGCAACCAATGTATCACATTTGTGATACATTGTCAAAGCCTTTAAGAGCGGCCATCCTCGATAAAGTCGAAACCGAAAAAGACTTTCACGCAAGGAAGTTCAGCATTGTCACCTCAACAGTCGCAGGCACATCGGATGGGACGTGGCCTATCGGTCGGGGGGCAGCGCTACATCCGCAAAACGCGAGCAAACACAGAACAGGAAAGGTAAACATGTTCATGCGATTTGAAGAAACAGCCCATCAACTGGCTAGAAATTTCGACAGTGTGTCATCTGAACACATACCTCCAATATCGATCCCAAGAATCGGCGATCATCGCAGCTATGATAAATACAAAAAAGCAAGTGAGGAGATACAAAGATGACCATCTCCATTTCGTTTGCCGTAATGCCGAAACGGATAAAACCAGACCAAAGGCGTGACAACCAATCATGGCAAACAAACTGAAAACAGAAAGACGAAAGTCAATCATCCCCACAACAATAGCCCCAAAGAGACATGCGAGTGACCCAGTCGCTTCCCATGGTTTTGCCAGTTGTTGCGGTTGCATAAATGGCACTGCTTTCATGTCTAACAGAATTGTCGAATTTACAAATCCATTTTTCACTGAGCATCAAAAACACCCCGCACACGCTCCGCGATTTCTGAAACGCTCTCGCCCGACTGAATCTCGATCCAATGCAAATTCGGTTCCTTGCGGAACCAAGTGAGCTGGCGTTTGATGAAATGACGCGTCTTTTGCTGGATCAGGGCGATCGTTTCCTTCCGTCCCATCTCCCCATGCAGAAGCGTCATCATCTCGCGATATCCAATCGCCTTGGCTGCCGTGGGCGCATGCTCCAACCCCTTCTCCATGAGACGCCGAACCTCCTCCTCCCACCCTGCTTCAAACATCTCAAGAACGCGCTGATCGCTCCGTCGATAGAGTTCCTCCCGGGGACGGGAGAGACAAAAGATCATCTGGTGATCATCGCCATCGCCTTCCCCCGTTTTCCATTGCGATTGATGCGATGAAATCGTCGTGCCGGTTGCCGCATGAAACTCCAACGCACGTATCATACGCCGCCGGTCATTCGGATCAATCTTTGCCGCCGCTTGCGGATCCGTCACCAGCAATTTTTCACGCAACTCACCGGACTTCAGCCCTTCAAGAGATTCACGCAGCGATTCGTCACGACCAGGGCCTTCAAGCAATCCCTGCGTCAGGGCGCGCACATACATTCCACTGCCGCCTGTGATGATCGGCAAACGTCCCCGCGCCTGAATGTCCGCGATCGCCGAAACGGCCAGCGGCTTGAAATCGCCAACCGCGCACATCTCATGGATGTCGAGAATGTCGATCAGATGGTGACGCGCTTGCTTCTGTTCCTCAGGGGAAGGCTTGGCTGTTCCGATATCCATGCCGCGATACGTCTGCATCGAATCCGCGGAAACGATCTCGCCATCGAGACGCTTCGCAAGGTTCAGGGCGACAGCCGATTTCCCGACTGCCGTCGGACCCAGCATGAAAAGAAGTTTGGAGGTTTTTTCAGTCATATCACGCCACAAATTGCTTTTTGAAGGATCACTGTCATGCCATCACACTCCGGATGGCATCTTTCCAGGAACGAGGTTTCTATGCGCGTTGAAGTGGACTTCTCACCGCAATGCCCGGCTTGTTGAGCACATGGGTGTAAATCATCGTGGTGCTCACATCCTTGTGGCCGAGCAATTCCTGAACGGTGCGGATATCATAGCCGTTCTCCAGCAGATGGGTCGCGAAACTATGGCGGAATGTATGGCAGGAAGCCGCCTTATGAACCCCGGAAACGCGGATCGCTTCCTTCACCGCCCGTTGCAACACCGTTTCAGCGGCATGATGTCGCTGCTGGATTCCGGTTCTCGGATCCACAGAACGTTTCGCGGCGGGAAAAACATATTGCCACGTCCATTCCCGGTGAGCATGGGGATATTTTCGTTCCAGCGCAAATGGCAGATGGACCGTCCCAAACCCCTCGGCCAGATCGTCTTCGTGCAGTGTCTTCACACGTGTCAAATGGCGTTGAAGCGCATCGTCCAAAACGGGAGGAAGCATCGTCACCCGATCCTTCTGCCCCTTTCCATCACGCACGGTGATTTGATGATACCCGAAATCAATGTCCTTCACCCTCAACCGGACGCATTCCATCAGACGCAATCCCGTCCCATAAAGGAGATTCGCCATGAGGCGCGTGGTGCCCGTCATATGCCCCAGAATTTTTGCCGCCTCGTCCTGCGTGAACACCACGGGCGTGCGGATCGGTTTCCTGGCACGCTCCACATCCTGAATCCATCCGATATCCTCCTTGATCACTTCATGATAAAGAAACAAGATCGCGCTCAACGCCTGATTTTGAGTGGAAGCGGCAACCTTGCCCTCCACCGCCAGATGCGTTAAAAAATCCCGGACGTGCTCCGCTCCCATCTCCTTCGGATGCTGCTTGCCATGAAAAAGGATGAAACGACGGATCCATTGGATATAAGTTTCCTCGGTGCGGATGCTGTAATGCTTAAAACGAATCACCCGACGCACTTCATCCAACAAGCCGGACTTGACACTCCCCGACACTTGGATTACGCTTTCACTCATCTTGGCAAGAATAAACCTCAGACTTCCCAAAGCAAGTGGAATTAGACGCTCATTAAGCGCCTTTTTTTATGCCATTGGGAGTTCTACTTCATGTTAGGCGGCAGCGCACATCACCAGACATCACACGACTATGAAGACATGGATTGCGATTCTCTTCACCATCGGGCTATTCGTGGCCTGCATCGTCATCTCCGGCCTTATCGGTTTCGACCTCACTTGGATTATGGTGCTCGGCACGGCTCTCTGGGCGGCTATTGATTCATCGAAGTTGCAGCTCAAGCGTTACAAGTCCGGCATTTCGTATGGGCCTGTTGTCTTGTTCTTCGCTTGCGCGTTGCTCTGGATAGTTGGCTTTCCTTGGTATTTGGCGATGCGCTACAAGATTAAGACCGGCACTGCGGTCTTGAAGGAGGGAGCTACGAATGTTGCCGCCTAACCATGCGCTGCAGCGAACCCGGCCATCGCGTCGCGGTTGCAATCGTGGCGTCCCGTGGGCCGGGTCGCTGAGCTTGGGTCGTTGGGTGGACCTTTTTCTATGCTCGCAAGATTGACCCTCATTTCGAACGTGGC
>CAYYYL010000066.1:0-7581 GCA_964475835.1 uncultured Verrucomicrobiota bacterium | reverse complement strand
GGTGAGGTGGCTGAGTGGTCGAAAGCGGCGGTTTGCTAAACCGTTGTACTTGTTAAATCAGGTACCGAGGGTTCGAATCCCTCCCTCACCGCCACTATTTTAGTGTGCTGTTCCAAAGAAACCCTGACCTGGTCTCAAGTTGTAAACGTATGAGCCAAGGTCGTTTTACATTGCGGGTTTCAAAGATGGTGGTCTGCCTGGCGCTTCTGACGGGTATGTTTCTGAGGCTGAAAGATGTGGGGCGACAAATTCTGATGGATGACGAATGGCACAGTCTTTCGTATGCCATCGACTATTCTTTCAAGGAACTTTGGACCCATATGGGGGTGGGGGCTACCTGTATTCCGCTCAACCTTTTTCATAAGCTCCTCCTCCTTACCGTGGGATGGAACGAGTGGGGCATTCGCGCGTTGAGCATCAGTGGGGGCCTTTTATGCCTTTGCTTGTTTCCCAGGATGGTTCGTGTTTTTTTGAATGAAAGAACAACGGTATTGTTCACCGTCCTGTTGGCCCTATCGCCCTACCTTGTTTTTACCAGTCGTTATTCCCGTCCCTACAGTCTCTATCTCTTTTTTGCATTCTGGGCATTTGTGGGGTTTTGCAGATGGATCACCACACAACGGCCCGTCCATGCGATCATTTATATTGTTGCCGGCGCGCTTGCGATCTGGATTCACCTTTTCGCGGTGATCATCATCGTGGTTCCTCCGTCCTATATCCTTGTTAAGGGTTGGTTGAATCCAGGAGAGATGAAGGGGGCTTCCGTTCGGATTATTTGGACGGTCCTGCTTTGCATCTTGCTGGCTTCGGCCCTTCTTCTTCCGTCGATGATTCATTCCTCCGGGGCCTTTTTTGGGAGCCGGCCGCGGATGGATCCGCTCACGTACGAGTCATTGACCGGGGTGCTGAAGATGGTGACGGGGAGTGTCCGGACTCCCGTGGTTGTGCTGTTTCTGGGACTCGTGTTGCTGGGAGGGTTCTGGATGATTCGATCGGAACATGTTTTTGGAGGACTGTTTGCCGCAACCACCCTGGGATATCTGGCTGCGATTGAGATTGTGGCTCCTCCGAAGATGAATGTCCCTCTTCAGATCGCGAGATATGGAGTCTTTCTTTTTCCCATGGCCTTTATTTGCGTGGCGGTGGCCCTGGATCGGATATGGTCCTGGATGAAATTCCGCGGCGGCGGGGGATTTTATGGAATGACCGTTGCCATGGGAATCGGACTTTTCCTGGCGGGACCGTTGCCGGAGCTTTACAGGACGACTAATAATTTTACCAATCATGCTGCGTATCAGGAATCCTATGGATCCCCTGGCTGGGATCGACCCTATCAGAGTGCCATCTTTTCTTACATGACCCTGGAGAAGGAAAGGATTCCCAAGTTCTATCAAACGCTTGAGCAACAGGCAGACGATCCCATCCTTGTGGAATATCCGTTGCTGGTGGGGTTTCATTTCAACATCTACTACTTCTACCAGCATTTCCATGGGAAGCGGGTCATCGCGGGTTACGTTTCCAATCTGGATATGCATTCCATCGGGGAACCCGGGGATGTGGTCTATGGAAACACCCCTTTCGATTTTGTTCTTTCAAAAGTGCCGGATAAAACCAAACTGGGTTTCACCAGCATGGTGGATATAACCCGGAGGGAGGCTTTGGAACGGACGGGAGCCCGTTATGTGGTTCTCCATCGTAATCTTTTGGATGAGGAAATCGGGCGAGAACACCCGGAGCAGGCTTATCTGCCCGCGGTCGCCCTGGAAAAGGAATTTCGGGTGACCTTTGGGACACCGCTGTTTCAGGATTCCTGGATCACGGTGTTTGAGATTTCAAAGGCGCGGGCTATTCCAAGGTGATGTGCCGCTTGGAAGGATCCGGATGAGGGCGGTAGAGCACGGCCACGTTGCCGATGCGTGTGACAAGGACGCTGCCGGATTTTTCTGCGAGCACGGGCGCGAGTTCCTTTTTCTCCTCTTTGAAGGCAATGAATCTTATCTTGATCAATTCGTTTGCGGTCAGGGCCAGATCGACCGTTTTTAGCAAGCCTTCGCTTAATCCTTCCTTTCCCACCTGGGCTGAAGGTTCGAGATGCTGGGCAAGGGCTTTGAGTTTTTTGATCTGCGCGCTGGTCATTTCCTCATACTATCACAAGAGAACACCCCATGGGGAGGAAAGATAGGGATTCTGATGACCGGTGGTTTCCTGCTTGTCATATGTTTTAAGAAAGGGAACTGTAAAAAAACGGATGATCCTGCGGGAACAAATTTATATTCCACTTCCGCCGACACAAGTCTGGCCATGGATCGAGGATCCGCAAAAGATGATGCAATGGCATCCGAAATTTGTGGAGTATCATCCTCTATCCGATGGTGGGAGACATCAAGGTTTTCGCTATAAGGCGACCTTCCGAATGAGTGGAAAGGATCGAACTTTTCTGGCGGAGATACAGGACTATCGGGCTTTCGAAAAATGGACGGTCGTTTTTCGCCCGGCAATTCCCGACGACAAAACACCTCATGACACGCAGGCGGTGGAAACGTACGAGCTTCTTCCAAGAGATGGGGGAACCTTGGTGCAGCAGACGGTGGACATGCGCATCCGGGTGCCATGGTTTTTGCGGGGGTTGATCTGGTTCATCACCCGATTTGGAAAAGCAACCGGCCCCGGGGTGTTGGAAGGGCTGAAGAATCGTTGCCTCGATCCGGCTGCCTGAAAAAAGACTTTCTGATCAAGTAAACTAACGATAACCGTAGGGGGTGATTTCTGCGATCGCGAGCTGCTCGGTCTCAAAGAGGTGGTCCATGACCTTCAAGAGGTGGTAGCGGCAATAGGGAATCTGTTTGGATAGTTCCCTCAGGGCCAGTGGGCCTGGCATCAGGGCTTTCCAAAAGAGATGGGCGCAATCCTTCAGCTCAGCATCCTTCCATTCAAGGCGGGCATGAATGCGTTTAACCGGTTGGTCGTCTGAAAGTTTCATCTTATCCTGAAGGACGAGCATCTCGTCCTTGAGGTGGACGGCGTTCATCATGAATTCGTTGACGTTCGGGATATCCAGCGGATCGGGAACGATGGGAGGATCGTTCTGGCGTGTGAATCCGAAACTCGCCTTTGGGGTGGCGATGAAGAGTTGGAGCAACGCTTCGATGCCGTAGAGGTTTTCAAAACGCCCTGAAATGGGGCGTCCATGGGCGAAAGCAAATTCACCCATGATTTCTGAAGTGAGGTTGTAGACGTGCATGACGCCGTGCTGCTGGGAAAGGCCGATGGTTTGGAAAATCGTGGGCAGATCGAAAAAGTCGAGGCTGCCGGAGAGTTCCCGGGTGTTGCCGTAGAAATAGAGCTGCATCGTGGTCTTGTGGAGACGGCGTGCGAGGAGCACGGAGAGGTAGTGACCGAAGGAGGGGACAGTGCCGATGAGCCGTCGAAAGGAGTCATGGGTGAATCGTAGAAGAGTGGCTTTCTCGGGGACGCGCACCGAGGTGGTGCGTGCGACTTCCATGAGGAGGCCGACTTCTCCGAAGATGTCGCCCTTGGACAAATAGGAAATCGGAATGGGATGCTCGCCCTGATCATCGGCGGCGATCACTTCGACCACGCCGTCGTTCACGACGTAGAAAGAATCACTGGGTTCCCCCTGGAGGTAGACCACGCTGTCGGCCCCAAACTGCAGGAGTTGTCCTTCCTTGATGATCTGTTCAAATTCTCGGGGGTTCACCTTCTGGCAGAAACCGAAGAAATCGTCAGGAGTGGCTGGAGGGGCGGTGAAGATCGCGCTCGCATGAAGCTCCAGCTTGCTCTCAGAAAGAGGGACTCGTGGGCTGTTTTGTGAAGGGGGCTGCGGCATGTGTGCGGAGGGCTTAAGGATTCGGAGAATCGTTGCGTGTCATCTGATTTACACTGTTTTTCGGAGTGCGGAAGACAATTTTGGGGGATCTGGCGGAGTCAATCGAGGATGCAAAACGCGCCTCGCCTTCACCCTGCACCACCGTGATGATCCAGCCGGGGTGAGGGACGTATAGTCCCCTGGAAAGGTTCTCGTTGATCCATTTCTTGAGATCTTCTGAAAGGTTCAGACGAATGGGGGTGTTGATGGACTCGCTGGTAAGGAAAAGAGCCTGTGGGTTGCTATCTGAGGCCAAAGGAAGGGGTGGGGTGGCGTAGTCGTCTCCCGGTTTGGAAGCGCCATCGATCCACCATTTGGCGTCATGGAGCCTGGATGCGTACTCCCAGGTGGTTTCCTCGGAGTCAATCCGGAGGGAATTGAGACGATCCTTGTGCAGGCGCGTCACCGGGGAGCCTATTTCCTTGCTATAAATCGATTTGCGCTCATCGGTGGGGAGATCAAAAGCCGTTCCCCAAGGTATCAAGAGACGTGAGACAGCGATTTCGAGTCCACGCTCGGTGTTGACGTAGGTGGGGGTCAGCTCGAGAGTGACATCGCTCCCTTCCAGTTTTTTTAGGAAAAGGCGCATGGACTCGACGTCGTGTCCAAGAATGTTGGGTTTGATGAGGGTCTTGAATTCACCCCGAAAGGAATGACCGACAAGGAGAGCGTTGAGGGGGGTGGGAGCATCCGAGGAGTTGATGGTGATTTCCTGGATGAAACGAAGACCGGAGAATGTTTTGGTCTTGATTTCTGGAGGGGCGGGGGGCGGAGGGGGGGCTGGTGCCTTGTTCTCCTCCACGACCCCTTCCGGGGTGGGTGAGGGAGGTGGAGGGGGGTCGGGTTGGGGCGCCGTTTTTTTCTCTATGATGGGTTCAGGCGTTGGTTTTGGCGCGGGTTTTACGGAAGGGAGCGTTGCTTTGGGCGTGGGTGCCTGGGTCACCGTCATAACCGTGTTGGTGGATGGGGAGTGGGCGGCGGCTTTTGTGGGCTTTTGAACCTTTTTCCAGAAAAGCAGGCCGCCGACGGCAAGGAGAAGGGCGATGATGGATACCGTGAGGATGTTGGCGCCGATGGTCCATATCCGATTCCACCGTTCATCGGCGTTCAACCGCAAACTCGAAGTTTTGCGAACAACTCGGGAGGGTGAATTGTCCGGGCGCGGATTCCCAAGGATCCCGGAAATCATCTCGGAGACTTCGAAAATATCCTGGATGCGCTGATCTCGCTTTTTCACGGTCATGGCCGTGACGAGATCGATGGTGGGTTGGGAGATCGAGGGATTGGAGAGCTGGATGGGGGGAATCTTGTCGGAGAGATGCTGGGCCATGATCTCGGCGCCCGAGGTTCCGCTGAATGCGGGTTTGCCGCAAAGCATGTGATAGAGCGTCATGCCCAGGGAATAAATGTCCGCGCGTCCATCAATGTCCTTCAACCCACGGATCTGTTCCGGGGAGATGTAGTACGGTGTGCCCATCGTCGTGCCCGAGGCCGTGAGACTCATCTCGAGCTCGTTCGGTTTCCATTTTGCCAGACCGAGGTCACCGATTTTCACGGATCGCTGCGAGGTGACCATGATGTTCTCGGGTTTTACGTCGCGGTGGACGACGCTCATGGAGTGGGCGAATCCAAGCCCTTCGGCCGCCTGCTGGACGATGTAGAGGGCGTCCCGTTCCTCGAAGCGGTGTTGCTCCTTCAAGATCTGTCCGAGATTTTTCCCATCGATGTACTCCATGACGAAAAAATAGAGATTGTCCGCCACGCCCGCGTCGAAGATCTGGATGATGTTGGGATGATTCAGATGGGCCGCGGCACGCGCTTCCCGGAGGAATCGATCCACATATTCCTGGTCCACACAAAGATCCGGGGGCAGCACCTTGATCGCCACCAGACGATCGAGGGAAACCTGCCGCGCCAAATAAACGACACCCATGCCGCCCTTGCCGATGCGGTGCTGGACTTCGTAGTCCCCCAGTCGGAATCCTGTCAAAAGATCATCCATGGGGAGTCGGGGACTTGGGATCATCCCCCCGGTGTTTCCAGTGCTGGTAACCAAGCCAGCCGATTGCCACAAACGGGAGAAGCGCGGCAACGAAAAGGATGACCGCGCCCAAAGACCATTCCCCCATCACCTTTTCATAAATCATCACCACGATCACAAAAGGAATCGCGCCAAACACGATGTGCCTCCAAACCGTGGGCCAGTCAAATAGGCGATCTTTCATGGAATCGGCATTAAAATGGAAATGTAATAAGCAGGGTCCTCAATCTCAATTTATCGGTTCAAAAAGTGAAATCTCAACCAAGGGAACCACTTCTTCTTAATCAATTTTAAAATGGACAAAAACATTGATTGGTTTTTGAGGGGTATCTACGTGTATTTGCTGATGACAAGGGAGGAGTTAACCCCTCCGAATCCGAAGGCATTGCTGAGCGTGTTTTGAAGGGGGGTCTGCCTGCCGTGAAGAGGGGTGCAATCAAGGTCGCAATCCGGATCCGGGTGATGAAGATGGAGGGTGGGTGGGATGTATTGATTTCGGATGGCAAGGGTGCAGAGAACGGCTTCGATGGCGGAGGTGGCGCCGAGGGAGTGTGCGTAGTACGCCTTCGTCCCGCTGATGGCGACTTTCTTGGAATGGTCGCCGAACGTTTTTTTGATCGCGGTGGTTTCGTGCTTGTCGTTCATCGGCGTCCCGCTGGCGTGGGCGTTGATGTAGTCGATGTCGTGGGGGTGCAGGCGGGCGTCGGCGATCGCATCCTCCATGCAGCGCGCGGCGCATTCACCGCTTTCGAGTGAGCTGGTCATGTGGTAGGCGTCGCTGTTCAATGCGTAGCCCTGCACTTCGCCATAGATGCGCGCGCCACGTGCGCGGGCGTGTTCCTCGCTTTCGAGTACCAGCGTGCCGGCGCCTTCGCCCATGACGAAGCCGTTGCGGGAGAGATCAAACGGCGCATAGGAACGCTCTGGGTTGTCGATCCCGCTCATGGTGCGGATGAGATCGAAGGCGGCGAACGTGAGCGGGGAGAGCGGCGCCTCCGCGGCGCCAGTGAGCATCACGTCCGCATAGCCGTCGCGGATGTAGCGGAAGCCTTCCCCGATCGCGATATTCCCAGAGGCGCAGCTGTTCGAAACCGTGGTGCAGGGGCCGGTGAGGCCGAATTCAATCGAGATGTTGCTCGAGCTCGAGCCACCGAAAACGAGAAGTGCGAGCATCGGGTTGACGGAGCGCAGGCCTTTTTGAATGAATTGCGTGTGCTCCTCCTCCGCCTCGGAAATGCCGCCCAGCGCCGAGCCCATACTGGCGCCCCAGCGTGGCTGGCGGAGATTCTGTTTCCAGGAGAGGCCCGCGTCGAGCATCGCCATCTTTGCACACACCATCGCCATCTGGGCATATCGATCGAGACGGCGGATGCGTTTGGCGTCAAAATATTCCAACGGATCGAAATCGGGGATTTCGCCTGCGGTTTTTGCGTGGAAGGGGGAAGCATCGAAACGTGTGATGCGGCGGATGCCGGTCTTTTCTTCAAGAATGCCTTTCCAAAAGGCGTCGATGCCATTGCCGATACAGGAAAGAACGCCGAGACCGGTAATGACGACGCGGCGGTGGGATGAAGAAGCCGAAGGCATGGGGAAGCGACCTATGTTAAGTCACAAGTCACAAGTAGCAAGTGGCAAGTTAATACCGTTTTTAATG
>CAYYYL010000065.1:0-7781 GCA_964475835.1 uncultured Verrucomicrobiota bacterium | reverse complement strand
TTTTCAGCGGGGACTGTTATGATTCCACCGTGCGCATTCTCGTCGTTGAAGATCAAAAGAAAACAGCCCAATTCATCAAGAAAGGGCTGGTGGAGCACGGCTACGCCGTCGATGTGGTGCTTGACGGAGCTGATGCTGAATCCCAAGCCCAGCTCCACGATTACGATCTCGTCGTGCTCGATGTGATGCTTCCCGGACAGGACGGCCTTCAAATCTGTCGCAATCTGCGCCGACTCAAGGTCCACACTCCCATCCTGATGCTCACTGCCTTGAGCTCGACCGAGGACAAGGTCAAGGGCCTCGACAGTGGCGCCGACGACTATCTTGGCAAACCCTTCGAGTTCGCCGAGCTTCTGGCTCGCGTCCGCGCGCTCATGCGCCGCCATCAGGGCGCACGTCCAAGACTTAAAGTCGCCGATCTCGAACTCGACACCGCCACCCGCAAAGCCACCCGCGATGGTAAGGAGATCGATCTCACCTCCAAGGAATTCGCCCTCCTGGAATACCTCATGCAAAACGCTGGAAAAGTGGTGACGCGCACCGCCATCAGCGAGCACGTCTGGGACATCCACTTCGACAATGAAAGCAACGTGATCGATGTTTACATCAACTTCCTTCGAAAAAAAATCGATCACGGCTTCAAAACAAAACTTCTCCAGACCGTCGTGGGAACCGGTTACGTTTTGAAGGAATAAGATGGAGGGTGACGCACCGTCGTCCCCTTCAGAAATACAAACCACAAGATCACAGAGTCCGAAAGGCGACGACAGAGCGTCGCCCTCCAATGAGATTAAAATGAGCCATTGCAAAAAACCTCATCCTCTTGCTCCGTGTCGTGGTTGATCCCCTCCTCCCATGCCCCATTTTTTTTCAACCCTGCGGTTTCGCATCACGGTGCTGTATGTCGCGGTGTTCGGCATCATCCTGTTCACCTTCAGCTCCGTGCTCTACTGGGTCTATCAGCGTAATCTTGCCGAGGATTTTGACCGTGCGCTTTACAATCGTGCCCTCGGCATCGCCAGCAGCATTCAAATCGATCTCCTCGGGCAGCTCTCCATCAACCAGGCCCTCATCGCCGAATCAGGCAAACTCTTTCCCTTTCAAGCGGGCAATGAATACATCGAGATACGTACCCCCGAAGGGCGATCGCTTGCCCGCACCACCAATCTCGGCGCCCTTTCGCTGCCATTCCAGACGAATTCACTCGATCGTCTCCGAACCTCCGAGCCCATTTTCGCAACCTATAAGTCTTATGAAGTGCCGGACTATTTAAAGCAGGGGGACCTCCGGCTTCTCTGTCTGCCCCTCTCCAACCAGGGAAGACTGCAACTCATCGTGCAACTCGGAGTCAGCACCCAGGTCTACGATCGCTCCCTGGCACGGCTGAGAACGGCCCTCTTTTTCATTGGAGTTCCCATCAGTCTTTTTCTCGCAGGCGCGGCAGGCTGGTGGCTCGCCGGCCGGTCCTTCCTACCCATCAACCGCATCATCTCCGCAGCCCAGCAACTCCACGCGGAGAGGCTCGAAGCCCGATTGCCCATCCCGCCTGCAGATGACGAATTGCGTCGCCTCTCCGTCACCCTCAATGAAATGCTCGACCGCCTCGAGAGCGCGTTCCGGAGCCAGCAACGCTTCGTCGCGGATGCGTCCCATGAACTCAAAACCCCCATCACCATTCTGAAGGGCGAAGTGGATGTTCTCCGACAACAACCGCGATCCGTCGATGAGTATCAAGGGTTTCTGACCAGCGCTTCGGAGGAGTTGCAACGCCTCACCCAGATTATTCAGAACCTGCTCCTGCTTGCCCGGGCGGATTCCGGCCAGCCCCTCAAATTCAATCCCGGAGTTCGTCTGGACGAAGTGCTACTAACCGTCATGGAACGGCTTCAGACATTCGCCCGTCAGGAACAGATCAAACTCTCGATGCGCATCGACACCCCCCAGGGTGATTCCCCGGAGTTTTCTGATGAAGCGCTCACGGTACGAGGCGAACCGGAACTCCTCATGAGCCTTTTTTTCAACCTTGTCCACAACGCCATCAAATTTTCCACCGCCGGACAAACCGTCGAAATTGTGGTCGTCGCCGACCTCGCCATCCCGAGGGTCATCATCCGCGACTTCGGAACGGGCATTCGTCCCGAGGATCTTCCCTATATTTTTGACCGTTTTCGCAGAGCTGAAAACCCTTCGCGCAATGATCTTGAAGGCACCGGTCTGGGGCTTGCCATCGTCCGATGGATCGCCGATGCCCATGAAGCCAAAATCGACGTCGACAGCAAACCCGCTGAAGGAACCCGCTTCACGGTTTCCTTCCGTGCCCCGACATCCGCCTCCCAGCTTCCATTTGTTTGAGGCTAAGTCATTGAGTACAATCAAGTTTTGGCAAAAATTGCCGACTTTTAAGTTATCCCCTTGCTGGATTGCCGTCCAAACATGGACTACATTGCTTGACTTTTGCTGTCATGAATTTTTTCGTCTTATCTCGTCGGTTGGGATTCACCCTGCTCGAGCTCCTGGTCACGATCATGATCATCTCGATTCTGACCGGACTTCTCATGCCCGCGATCGCACGCAGTAGGGAAACCGCCCGACAAGTCTACTGCGTCAATAATCTTCGCCAGCTTGCCCTGGCCCAACAGACCTATGCCAACGACAACCTGGGGTGGTTCTTTATCCAGCGTACTCCGGCGCCGAACACCTCATGGAACTACCCACCGACTTTTTCCGCAGCTCCAGCCATCCGTCACTATTTTGAGGGGCTCAGCAACTATCTGGACAGCACCCGGAGTTTTTATTGTCCAAGCAGTCTTGGCAAACGCATCCCCGTCCCACCCCTCGGGCGCATCTACAATCAACAGATCCAAGCCTGGGGTTCACTCAAAAATTCACAACTGCACTACGGGTATCGATATGCCCTCCATGATTCTGCTGGTCCCGAGCATATCCTGATGTTTGAACGACCTACTTATCTGGGTTATCGCTCCTTCCACCAAAGCACCCCCACACTTGGGGGATCCTTTTTTCTCCGCCTGGGAAATGGCGCCATCTACGATTCCACCAATGTCCTTGTTTCAAGTCCATGGGGTGCGCCGCGAACGGACACTGCTCACGGAGAAGTTGGAAGCAATGTCTGCTATGCCGATGGTCGCGCCGGATGGATTCCAGGTCCCTTCATCGGACCGTTTTATGGCTTCGCGGAAGGGACCAACAAGGTCAATATTGCAGCATCCGGTTTCGACAGTTTCGGTGCGTATTAGCATCGGACAATTTGAATTTACCTCGTCAGCCCGGAGTGGCAGATTTGAAGGATGGCCGCCACCAGCACTCTTTCCGATTTTGCCGGAAAATTCCGAACCTTCGTCGATTCCAAAAAACGTCTTCTGATCCTCACCCACGTCAGGCCGGATGGGGATGCCTACGGATGCATGCTTGCCATGGCTCATTCCCTGAAGGAAATGGGCAGGGAGGTGACTCTCTGGAATCCCGACGGCGTGGCCGATCGTTATCATTTTCTTCCTCATACCGAATGGATTCTCTCGGGGGATTTCCCGCGCGGCGCCTTTGACGGCTGGATCATCGTCGACGCCGCCAACATCGAGCGCATCGGCCTGCCCGCGCTCGATCCGGAGAAACCCGTTCCCATCGTCAACATCGACCACCACGCCAGCAACCCGGGCTATGGCCATCTTGTCCATATCGAACCCCAACGGGCCTCCTGTGGTGAAGTGATCTTCGATCTGCTCAAAGCCGCCAAAATGCCGGTCTCTCTCGACACCGCCAAATGCCTTTTCGTCGCGATCAGCACCGATACGGGCTCCTTCCAATATCCTGCCGTCACCCCCTCTACCTTTCGTGCCGCAGCCCAGCTTCTTGAATACGGCATCGACCTGGGCGATCTCTCGCGTCACACCTACGAAAGCCATCCGCCCCGCCGACTGCTCCTCCTGCGCGAAATCCTCCAATCTGCCAGCTTCGACTCCAATGATCGCATCGGCTTTTTCTGGATCGACGTACAGAGCTACAAACGCAGTGGAGCCAAGCCCGAGGACAGCGAAGGCATGATCGATCACATCCGGGGCATTCACTCGGTTCTCGTCGCCGTCCTTTTCGAGGAAGTCGACAACGGCGTTATCCGTCTGAGTTTTCGATCCAAAGACAAGCGAATCGATGTCAACGCCATCGCCCAGCAATTTGGTGGAGGTGGACACACGGCCGCCGCCGGCGCCCGACTCAAAGGAACCCGCGAAGAGGTTCAAACACGCGTTCTTGACGCCATCCGCGCCGCCCTGCCCAAGCCCAAATAAAAGGCACTCCCCCACCGCTTGCGGTAAAGAATAGGGCAAAAGTTGTCGTTCGTTTTTTCTTTGCGTTCCCACGCCTTTGCGTAAAACTTCCCCACTACCTACAGACGCCTCCACCGGCGGTGTTTTACTTCAACCGACCTTTTGGGAATGTCGTCTGAAAATGGATTCCATATTATGAAGAAAGCAAAAATCACCGTCGTCGGCGCCGGTTTTGTCGGCTCCACCACCGCTCAACGCATCGCAGAAAAACAACTTGGTGACGTCGTCCTCCACGATGTCGTCCCCGACATGCCCAAAGGCAAGGCCCTCGATATGATGGAATCCGCCTGCATCGAAGGTTTTGATTCCCTCGTGACCGGAACCAACGACCCCGCCGATTACAAGGACTCCGACGTCATCGTCATCACCAGCGGCATCGCCCGCAAACCCGGCATGAGCCGCGACGATCTCCTCAAAACCAACGCCGAAATCGTCGGTGGCGTGTCCGATAACGTAAAGAAATACGCCCCCAACGCGATCGTGATCGTGGTCTCCAACCCCCTCGACGTCATGACCTGCCTCGCCGGAGCCCGCACGGGATTTCCAAAAAACCGCATCATCGGCATGGCCGGTGTGCTCGACAGCGCACGCTTTCGCTGCTTCATCGCCATGGAGCTCGGCGTCTCGCACCAGGATGTACAGGCCATGGTGCTCGGCGGCCACGGGGATGACATGGTTCCCCTCGTGCGTTATTCGACCGTATCCGGAATTTCCATCGGGGATTTGATTCCCAAGGAACGCCTTGAAGAGCTCGTCAAGCGTACACGCGGGGGCGGCGCCGAAATCGTCTCCCTGTTGAAAACCGGTTCCGCCTACTACGCCCCCTCGGCTTCCGTCGCCCAAATGGTGGCCAGCATCGTGCGGGATGAAAAACGAATCCTTCCCTGCGCCGCATGGTGTACGGGCCAGTACGGCATCCAGGACATGTTCGTCGGTGTCCCCTGCAAGCTCGGAAAAGATGGCGTTGAAAAAATCATCGAACTGAAACTATCCGACGACGAACTCAAACAGCTCCGCAGCAGTGCGGATCATGTGAGGGAGAGCATGAAGGTGATTGGACTCTGAAAAGTTGAGAGTTGAGAGCTGAGAGTTGAGAGACTAGGATCCCGACGTGTTCAACTTCGAAAAGCTCGCTGTGTGGCAGAAAGCGATGGATTTTGCGGGGCAATGCTATTCATGCACGCGATCTTTTCCAAAAGATGAACTCTTTGGCCTGACAAGCCAGCTTCGCCGCGCCTGTGTTTCAATTTCATCGAATATTGCCGAAGGCGCTTCCAGAACCTCCCGACTGGACTACGCCCGATATATCGAGATTGCGACTGGATCGGCATATGAAACCGTTTCCCTACTCCTTATCGCAAAAAAACAGGGGTATCTTTCCTCATCTCAACACATGCAACTCACAACAAATTGTGAGGAAATTTGCAAAATGTTGAGCGGTCTTCGAAGCAGCTTGCGTGTGAACAAACGTTTTTCCGCCTCTCAACTCTCAACTCTCAACTCTCAACTTCCATGATCGCCATCATCGGCGGCTCCGGCCTTTACGAAATGGAGGGCCTCACACGGACGCGCTGGAAAAAAATCAAAACCCCGTTCGGCAATCCTTCCGACGCGTTTCTCATCGGACGCCTCGCTAACCGCGATGTCGTTTTTCTCCCCCGCCACGGACGCGGACACCGCATTCTTCCCTCGGAACTCAACCACCGGGCCAATATCTGGGCGCTCAAGTCCCTCGGCGTCCGGTTCATTCTCAGCGTCAGCGCGGTGGGCAGCCTGCAGGAAAAATACCGTCCGCTCGACATCGTCCTTCCCGATCAATTCATCGACCGCACCAAAAAATCCCTCGAACACACCTTCTTCGGCGGAGGAATTGTCGCTCACATGGCTTTCGCCCATCCCATCGCCGTGGAACTCCAGGCCATCGTCCACAAGGAGGCCGTCCAATTGTTTCAACGCAATCGCAACGAAACACGGAAGGTCCATCTCAACGGCACCTACGTGAACATGGAAGGCCCCGCCTTCTCCACCCGCGCGGAATCGAACATGTACCGCCAGCTCGGCGGCAACATCATCGGCATGACCAATCTCGGTGAAGCCAAACTCGCACGCGAAGCGGAGATCGCCTATGCCACGATGGCGATGGTGACTGACTACGATTGCTGGAAAGAGGACGAGGAACACGTCACGCTCGAACTGGTGTTGAAACGACTGCACCAGAACGCCGCTACCGCAAAGGAAATCGTCCGCAATGTGATCCCCAAAATCCCTCTCGGTGCGCACTGGTCCTGCCATGAAGCTTTGAAGACCGCCATTTTCACCAATCGGAAGTTATGGCCGGTGGCAACCGTGAAAAAACTGAAGCCTGTTTTGAAAGACCACCTTCGTTGATCAAACGCCTTAGATGCCATGAGAACTATCCTAGCCTGGATTAGCTCATTGATTTCTCAAGTTAGACTTTCTTCCTTCCGTCATTCGAAGCGCATCCCAACCTTTGTAACAATTTTTTGGATTGGAATTGCCATTTTCTTTTGGGGATCTCGCACCGATTGGCTTAGGTTATACCACCTTGAACTAAAAACTTACGATTTACGATTTCATAGTCGGGGTCCATTACCTCAGGACGATCGCATCATCCTAATCGGTATTGATGATTCTTCCATTCTTGGAGAATCCTTGGATGAAGAAGAGCTGCTGGAAAATCCAGATTACGCTTTTATCAAAGGATTCCCTTACCCCCGGAAAGCTTACGCCCTTATTCTGGAAAAGCTTTTTCAAGCTGGTGCACGTGCGGTGGCATTTGATCTTGTGCTCTCCAAAGATAGTCCTTTGCCAAAAGCAGAACGTCTTGCAGACGATCTTACTCTAAAAGAAGCCCTTCGGAAGTACGGCGCTCGAACAGTTCTTGGAGCAAATTTTTTTGAAATAGTGAATGATGCAGGCAATAAAATCAGTCCTTTGGATCAACCACAAACCGATCTTTTGCCATCTGAAAGCATTGCGGATAATGAAATTGTGGGTTTTGTAAATTACAAAAACGATGAAGACGGTTTTATTCGAAAAATGAATCCTGTTGGATGGCCTCACATCGAAAACTTGCCTTCAGATGAGTACAAACCTCCTCCCTATTCTCTAGATGCCTTGGCGGTTAAAAAAGCTTTCCCGGAAATTAAGCTGCCGCTCCAATATGAGACTCAATTCATTACTTTTTCAGGACCAAGTCATTTATTCAAAGTAATTCCACTTTACCTTCTATTTACAAAAAAATCTTGGGAACCTCAACGTCCTCCACTTTTTGGGGGTAAAATTTTTAAGAACAAAACTTGTTCTTGTGTTCATGACATATCTTTAACAATCAATGGGGCTAAGTATCAAATTGATGACGAAGGCGTTCTGCGATGAGTGATTACAAATTTACACAGGACTGGTTTAAATGGGCAC
>CAYYYL010000064.1:0-9271 GCA_964475835.1 uncultured Verrucomicrobiota bacterium | reverse complement strand
TTGTTTTCACCCGTCACTCGCTTGAAAATCTCAGCGCCCGCAGAGTTCAGCTCAAACGAAACAGCAAAGCCCGCGGGATCATGCGTCGGCACCGCCCTGGAAATATTTTTTCCTGTTAATTCCGCCTTCCGCTTTACGAGCACCTCCTCCGTGATACTCTCCCCCTCACGCGAAAAGGTGGTCGTTAAAAGATCATAGCCTGACGGAACCGAGGCGTGTTTCAACTTGATATCCCTCACCTCGCTCTCGTTTTCGGGATGAACCAGACGAAACTCGAGATAGGCAACCCTCTGGAGCATCGCGCGGGTGTTGGCTTTCTCCGCTTCGTCGAGCCCTGGAATATCCACACGAATCCGATCCGTTCCCACGCTCTGAATCAAAACCTCTTTCACTCCGTTCGGATCCACACGCTTGCGAATGATTTCGATCGCCTTGTCCAGGGTGGATTGACGCTGATAGTCCGCCACCCCATCCAGATTGACCTGCAGCGTATAGGAGGTGCCTCCACGAAGATCCAGGCCAAGGGTGATTTTATCTTCCGGCGGCCAGATGTGATAGACCGCGGTCAGGATGACGACAACCAGGAGCACAAAGCGTTTGAATAATGGACGATTCATGATTCGGGGAATTTGGATTTAACAACTTAAAGGGAACAGGCCGAAAAACGACACAATAAACAGGACTTGAGAAGCGTGGGTTATAGGGGTGGAAAAAACTCGGGATCCATCATTCCTTTGCTTCGTCCAGGAGAACCTTCTGGATCCCGGATCGAAGCATTTCCACCTTGGTGTTCTCGGCAATTTTCACCACAACGCTTTTGTCTTTGAGCTGACTGACGATGCCGAAAATCCCACCCGTCGTGAGCACGCGATCCCCCACTTTCAGCGCATCGAGTTGCTGCTGCAACACTTTCTGCTGCTTCTGCTGGGGACGGATCATGACCAGATACATCACCGCAATCATGAGGATCACGGGAACAATCGTCGCCACCATGCTTCGAGCTGGATTGTCACCCGGTTGGGGGGGAGGCCCCATGGCGATGACCTGGGAGATAAGAAGCGGAAGACTTGAAATATGGGACATCATAAATGGATGAAAAACAGGTTCGAATGGTGATGGGTAATTTTCTGGTATTAAAAGAACTCAAACAAACAGAGAGATCCTTCGCTACGCTCAGGATGACAATTCAGCCATGCAGTCATCCTGAGCGTAGCGAAGGATCTCTCTATGTAGAACAAATTTTTATTTTCACTCTTTCGGATCCTAAGCTTTTAATTGATCGTTCGGTTCTCTGTAGTTCGCCGAAAATTCACGGCGAAATTCCTGAAACCGCTCCTCCTGGATGGCCCGGCGAACCTGTCGCATGAGATCCAGATAGAAATGAAGATTGTGCCAGCTCACAAGGCGCAAACCAAGGATTTCTTTGACGTTGAGGAGGTGCCGGATATAGCCCCGGGAGAAATTCCGGCATGCGTAACAAGTGCATCCCTCCTGAATGGGGAGGGAATCCTGCTTGTAGCGACCTGCGCCCACCTGAAGATACCCCGTGGGAGTGTACGCCACTCCGTTCCGGGCCACACGTGTGGGAAGGACGCAATCAAACATGTCAACCCCCCTCGCCACCATCTCCACAAGCTGGCGGGGTGTTCCGAGCCCCATCGCATACCTGGGCTTTTCCGCCGGCAGATAAGGCACCGCCATGTCGACGGCTTTTAACATCTCAACCTCCGGTTCCCCCACGCTGACACCGCCAATGGCATACCCATCAAAGCCAATCTCCACCAGACGTTGCGCGCATTCGCGACGAAGATCACCATACGATCCCCCCTGCACAATGGCAAAAAGAAGACTCTTAGAAGCATCGGGCATCCGGTTCTTGTGCTCCTTGCACTCCCCGGCCCAGCGAATGGATCGTTCCACCGCCGCGCGGACCACCTCCTCCGCACAGGGCCAGGGAGGACACTCATCCAGCACCATCCAGATGTCCGAACCCAACACCCCCTGAATTTCCATCACCTCCTTCGGTCCAAGGAAACAGCGGGAACCGTCAATGTGAGACTGAAATTCAACCCCGTGTTCCTGAATCTCCCGGAATTTCGTGAGGCTGAACACTTGAAACCCCCCGCTGTCCGTCAAAATGGGATGCTTCCACCCCATGAATGCGTGCAACCCCCCAAGAGCCCGCATCACTTCCATGCCAGGACGAAGATTCAGGTGATAGGTGTTTCCCAGCAAAATCTGGGTTCCAAGCTCCTCCATCTCCGCAGGCGACATCGTTTTGATGGAAGCCTGCGTGCCCACGGGCATGTACACAGGCGTCTCCACCACCCCATGAGCCGTCGTGAGAGCCCCCAGACGCAGGCCTTCGCTGGAGATCTGAACTTGAAACGCATTGGAATTCATATCGTAGGATCTTGGCAGGGCACCGTCTGCCTCCCGTCGCGGCACTCCCTGAGCGCCGCCGGCGGTCACTCGCCTCGCCGAAGCCTCCGGCGTAGCGCGGGTAGACCGCCCCTACAACATCGAAGTTTAAGGTGCACCAAAGGGTCAGACTAAATCCAAAATCGCCCCGTAGAAAGCTTCTTTTGTGAAAGCCCGGGGGATTGGAAAGCCACCCGCCGGTGATTTCATATAAATTTTGAATATTACGAACTCATCGGCTCGGTATTTCCGGCAATACCTCCCCCGCCCCTCCGAGGTCTTCTGTGTTACTCGAAATCCGACTTTCCTTCAAAAGGATTTGCTCGCAGCTCCTGCCATGCTAAAGAATGCCATCAGCCCTGCTGTTCACGCCATGAAAGCCCCGTGCTTCATCTTTTGCTTCGCCTTTCTCCTAGCGATCCCTTCCCCTGCGGGAGACGCCCCTTCCCCCTCCACCAACGCTCCCGCATTTCTTCCCTCTCCCGATCCATCAACCATGGGAGGAAAACGATCGAACGTGGCGGACATGGTCACCCGGGCGACTGTCACCATCGAAACCAGCACCTCCTCCGGAAGCGGTTTCTTTTTCAAACAGGACGAAAAATTCTGGATCGTAAGCAACACCGCTGTCATCGGCCAGGCCTTCAACGTCAATGAACTTTCGGTTCGTGATTCCGAGGGGCGCCCCGTCAAACTTCTGAACGCCCTCCAGGCGGATATCGAGGGCGACATTGCCATCCTTCAACTTCCCTCGAGCTTTACTCCCGATCACTTCCTCGCACCCTCCACTAAAGTGACGGTCGGAGAAAAGATTCTGGTGGCCGGCAACGCAAAGGAAGGGGGCGCCATCAGCATCCTGGAGGGAACCATTCGTGGGCTGGGATCGCAGCACGGCATTCCCATATTGGATCTCACCGCCCCCCTGACGACGGGCATGAGTGGGGGCCCGATTGTTAATGACCGTGGGGAACTTGTCGGCATCACGACATTTGTCGCGTCCCTTGTGAAAGAGGCCCGCCAGGACGTTGCCCTGAAGGACATGTTCTCGGAACCCAAACCCACCGGCATCCGGGCAACCCGCATTCGCGAAGTCCAACCCCTCCCCTTCGCCCACCTTTTCCTGCATCACAAGGCGGATCAGGACAGGGAAGCCATCTTCACCATCTATTTCCAGTCTCTAACCGAGGAAAACTTCCAACGAATCTCCGAGTTTGTGGACACATACCTGGTCATGGCGGACAAGGCCGTGATGCCGGATCGTTCCTTCGATGGAGTCCGGCCCTCGGGCATGCTTGATGACTACTATGACGCGCTGAAGAGCCTGAAAACCATTGCCGGGATGAAGTATCAATGGAACGTCGAGGTCGTCAATAAGCGCCCATCAGGAGATCCCTTCTATGCGGATACCACCGCAAAACTTCTCCGGGAGGAAAAAAACTTTCTGCAAAAATTGAAGACCCGCAAGACCACACCCTTCACTTCCCAGGAACTCCACAATTACATCGACCTTCTCGTGGAAGCCCGTCTTCAGAAGCAGGGATCCTGATCCTGTCGGAATCTATTGGAGGTCAACCCGAAGCCCATACCCCCCTCACCACTCAGGTGGCGACGACGGAGAGTCGCCCTCCAGCAAAAAAGGCACAAGGGAACAGGCTTTAATCCGTCACCGGCTCCGCTTCCATCACGCGGTTGGTGACCCCTTCCCCTTCATTGGTGCCGGGCGGTAACAGAACAGGATCGTTCGAAAGCTCAGGCTTCATGCCCGCAAGCGTTTGCTCCCGATATTCGTCGTACGCGGCAAAACCGGTATCGGGAAGCCCATTGGTCCGCTGATGAGTTCTCAACAAGGCCTCCATTTGGGATGGGTTCGCATTGAGGAGAAATTTGAAGAGCTGGGGGCCTGACGGAAAATCCATGGTCCACTTGGTAAAGAGAGTCGCTTCGGAATAGAACGCCGTAATCTGTTCGGGGTAAATTTTAGCGGAAAGCATCTGAAGGATATCCGGTTTCGGGGCCGGAGGAGAAACCTTCCCATTCGACATCTTCCCCCCCGTAAGAACCCTTACCCGATTCTTGAACACATCGGGATTGTGCCGCGCAGCAAAAAATTCAGATAACCCCTCGTTGAGGAATCGATTTGGATTGAGCTGGCTCAAGTCCATCTGTTGCGGGTTGATCATCTCGAAGGTGAGAATATGACACACCTCGTGCACAAAGACGTAGGGGTTCTCCTGCTGATAGGTCGCCAAGCGATGATATTTCTGACTTGAGGCAGGGGTCTGCTCCAGCACGTACATATTTCCCCGCAAGGTAAGACGGGTGTTCATCTGACGATTGGAAAGTGCGTGGCCAAGAACCCCCGTATTCCGAGTCTCGTATTTGTGAAAGTCGGCTTCGGTAGGATAGAGAATGAGTTGTGCCGGCGTGGATGGATTGAAATTCAGATTCGGAAAAAAATTGCAGTAGTCCTTCAACACATCCTCAGCCACCTGGAGGTGTTGATCCGCCGCGGTCTGGGTGGACGCATAGACGCTGAAATGCCGGGACGACGCCTCACAGGGCAATAGTTTCAATCGTTCCTGAAGTGCCGCGATCACGGTACGGGAATGCTCCACAAAAGCGCTGCCATCCGCCTGGATCTTCCGTTGCTTGACCAGATTTTCCACATCCCGGGTAAGCTTCTGCTGCAAGGCAAGCTCCTCCTCCAGCACATTGCGATCCCCCGCCCGTAATCCCAGGGGGAGCATCAGGAGGGTGCAAACCCAAAACCCCAGATAGTGATTCATGAACCGGACGTTTTTTTCCTCTCCGTTTTCAAAATATCAAGCACCTGCGCATGAAGCGCGGCGTTCGTTCCAACAGAATCGCTGCTCCAGATGGTCGCCTTGCCCCTCCAATCTGTGAAATGCCCGCCCGCCTCCTGCAGGATCGGAAGGAACGGCGCGCAATCCCACGGATTCATGCGCGGATCGAGCATGATCTCCGCACGCCCCGTAGCCACCAACACGTAACCGTAACAATCCCCCCAGGTACGCTGAAGAAGCGTTCCCGCAGCAAGCCGTTCGTACGCATCAGAACGTGCCATGCAACTCGTCACGCTTGACGTCAGTAATGTCGCTTCACCGAGACGGCTCACGCCGGAAACCCGGCACGGTTTTCCGTTCCACAAACATCCTCCTCCGGTCACCGCACTCACCGTCTCATGAAGCGCAGGCATATGAACCACACCCACGGAAGGCCGGCCCTCAACCTCCACACCAATCAATACTCCATAGAATGGCACGCCATGAATGAATGCCTTCGTCCCATCGATGGGATCAAGGATCCATTTAAAGGAATCGTCTCCCTTCGTCGCGCCTCCCTCCTCCCCTACAATGGAGTGGGTGGGGAAAGCACGGAGGATCCTCTCACGAATGAGCTCTTCGGATTCGCGATCCGCACGAGTCACCGGAGTGTTGTCCCCCTTGAGTTCGACCGCCACGCCTTGGTTAAAATATTTCAATGTGCGTTCCCCACCCAGGTGCGCAGCCTCCAAGGCCACCGCGAGAAGGTCGTTCAAGGAGGGTTTCATTGATTTCTTGTCAGAGCGTTCACCAGTTTCTCATGAATGCCGTCGAAACTTCCATTGGAAAAAATAACGGCCACGTCCCCTTTTTTCAGTTTGCCCACAGCCGCCCCGACAATCTCATCCACCCCGGCTAGATAGTACGCCTCACGTCCCTGACCTCGAATATCCGTCATCACCCTCTCCGGATCGAGCCGGTTTTCTGGAGGGAGTTGATCCAGTCGTGCCACCTGACTGACAAAAATTCCATCCGCAAGCGCCAGCGCCTTCGGCAGATCATGCTGGAACACCGCCCGCCTTGTCGTGTTGGAACGCGGCTCGAAAAATGCCCACAATCGTCCCCCCTGATATTTACGGCGCAACGCCGTCAGCGTTTCCCGGATCGCGGTGGGATGATGGCCGAAATCATCGATCACGGTGATTCCATTCACCACCGCACGGATCTCCTGCCGGCGCTTGACCCCCTGGAACTGGGAGACGGCGTCCCGGATTGTGGGATCGTCAAGGCCCGCCCGGCGGGCAACCGTGATCGCCATCGCGGCATTGTGCACATTGAAGATTCCGGTCATCGGAATCTCAAACTCCGTGGGACCGAGCCGGAACTTCGACGTCTCCGTCTGAAATTCGATCGCCTCAATCCGCATGGAATTCGATTCCCCGCATCCCACCGTAAAAACCGGTGCAGGTGACGTGGAGACCACCTCCCGCACATGCACATCATCTCCATTGGCCACAATGCATCCGTTTTTCGGAACGATGTTCACCAGCCGCCGGAAACTCAACTTGATAGCATCGAGGTTCTCGTAAATGTCTGCATGATCAAATTCGATATTATTGATCACCACGATTTCCGGGAGGTAGTGAAGAAACTTCGAACGTTTGTCGAAAAATGCGGTGTCGTACTCGTCCCCCTCAAGAACCACAAAATCTCCCTTTCGAAAGGATGCCCCCTGCCCCAGATTCTTCGGAATGCCGCCAATCATGTAACTCGGCTGCTTGCCTGCCTTCTCCAGGATCCATGCCAGCAGCGAGGTGGTGGTGGTCTTGCCATGAGTTCCCGTAACCACCAGATTGCGACGCCCCCGCAAAAAGAAAAACTTGAGTGTCTCCGGCAGGGAGAGATAGTTCATACGCCGGTTCAACATCTCCTCCAGTTCGGGATTCCCCCGAGAAATGGCATTTCCCACCACCACCAAGTCCGGATTTCCCGCCAGGTTTTCAGGGTGATATCCCGAGACGGCGGGAATGCCATGCTTCTCCAGATACGTGGACATCGGTGGATAGACATTGGCATCGGAACCGGAAATCCGATAACCGTTTTCCTTCAGGGCCACCGCAACATTGGCCATCGCCGTCCCGCAAATTCCGATAAAGTGGATACTCGAACCCGGAGAAATCATCCTTCTGCATGTATCGTACAAGGTCGGGTTTTCCAAACTCTAATTGAGAAAAGCACTCCCGTCTCCCGTCCCTACCATCAGGAGTTATATGGATGAGATGGATTGCACCCCTTGACGAAAGGCGACGACGGAGCGTCGCCCTCCAATCCAGAATTGTAATTTTTGAGAACGACGCTCCGTCGTCACCGCTCCAATCTGTCCTCTTTCAAATTGAAAGAGTCCTGTGGATACTTTCGAAAACATTCGTTATAGATGACAACAATGGGCTCTGCGTGGAATCATATGCTCGGGTTGGGGGAAATTCTGGGAATTCTTTTCGTTCCGATTGTTCTAATCCGCAAACGCCCCCCTGTTTCAGCCATAGCCTGGAGTCTCACGGTCATTTTCATCCCCTACCTTGGAGTCCTCCTTTTCCTTTTTTTCGGTGCCTCGAAGGTAAAACGGCGCCTGCGTCGCAAGCTCTTTCATCGCTCCCGCTTTCTTCGTGCCTGGACCACCAGCGCCCCTCAAAAAACATGGGAATCTCCCGAACCCACCTGGGCGGGCATGGACCAATACTCCCTCAAGCTGGGAGCTGCTACGGCAACCCCAGGCAATCAACTCCACTTTTACAAGGATGGGGTCGAGGCGTTTAAAGACAAATTTGCCGCCATCCGTGAAGCTCAGCACCACATCCATCTCGAATATTTCATCCTTCGAAACGATCGCGTGGGAAATGAACTCACCCATCTCCTTTGCAAAAAAGCCAGGGAGGGCGTGGAGGTTCGCGTCCTGGTGGATGGTGTGGGATCCAGGGAGGCAACCCCCCTGGTTCGACGACTTCGTGCCGCCGGCGCCAAGGCATCCTTTTTCCTCCCCACCCTCCTCCTGGCCCCACGATTCACCCTCAGTTTTCGAAATCACCGGAAAATTCTGATCTGCGACGGGAGGGCGGGATTCACCGGGGGATTGAATATTGGTGACGAATACCTCGGTCGCCTGAAGCGGTACCCTTACTGGCGGGACTCTCACCTCCGCCTGACCGGTCCCGCCGTGCTTGCTCTCCAAAGGGTTTTCGTCGAGGACTGGGACTTTTCCTCCGGTGAACTTCTCGTCGGAGATCGCTACTTCCCGGATCCCAGGCTCGATGGAGACGCTCGGGTCCAGATGGTCTGGTCGGGACCGGACCAGGAAACCAACGCCTCACGCGAAACATTTTTCGCCGTCATCACCGCCGCCCGCACCCGGCTCTGGATCATGACCCCCTACCTCGTCCCCGACACCGCGCTCCTCACCGCTCTGAAGTGCGCCGCCATTCGGGGTGTGGACGTCCGGATCATCACCCAGTCACGTCCTCCAGATCATTGGGTGACCTATTGGGCAGGTCGATACTTTTGGGATGAATTCCTCGCCTGCGGCATCCGTTTTTTCGAATACACCCATGGGATGATGCATGCGAAAGTAATGCTCGCCGATGGCGAGTGGGGATCCGTCGGCTCCGCCAATCTCGACATCCGCAGCATGCGACTGAACTTTGAAATGAACTGCCACATTCACAGCACACCCCATGTGAAGAAACTGGAAAAACAATTTCAAAACGATCTCGCTCACTGCCGTGAAGTGACCACTGCCGACTTCAATCGACGAAGCCTCGGAATGCAGCTCTGCGAAAATGTCTGCCGGTTGTTTTCACCGCTCCTGTAAAGTCAGAAGACCTGCCCATTGGAATCACCTATTTCAACGTCTTACATCATTGGATCGGAAAAGGTAGGGACCGACCGCCGGGCGGTCCGTAACGTTTTGGCGCGCCCGGCGGTCGCGCCCTACCCGAAGATTTCTGAAAGTCGGCCCTAACAGCTTGCTGAAAAAGTGGGAACGGCCGCGCGAAAATGCATTTAGCTGTATG
>CAYYYL010000063.1:0-9724 GCA_964475835.1 uncultured Verrucomicrobiota bacterium | reverse complement strand
GTCATTTCTACAGCTACGATGGAAATGGCAATGTGGCCGGCCTGGTGGATGCAGCCACGGGGAAGATTTCGGCTTCGTACGAGTACGGCGCGTTCGGAGAGATGCTTCGAGCGAGTGGATCGATGGCGAAACTCAATGCCTACCGGTTCAGCACCAAGTGGACGGATAACGAGTCGGGTTTGGTTTACTACGGGTATCGATTTTATACTGTGAGTACAGGGAGGTGGCTGAGTCGCGAACCCCTTGAGGAAGAAGGGGCGTTGAATCTATATGCTTTTATATCCAATCAGCCGTCAAATACATATGATGTTTTGGGATTGTTTCAGCCAGATGGACATTTTTACGCTGTGTATTCCACTGCAAGAGCAAATGGGTATAGCCATAAAAGGGCGTTTCGTTTAGCATATTATACTCAATACTGGGATCAAGATGTGCGCTACGACGCGATACCTGCAGGTTTTAGGCTGGCGGCCCACACGAGTCAGGATCGAACATTTGATATAGACATTCAAGAAATCCTACACTCTCTGCATGGAGGCGATGGGGTAGATGTTATTGCCTGGCAGCGTTGTTTACGAGATTTGCTGTCTAATGATCCAAATCTTACGGACTGGCAGCGCGGTGCGCTTACTCATTCTTTAGGAGACGCTTTTTCCCATACGCGAAATGATGGAACAGCTTTTGGAGCACCTTATGGTCATGGGGGCGCTGGAACAGCTCCGGATAATCCTCAAAATCGGCCAGATGTATTCGAGCATTATATTCGAACTCTAAACAAAACATTAGGAGGTCATGCTTCGAAGGATGATATTAAAAATATTATAAGGTCATTTACCGAAAAAAATGACGATTACAGTGAAAAGGAACGTTTGAAAAACGCAAGAGATTATATAACAAATCAATGGGGATATGATACATCTTATGATCCGTCAATAAAAAACAATCTTGATCCGGAAATGCCAAAAATTAGTAAAGAGCAGCTTCAAGAATTTTTTGATATCTTAAAAGAAAAATGTAAGTGTAAAATAAAACATGGATCGACATATCAATGAAAATTATCAAAAATTTTGTTTGGAGTTTAATAAGCTGTTTTTTTAGTGCATTTGCAGTATGGGGATTTATGTATTTTACGCATTTGAAATTGGCATATACGTTATATGTATTAACGGCTCCTCTTGTTAGATTGATTGCAAGAAGTGTTGTTCTTGAAGGTGTTCTATTATTGTGTGCAATTTTAATTTATTATGTTGGTGTAACCACGATTATTTTTAAAGGTACAAAAAATGTACGAATTTGTACTGTTTTAGCTCATCTTCTATTTGTTGTGGTTGTTTGTGCGTTTGATTGGCCAAATTGGATGCCATGGTGATTGAGCTGTGCCGTACTAAATTGGCATCGCACGCAATTAAGATTAAGGGGTCAGTTAACATGCATGGCAGTTCCTCTGACCTGACGGGGATTAGTGGACGCCTCGGATGTATAGTTGGGCACATGGAGTCACGGAAAGGGGAGGGTAAAACAGGGGTGGTATCGTTGGGTTGACATGGGAAGCTTTGTTTGTAAGGTTGGCGGGAGATGAACGGTCGCCTCGAAACAATGGTCAAGCGCATCACGCTGGCATGGTGTTTTCTCGCGGCGTTCCAAGTCCTTGTCTGCCAATCTGGAGCGACTGAGTTGTCTTGTTGTGTGGATGTGCACAGCAGTGAGAGTTCGCACTCGGATGACCATTTCCCTTCTCCTGAGGTTCCTGATCATTGCATTTGCAACTGCCACGCAGGAATCATGATGCTCATTGAATGTCAGAGCCCAAGGATCGATATGCCTGTTGCAGACATTACTTTCCCATGCCTATCTGTTTTGCTGCCGGATGCTCCCATTAAGTCCATCGAGCGTCCACCTCAATTGTCCTAGCCGTCGCTGACAGGGCGTTCTCAGACGCTCAGCCTCTTCCCACGCAGGCACCCTATGCCTGAATTCACACGACGCTTTGCCGTTGTGTCTGGATCAACCGAACCAACGAAATGACAATAAGACACTCTGTTGAAAATCAAAGAAGCAGCGTTTGGAATGCTGCCCTGGGACTCCTTTTCTCATGTGTGATTTTACTTCAGGTGAGTTTTGGCACCGAATCCAATCCCACATCCTCTGCTGAGACAATAGACGATCTTGTTGAGGCAACGCTTCGCAATAATGCGGAGCTGCGCTCATTTGGGGCTGAAGTGGATATCGCAAAGGGTCGAAGGCGGCAAGCCGGGCTGTGGAAGAATCCTGAAGTTTCGGGAGATTATGGAGAGCGCCGCGTCAAGAATGGCGAGAGTGCTATTCAGGGCGAAGGAACGACACGATCGTTGTCAATTGTTCAAACCTTTGAGTTTCCAGGCAAAGGGAGCCTTCGAAAAGCCATCGCCAATCAGGATGTTCACCTGGCCGAGCTTGGACTTGAGCAATTCCGGTTGGCATTGGCTGGTCAGGTCCGAATCCTTGCCCTTCAACATCAGGTGGCGGTTCTCAACGCCGCAGCCGCCGAAGAGATCACCGAGCGAAGTTCGGAATTGATCTTGCTTCTCGCACAGCGTGCCACCGGTGGATCGCAACCGTTTCTAGAGCGTCGTGTTATTGAAGGCGGCCTTGTGGAAATTCTTGCGCAAGCAAGGGAGTTCATTCAGGAGCGCGAGGAATCCCGGCTGGAGCTCAATCGGCTCATGGGACGTCCTGCGAACCAAACCCTTAATCTGAAAGTGACGGTGGAAAATGCGCCAGGACTTCCTGCTGCAGATCAATTGGTTCAGTTTGGTCTCGCTCGTAATTTCCAACTCCGGGCTCACGCGATTGAGCTCGAAAAGGCGGTAAACGAACTTTCCGCAAGCAAGCTCGAATCGGCCCCCGATTTCTCTGTCGGCCCCTTTTACAGTCTCGACCACGCGGGTGAACGTGAGGAAAACATGGGTTTTACCTTCATGGTTCGGCTTCCTCTTTGGGATTGGAACCAGGGTAACATCGATGCGGCGAGAGCTCGGAGTTCGCAAGCGGATGCGCGCTTGCAGGATGCACGCCACAAAGTCGAAACTGAAATTGCCAGGAGATTCCGCTCTTTTGAGCTTTTTAGGAACCAGCTCGAAAAGATACCCGGGGATCTGATTGCCAATCTGCGGGACGCTGCGGATCTGGCGGACCGTCAATACCGCCTTGGCGCCATCCATATTCAACTCTACCTGGAAACGCAGCGACAGTTCCTGATCGCGCAACGGGCTTATAATGATGCCCTTCTGGGCATGTGGAGGGATTACCTCGATCTGCAATTGCTTACGGGATCAACGGACACGATTCATGGTGATTTCAAAGCAACCGAGAAAAAATGAAAACAACCATGTTCGTAAAGTTCACATCTCAATCCATGCTGCTTTTTATTTTGATCTGCGGGTGCGGCTGTCAACCATCCGCTTCTGAGAAGAAAGCTTCACCCGAAGTTGTGGGTGTCATCTTTAGGGAAGGGAAAGGATTGGAGGTTGCAGATGAGACGGCGAAGTCCCTCGGACTCGAAATTGTTGGAGTTACAGATCAGGAAATCGTTGAAAAGTCCGGTGTGCCCATTCAGATCTATCGGGAAGCAAGTGTCATGGTGAGGTCCACGCGGGCAAAACCCAATCAGGCATACGGGACAGGAGTTGTTTCCCCGGAACTTGCGAAACAGATTCAAGTCGACCAGGAGGTGGCTTTGGAAGTTCCGTGTCTTGCGAACGGAGCGATCAGCGGGAAAGTTCTTCAGCTCAATCCTTATACTGAAATAGCACTTGGTGGAGTTGAAGTGATTGTGCAGATCCCCGATCCGGAACATCGGCTGAAGGTGGGTTCCATGCTTCATGTCCAGCTTGGTTCGAGGAAAAGGGAGAGCGTTCGGACGATTCCGACCTCCGCGCTGTTAAAAACCGCGACCGGTACATTTGCTTATGTCGTAAACGACAAATATCTATTCCGAACGCCAGTTGTTCCCGGTTCTGAAATGGGTGAAATGGTGGAAATCAAAGATGGCCTCTATGAGGGAGATCAAGTGGTGAAGAAGCCTGTTCCGGCGATCTGGATGGCCGAATTGCAGGCCATCAAAGGGGGGGTCGCTTGCGCAGACGGACACTAATCAACAAGGCCATTCCATGATTCAGCGACTCCTCGAATTCTCTTTGCGGCAACGCGCGTTCGTTCTTTTTGCGACTGTCGTCTTGATCGTTGTGGGACTCTGGTCCGCGTCCAGGCTCTCCATTGACGCGGTACCTGATATCACGAGCATTCAGGTGCAGATCAATACCGTCGTGCCCGTGCTTGCACCCGAGGAAATTGAGAAACTGGTCACATTTCCGATCGAAAACGAGATGTCGGGACTTCAGCGCATGACTGAATCCAGATCCCTTTCAAAATTCGGCCTGTCTCAGGTCACCATGACGTTTGAAGACGGGACTGACGTTTATAGGACCCGCCAGTTGGTTGCCGAGCGACTTCAAAGCGTGCTCGAGGATCTTCCTCCCGGGGTGCAGCCGAAACTGGCGCCCATCAGCACGGGGCTTGGTGAAATCTACCACTACATCGTCGCTTACAAGAATGATGCACCAAACAAGCCATCCACACCGCGCGAGCAACTGATGAATCTCAAGATGATTCAGGAATACATGATCAAACCGATGCTTCGAGGGACTCCCGGAGTGGCGGAAGTGAATACCTCCGGTGGGTATGAACGCCAAATCGTGGTCATGCCCAATCCTCAAAAACTCACCAATGCAGGGGTGACCCTGGACGAACTTACCGAAAGGCTTTCGGAAAACGTCCAGAATGTCGGAGGCGGGCTCATTGAGGTGGGCGGCGAGCAGATTGTGATCCGTGCCGCGACGCGGGTGCAAACAACGGAGCAGATCGCTGATCTTCCCCTGAAGTTCGGCGCCGGCGTCGCTGCCATGACCGTGAAGGATGTGGCTGATGTGGGTATCGGGGCAAATTTTCGAACAGGTGCATCCACGGTCAACGGCGAGGAGGGTCTGGTTGGAACGGCAATCATGCTAATGGGAGAAAACAGCCGCCTTGTGGCGGGTGCGATTCACGAAAAACTAAAACATATCCAGGAGAAGCTCCCTCCGGGTGTTGAGATTCGCTCTGCGTATGATCGATCTCATCTGGTGAATCGAACGATTCGAACGGTGGAAAACAGTTTATTCGAAGGGGCGATTTTAGTCGTCGTGGTTCTTTTTGCGTTTCTTGGAAACTGGCGCGCGGCTTTAATTGTTGCCCTCGCAATCCCGCTTTCGATGCTCTTTGCGATTACTGGAATGGTGTGCAACCGCATTTCAGGCAACTTGATGAGTCTGGGTGCGATTGACTTCGGCCTGATCATCGACGGTGCGGTGGTGATGGTGGAAAATATTATCCGTCATCTTGCACATAAGCAGCATGTGCTTGGACGTAAACTGAACGCCGCCGAACGGGCTCGCGAGGTCCTCATGTCTGCCAAGGATGTCGCCAGTCCGATGTTTTTCGGCGTGCTTATCATCACCGTGGTTTACGTTCCGATTCTTGCCCTTACAGGCATTGAAGGGAAGATGTTTAAGCCGATGGCTGTTACGGTGATTTTCGCTTTGGTTGGTGCGCTTGTCCTTTCGCTGACGTTGATGCCAGCGTTGTGCTCCTATTTTCTCAGTGGAAAAATGAGTGAAGAGGATAATTTTGTCGTTCGCGGCGCCAAGCAGTTGTATGCCCCCATCCTGGACTTCGCCCTTCGCTGCAGAGTGGTCGTTGTTAGCGCGGCTGTCCTTCTCTTTGCTGTTTCACTGCTGGTGTTCACACGCCTTGGTATGGAATTCATCCCCCAACTCGATGAAGGATCGATCACGCTTCAGATGATTCGCAGTTCCAGCGCAGGGCTCGAGGCTTCGCTGGATTTGCAAAAGAGATCCGAAAAGGTCCTTCTGGCGAAATTTCCAGAGATTCACAGCATCTTCTCACGAATCGGGACACCGGAGATTGCCACCGATCCCATGGGGCCCAATGTGTCGGACACATTCATTTTTTGGCAGCCAAAAGAGAAATGGCGCAAAATCCATGGCAGGACGGCATCAAAGGAGCAGATCATTGCGTTGATGCAAGAGGAGCTCTTGATCCATGTCCCTGGACAAGCATTGCTCTTTTCGCAGCCCATTCAGTTGAGGTTCAACGAGATCATGGCTGGAGCCCGCGCGGATCTGTCCGTAAAAATCTTCGGAGACGACTTTGCAGAATTGGAACATCTCACGATGGCCGTGCGTGATGTGTTGCGTAAAATTCCAGGTGGAGGCGACGTGGAATTTGAGGCCATCGGCAAGTCTCCGATGCTGGAAATCACACCGGATCGTCAGGCCATGAAGCGCTACAACGTTCAGGCGGATGAAGTCAATAAAGTGGTGGCGATGGCACTCGGAGGCAAGGAAGTGGGGACCCTTATCGAAGGGAATCGTCGCCATCCTGTCGTGGTTCGGCTTCATGAAAAGCTTCGGGAGGATCTGGCACTGATAAAACGTTTGCCGTTGCGCACCGAGGATGGCGGATTGATCGCATTGGCCGACGTGGCTAAATTGGAGATGACTGAACAGGTTGGCACAGTGACGCGCGAGTCAAATCAAAGGCGTTTGGCCATTCTCATTAATTTGCGAGAACGGGATGTGGAGAGCTTTGTAAAAGAGGCCGAAGCAAAAATCAGATCCGAAATCATCTTTCCAGCAGGATACTATTTTGAATTTGGGGGTCAGTTTGAAAACCTCCAGGCGGCGCGAAAGCGGTTGAATGTTGTTGTGCCTAGCGCGTTGTTGTTTGTTTTTATTTTGATTTTCCTGTCGTTCCAAAGCATTCGCCAGGCGACGCTGATCTTTGTTTGCATTCCCCTCGCGGTGACCGGCGGCATTTTCGCACTCTGGCTTCGGGGAATGCCTTTCAGTATTTCCGCTGCGGTTGGATTCATTGCGCTCAGTGGGATTGCCATTCTCAACGGCCTTATGCTGGTTAGTTTCGTCAATCAATTGCGTCAGGAGGGGCGAAGCTTACGGGAAGCGGTCGTTGAGGGGGCGTTGACCCGATTGCGTCCGAAGCTCATGACTGCTTTGGTCGCGAGCCTTGGTTTTCTCCCCATGGCGCTCGCCACTGGTGCGGGTGCCGAGGTTCAGAGGCCACTTGCGACAGTTGTGATTGGCGGAATCTTAAGCTCCACCTTTTTGACACTCGTTCTGCTTCCAACTCTTTACGAATGGGGCGAGAGGCGGGCGTTGCTTAAACAAAGGAGTGAAGCAATTTCATCCCAATCATGAAAGGAAACATGAAAACCATACAGCCAGTCATACCCATCATTGTTCTGTTGTTCGCAACCCATGTGGCGCATGGCGAGAAAATCGTTGCTGGCCCCAAAGGAGGACGACTTCTAGAAGCCGAGGGAGTCAAAGCCGAGTTCTTTGTTGAAAAAGACCGAACAGCGATCGTCACATTTTACGATTCCAATCTGAAGTCTGTCGCGCTTGCGGATCAGGGAGTCACCGCACTTGCGGAAACAAAAGATGGTAAAAAGAAGATCGATTTTGAAAAGAAGGAAGACGCCCTGGTTTCGAAGGTTCCGCTTCCGGATGGGGACGGCTATACGGTTGTCTTGCAGCTGAAAACAAGCGCAGTCGCAAAGGTGAAGAACTTCCGCATTCCTCTAAACACGAGTGTGTGCGGTGGATGCAAACATGCCGAATATGCGTGCACATGCGACGGACATTGATCGGTGTCGAGCGCCGAAGATTGGAAATGAGAGAGGACAGAAGTGAATGTTTGTGTGAACGAAGACATCATTCGAGGACTGTTGATCGGTTGAGGGCGGAGACTCTCTAAGTGGGTTTATTTGGAAGCAAGAATATAGACGCCGTTCCAATCTTCGCTGGGTGATTGATGCTGGAATTCGGCACACCGCGAGGCCATGAGCTGTGCGGCCCGGTCGGTGGGAACCCATTCCGTCGATTCAAGAAAAAGGGAAAGTGCTTTTTCAAAGTTCCGGTCCCAATAAACGGCCAGACCTTTTTCGTAAAGATCCCGGGCACGGAGGACGTTTGAATGAACGGTTCCGGCTTCGCCAAGGAGTTCATAGATGGAAGTGGTTTCCTCCCTTCCAATGACGACGACGCGGTCGAGCAAGCGCCATTCGAATCCATTGCCAGCAGCGTCCTTCAGTGCGGCACTTCCCATCAGGCGGGTGCCATAAATTTTGTTCAGGCGTTCGAGCCGGCTTGCGAGGTTCACGACGTCGCCGATGACGGTATAGGCGAAGCGGTCGGGGGTGCCGATGTTACCGACGAGGGCTTTCCCGGTGTGCAGTCCGATCCGGGCACGGAAAAAACCACGGCAGGAGGATGTGGTTTCGAGTGATTTTAATTTTTCAATCGCCTGCAGGGCGGCACGACAGGCTTTAGCTGGATGATCTGGGACGGGGTTGGGTGCGTTAAAAAAGGCGAGAATGCCGTCACCCATGAATTTGTCGAGCGTGCCGGCGTTGACCTTGATCACGCCGGACATAAGTTCGAGATATTTTCCAAGCTCGTGGACGATGTCGGTCGGGTTCAATTAAGGGGTCAGTCCCATTAAAATGTAATGCCTGCCACCCTACTGAGAGTGTAGATGGGGATTATGGCTCGAGCGCCACGGATCGAATATGCGGGAGCGATCTACCATGTGATGAATCGAGGGGATCGGCTTGAGCCCATTTATGAGGATGACGTGGATCGGATGATCTTCATGAAGACACTGGCTGAGACGTGTGAATCTAGTGGCTGGCACGTGCACAGCTTCGTTCTGATGAAGAACCACTACCATCTTCTCATCGAAACCGTGCGGCCGACGCTCGTCAAGGGGATGCAATACCTGAATTCGACGTACACCCGGCGCTATAACGTGCGGCACAAAACATTTGGGCATCTGTTCCAGGGGCGGTACAAGGCGCTTCTGGTGGACGTGGAAGCAAAAGGCTATTTTTTAACGGTGAGCGACTATATTCACCTGAACCCTGTTCGTTCCAAAAAGGAGAGGGAGATCAAAGGGTTATTGAAGGATCCATGGAGCAGTGCGGGGTGGCTGGCCGGAAGTCGAAAGGGAAAACCGGATTGGCTCAAGTGGAATAGAGTTTATGAAGAACTTGGAATGAGAAACTGGAAGAGTCGTTCACGTCGCGAGTATCGTAACTATCTCGAGGGTCGAATAGCGGACGTGAATGAGGATGACCAAGCGCTTAAAAAGATCCGACGGGGTTGGTGTTTGGGCTCTGAATCATTTGTGGAAAAGATGAAGGAAATGCTTGAAGAGATGTCCGAAGCGCCTCATGAGCGGGACAGTTGGACGGGTGCGGCGGTTGAGGCGATGGAGGAGGACCGTGCTGAAGGTTTGTTGGGAAAGGCGCTTAAGGAGCTACAATACCAGGAGATGAAACTGAAGGGGCTTGAGCGTGCCCTATTGGCTCGCTGGATTCGTTCGAGAACCAAGGTCGGAGTCAAGTGGTTGGCTCAAAGGTTGGGTGCACGTACTGCAGGCGGTTTAAGCTGTGGGATTTGGTTGGTGGGGGAGCAATTGGAAGGGAATGCGAAACTCAAAAACCAATGGAAAAGGTTAAATAATATAGATTAATGGGACTGACCCCTTTACCGCGTGAAAACCCGCACTTGGGCTCGCGGTGTGACGGCGACGTATGGCTACAATA
>CAYYYL010000062.1:0-9994 GCA_964475835.1 uncultured Verrucomicrobiota bacterium | reverse complement strand
CCCCCCCCCCCCCCCCCCCCCCCCCCCCCCCCCCCTGAAGGAGCTTCAAGGGAAGCCCGTGGATGTGGCGGAGAAATCCCGGGACATGTTGGAGGCCCATGAGAAACTGGTGGAGATTTCCCCAGGCAATGAAGAAAAATTCCGGGATGTGATCGTTTTATTGCGGGAAAAGGTGAACAGGACCGGCAAATCGTGAAAGTTCTCTTCTCACTCGTCCTGCTCCTGATGGGGTATTTTGCCTATCTGGGGTCGAAGCAGCGCAAGCGCGCGGATCTGTTGCAGGCCAGCCGGCATCATTTGATCCAGGAGCGGCAGCGTGTGCTGGCCTTTCTCGAGGAGGTGGGTGAGGCGTTCAATGAGAAGCTGAACATTGAGGAAATCCTGAGATTGATCATTCAGTGTTCGGTTCGAACCGCCGAGGCGAAGTCGGGAGCTATTTTTCTGCTCGATGCGGCCGGACAGCATCTTGAGGCGGTGGTGATCGAAGGTCCCTTTCCGCCACCGCATCCACCTGCGGATTTCATGGAATCGAAACTCGCCAGCCGTGCGGTTTTTCTCGAACAGGCGGTGAAATCCCAGAGAATTGCCGTGGGCGAGGGGATCATCGGGGAGGTGGCGAAGTCAGGAACCGCGGTGCTGATCCGGACTCCGAGTGAAGATGCGCGACTGCCGAAGTATGAAGGCGAAATTTTGCGCATTCAAACATTCCTCGCCGTGCCGTTGATCTTTCGCAATCAGGTGCTGGGTGTGATGGCGATGGCAAATACCAAGGATGGAAAGTCCTTCGATGAAGCGGATCTTTCCCTGGTGACCTCTCTTGCCAATCAGGGTGCCTTTGCGATTTTTAATGCGAACCTGCATCAGATGCTTGCGGAAAAGGAACGCGTGGATCGCGATCTCGAAATCGCTCGCGAAATCCAGCAGCTTCTGCTGCCTCCCACGTTTCCGCGCCTGGAGGGGCTTCAGGTGAGTGCGGTGAATATTTCAGCTCAAAAGGTGGGGGGCGACTACTACGATTTCATTCCCGTGAATCAGGATCATTGGGGGATGGCGATCGCGGATGTGTCGGGAAAGGGCGTCTCGGGAGCCCTGATCATGGCCATGTGCCGGAGCGCGCTCCGGACAAAGGCGATCGGGAATCCATCGCCCAGTCATGTGTTGAAACAGGTCAACCGTGTCATCCGTCCTGATATGCGGGAGGATATGTTCATTTCGATGATTTATGGGGTGATCAACATCCGAACCATGGAATTCACGTTTTGCCGGGCAGGACATGAGCCTCTGATCATTCGCAAAAATGGCCGGGAAGAGGTGTTGACCCCCAAGGGGATGGCGCTGGGAATTGACAATGGCGATCTTTTTGATACCGTTTTACAAGAGCAGAAGGTCATCCTTCAAAAAGGTGATGCTGTGGTCTTCTATACGGATGGCATCACGGAGGCGCTGGATGAGTCCGGACAGGAATTCGGTCGAACGCAACTGATCGAAGCGGTGCATGCCTGTGCGGGGCAGAGTGCGGAGGAGATGACGAAGAATATTGAGCAGCGGGTGCGTCGTTTTGTGGGACATCATCCACAGAGCGATGATTTGACCCTGATGGTGGTAAGAATTTGAAATGCAAACCATGAGCAAAGAGAATCGATCGCACAAAACGGATTCCGAAATGAACGAATCGGGAGCTGGTTTGAAGTCGGCTGCCGAAATCGCCCTTGAAGCAGCGGTTGCGGAGGGTTCGTCGGGTGATGATTTTGCCGTGCTGAAGCAGCAGGCGGCCAAGGCCCAGGAGCACTGGGATCGTCTCCTCCGGACGCAGGCGGATTTCGAAAATTTCCGCAAGCGCGCGGCGCGCGAACGGGCGGATCTCATCAAGACAGCTAATGAGAAGCTGCTTCAGGAGTTGCTCGCGCCGATTGATCATTTTGAAATGGGACTTCAATCCGTGCAGAAGGGGGGCCAGGAGGATCCACTGCGTCAGGGCATGGAGATGGTGTTGACGCAATTCCGCCAATTTTTAAAGGGGCAGGGGGTTTCGGAAATTGAAGCCATGGGGCAGCCGTTTGATCCTGCCCAGCATGAGGCGGTGGCCCATCAGGAATCGGATCAACCCGAAGGTGTGGTCATCCAGCAGTTACGCAAGGGGTATCGTCTGAACGACCGGTTGCTGCGTCCAGCGACGGTGATTGTCTCGAAGGGGCGGGCTGTGTGACGAGTTTTGTCGAGCCCGGCATTTTCATCGTAAACCGCAACCGTTTATCCAAGAGTGAGTTCCATGGCGAAACCGGATTGTTATGAGGTGCTGGGGGTGGCCCGGACCGCCACTGAGGATGAGTTGAAGAAGGCGTATCGCAAGCTTGCGCTCAAATATCATCCCGATCGGAATCATGGGGACAAGGCGGCGGAGGAAAAGTTCAAGGAACTTTCCGAGGCGTACGAAATTTTGTCGGATCCTGAAAAACGCGCTGCGTATGACCGATTTGGACATGCGGCGTTTGGCGCAGGAAGTCGTGGGTTTGGCGGTGGGGGTGGCAATTTTCATGATCCGTTTGATGTGTTCAAGCAGGTGTTTGGCGGGATGGGAGGTATGGGGGGTGTTTTTGGAGATTTTTTCGGTGGGGGATCTTCGGATGGCACGCAGGCGGGAAGTGATCTGCGCTATGATCTGCAAATCACCTTCGAGGAAGCCGCGTTTGGTTGTGAAAAGGAGATTTCCATTCAACGGCAGGAGTCTTGTCAGACATGTGAAGGTTCGGGGGCGAGCCCCGGCACCAGCATGGTTCGATGTGCCCAATGCGGCGGTCGGGGGCAGGTGACCACGCAGCGGGGGTTTTTCATGGTGAGTCAAACCTGCAGCCGATGCCGCGGCACTGGGCATGTGATCGAGAAGCCTTGCAAGACATGCAGTGGCAGTGGTCTTGTCGAGACCCCCGCGAAGATCAATATCCGCGTGCCGGGTGGGGTTGAAAATGGGATGCGCCTGCGTTCCTCGGGGAATGGGGACAGCGGAGTTCGCGGTGGACATGCCGGGGATCTCTACGTGGTGTTGCATGTCCAGGAGCATGAGATTTTCAAGCGTGATGGCGAGGACATCTATTGTGAGATTCCCATTTCCTATGCGCTCGCTGCTCTCGGTGGGGAACTTGATGTGCCCACGTTGAACGGGAGTGCCCGTTTGAAAATTCCCCATGGCACGCAGAGCGGAACGCTTTTCCGACTCAAGGGGCGTGGGGTTCGATCCCTGGATGGCCATGGCCATGGAGACCAGCATGTGCGTGTCATTGTCGAGGTGCCGACCAAGCTCAATGCCGAGCAGCGGAAAAAGATCGAGGAGTTTGCGCGTTCATGCAACGAGGACATCTTTCCAATGCAGAAGTCGTTCTTTGAACGCGTGAAGCGCGTGTTCAAGCATTCGTCCCATTGACCTGGTTATTCACCCTCCCGCGACGACGCGGATGATTTCGATGCGATCCTCTGGGTTCAGGGAAACGTCTTGCAGTTCGTGACGAAACAGGACGATGCCATTGTGCTCGACGGCGACCTGGGTGGGAAGAAGATTTAACTCGCAAAGAAGGTCCGCCACGCTGCGGGAATGAACTTCGCGGGCTTTGCCATTCAGAAGGATCGGGGTCGTCGGTTGGCGGTTTCCGGTCATCAGCATTCCGAATTCTGAGAACTGAGGCCCGGGGACTGGGGACTTGCTGCAATGGCCGCGTCCCAGTCCTTCCAGACGGGTTCATAGCCGAGTTCCCGAAGTCGTCCAGCCACGGCTTCGATGGATCGGTCGTCGGCTACGGCGAACTGTTCTGTGGCATGTTCGCCCTCTGAAAGGATCCGTTCCTCGGAAACCGTTTCCCTCCGTCCTTTGGTGGTGAGGTGAAGATCTGCCCGCCCGGCCCCTGTGTAACCGCCTGGTTCGGTTTGGGAGCCGGCGCTCATCATGGTGACGCCGATACGAACGAGGCCATCGCGCAGTGCCGGGGCTTCGCGGGTGGAAAGGACGATTCCGATCTGTGGGAAGGTGAGCCGCAGGGCGCAGATCAACTGGGTGAGTTGCGCATCAGGGAGCTGGGTCAGTGGCTGGAATTCCCCGGCTGCGGGGCGCAATCGGGGAAGGGAGACAGTGAAAAAGGCCTTCCAGCATCGCTTCATCAATCCATCGAGGTGTTTCCCCAGGGCCATGGCCTCCTCCCTCCAGTCGGCGAGGCCGAAAAGCGCGCCGATGCCGATGCGGCGAAAACCGGCTGCGTAGGCCCGATCGGGACAGGCAAGCCTCCAGTCATAGTCTTTCTTTGGGCCTGTGGGGTGCATTTCGGCGTACACACGACGATTGTAGGTTTCCTGATAGACGACCAGTCCTTCCGCGCCTGCTTCGACGAGGGGGCGGTAGTCCTCTGTATCCATGGGACCGACTTCGAGGTTGATGGAGGGACAGCCGAGTTTGCGAAGGCGATCGATGCATTCCAGGAGATAGTTGCCGCCCACGAATTTGGGGTGTTCCCCAGCGACGAGAAGAATGTTGCGAAATCCCTGACCGAGGAGGTGACGCGCCTCGTGTTCCACCTGATCGGGGGTGAGGGTGACGCGGAGAATGGGATTGTCGCGCGAGAACCCGCAGTATTTGCAGATGTTAACGCATTCGTTGGAGAGATAGAGCGGGGCGAAAAGGCGGATTGTGGAGCCGAAATGGCGTAGCGTGAGCTGTCGCGATTCAACCGCCATGGCTTCCAACTGTTCCTGAGAGCAGGGGCGAAGCAGGCGTTCGAATGTGGCAAGGCGACTTTTCATGGCGTGCTCATAAAATGAAGGGGGCTAGATTGGTTTTCAACCTGAAATGACTGGCGGCATGGAAAGGTCGCCCGAACTTTGAGGGAATGAAAACTGCGGGATTGTCACCGATCTTGAAATAGGGTCTATTGATTTTACGTTCCATGCCCTATCCTAAGCCACCCTCCTCTTCGACCCAGGTTGCCCGCGGAAAACCCGGTCCTCTAGTCCGCCAGTTTTCCATTTTTCTTGAGAACAAATGCGGGAGACTGCTCGATTTGATTCGTTTATTCGAAAAGACGAACATTCATATTCTGGGATTGTCAGTTGTGGACACCACCGACTCTGCGGTGGTTCGCATGGTGGTGGATGATCCCGACAAGGCCGCGGAGGTGTTTGATCGCCGGCGCATGCGTTTCAGCGACACGGATTTGATCGTGGTGGAGATGCCGCATGGTCCCTCGGGGCTGGCGACGTTGCTGACTTCGTTGCTCCAAGCGGAAATCAATATCTACTACACCTACAGTCTTCTGGTCCGTTCCAACGGCCGGCCGGTGCTGGCTTTCCATGCAGAAGATCACGAGCTGGCGGCGGATGTTTTGAAGAGGAATGGATTCACCACCCTTGGCCAGTCTGATCTTTCCCGATAGCAACAGGCTGTTAGGCGGGTTTACACAAAATAAGCGGCGATTTCGTCCGCCACTTCACGTCCCCGGGGTGAGAGTTTGAGGGAGGTGTCTCGAAGAAGGAGATGGTGCTCCATCAGGTGATAGATCTCCGTTCCCCATTTTTCCATGGGGGAGAATCCGAACCTCCTGAGGAAGCCCTTTTCCTCCACACCTTCGGACGTGCGTAGTCCCAGTGCCATGCGTTCGGAAGCGAGAATTTCCTTGGAAAGGATTTCCTCTTCATCCACGTTCCATCCCCCCTTGCTGCCGGAGAGCAAGGCTCCGTCGTCGCTGTTGGGATGAGGTGGCGACGACGGAGCGTCGCCCTCCAACACGGAAGACATGAGCTTCGAATTGCGCCGACGGATACCACGCACGGTGGATACGGCGCTTGGCCCGATGCCATGGAAGTCTTCCCCCCGCCAGTAACTGAGATTGTGAAGGGATTCAAAGCCCGGTCGTGCGTAGTTGGAGATTTCGTAGTGGTGAAATCCAGCATCCTCCAGGATTCGATCTGCGAGACGGAACATTTCGAGTTCCCGTGTGGAGTTGGGAGTGCATTCTCCCCGTTTCAGGCGGTGAAAAAAATCGGTGTCCTCCTCGTAGGTGAGCCCGTAGCAGGAGAGGTGGGTAGGTTGGAGTTCGAGAACGGTTTGTAGCGTCGACTTCCATGACTCAAGGGTCTGTCCCGGAACCCCGAAGATGAGATCGATGTTGATGTTGGTGAAACCGGCGGCACGCCCCACGTTGACGCAATCCTGAACGGCGCGTGCGGAGTGGGTTCGGCCCAAGGTCTTCAAAATGTCCGGATCCATCGACTGGGCACCAATGGAGAGCCGATTGATGCCGGCGGCCCGCATGCTGCGGGCCTTTTGTGGTGAAAGCGTGGAGGGGTTACACTCGGCGGTGATTTCGATATCCCCGGGCTTTAATTTTCCAAGAATTTCCGAGGTAAGACGATCCATTTGAGAAATGGAAAGCGCTGTCGGGGTACCGCCGCCAAAAAACACCGATTTCAAATCAAGCTCACGGCGGATACCCTGGTGTTCCTCCAAAAGGCGGGTCATGAACACCGAACTCAAGGCCTTGTCGACACGGATCACGTGGAAAGCGCAATAGGGACAGATATGAGGACAGAAGGGGACGTGAACGTAGAGGTGATGAACGGGGGTGGGGGGCATGAGGGGTGGTGCCATCACAAGTAGCAAGTGGACGCACATTAGAAAACATCCAATGATGAGCCACGGTTGTGCCCTGGGCGGTTTGACTCTAAAGATTTGTGACTTGTCCCACCTTTGATTTGGGTTTTGAAAAGGCGCGAAAATGAGCTATCCTCTCCTTTATGCCCATTTACGAGTTTTCCTGTTCCAAGTGTCGTCATGAGTTTGAGTTATTGGTTCGTTCGCAGGACCAGAAGGTGATTTGTGACAAGTGTGGCTCCTCGAGGGTGGTGAAACAGTTTTCAACGTTTGCTTCCCATGGGACGGGTTCGTCATCTGATGCCGGGCCCTCGTGTAGCGGCAATCCGGGCTCCTGCGGGCGCTGCGGAACCGGCGTCCCTCATTCTCATGGTTGAATTAGATCATCAGCCCGGCCGTGTGCACGTATCGATGGTATGCGTGGTTCTGCTGGTGTGCCTGGTGTTTGTGGGGGGATGTGGTCGTGCTGGATTTTCAGGGAGTGAAGGACGGGAGGTGAGCGGACTGCTCGACCGTGCCAAAAAGCAGTACGAGCAACGGGACTACAAGGGTGCCATCGCTTCCTACGAAGGGATCCTTCGACTTCGTCCCGAAAACTCCGACGCCTGCTTTCAGATTGGAATGATCTACTACTTCAATCTCAACGACTATTTGAACGCGGCGTACTACTATCAGCGTTTCCTGCTATGCCCCAATCCGGATGCAGGGAAGGTGGAGCTGGCAAAGGGATTTATGGAAAACGCGAAACTTCAGTTTGCCGCGAGCGTTCCGAATTCCGGGAGTCAGAGTGTTCCTGAGCTGGTTCGCCTGCGCACCGAGAATGATGCGTTGCACCGGCAGGTGGAGGACTTGAAAAGAGATTTGGTGGCCTTGAGATCCCAGTCACCAGCGGTGGTCCCACCTGTTCCCGAGAAGCTTCCCGTGCCTCCTTCTCCTGCGGTGATTTCCAATGCCCCGCCTCCGAAAAACGAAGTGAAGGTGATTCCACCAGTGAAACCCACCTCTCCACCGAAATCCCCCGCCCGGCCCAAAACATACACGGTTCGAAAAGGGGATGGAATTCAGGCCATTGCGGAACGATTTTATGGAGACAGGAGTAAATGGCGTGCGATTGTGGCGGCTAACCCCCGTTTGAAGAATCCTAATCGACTCGCTCCGGGACAGGTGCTGGTATTGCCCTAGCAATCAAGGTCCTGGGAGTTGGGGGGGGTATGACTGCCGGCCGGCACTCCTAAAAGGCGGTTGCAACGTCGAAAGTCCTTTGGGAAGCCTCATCTTTCGTCTTCCCCTTGTTGCTCGTTGAAATTCCCTCCGCTTTACTGGTACCTTTTGTCTCATGGTTCATTCTTTTGTCTTTGCGGATGGAAAACTCGCGGAGCGGGACATGGATTTGTCGACCATTCCCTTGCTGCTGAAGGATGAAGGGGTGCATGTCTGGGTGGATCTGGAAAATCCCACGGGGGAGGAAACGAAACATGTGCTCGAAAAAATCTTTCAATTCCATCCGCTGGCGATTGAAGATTGCGTTTCGGTCAGCCATCTCCCGAAGGTGGAGGAGTATGACGGTTACCTGTTCATGGTGATTCACGCGGTTGATTTCAACCGGAAGGAGGAACATTTTCGAACCACGGAATTAAATCTCTTTTTCGGGAAAAACTTTCTGGTCACGTGGCACATGGAACCCCTTCGCAGTGTTCAGGCGGCCCTGGAACGTTGCACCAAGGCCACGCATACGGCGCGAGGAAGTGATCGCGTGGCTCACAGCATTCTCGATGCCCTGGTCGATCACTATCTTCCGGTTCTCCATGAGTTCAGTGAGGATATCAGCGAAATCGAAACCAAGGTGATGGAGACCCGTCTGCATTCCGAACTCATGAATCGGGTTCTCCAGCTAAAAAAGGAGGTATTGCAGCTTTGCGCTGTCATTCGCGCCCAGCGCGATGTGCTGAGCCGGTTTGCACGGGGTGAATTCAAAATCATCCGACCCCAACTGGTTCCGTACTATCGTGATGTCTATGATCATCTCGGACGGTACAATGAAATGGCGGAGAGTTTTCGCGAATCCCTGAACAGCACGATGCAGCTCTACCTCAGTCTTTCCTCAAACCACACGAGTGAGGTGGTCAAGGTGCTCACCCTGTTCACCGTGGTGAGCACTCCAGTCATGATCATCGGGACGTGGTATGGCATGAATTTTCACAACATGCCCGAATTGAGCTGGAAATTTGGATATGAGGTGGCCCTGCTCCTGACGGTGATTTCCACGGTCGGATGTGTGGGGTACTTCAAGCGGCGTGGTTGGATGTAGGTGGGAGTTTTCCGGATGAAAAAGGCGTTTCTTGAGAAATTGATCGGGAAAATGGATCGTTTGGATCCGAAGAGTCTGACGTCCATTGTTTCAAGCCTGGTTGAGGAGACCGGTTTTCTTCAAACGATTTTCAATGCCCTTGAAGAGGGTGTGATGGTTCTTGGTTCGGGATTCAAGGTTCTCTATTTCAATCAGGCTTCGCAGGTGATGCTCGGTTTCCCAAAGGAGTTCGAGCCCGGGGATTCCGCGCAGCGGTATATGCCCGAGGAATTCTGGAAGGCACTCGAGGAGAAGGAGCCTTTCAAAAAGTCCGGAAGCGCCGTGCATCACGACGTGGAGGTGTTCTATCCCCAGCATCGGTTTCTGCAGATTTATGTCACCCCCCTGGAGGGGGTTCCCCGCAAGGGGGGTTATACCCTGTTGATTCTCCGGGATGTGACAGAGGCCCACCGACGTGCGGCATTGACCATGGAGTCTGAGCGCACGGGGGCGGTGACCACCCTGGCGGCGGGTGTGGCGCATGAAATCGGGAACCCCCTGAATTCCCTGCACATTCACATGCAGCTCATCGAACGGGAATTGAGGAAGGTGAGTGCTCCGGTTCGTAAAAAACTGGAGGAGCATCTTCAGGTCTGCACAGGGGAGATCGCCCGGTTGGATCAGATCGTTAGCAAATTTCTCAAGGCTGTGCGGCCCAGGGTGCCTGTTCTGGAACGGCATTCCATCAACGATATCATGCTGGATGTGTTGAAGGTGCTTGAGCCCGAGATTTTGAACCGGGATGTGCTGGTGGAGAGGGATCTGGACGCGAGCCTCCCGAAGGTGCTGGTGGACATCGATCAGATCAAGCAGGTGTTCTTTAACCTGATCCGAAACAGCCTTCAGGCCATGACCCGGGGGGGGATTCTTCACGTTTGCACCCAGGTTCGGGACGATCGGTTGATGATTGCCATCCGGGATACCGGTGGAGGAATTCCGCCGGAAGTTATCCAGCACATTTTCGAACCCTATTTTACGACGAAGAATGAAGGAAGTGGTCTCGGTCTTATGATTGTTCA
>CAYYYL010000061.1:0-11156 GCA_964475835.1 uncultured Verrucomicrobiota bacterium | reverse complement strand
GGTGGAGGAACATGAAATGTGGGTAACCCAACTTGAGAAACTTCTCAACGCGAACAAGCCCGACATGCCGGCAAAGCACATCGAAGTCATGAACTTCGCAATCTCGGGTTACGACACCCAGCAGGAGCTCCTCTGCTACCAGACCTACGTACGGAAGTACAAACCGGACCTTGTTCTCCTGGCTGTTTACGTTCACAACGACTTTTCTGGAAACCTTTTTTACCAGTACGAGAATAACTTCGGACGTCCTTATTTCCGCCTGGATGACGGAAAGCTGGAAAAAATCCCGGCCGACATGGAAAAGTTGAGCCGCAACTATGAAGAGGCCCTCCGCCTTGACACCTGGCACTGGTACAATCGCTCCCATCTTGCCAATCTGGTGGCCGATCTGGGAGGACACGTCCTCCATCGCATCACCAGCAAACTCCATGGCAAGAGGACAGGCTCCGACGCCAGCAAACCCGAAAACCTCGACGATTTCTGGATCAAGAACGGAATCGGACGCTACCGCTATTACTCCATCAATGAGAAGGATCCCTACCCCTCGCAGGTGGACGAAATCACGCGCTTGTTAATGCAACAACTCGAGGCTGCGGTGGAATCGGATGGCGCCCGTTTCTGTGTGAGCATTTTCCCTGCAAAGGAACACGTTTGGCCTGAGCGTTGGGACAAAATCGCAAAAAGCCTGCCCAGCCTCGACAAGTTCAGGATGGACTTCGACCGGCCCTTCGAACGAACACGCGAGTTCCTCCCCAAACTTGCCGCCCGGAATGACATTCTCGATACCCGCCCCTTTCTCAAGGAAGCAGACACACAAAAACCGGTTTTCTTTCAGCACGACTTCCATTTCACCCCCTGGGGGCAGCAGGTTGTCGCTGAAGCCCAGGCCAAATGGCTGGCCGGTCAACTTGAAAAAATCGGGGCCCAAGCCTCGAATAAGTAGACCGCCCCGGCCCTGCATTCCGCAACCGGCCTTTTCAATCCATTCCGAGGGCCCGGGCGGCGATCTTGATCACCGTTCCGCTGAAAAAATAGGAAGCGAAGACGGCCCCCAAGGTCAGGGGATATTTCCACTTCGAATCGCGTCTGTTTTTTTCGGAAAGAAACTTTTCTATCCGGAGATACGGAGCCACGTTCATCGCATGATAGTTCAGCATAATGAACGGAATAAGCCAGACGAGACCGGGATTCATTAAAAAGAAACTGCTCCCGTCCCCAATCGCCTGCCCCAGCCCCACAAGGAAGATGTATTCCCAACGGGAATACCGAAAGGTCGTGATCAGCTTCCAGATGACAAAAAAAATCAACACGTAGGCGGGCAGGGTGAACGCCAGATCGATGACATAATGGTGGAGGAAAAGTCCCACCTTGGCATCACGCGGAACCAGGAGTGAATCGAGCACAGGCTTGCTGATCATATAAGCGCCCTCCCCCAGGGCCGCCAACATCACACAGGAACTGATGAAAAAACGCCCCGGATTCACCGGGTTCAGGAAACAAAAAATCCCCAGTGAAAAAATAAGAAGAACGAGAATCACGATGTGCGTGAGATTATCATTCGACAGACCCCCGATGTAAAACGTCAGGGAAATCGCCACAATCGCCCAGCAGATGTAGAGAACTGGAAACAGGGTGGAGAAGATCTTTTTCAAAGCAACTTGATCCAAAAAGCGCCCACGGATTTTAATAAAAGGTCAACCGTTTATAGCCATAGATAGAAGAATGGTGGGCGAGACAGGACTTGAACCTGCACCTCTTTCGAGACTGGATCCTAAGTCCAGCGCGTCTGCCAGTTCCGCCACTCGCCCACAAAAACCGTCCCCTTGAACATTCTGACCATTTACAGGAACGTCAAACAAGCCGCATCTTGCGTTTCATTCGAGGCCGTATGCCCCACCTCTTTACCTACTCAAGGGGATCTTCAGGATCCTCCACATGCTGTTTTTTAGGAGAGGGATCTTTTCGCGGGGGCGACGAAAAGGCCTCCATCTGATCGTTTTGAATCCGACGCCAGAAAATCACCATCGCGAGAGAGTTGACCGCAAGGAAACAGAACATCATGCAATCAATCATCACCCCCCGGATCCGATCCGCCATTTTTTCACGGGCGGTGGGCTCATGCTCCACGGGAACCAAAACTCCTTGTTTCACCCCACGAGCCTTTTCCTGGGAAAAATAGTTCTTGGGAACAAAAAAATAGGCAACTAACATCATTTCCAGAACAAGCGACAGAACCAGCAACACTTTCATGGCTGGACAAGAATCCCCTGAACCAACCGGAGTGTCAAGATTCTGCCTCAGCGTTATCTCCAAAAAATGTGACATGATCCCTACTTTTGAAAAATGGAGGCCGTACGCAGTGGCAAGCCTGCTTTTTGCAGGACTTCATCTGGTCGAAAAATTTTTACCTCAACTCAGATTGGAAGGATTTTGCCGTCCTGCCGCCATTCTCACCGGTTGGTTTTTGAATTTACCGGTGGTGGATGGAAACGATCGGTTCATTCTCACTCACCCAGGCCTGGAATTACAGATTCTGCCCGGATGCAGTGGGTTTGATTTTTTCACCCTGTTGGCGGCCTTCTGGTGCGCCCATTGGATGAAAACAGGAAGGCGCTCTTTTCCTGCCGTGGTGGGACTCCTCACCCTTGCTTACATGGCCACGGTCCTCACCAACGCTTGTCGTCTGATCTGCGGTTTTTACGCACGTCTCCTGCGGCCTGACTTCATCCCCTCCTCTCTGAACAATGCCATCCACAACATCCTTGGCATCGCCATTTTTCTGACAGTCATCATCGTTTCCAATATCTGGCTTCAACGAAAAAGGACTTTTTCATGACCCCTGAATCCTCCCCACAACGAAAACTCATCCCGGACGCGCTCACTCACCCCCTGATCCTGATCTGGACCTGTTTGCTGCCGCAAATCATTCTGATCTTTTTGAATCTCCACACCTTCTGGCTGGCCAGGGAAAAGATAGTCGAAAACAACCACCTCACTGACGCGTACCAGGTGTTCGCCCTGGAACTGGCGGTTCTGAGCACGGCCACCATTTTCACTGGAATCTTTCACGTTCGAAAAAAGGTTTTATCCCCAATCAGCCTGATCGTCCTTCTGGGGCTTCACTTTGCCTATCTTTGGATGGTCACCGCATCTCTCGACGCGCTTCTAGGTGGCATCGAGGCGTGGATCATCGGACCCGAACGGGTCATTTTTCATCAATTTGTTTTGATGATGCCCGGTTTGTTTTTTGCCGCGTTTAGTCTGGCTTCCTTTTCCACAAAGATTTCGGCCCGGGCGGATGGGTTCTGGAGCTTGCTGACCACGGTAAGCATTCCCGTTCTCTGGTATCTGATGCTCCAACTGGAGAGATTCTTTCTATTCTCCCACGTCAAAGAGTGGATTCTTCTCTTTCTGGGAGTGCTGTCCACTCTGATCTGCGTCATGGCATTCATCCGGTTTCTCACCTTGATGTGGAACTGGCTTTCGACCAAAGGCCATACCGCCGTATTGGTCCTCACTTGCGTGATCACCCTGGTGGCCCCCCTGGGAGGGCTTATTCTGAATCGGACCATTCCCTTTCCCACGGATCTTCAATCTCCGGCCATTTACATTCTGACCATTTTGAACGGCCTGATCCTCCTCCTGCCCTGCAGGGAAAATCGCTGTGCAAACCGGGCCGTCTGGCTTGCTCAATGCTTTTGCCTTCCGTTCTCGCTCTATTTCTTTCTCGTGTTCCTACCCTTTCTGCCCCTTTCACTGGTAGCGATGCTGGCCGCAGGGGCGGGATTTCTGATCCTGGCGCCTACAGGGCTGTTCATGATTCACCTACACCGCCTGATTCAGGGCTTTCGCCGGGAGGTCCAGGGTTTCTCCCCCAGGAAATTGCTTCTGATGGGATGCCTTGCGGGTGCCTTACTACCTGTCTATTTTCTGATTCAACCCTTCCCAGATCGGAATACCTTGCATCAAGCGCTCGACTACGTTTACGCGCCAAACCACCGGGAACCCCAGCCATTTTCGGGTTCTTTGTCTTCCCTTAAAAGAACCCTGCGGCACTTGCAGGAATTCAAGGCAAATGTCGAAATGCCCCTCCTCTCAGCCTATTACGAATCCGTGGTTTTTGGCGGACTGACGTTGCCTGATCCGAAGATCAACCACCTCCATTGCGTTTTTTTTGGGAAGGACATCGAGCCTCTCAAGACAAAAGATAGCATGGGAATTTTCTGGGGACGCGGACGGGGAGCTTTGCGTGAAGACCGGAGAATCTCCACCAACGCTTTTCCGCAGGCAAAATTAGACAACCTGCAGATTCAAAACCAATCGGAAGCAGGTTGTGATCGTTCCCTCGTCAAGTTGACCCTATCCAATCCGGGGGATTTCCCGGCCGAATTTGTCACTGACATTCACCTTCCTGCGGGAGTTTTTGTTTCGGGATATTCGCTAACGATTGGTAAGGAGCGGGTGCCCGGGCGGATTTTCGAAAAAAAATCGGCCATGTGGATTTACCAAATGATCCGAAGTTACCGTCGTGATCCCGGTCTCCTGGTTTACACAGGAGTGGATACGGTTCAATTAAGAGTATTTCCCGTGGCGAAAGGTGAGGTCCGAACCACGGAAGTGGAATTTCTTTATCCATCCTCCAGTGGCCCCACCCTCAACCTCGGAACCCGAAGTGTTCCTTTGGGACAAACCCTGGGCAACGATTCACTTTGCTGGGCACCCACGTCACCCCACTCCGGCATGCTCATCATCCCTGCCGGAGTCACCCAAAAGCTCCCGACAGTTACTCGAAAACCCTATTTTCATTTCCTCATTGATCGTTCAGCAACCTCACATGGAAAACAGGAGGACTGGGGAACTCTCATCCGGAAGGTTGCGGAAAAATTTCCCAACATCGCCGACTGTCGGATTTCCGAAGGGAATTTTGAATGGAGGGATGTGGTTACACCCCCCACACCGCTTGAGTCCGCTTTGGAGGTCTTTTCCAAGTCTTCCCCTCCTTCCAACCGGGGCGGATTTTGTCCGGAACGGGCCATCAAACATGCCCTTCTTGATTTTAGGAACGGATTCGAGAACTCCCATTCCTCCCCTTGGGATTTGAGATACCCGGTATTCGTGCTGATCCATTCAACCGAAACCAGAGTGATTCATGAGGAAAATTTCGAATGGTTTGCCAACGAGATTCCGGAGACCTCAGGTTGGTTGATTGATGCCGCCGGAAATGAAATCGTTTTGGGTGATTTTTCCGGCAGGACCCGGGGGGAGCCGGCCTCCCTGTCCTTTTCTCCCGTGCATCTCTGGAGAGTCGGAGAAACCATCCGTGCCACACTCCCATCTGTTTCGGAACCCCGGAGCGTCATGATCGAGCAGGGCTCGGTGGAGGACCTGGCGTATTTTGATTCCTCGACTCGTCAATTCCAAAAAATTCAGAATGTGACGTCCCTCCCCTCGGAGTCCCCTTACAGCAAAGGAGTACAGGCATGGGCGCTTCATACACGATCCCTGGAGCAACCTTCCACGGCATCCAACGACAATCAGGAAACCGTCGCGCTGAGCAAGGAATCGGGAATTTTGACTCCAGTTACTTCATACATCGTGGTGGAAAGCGCCGCTCAATGGAAAGCACTTGAAGAAAAGGAGCGGCAAAAACTCAAAAACCGGGATTCTCTCGAAATCATGGAATCGCCGGAACCTCCCCTTAAATGGGTCGTGCTCCTCCTGGCGCTAGCTTGGATGATTCGCCGGCTTTTCTTTAAAAAATTCCATCATATCCCAAACATCTCAAAAGCCTGACCCGAGGATAACCCTACGATGACAACAGGCTCATCATGGTCTGTTGTGAATGGCTTGCCATCCGTAGCTTTAACGTAGGATGGTGCGCTGTAGAGGACTTGAACCTCTGACCCCCACCGTGTCAAGGTGATGCTCTACCACTGAGCTAACAGCGCGCAAAATGGCGACAGAAGGGTCATTTTCCAGAATCCTCCGGATTTTGCAATCAAGAACGCAAAGGGGAAGATCCCGTCCCCTCACAAACCCAGCCCTTTTTCCGGAGCCCCCTTGATGCAGGCCCGGAAACCAGATTTCTGTTGTCAAAGCCCGGTTTCGTGGTACACTTTTCGTTCCTTTTTGACCCCTTTAAATCGGTACTTTTATGGCTAAACAGGTTTCGCTCAAAGCATCATCTCGTACAAATGTCGGTCGTTCATTGGTTCGCAAAACCCGTGAAGCCGCCAAGATTCCCGCCGTCATCTACGGAAGTCACATCAAAGCAACCCCCATTCAGGTGGATTCGCGGGAACTCGAAAACATTTTCAAGCACGCCACCAGCGAAAACATGCTTGTGGACCTCGCCCTCGAAGAGAACGGAAAGACGAGCAACCGCCTGGCCTTCATTCAGGAGATCCAGCACCACCCTCTGACGGACCGCGTGCTTCATCTTGATTTTCACGAAATCCGCGCCGATGAGAAACTTCATGCCCGCGTGGCCATTATTGCCGTCGGCGAGCCCGAAGGCGTGCGCACCGGCGGCGGTGTGCTGGCCCAGATTCTTCGCGAGCTCGAAGTGGAATGCCTTCCCAAGGATCTTCCCGATCGCATCGAAGTGGACGTGACCTCCCTTCAGATCGGCGAAAACATCCATGCGAACCAGTTGAAAGTTCCGAAGGAAGTGACCGTTCTTACCCACGCCGATGTCTCTATTTTCACCGTCAGTGCTCCTCTGAAGGAGGAAGTTGTCGCCCCCACCGCCACCCTGACCGAGCCCGAGCTCATCAAGAAGAAGGAAGATGGCGAGGAAGGTGCCGCAGCAACCCCTGCCAAGGCTGGCGATGCGAAGGCCGGAGCCAAGCCCGCCGGGGACGCCAAGGCCGAAGGAAAGCCCGCCGACAAGAAGGCAGACAAGAAATAGCCCCGCATCCTCTTAGGCTGAGTTTTTGCTCTTCACCTTATTGAGATTCATTCTCAATATGAGCTTGACAGATTCTTCGTTGAGATTCAGTCTCAATAAATGAAATTTGGCGTTTTTCTTTTTTCGATCGCACTTTCCGCCACGGGATATTCCGCAGAGATTGGCTCCACCACCAACAGCGCACCCTCTCGGATGCGCGAGGTCATCGTCAACGCCCAACAGGACAAAGGGACAGGCGCCCGGCGCGCCACTACGGGGACAAAAACGGATACAGCCCTTTGGGACGTCCCCCAATCCGTTCAAGTTGTCCCTCAGGAGCAGATCAAGGAACAGAGCGCCCACAATGTGGATGACACAATTCGCAATGTCAGCGGCGTGACTCAGAGCAGCTCCTCGAACTATGGTTTTTTCAACAACTACCTCAGTCGTGGATTGAATGTGAATTTTGTGCGGGACGGCATTCCTGATGCCCTTACGGTGAATGGATACACCCGAACCCTGTCGAATGTGGAACAGGTGGAGGTGCTAAAAGGGCCCGGCTCCTCCCTTTATGGGAGTGGATCCCCCGGGGGCACCGTAAATCTGGTAACAAAAAAGCCGCTTTCGACACCGGCCTACGATTTTGAAACCACCTTTGGAAGTTTCAGCACGCATCGTGTGATCGGCGACGCGACCGGGCCGACTTCGAACAAGGAACTGAACTATCGCGTGATCACAGACTACTCGATGTCAGATGGATTTCGCGACATCAGCAATCGGATCGCGGAATTGCACCCCTCCCTTCAATGGAATCCTTCGCCCGAACAGACTTTGCTTGCCAGCTTCGACTTTCACCATGTGGAGATGGTGGCGGACACGGCGGGAATCCCCTTTCACAATTCAACCACTGCGGCCCTGCGCACCACGAGTTTGATCCAGGTATCCCGCGACGCGAAATTCTATACTCCGTTTTCGGACACCACCACGGACGTATTCCGGGGCAGTCTGAACCACTCCCTGCATGTCAGCGACCATCTGACCCTTCACGAAAACCTGATGTTCATGCATCGGGATCTCGACCTCACCCGAAATTCCTCCAGTGTGAATTTCACGAGTCTGAACACCCTGAGCGGACGCAGCCTCCGCGATCAAAGCGATGCCTCGGACGAAGTCCTTCTTCAATTTGAACCTGTGTTCAATCTCGAAACCGGCCCAATATTCCACACTCTTCTCACGGGGTTTGAGTTTCATGGAACTGTCATCGACACGGCACGCTCGCAATCCAATCTCGCTCCCATTGCAGATGTGTATCAACCCGTCATCCCGGAAACGTCGAAAAGCAACATCCTCTTCTCACCTCACTTCGATCGCACCCTGACCACCGCCCAATACGGACTCTACCTCCAGGATCAGATCGACTTCACCGAACAGTGGAAGATGCGTCTCGGAGCTCGTGTGGACCGTTTCGACATCACCGATGAAGGAACCTACAACACACGGTTTGACAGCTCGACCGCATTCTCCGGAGCCCTTGCCGGCAACGGCCAATCCTTCATCCCCAACACACCCACGACGCGTTTCGAGTCCTCGAGCCGCTCGGACACTCGTCTCAGCGGACAGGCCGGCCTGGTTTATCAGCCCGTACAAGCCACCTCCTTCTACGGTGGGGTTTCTGTGGGACATCAAGCCATCGTCACCACCGAAGCCGCACGGAGCGCCTTTGCACCGGAAAGCTCCACACAATTCGAAATCGGAAACCGTTCCTCCCTCTTCGGGGACAAGGTTGAAATCAACGCCTCCGTCTTCGAAGTCACCCGGGACAACTTCCTCCAGACCATCAACGGCACCCCGGTACCGGTGGGGAAACAACGCACTCGGGGCATGGAATGCGATATCACCACCCACCCCTTCCCGGGATGGACCCTTCTCATGAATTACGCCTATCAGGACGCCTACTACGCGAAGCTTCTCGGCGCCACGGGAGCTCCAAGTCCGGACGTGGATCATCAGGTCACAGGTGTGCCCCTGCACAGCGGGGGATTCTGGTCCACCTATGAATTTCAGGATGGATGCCTGAAGGGTTTTGGCCTCGGCGCGGGTGTAAAACTGAGGGACGAAGTTTTCATCGATCAACCCAACACCCTCAAGCTCCCCGGCTACGCCGTGGGGGATCTTGTGGCCTTCTATCGTCAGGCCCACTATGAAGTTCAATTGAATGTCGTTAACGTGACGGACGAATCGTGGTACCGCAATGGCGTGAACACGGGGGCGCTCCCGGGAGATCCTCTGGGTTTCTATGGTACGGTACGGGTGAAGTTTTGACCGTATGAGGAAACTCCATCGCAAACTGGCTCTCTTATTCTCCGGATTCCTGGCGCTCAGCGCCATCACAGGCCTCATCTGGGCATTTGCGCACCGGCTTTATTTGAAGGAGGACAATCTCAAGACTCCTGCAGGCATCACTCATCGTTCCCTTGCCGAGGCCACCGTTCCAATGAACCTCGCCCTCGAGCAGGCACGCATCCGTGTCGCTGGCCCCATCCATTCCATTGCCCTCAAAACCCTCGCCCATAGACTGGTTTATGACGTGCGCTATGGAGCTGGAAAAGAAGAACTCTCATGGTTAATGGATGCGGAAACAGGGCAAACACTCTCCCCTCTTTCTGATTCGTTCGCGACCTCCATCGTCGAATCTTTGCAGAGGACTCCTGCTCCCATCAAAGGAATCCAACACACCCCATCCTACCGCGCCCGCAACGGACGAACCATTCCACAGGTGCATCAAATCACCCTGGATGCCTCTGATCATCCTGTGATCGTGATTTGCTCGGATTCCGGCGAGCTTGTCGAGAAAGTGAACGACTCCAGACGTATTCACACCTGGATCATGCGACTGCACACCCTCAGTTTCTTTGGATTTCGAAAAACCCTCACCCTGATCCCTGGATTGGGGATGCTCGCCCTGTTAATCACGGGGTTTAAACTCTACTGGAAAAAAACATGCTAACCATCTTTCAAAAAGGCGGCCCGATCATGTGGCCCCTGCTTCTCACCTCCATCGTCGCGCTCACCATTGTCATCGAACGCATGATCTTCACCATCCGCGAGAAAATGAAACGTCAACCCGACGTCGTCGAGGAGGTTCTCTCCTATGTCGAACTCGGAGACTTGAACACAGCCATTCAAAAGGGCCAGGGTAGCGAGGATTTTCTGGTCCGGACGTTGATCTACGCCTTGAGTCATCGCGAGAAATCCCTGGGCAGTGCGGTGATGCGCGCCGCAAACCTCGAACTTCAACGTTTCAACCGCGGGCTTTCCATTCTGGACACCATCATCACCCTCGCCCCCCTGCTCGGACTGCTGGGCACCGTCACGGGGATGATTCATGCCTTCGGACTCCTTGGGGCAAGTGAACTGGGTACTCCCGTCGCCATCACAGGAGGCATCGCCGAAGCCCTCATCGCCACGGCATTCGGTCTGAGCGTGGCCATCCTGGCGCTCATCCCTTTCAATTACCTTAACTCACGCATGGAAGAAGCACGCCGTCAGATCGAGGATCTTACTTCCCAGCTCGAACTTCTGCTGGTGCCCCAGCTTGAGCACTAACACAGGGGCTTTGATGCACATTCCCTCTCCACGTCCCAGTCGACGCGCACGTATCGAGATCATCCCCCTGATCGACATCATGTTTTTCCTGCTGGCGACCTTCATCATGGTCTCCACTTCCATGATCAAAAATCTCGGCGTGGAGGTGCGCGTTCCCGTCGCCGCCACGGGCACTCCCCAGGACCGACACGGCTACGCCACCATCAGCATCACGGACAAAGGGGACATCTTCTTCAACAAACAGGCCGTCCGTCTGGAGGATCTTCCCTCCCTGCTTGAAACATTCAAGGCGCAGAATGCGGATCCAAAAGTCTTCATCAATGGGGATGAACATGCGTTTTTCGGACGCGCCATCGCCGTGCTCGACACCGTCCGGAAACTCGGCATCACCAAAGTCGCCATCGAAACGCGCACCCCATAGAAGCTCTTTCAAAACGACGATATGAAACGGGACACGTTCATCGGCCTTGGCGTGGCGGTCAGCGTTCATTTGGGCGCCCTGATCGGACTCAACGCCGTCCTTCTGGAAAAGCCGGAGTTTGGAATTGCCGTGGGGGAAAATAGCGTGGAAGTCGATCTTGTCGCCGCCGCCCCCCCCCCCCCCCGGGGGCGCGGGGGGCCCGGGGGGGGGGCGCCGGGGCGGGGGGGGGGGGGGGCGCGC
>CAYYYL010000060.1:0-11571 GCA_964475835.1 uncultured Verrucomicrobiota bacterium | reverse complement strand
CCTGACGGCCCATTTCCTTCACCTTCATGGCGCCCTTGCCCTCACGAGTGCGCAGGTAATAGAGCTTGGAACGGCGGGTCTTGCCACGATGCTCCACCTCGACTTTTTCGATGCGGGGGGAATTCAACGGAAACACACGCTCCACACCCTCACCGTAGCTGATACGGCGAACCGTGAACGCCTCCTGGATGCCGCTGCCCTTACGGGCGATCACCACACCGGCGAAGACCTGGATACGCTCTTTTTCACCTTCGATGACCTTGGTGTGCACACGGACGCTGTCTCCGATGCGAAACGCCCCGGCGTTGGTCTTCAGGTTTTCACGGCTGATTTTCGAAACAATCGGATTCATGGCTCAAATCGGTTTACGGTTTAAAAAATGGAGAGTCATACATGATACAGAATTGTCCTCGATTCTCAATCATTATTTTCCAGAAATAGTGGGTCCCTTTATGCCCTGGAACAGCGCTCTTATGACCGCCGCTAAAATGACTCGGTTCACTTCAACAAATCCGGCCTCTGGGTTTGGGTGCGTTTTTCGCTCATCTCCTGGCGCCATTTGGCGATCTCCTGATGGTTTCCGGAAAGGAGAACCTCCGGCACTTTCATCCCTCTAAACTCTTCCGGCCGTGTGAATTGCGGATATTCCAACTGTCCATGGCTGAATGATTCATCCTTCGCCGAATCCTCGTGCCCCAGCACCCCTGGCAACAACCGGGAAACGCCGTCGACGACCACCATTGCGGGAATGGCGCCATTGGTCAGAACGTAGTCGCCGATGGAAATTTCCTCATCCACCACCATCTGGCGAACACGATCATCCACCCCTTCGTAATGACCGCATACAAGAATCAGATGTTTCTCCTTCGCCAGACGTTGAAGCATGGATTGTTCGAGACGCTTTCCCTGGGGCGTCAAAAGAATGACACGGGACTCCGGTTTCTTCACCGATTCGATGCATCGCACCATCGGCTCCACCTTCATGACCATTCCGGGCCCGCCTCCAAAGGGACGGTCATCCGTGATCCGATGTTTACCTTCCGCATGGTCGCGCACGTTGTGAATCTCGATCTGGACGAACCCGTGTTCCCGCGCTTTTTTCAGAATGCTCTCATCAAGCGGTCCCTCGAACATGCGGGGGAAAAGAGTGACAATGTCGATTCTCATACTGCGGAAGGAAGACAGGAGTCAGGAGACAGAAGACAGAATGCAGAGAGATTCTTCGTCGCTTCGCTCCTCAGAATGACATGTATAAAATGCTTATATAGCGTGAAAACAAAAACTCTCTTTTTTAGAGCAAAGCGAGACAGCTTTTCTTCTGACTCCTGTCTCCTGACTTCTGTCTCCCTCAAACCATCAAGAAATGCTGTTTTCACCAGGCTGGACAGAGCTATCCGAAGACGGTTTCTGATAAGGAACATCTTCAATGATCTCCACCATGGCGCGTTTGCCAAGCTTGGCGCTTGCGCCATTGACCAGTGTCCGGAGGGACTGGATGGTGCGCCCCTGTTTGCCGATCACCTTGCCAATGTCGGTCTTGTTCAGACGAAGTTCGTACACCACGGCGCGTTCCCCATCCACCTCACGCACATCCACCTGATCGGGGAAATCCACCAGCGCTTTAACCACAAATTCGACGAATGCTTTCATAGTTCACTCCCATTCTATTCCCTGGTGCTCCAGACCTTCGCCGGGTCTCAACGCCGCAGCGTCATCAAGCCGCTGCCTTCGCGGCCTTCTTCAGAAGGCTGCGAACGGTATCCGAAGGTACTGCTCCCTTGGAAATCCAATGATTGGCACGTTCCACATCCAGCTTGTAGTTGGTTCCCTTTACCTTGGGGTTGTAGGTGCCGATCTCCTCAATAAAACGTCCATCGCGGGGGCTGCGCTTGTCAGCCACCACGACTCGAAAATAAGGATCATTCAATCCACCCATCCGTTTCAAACGAATTCGCACTGCCATAATTTCTCCAGCATTCAGTTATTTATCGAAAGCGTCCCAAGGGAGGCATGGCACCCATGCCGGGCATTTTGCCCATGCGTGCCATCATCTTCCCCATGCTTCCCATGTTTTTCATCATTTTGCGCATCATCCCGAATCGCTTGAGCAGGTCGTTTACCTGCGCCACCGAGGTTCCACTGCCCTTGGCAATGCGAAGCCTGCGCCGACCGTTCAAGATCTCAGGATGCTCGCGCTCCCTGGCTGTCATGGACTGGATGATGGCCTGAATGCCCACCATCTGTTTTTCATTAACAGCCAAGTTTTTCATGTTAGCAGCCCCCGGTAACATCGCAAGCAGATTTTCCAGGGGTCCCATCTTTCGGATGGCGAGGAGCTGATCAAGGAAGTCCTGCAGGCTGAACTGGTTGGCCCGCATCTTCTTCTCCAACTCGACTATTTTCTCCTCATCCACCGCCGTCTGGGCCTTCTCCACCAGACTCAAAATATCGCCCATGCCCAGGATCCGGGACGCCAGACGATCAGGGTGAAACTCCTCCAGATCCTCCAGTTTTTCCCCGGTTCCCACAAATTTTACCGGTTTGCCGGTCACGGAATGAATGGAAAGCGCCGCACCACCCCGGGCATCGCCATCCATTTTCGAAAGAATAAATCCGGTCAGCCCAATCCGCGTATCAAACGCCTTCGCCACATTCGCCGCCTCCTGCCCCGTTGCAGCATCGGCCACGAGAAGCACCTCCTGGGGCTTCACCACCTCCTTGAGACGGACCAGCTCGTCCATCAGGGGTTCGTCGATCTGAAAACGCCCCGCCGTGTCGAACAACACGATATTCCTCTGTTGAACCTGGGCGAATTGCAACGCCTGCTGGGCGATCCGCGACACATCCATTTCCCCCATGAGCGAAAACACCGGCACATTCAACTGGGCGCCCAGCATCTTCAACTGCTCGATCGCCGCAGGCCGGTAGACGTCGCACGCCACCAACAAAGGTTGACGTCCCTGCCCTTGCAAAAATTTGGCCAGCTTCCCGGTCGTGGTCGTTTTGCCGGAACCATTCAACCCCACCATGATCATCCTCGTCGGCGACCCTGAAAGCGTCAGCGGTGCACTGGCCCCACCCAGGATCTCCACAAGTTCGTCGTGGATCACTTTGACGACCTGCTGCCCCGGGGTGACACTGCGCAACACCTCCTTGCCCAGCGCCTTCTCCTGCACCCGGGTGATGAATTGTACGGCGACGTCGTAGTTGACGTCCGCCTCCAGCAAGGCGATTCGCACCTCGCGCAAGGCATCGGCGATGTTCGACTCGCTCAACTTGCCGTAACCGCGCAGGTTTTTGAAAATATCCTGAAGTTTTCCTGTCAGTGCATCGAGCATAGAAAAGATTAAAGGGAACCCTCAATCTTCCGGAAATGACTTGGGAATGCAAGCTGGGAGACGAGAGGTTAGTGGTCCAATTTGAACAGAATCACTGCGAGAGGCAGTCCAAACCAGAAGGAAACGCAGATTGACACAGATTTTCGCAGATTTTTCTGAAGGTTTTTGCCAATGCCGCATTGCGGCATTGGCAATCTGCCTCTGTAATCTTCGAAAATCTGTGTCAATCTGTAGTCCTGTCTACCCTCTTTCTTGAAAATCCATTTTTGTGATCTGCCACTTGATTTCACCGCCAAAACCCCGCACGGTGTTTTGCACGATGGAATTTCAGTCCGGAGAAGACAGTCGTCCGCTTCAGGATAACGCGGAAAATACCATCCTACCTGGCGCCCCCCCCGTTCAGCCCGCCCCTTTTGTCCGAACCCCGTCCACAAGCAAACGCCGTTTCTCCTCCAAACATCTATCCCTTTTCTACGAACAGCTGGGGACGATGGTCCAGGCGGGGGTCGGCATCCAGCAGGCGCTCACCACCCTGCAAAAAACGGCGCCCCGCGTGATGCAATCCACCGTGGTGCAAATCCGATCCGACGTCCTTCAGGGATATCCCTTCACCGACGCGATGGCGAACCACCTTCGTTCCTTCCCGGAACTCGATCATCAAATCCTCGGCATCGCCGAACGAAGCGGGGCCATCGACACCTCCCTCCTGTCCCTCTCCAAGCACCACATGCTCCGTGCACAGGCAAAAAGCCGCATCCTTTCCGCCAGCGTCCTCCCGGCACTCAACCTCGTCGCCGCCCTTTTCATCATAAACCTGCCCCGCCTTTTCTCGAGCACCCAGAATTATACAGGACTCGACTATCTCCGGGATACGGTGGGAACCCTTGTAGGACTTGTCTGCCTCATCGCCGCCTCCGCCATGCTTTTCCGAAAGCTGCTTGCCACACACGCCACCGCGCTCGGCACCGATTTTTTCCTTCGCCAGGCTCCCATCGTGGGATCGGTCCGTTTCAATTATGTTCTCAGCCAGTGGGTGGAAGCCGTCCGGCTCATGCTGAATGCCGGATATGGGGTGCTTGATGCAGTCCGACACGCCGGCACCATCATCGGAAGCCCCATCCTCCAACATGCCTACTCGAAGATGGAGCCCCACCTTCAACATCAACTGGGTGTGAGTGAAGCCATGGCTACAACGGGACTCTTTCCCGAAATGCTGATCCAGATCTGGGCCACCGGCGAACAAAGCGGACGCATGGACGACATGCTGCAACGTCTTTCCACCCACTATCAGGAGGTATGGAAAAAAAGTCTCGATCAACTCGCCACATGGCTCCCGCGCATCATCTACCTCATGGTCGTCATCTTCATGAGCTACCAGATTTTGAAGGGTGCAGCCGCCTATATGCAGGGCATCAACGACGCGTTGAAAGACACGCCCTAGAAGTATCTCATATCGTGGATCGGACTCATTGCTCTGACATTGCTCTGAAATTGGAGGGCGACGACGGAGCGTCGCCCTCCCATGGATTTTTATCCGCTTCCGTGATTCAGTTTCAAAACAGCCACGACTTCATTCAAAACCCTCACCTCAGGCTTTGAACTGATCACTGACTTCACTCCGGTACACGCTCGATCTTCACTCCAAGCCTCACCAATTTCTCGTCGATGTGCTCGTATCCCCGATCGATGTGATAGACACGGCGGATTTCCGTCACACCCCGCGCCACCAATCCCGCAATCACCAGCGCCGCCGATGCCCGAAGGTCGGATGCCATCACCGGTGCCGCGCTCAGGTGGTCCACCCCCTTCACCACCGCCGTCGCCCCCTCCATCTCAATCTGTGCTCCCATGCGCTGCAACTCCGCCACATGCATGAACCGGTCCGGAAAAATACGTTCCGTGATCACACTCACCCCCGGGGTTACCGCCATGAGCGCCATCACCTGCGCCTGCATGTCCGTCGGAAACCCGGGATAGGGACTTGTCGTGACATCCCGCGCGGTCGTCCCGGCGGGAGTTCGAATCGAAATCCAATCAGGCCCCAACTCCAATTTGTGCCCCACTTCCTCAAGAAACCGCGTCAGCGCCTGCACGTGCTGCGGCACCACACGCCGGATCGTCAATTCCCCTCGCGTGATCGCACCCGCAATTAAAAAAGTTCCCGCCTCAATCCGGTCCGATATCACATGGTACTCGGCACCATGCAACTTCTCCACCCCCTCGATCGTGATGGTCGAGGTTCCATGTCCCGAGATCCGGGCGCCCATGGCATTTAAAAACTCCGCCAGATCCACCACCTCCGGTTCGCACGCCGCATTCTCAATCACCGTCGTTCCTTTCGCCAGCGTCGCCGCCATCATCACATTGTCGGTCCCCAGCACGGTGGAGCCATGACGCCCCCCCATCGACACCGTCGCTCCGTGAAGGTCCGAGGAATGAGACACCACATATCCCTCCTCCAGATGAATTCCAGCGCCTAATGCCTCCAAACCTTTGATGTGAAGATCGATGGGACGCGGACCAATGACGCATCCCCCGGGAACGGAAACCTTGCACTCGCGCAACCGTCCGATCAACGGCCCCAGGAGACAGACCGAGGCCCGCATCTTTCGAACCAGATCGTAGGGAGCCAGGCTCTGGATTTGCTCCGCCTGGATGCGAAAACTGTTTTTGTCGAGCTGTTCCACCCGCGCCCCGAGATATTTCAAAATATCCACCATGAAGCGCGTGTCACTGAGATCCGGAACGCAATGGATGACACACGGCTCCGCCGTAAGCAGAGTCGCCGCCAGAATGGGAAGGGCTGAATTCTTCGATCCGCTGATCTTCACTTCCCCCTTCAGCGCTCCACCTCCGGAAATCATGATGCGATCCATGGGGACTGACACTCCCGGAAGTCCGATGGAAATTCAAGTCCACAAGCTCCACAGCGAGGACAGAAGCAGAACCTCAAAACCTCCCCTAACCCCTCCTTGGCAGGAGGGGGATTCCTGAACTGATTTTTACCACAGAGCACACAGAGGCACGGAGCAGACCAAAACAGTCTTTTTAACGAGAGAGCATATTCCCCTCCTGCCAAGGAGGGGTTAGGGGAGGTTTACTCACTTCTGACTCCCAACTTCCCTCTCCAAAACCCCCTTTCCTTTCGTCAAAACTGGAATTACATTAAATCTGTGACCTCCCCCCGTGTCTGTGTTCTTGGCGGCTGCGGTGCCATGGGCCGTGTTGTCGTCAAATGCCTGTTGCGTCTCGACAAGACTCTCAAGATCACCATCGCCGACCGTCGTGCCCCGAGCTTCCCGCTTCCCCCAAGAGTTCGATTCGCGAAGGTCGATCTCAACCGGCACGCGGGCCTTGTCCGTGTCCTCCGCCCCCACGGCATCGTGATCAACAGCACGTCCCATCACTTTAATCTCCCTGTCATGCGAGCCGCGCTCGCTGCAGGCATTCACTATCTCGATCTCGGCGGTCTCTTCCATTTCACACGCCGCCAACTCAAGCTCCACCAGGCTTTCGAAAGGAAAGGGCTCACTGCCATCCTCGGCATGGGTTGCGCCCCGGGTATCGCCAACGTGCTTGCTCATTGGGGTTCCCAATCCTTCGATCGTGTGGATGAAATCCACATCAAGGTCGGAAGCCGCTCGTGGGATCCCCCCACCTCCGCCATCCCCTACGCGGTGGGCACCATCCGGGAGGAACTCACTCTCAAGCCCGCCGTCTATGAAAAGGGGGGCTGGAAATTCAAGCCTGCCCGAAGCGGCACGGAAACATTCCCCTTTCCCCACCCTGTCGGAAAACAAGTTATCTTCCGCACACTCCACTCCGAAGTCGCCACCCTGCCCTTAAGTTTTCCCGGCCTTCGCGCCTGCAGTTTCAAGATCGGTTTTCCCGACGAAATGATCGCCGCCGTGCTCCGTCCCCGCCGCCCTTCTGCTCCAAACACTCCAGCTTCTTCCCCACCAAAAAATCCACGCGACATCGAAACCACCGTCGCCCTGATCCACGGAACGATTCGAGGGAAGAGAACCTCCCTACTCGCCTGCTGTGAAGTCAAAAGCTCCGGACCCCACGGCTCTGGAGATTGGGACACCGCCTGGCCCCCGGCCATCGTAGCCCATCTGGTCCTCAAAGGAATCATCACCTCATCGGGCGTTTTCCCGCCGGAACAAATCGTCCCGATCGAGCCCTTTTTCGCAGCGTTGAGAAAAGCTGGCATTCGAATCTTTCAAAAGCGGACTTCCAGATAGGGACGGACCGCTGGGCCGCCCTAATGTCCACCGCCACGACTAATTTTTACCCGACATGATGCGTTTTTGTTCCTTTGTTGCCTTCTGCCTCAGCTTCTCAATCTGTTTCGCGGGGGAACTCCCACAGGTCGAGGATGTGCTCGACATGGAACTGAGTTCTGCACAGGCGGAATTGAAAGCCATCCAGGCCTTTTCAGATTCGTCCCCGATTCAGCAGGAAAAACTCGCCAGGGCGAAATCCAACGTCGCTTTTCTGAGTGAGCGCAACGCGCTTTTGCAAAGCCGGGTGCTCACCTCCAGCATCTACTATCACGTTTACGCCGCCGAAGCCCAAACGGCTTTCCGCTATCTCAATGATGCCAACGGTGTCTTCAATCGCTTCCACTCCCTCTTCCCCGAATATCAATTTTCCAAGGAGCATCCCGCCCACTTCGTGATCTATCCCGACCGCGCCAGTTATCGGAAATATGAAAACATCAAGGAAGGCATCGCGGGTCACGCCGTTTCCGACCACTTGATAACTCAGCGCTACATCGAAACGGAGCGTGGCCTGGAGCTCGAGGAACAAGTCCAGCCCCAAACCCAGTTGCAACGCCTTGCCTTCTACGTCCCCACTTCGGACGATCCGAATCAAGTGACCTTCGCCCACGAGCTCACCCATCTCTTCACCTGGGACCTGATTCAGAAATCCAAAACCACACCGGGTGACATCGATCTCAATCTCTTTCTCAATGAAGGCTTCGCCGAATACATGGCGGTGATGGATCATGACGAGCAAAAGAAACTGCGACTCGAGCCCTTACGGCATATCAAGGATCCTCAAGGACCTCTCGTCTGGGTCGGACAACAAACCTACCCCGGGAGCGAACGCATTCGGGAGTTTTATTCGGAAGCGTACCTTTTCACGCGCTGGATCATGGAAACAGATCCCCATGCGGCGCTCCGTCTGCGTATGCTGCTTCAAATTCACAGCGCCGCCCAGGCCATCGACACCATGGACGTTATGCAGAAGCAAAAGGGCATTCCTGTATTGAATTTCGACGCCTACAACGTCTGGCGCGCCAAGGTTCTTGGCCGCTCGAACCTCCCCTAACCCCTCCTTGGCAGGAGGGGGATTAGAACTGCTCATTATAAAGATTGTCCGTAGTCTGCTCTGTGCCTCTGTGTTCTCTGTGGTACCCCCCCCCTCAGGAATCCCCCTCCTGCCAAGGAGGGGTTAGGGGAGGTTTTCCGGACTCACTTTCCTGAAGCCACAGCCATGTGCTTCAGCAGATTGACGTGGAAATTTCCGAGTGGGAACTCATCCGACTCCACCAGATCCACCCAGTGCTTCAAATCCTTTTCATCACTGATGACCCGCCCCTCCTGCTTCCACTTTGACCCGACATTCGGTTTCACATAGGGTGAAATAAGATCGTGGGCTGCAATCCAGAAGGACATCTTCGAACAATCCGCACCGTCCTTGTACAACCGCGTCACCTCCTCCCGTAATCCCGCGATGCCGTTCGGCAACAGATCCCACCGGACCTCCAGCTCGTTATCCCGCCACACGAGAACATCGTGCTTGTGCAGATAGGCGAACAGGAGCTGTCCGGCCAGTCCATCGTAGTTGCGCACACGCGAACCCACGATGGGAAAACGGAAAATACGATCGAAGAGGATGGCGTAGGTGATGTAGTGCGCGAACGGAAAACCCTCGTCCCTCAGACGCACAGCCTCTCCGAAAGTCCTAAGATCCACCCGCAGTTCCTCAAGTCCGTACATCCAGAAAGGCGCCCGTTGCCGGATCATGAACGGATCAAAGGGCAGTTCCCCGAGTCCATGGGCACGGTCATGAATCAAATCCCAAAGTTCCATGGTGTTTTGAATCATCTCGAGGGAACCCAGCCAGCACTCCAACTGGGGATGAAGCTCCAGATGCGTGGCCTCGGCGGCCTCCCGGGCGTAGCGTTGCAGTCGGCGCGCTTCACGATCACAAAAAATAACACCAAAATTGTTCGTGGGCATCTTCGAAACAGAAACCGTCTCCGGAAAGAGCACCGCACACTCGCTGTCGTAACCGCGGGTAAAATCCACAAGATTGCCCGGCACAAACTTATTGTTTCCGTAACGCGTCCGTTCCATCTCATCGAGCCAGTCCGGCCACGGCACCCGAAAGATCATCGCCTCAAACCGCACGTCCTTTGAGGCGTTCGGAGTGTACAGAGGAAAGAGGACGAGATTTTCGATCAGGTGACGACGATGGTTTTGGGGATTGAATGCCCCCAATGATTTTGCGAAATCCGGTTTCGCAAATCGTCCTCCCCGCCACTGTTCCAGATCCTGATGGAGTTGTTTGAAATACGCATCCTGATGCGGAAAGGAAGGAGCCAGTTGCTGAAGCGAACGCTGGATTTTTCCAACAAGCTCCCCGGCCTTCCCGTGCTCCGGCTCGGGAACCGTGGCATCCGGATTCTGCAATTCCCGCAACGTTTCCACGGCGCTTTTCAATTCCTTCCATGCCGGTGATTGCGCGGGAACCGAAGGCGCCATTTCGAATTTCGCCGTCGTGAAGGATCGGACAGCCGCCCAATAGCACACATTCAACCAAAGTTGCCGGTGATTGAATTCGTCAAAATGCGCATCTCCAAACAGACTGGAATCCGCCAACGCCAGAACGCGCCCCTCACCCACCACGGTCCGCGCCATCAACACGGCATCCGCTGGATGAGCCTGAGCGGAACTCCTCCATACCGCACGGGCATCACCCGAAAGCCGGCACGATCCCGCACGATAGAAACACGCCTTGTGAACGAAATGCGCCAGATCGGAGGCAGCAGGATCGGGCACGCCAAAAAACCAGGTGGCGTTGTCGTGATGACACGCGCTCCGATCCGAAACGGTGGTATTTTCGAACGTCATTCCAAACGGCTTGAGCAACTCGTTCAGATTATCCCCATACTTCTCATGCTCGTACTCGGTGACCACGATCAATGAACCGCCATTGTGAACAAATTCACGAACGTCACGCAGCTCCCGCGACGTCAACCGGGGCGAACCTCCCGAAGTCGTCTTTTCCCATTTTGCATCACAGGGATGCAGAAGCACCAAAATGTCGGTCTGATGAAGGAGTTCAGAATGAAGCGGGTGCTCCAGATTCCGCGTGATGACAAAATCCCGGGCTTCCAACGCCTTCGCAGCTTTTTCATAGGACGACGCATCCGGATCATCCGGGTTCATTTGTGCCGCACGGGCACGGGACACCGACCAGCTTTCACTATGGGTCTCGTCGAAGAGAACACGGACCATCTTTTTGGGTTGAGCCATGGCGGGATGCTCCGAAGTGCTTCTACCACAATGTACTCCGACTTTGAGCTTCCGTCAAAAACGATCCGTACGTTTAAGAAAATGGAGGGCGACGCTCTGTCGTCGCCGTTTTGAAGCAGATTGGCGACGACAGAGCGTCGCCCTCCATTATTTCTGAACCACTTCCCGAAGATCCTTCACCAGATGTTCCACATCCGCCTTGGTGGAATCCCACGAACACATGAATCGCGCCACCCCATCTGGACCGACATCAGTATAAAACTTCCATCCGCGCTCATACATCGCCGCCACGATCTTGGGTGGCAGCTCCACAAACACCGAGTTGGCCTCCCGTGGATAGCGGATTCGCAGGGAGGGAATTTTCTTCAGCGCTTCATGCAATTGCTCCGCCACATGATTAGCATGTTTGGCGTTCTTCAACCACGCGTCGTCATGAAGCAATCCCACCCATTGCGCAGAAAGAAACCGCATCTTGGATGCAAGCTGCCCCGACTGTTTCACACGACGCTCCGCATTCTCCGCCAGGGCCCGATTGAAAAACACCACCGCCTCGCCAAACGCCATACCATTCTTGGTCCCGCCGAACGAAAGCACATCCACCCCCGCCTCCCAGGTAATCTGCCTCGGCTTCACCTTCAACGACGCCACTGCATTCGAAAACCGGGCTCCATCCATATGCA
>CAYYYL010000059.1:10290-11776 GCA_964475835.1 uncultured Verrucomicrobiota bacterium | reverse complement strand
ACCGGGTCCGGTTGCCCACGGCATCATAGCGGCTGAGCACGACGTAATCTGCCTGCCCCGTCGTACTGCGTGCTTCGGAGCGAACACGATATAGGGTGTCGTAGTCGTAGGTGGTCGTCCCGTTGAGATCTTCAACCGTGAGAACCTTGTCCACTTTGTTGTACGTGGTGTTGCGGACTTCCTCGTTGTTGCCGTTGGCTTTTTTGTGGCGGGTGCGCGTGACGCGGCTGGCCAGGTCGTAAACGGATTCGATCGACTGACCTTCCGGATCTGTGACCACACGGACATTGCCATTGCGATAGTAGGTGGAGAGCGTCTGGCGGACCTTGCCATCTCCCACAGAAGGCAGGAGCTCCACCGTGCGCCGGTCCAAGGAATCGAAAGTGTAGCCGGTTTTCTGGGGACGGTTCACACCGCCCACCTGGTTATTCAATATAAGCGACACCACGTTGTTATTGGCGTCGTATTGTGTCTCCGTGGTAAGGGCGTTGGATGTCCCAAAAGCCTGGGTGACGAAACGGGGGCGATTGAGTTGATCGTAGTCCGTTTTCGTCACCACGCCACGGGGATCGGTCGTCTGCAGAAGATTGGAATTTTTGTCATATGCCATCGTCGTCAGGGGACGAACGGTGGCGCCACTCACGGCGTCGAGCACCGGAGGCCCGGTGACGGTGCGCGCACGATACGCGTTGTCGTACGTGGTATCCGTGGCGTTACCCCGGGGATCCACAACCTGAAGGACGTGGCCCGTCAAATCGTAGTGGGTTTGAGTGATGATATCGCTCCCATCCCCAAACGTGCCGTTGCCATTGAGATCAAGAACCGTGCGAATGGGACGATTGCGGGCATCGTAGAAGGTTTTGCTCTTATTGCCGTTCGGATCCGTGGTGATTTCCCGGTTGCCATTCAGATCATAGGTGGTGGTCGTGGTGGGAGTGACCGTGGAGTTGCCCGAACCGGGTGTGAAGATGGTGACGGAAGGCTGGGTGGTCTGGGTCAACCTTCCGGCTCCGTCATAAACCTGGGTGACGGTGTGGTTTTCGGCATCCGTCGTGGTCAAGGTGTGTCCGGCCTTGTCGTAAGTGGCGCGGGTGATGAGATCCCCTGCTTCACTTGGGAAGGAGGCCGAGGCATTCACAAACGTTCCTGCGGGGAGCCCGAAGGATCCATTTCCATTGAGATCGTGGACCGTGACGGTGAGCCGGTGCAGATCATCGTAGAAGAAGGTCGTCGTCTGATTGGCTGTGCCGCCATTAAAGGCTTCGTTCAATGTGGTCTCACGGATTTTATCGTGCGTCTTATTGTAAACCGTCAGCGTGGCGGGCTCGCCGGCACGTGCGGGAGCGTTGGGTAAAATGCCGGAACCGTTGTCCAGGCGGCGGACGGTTTGAACGGGTCGATAAGCGGCATCGTAAGCTGTATCGGTCGCGAACCCACGTTTATTGATCACACGGGTGGGTTGCCATCCACCCAAAGAAAACGCGCC
>CAYYYL010000059.1:0-10190 GCA_964475835.1 uncultured Verrucomicrobiota bacterium | reverse complement strand
TCATCCGGATGCGGGAAGCTGTTTCCCGATTCAGAAGGTCGAAGGTCCTGGTGGTTACGATGCCTTTGTCATCCACCATCCGGATCGGATTTCCGTTCAAATCGTAGTGGGTTTCCGAGGTGCTGGAAACCACAGAGCCACCCGGCGAGCTTTCCACCGCGGGTTTGGTGACCTTGGTGACGCGATCCAGATTGTCGTAAACCGTGGTGGTGACATTCCCCTTCGGGTCCGTCACCTGTGTGGTGCGGCCCATCACATCCATCACGGTGATCGTGACGAGACCCAACTCACTGGCATAGCCTTTATCCGTGGAAGTGCGAAGATTGCCAAAGCTGTCCTTGGTCCGGGTGGTGACACGTCCATCCGGATCGGTGATCTGGGTGAGGAAGCCACTGGTATCGTACGTGTAGAGCGTGGTTTTGTTCAAGGAGCCCGAAGCTTCCACGACCTGGGTACGGTTACCGCGAGCATCGAGAGTTTCCTGAGTGACTTTACCCTCAGCGTCGGTTGTCTGAATTTCCTTATTGAAGGTGGTGTCGTACTGGTATTTCGTGATCAGGTTCAGCCCTGTGGGATCGATGATTTTTTGGGCGGGTTGATTGAAGACCTTGTAAAAATTATCGGGCATCAATCCACTGTAAACCGCCTTGTTGTACGGGTCGCTCGCGCTTCCGGAATCGTAAACATAGCGAATGATGTTGCCATTGAGATCCGTGACCTTCAGCAGATTGTTGCTGGGATCGGCGCTGAATTCGTAGACCACCGACTTGTCACCGGCCGATGTGGTGGTGGTTCGCGTTTCCTTCGTGAAGTAGTTGGCCTTCCCAATCATGTTGGTGGCCGTCATAATCACCCCGTCAAAGCGATAGGACGTCCGCACCCCGCGCGTATCCCGGACCTCCGTTGAAACAAGAGTGCTGGAACGTGAGGTGGTATTGAATGCGGCAACGCCGTCCGAGGTCGTGACGGAACTCAACCTTGGACGATCCGACGAAAAAGGATTTCCGTTCGCATCGATGGATGACGGCATCCGCTCATAGATATATTGGTACGTGGTGACATGTCCCCGGGCATCCGTCACCGTCCTTGGAGCAACCCAGCGCACATATTGTTTGGACGCTTCGTAGGGCAAGCCGTTGATATCGATTCCAAAGGTGGTGAGCAGCTTTTGTTCATCGAGGTAGGTGAACCGGACGGTCGGTTGCGTCGTTTGGGCGGGATTGGATGGATTTTCCACCGCGGGATAGACCACGGAGGAAAGCAACCCGGAGGTTCCATCATATTGATAAATCGTCTGGCGTCCCAGCGGATCAGTGACGGTGGTGATGCGTTCCTTGGAATCGTACTGGAATTGAATTTTCCGAGGAGTTCCCGTCCGAACTTCGTGGATCTCCGTGGGCAATATGGGATTGGTATGTTGATACACCCATTCAATCACGTTGCCATTGCGGTCCTGAACCTTATTAAGGCGGTAGTATTGGGCTCCACAAATGGGCAGAATTTGAGCGTCGAAGGTAAGCGTGGTCCCAAAAGTTTTTTGGAAAATGAACTGACTGCCGGAGGAGGTCAGACGGCAGCGCATGGCGTCGTTGTTGAATCCATTGACCACATCCGGCGTCCACGAGCCATCCTGCTGCTGGAGATAGGCGTAACGATTACCCACATCATCGATCACGGTGGCCTGGGTGAATCCATTCACCTGATCCACCACCACATGGCTTCCCAGATTGGTGTCCCACCCCACGCCGAGGATGCGCTCGGTGGCATAACCGTTGAGTGGATCGATGGGGCCATTATGAATCCCTGCGGTGCGCCGGAATTCCAGGGTGAGTTCCCCTCCCTCCAGCGGCACCGACACATCGCTCACCGAATAGCTGGGGGCAAGATTGAACATGTCGATCGACGCCTGGTTGGGCTTGCGATCGGATTCACCCTCCCCCGTGGGACCCGGATCCGGCAGCGGAACGCCCTGGCGACTGACACGACGGTTTTTGGAGTTCAGCGAAAGGCTTAAGGTCGAAGGCATCGCCGGGGGGGTCACCACGACACGAGCCGAGGTGGCCGCAGGGAGAATCCCCTGATCCCCTAAAGTCATACTTACCGTAAAAAAGGCTTCAATAGGGCCTTTGGTCATGATGTCAAAAGTCTGGCTTCCCCCCATCGAATCTGTATCCAGTGTGATCGGAGCCCCTCCCAAGGTGTACTCGGCCCCATTAGAAGCGCTGACCAACTTGATATTCGAATCATCGGAGGGAGGCGCCGTGGGGTCACTACTTGGAACGGAATAGCCTGTAAGAAAAATCTGGCATTTTTGGATCACCGCAGGTCGATTAACAATCAATCGTCCAGCGCGCTGATAACCGGTCGAGAGTTTGTAGCTGTAGTTCAACCCCGCCAACGCCTCCACCCCGACAGGAACCGGCACACCCCCATTATCCAGCAGTGTCAGCGTCAGGGGCGGATTCACGGAATAAGTGACGTGGTCTGTCAGGCCCTGAACCACGTTATCCCTCGCTTCCATGGTGATCGTCCCTGAAGCGGTGGGGTTGACTCCTTCAATTAAAAGCGTGGTGAACGAAGGCAAAGACGGCGGATTGCCGACAAGATTCTTCCATTTGATCCAAACCCCAGGGGTGACATAATCGCCCCCAGCCATCACATCCGAGGGATTCCGCCCAAATTCCCCATCCATGGTCCAGATTCGAATATTACCCGTGCCCGGGGTCGGAACATTAAAATTGGGACTGCATTGCCCTGAAACAATCCTGTGCCCAACAGACCCCGGATCCGACCCGGAATAGGTAAAACGGACCTCCGTATTGGTAAGGTCTAATCCTGAACCTGGTAAACTCACTCGAAGCGAGTAGAAGTGCAAGCCTGGAACCTCCCTGTCGATCTCCGCAAAATCAGGAACCCCATTGCCATCGATGTCGCTTTGAGTCGAATGGATGACTTTCCCGGGAGACTGCTGTTTGACGGCGGTTTCGTCGGCGGAACCCGAAAATCCATAGCCGTCATTATTGTCTGCATCAATGGACAAGCCGGCGGAAATCACGGTGTAGGTATCCTGAACTGCCAGGATGGGGTTCACCACTTGATAGGGTCCTGTAACGGGTCCGATGTCCGGCATCTTCGTGGCCACATAGAACACGATCGTTCCACTCCCCACATTGGTGGGCGTAAAGGATGCGCTGAGCGAACTCAGGTCATTTGAAAAAACTCCGCGAATGAGGCACGTGGTGTTGGTGAGGACGGGTGAAACGGAAAATTTTCCCTGTGAAACAAGATTGGTGCAGTCCGGTTGACCGGTCTTATTGAATTTTTCGCATTCCGCATCCGTAAAATGGAAATGTGCCGACGCATTGAGCGTGCTTCCCAAAGCCACGATATTGGTGGTGTTCCACTGGACGGCGTCCAGATAGTTGGTGGCAAAAATATTACACACCGTGAAGGTCGATTCCTGACAGGGATTGTCCAGAGTTTGGGCAACACCACGCACTGGCAGCAACAAAACGGCGGCGAAAAGGACCTGTATGAAAATCCAACAAAAGCTTCTCTTTTCGAGGGAAACCATCCTGCGAGATCTGGAAGTGTTCAGAAAGGATTTCACAAAAAATGTCATTTACTCACGTATCAAGCCGTTTCTCCAGCCGCTTGAGCGCCGCGACGGCAGCAGGTTGAAGACGGAGGTTGGAATCCACTGCCAACTGTTTCAACAAAACCCTGTCTTTGGATTCACCCAGATCTCCCAGGGCCGCGATGGCGGAAATTTTCAAAGGATCGCTCCCGGACGTTTTTGCCAATTCCCTTGCCAGGGGCAAAACCTCCTTCACCTGAGCCTGGCCGCAGATTTGCAGCGCCGTGATCCGGGTCAATTCATTTGCACCCGCATCCTTCGCCATCGTCGCCGCGGTTCTCTGCAATTTGGATTGATCGAATGCCGGTTCTGTTTGCGAGATCGCCTTCAGCGAGATCAGCGCGGTTCCCGGAATGGAGCATTCCTTTTGATCCAGCGCCAACCACAGAGCTTTTTCGATCTCCAGTTTTTCAGATGCTGGCGCACGATCATGCCACAACGCAAGGTGTTGAAGGGAATAGGAGCGGAGAACCTGATCCTGCTCCTTATCACAAAAAATCTCCAATAGGACGGAGGTCAGTTTTTCAGGAGACGTCTTCTGCCGGCGCAAAAGATTCATGACATCATTTTTTACATCAAACATGTGAACGGGATGGTCCGGAGTCCCTCGTTCACGCAGGAATTGGCAAAGGGCCTCCATATCTTCCCGGTCCAGGTCATTTCCAAGCTGCCTCAAGGCAGCGGCCATGGCCACACCCCCATCGCTTCGGTTTTTGATCATGGCGGAAACGATGGAACTTTTTGGAGATTCTGGAGCTGGCAAACGAACTTCTCCCACCGGAACCTTCGCTGAAGAACTTCTTTTCTCCGCTTCAACAAGGCGCACAGGAACGCGATGAGACGATTTCCAAAACAGAGGCACCCCCAGTCCAAAACCAAGCCCCAAAGCAACCATCCAGATGATGTTTTTATTTTTCACGCAATCAGTCGTTTCCTGAAAAAATGGTTCCCTGGTAGGTTTTCACGGTATGGCAGATGGAGGTCTTCGCGCTTGCAGGCTTCACATATCTCACTTTGCACTCACCCAGGGCGTTAAAATCCAGTGCCGTCAATTGCCGGCTGATCGTACCATCCTCGAATGCCACACCCGCGACAAAAATATTTAGCGATACGGTGATATTCGGAGCCACGGGACTTAACACAAAGGTTTCCTCGTATAGACTGCTGCCGTCAGGATAGGTTTGCAGAATTTTGACGCCGGTCTGATCTGAAAAATAGAGGCGGTAACCCAGGATTTTTGCGTTACCCAGGATGGAACCATGTTCACCCGTGCGAGCCACCACACAGCGTGGTTCCCAGGCTTCATCGGCAGTCACTTCGAAACTTCGATCGCTCGCCGGAGCGCTTGTCACTTCTTCCAATCCGAGGCGTGAATCCGCCTCCACCCAGGCTCCTTGGGCAAGAGAAGCGCAAATCCATGCGCGCTTGCGCCCCACCCAGGCATCCACTTCCCTGCTCGATTCAAACGCACCCGCAAGGACGGTGACGTTGATGCTCCGAGTGATCGCAGATCCCGTTGCCGGAGTAAACTTTCCCGTCACGGTAAATGTTCCTGCGGCATCAAATTTATGAATCAGCGGCTTTTGAGCCGTTGTCGAAAGGCTTTGTCCCTCGGCCGTAATGGAGACCGTTCCTGAAATCGCTCCATCCGGGATTGCATTGAACAGGAGTGAATCCCCCTTGCGAATCACGAGGTCATTGTCTTTTAACAGATTCGTCACCTTCCATGTGAAGGACTTCCTTTCCTTGCGTCCCCCATTTTGAAATGAAAAATCCACCAATGTCGGACTCGACGCTGAAAGGGGAATATCGGCATACCAAGCATAGCCTGGCCCATGCTGGGGTTGAACTCCTCCTGAAATGGACATGGCGCTCAGGAATCGCTCACGTCCCTCCACGCAAGCCGGGGAAATCTGACTGGTGGCCGGGCTGTCCACACCACATTGGGACTGCAAACGTGCCTCCACCCAGTCCTGAATCCCGTTGCCGTTGGAATCCGGTCCTTTGAGGGTTTGAAGTTTAACTGAATTGATTTTGATGGATTTGAAACTTGTTTCATTGTCCCAGAAAATTCCGATTCGATGCGCTCCCGCAGGCAGCCATGGTGTGTAGGCATGAACCACGCCACTCTGCTTGTCCTGAGTTTCAAGCTTCATGCGCCCCAGAAACTCCCCATCGGCGTAAATCAAAAGGTCGAATGCATTTTGTGGAAGGTACACTTTGGCTGATGCATCAATTTCCACACGATAAATATCCGGTTTGGAAACGGAGATCGGATATTCCAGATATCCCCGCCGGTCCACCGCAAAAATCCCCTTCCCTTCGACCTGCCACTTGCCAAGGAGTTGGACCGCATCAGCACCATTGACCTGAGCTTCTGTGGTCGCCGGGAGACTGTCTTGCACCAGCGGATTGGTGTGGGTCTCGTTGATCTCCTCACCATCCGGGATACCGTCCCCATCCGTATCCGCACTGTGAGGATCCGTATGATGGAGATTGATTTCGTCGGCATCAGTCAAACCATCCTTGTCCGAATCCGGACTTGCCGGATTGATCACGACTCCTGCCCGGACCGTGACAAGTTTTCGAGCCGCCGCAAGCGTCTGAGTCCAATCTGTGGCCACGGGAACGACCAGGGCATCCCAAAAATATTGAGTGCCTGGCGGAGGATTATTTCGAACGGTGACATCGACCGTAACCGAGCCACTCCCTGCGGGAACTCTGAGTCTGGATCCCCCGTACCAAAGATAACCGTTCACCGGGTCGAGCAGATTGACGATGATATCCCGACTGACACTGGTGGAATAGTTCACCTGAATTGAATAGGTCCCCATCGGGTCAACCGATGTCGGGCTCGAACCGATCCTGATCGAATCATGAAGCACACCTCCAGGTCCGGCATTGAGGTCGTCCGCACTCCTCCAGTCTCCAAGCAACTTGAATGCCTCAAAGAAATGGATCTGGGAAGCAATTAAATCCCGGGCATCGTAGGAATAAGCGGCCTGAACGCTTCCATCGTAGGTGAATAAACGTGTGGTGCCATTCGGAAGAATAACCTGAGTGATCCGGTCCCCTGCGTCATACGACCAACGGGTCACCCCCTCGCTCGTCGTCTTGGAGGTTAATCTCCCAAGCAAGTCATATCCAAATTGAATGGAACCGCCGGAAGACTTTTCAACAGAAGTCAGGTTTCCCAGCGAATCATAAGTGAAGGAGGTGATCGTCGCATCTGGATCCGTCTGACGCGTGATGAATCCAGCGCTGTTGTAGGCGAAGCTGGTCTGTCCCAGCGCAGAATCCAAAATCTTCAGAACATTCCCATGAGAATCAAGGGTGCGGGTGATGACACGTCCACCCGTTTCCGTACGAGTCAACCATTGGTGAAAAGCGGAATCATAAGTATAAGTCACCTTTTTACCGGAGGGCTTTGAAACCTGCTTCAGATTCTGATTCGTGTCGTAGTCAAAGCTGATCGTCCGGTTGGAGCCATCCGTCATGGACACCATCTGTTTCGTGTCGGGTTGATAGACATATTGGGACAATCCCTTTTGCGGGTCGATTACGACGGTCGTTAATCCGGCGAGAATGTATTCAAAATTCCAGGCATTGCCCGCAACATCGGTCACCGTGGACGTGCCAAGAAATTCATTAAAAGAAAGGTGAGTCTGTCCACCATCGGTTCCGATCTGTTTGATTGGGCGGTCGCTCGAATCAAACTCGTAGTCAACCTTCTTCCCATCCGCCCCCACAATCCGGGTGATGTTCTGCGGATCGATCGGATCGTCATGAAAATAGGAGGTAATCCGGCTTAAAGGATCCGTGACGGTGTTCAAATTGCCAGCCGCATCATAAGTAAAAAACCATGTCCGTCCCTGTGGATCGCGGATTTGAGCTAAACGGGAGTTGGCGTTGTAAGTAAATTGAAGCCCCTGGCCCGATTCATCGGAAAGGTTGGAAACAAGATTCCCATTATAGCGATAGGTAAGGCGATGACCGTTGGGATCCTCGATGAATTGTATCCGTCCATTGGACCCAAAAACAAATCGAGTTCCATGAGACTTGGTCAACTGGTAGGTGCCATCGGTCAGACGAACCACTTTCATTTGTCCGTAGACATAATTTCCTGTGGAATCTTTGAGGAAGGCAAAGAGAAAACCGTCCAGATCCCGAAAAAGATACGTTCCCTGGCCGTTATCCAGAAGCGATACATCAAGGGTGGTTGCCCACCCCGGGCCAAGGACCCCGTCGGAAAATCCATCCTGATTGCAATAGTTTCGTTGAAAACGGAGGTTATTTCCAGAATTTCGTCCCAACCCGGGAATCTCCACATCCAACGAGGAATGAAAAAATCTCCCTCCGGTCAACAGGGCTGTGGTCGGCGACTGCTGGGCGTCTGTATCCAAAAGGGATGGAGGCTTCGGATAAGGGGAATCCACCGACGTCTCGTAGTCGCGGGGGGCGCCTTCCGGTGGCGGCTGACTCGCATGGAGAAACTGGCTGCTGACAACGAAAAGGACCGCGCCAAAGGCGATCACTTTTTGAGCAGCACTCATGACAGAATTCATCATCAGAAAGTCGGAGCCGCCTGAACATTCAGACTTTTATAGGCGGCGATTGTTTTGAGGGACTCCTGGGCCTGAATAAATTTGATGTCGGAATTCATCTGGTCGGATTTGACCTGTAAAAACTCCGTCTTTGCCTTGTCAAATTCACGCCGAAAGAAATGAATTCTTCCTCTTAAAAGATGAATCTCCGATGCATAGGCCGGATCAATCGCAGCCTGGTCGAGAGCCGCAAACGCTTTATCAAACTGACCCAGCTCATAATAAATGTCTGCCATCTGCATCAAGCATTCAGAGGCATGGTTTTCCTCTGAAACCGCCTTCTCTCCATAGGCAATGGCTTGTTGAAGTTTGTTGGTGAGACTGTAGTCATTTCTATAGGACTGTATGACTTTGACAGGATTGTTGTCCTTTTCGAACACCTCCCGGGCTTTGCCAAATTGATGAAGCCGACTGTAATAATCGCCAAGCCCATTCAAATCCTCGGTAGTCAGGAAACATTTGTACGCCTTGGGGAGACGCCCTGAAGACAGGTACACATAACCAAGGCCGGTTTGATCATTGACCTCTTCAAAACATTCCACCGCTTTTTTATAATTTCGACTGGCAAGATACACGAGCCCCATGCCACTGGAATCCTGGGCTTGTTGAAAATAGGAACGCGCTTCACTCAATCTTTTTTCTTTGAGGGCCGTGAGCCCCAGACCGGAAAGATCGTCCACTTTTTCAAAACATTTCCGCGCTCCGGCATAATCCTGTTTGGCCAATGAAAGAAGACCAAGACCACTCCAGTCGTTGGCACGGGTAAATGCCGCACGAGCCTTCGCCTCATCCCTCATCCCCAGATAGGCAAGCCCCAGACCCGAGTGATCCTTGCTCTGCTGAAACGCTTCGACAGCTTCGATGTAGTGGTGCTTCTTACAACAGGCCAGGCCCAAGCCACTCCAGTCATGCGTTTTTTTAAATTCGGCGATGGCCTCATCCGGCATTCCCATCGCCAGAAGCGTCATTCCACAACCGGAGTAATCATTGATCTGGGAATAGTGGGATAATGCAGCCGCGTAATCCCGATGCGTATACGCCACATATCCCGCAGCTCGATGACCACTCTGAAATCCCATCAAGAGACAACCAAACAAGACCAAACCAATCGCAACACAGCGAAAATAGGAATGCTTCACAAAAAGGTAACCTAAAACGACTTTTATATAATGTCAATGTCAAGACATGCCCAACCCACCACCCCCTTTAATGGGAACTCACCCCAAGAGTTTCCGCCCAACACCATCTAGCAGGCTGCAACCTCAATCGTTTTTTATAATAAAAAAATAGGTGATTTTCCAGGTTGAACCAAAAACTTTTCCGTTTTGGCGAAATCATTTTCCAAACAGGCTGACGTCACGCTGGTTTTCATGCGGGAGGTTGTCACATGAAAACATGCCACCACCCCGGTCTCCCAGGAATCAGAACCAACCTTGCAAAGAAATGGACTTTGATGTGCAGAGGGGGAAAACCCATCGCATCTCCATATTTCAGCATGACTCCACCATGAACCCAAAACCCTCTCCGGAGAGACGCAGGATAGTCAAATCACGGATTTGACGTGACCCATGTGACCCTTCACTCCGCGAGTAAACTCGCATCCGTATGAAAAACACAAAAAGAGAACCAAGAATTCGATATCACATCAGCAAAGAAATTGCCGCCGAATTGGAGATTCTTCGCCGCGAAAGGCATTTCAAGAGTTGGGACGAATTCTTTCGAGCGGTTCTTATTCTGATCCGCTCGGAGTCGAATACAAAGCTTCCAATTCCCGATCCGACCCCCATGAAAACCGTCCTTACCAAACTCATCTCCATGGAAAAAGTCATCACTCATGCCCTCGCAAAAATTTCGATAAACATCGAAACCCAGCAAGGCATCAATCAGACCCTTCAAACCACCCTGGAAGAGACTCACGAGGCGACCAATGGCGTGCGAACCCTTCTCGA
>CAYYYL010000058.1:0-11902 GCA_964475835.1 uncultured Verrucomicrobiota bacterium | reverse complement strand
CCACCACATCGTATACGGACACATCAAACAATCAGGTCCTCGAAATTCAGGCGGGCACCGGCCCTTACAATCACCTTTTTTTCTCCGTCTACGACAACATGGGCAACCTGATTTCCTCTCAGGAAAAATTTACCATTAGCATGATTTTAGCCTTCCCGCCCATTTCCATTTCAACCACCAGTTACAGCTATGATGGCCTGAACCGCATGAAGACCCAGGTCCTTCCGGATGGGGCCACGACGACATTCAGCTACGACGCCGCAGGCAACCTCCTGACGCGCGCGATGCCGGGCGGCCTTGTCTGGCAGGCGACTTATGACAACGCTTCGAGGAAAAAAACCGAGAAGCTGGTCAACGGCACCTCCACCACCCGCTCCTCCACCTACGCGTATTATACGACGGGCGCCAACATCGGGCTCCTTCAGAGCATCACGGATCCCCGCGGCATCGTGCATACCACAACGTATGACAGTTTCCTGCGCCCCCAAACGATTCAATCGACCGGCACGACCTCAGACCCCCTCACCACCCAGGCCTATGTCTATGACCGTCGCGGCGTGGTGCAACAAATCGACCAGACCTACGCGAACGCCCCATGGCTGCCGCCGGTCACGCTCAAGCGCGCCTATGATGGATATCGTCAGATCACGAATGAAACCGTCCTGATCAACGGCGTGGTTTCCCGCAACATGGCGCAGGCATGGAACGCGGACGGACGCCGGTCGGGTTTGACCGACCTCGATTCCACCCTTCCCGCGCCCACCTTTGGATTCACCTCGCGCGCGGATGGAATTGTGACCCGTGTGTCGGCCAACGGACAAAACTACGATTTCGTTTATGCCGACAGCGGATTGATCGTTTCATCCACCACACCATGGGCAAACCGCTCCTTCACGCATGAACGACCCGGTCGTCTGAACGGGCAAACCACCTATGTGGGAGGCGCCATTGCCGCGTCGGAGATATTCAGCCTGGGCATGGATTTCAGGCCAAGCTATCACATGGTGTCCTATTTTCAGGTGGGTTCCGGCAACAAGCCCCCTCTCTCTTCCTCAACCGAGAGCTACACATTCAACAGCCGCAACCAATTGCTGACTGAAAACCTTCCCGTCACCTTCAACTCGACGGGCATCCTGAACTACACTCTGACACCTTTGAATATGCGCAGCGCCGCCAGGATTGGAACGGGAGCACCCACGAACTGGGAAAATGTCGCCACCACAATCAATGCCTTCTCCCAGGTCACAGCGGAAAAAACCAAGCCCAGGGCTTTTCTTTCGATGGGCCTTGCGAAGGGCGCGGGTTCCGTTGATTTCGCCGTGGACGGTCAGCCTCTCTCGCCCACGACGTTCGGCGGCTTCCAAAGCAACGGCATCTGGAGCGCCTCGCTCGATCTGCCCTCCGGACAGCATTCCCTCAGCGTCACGGCGAAGCATCCCAGCGGGAAGTTTTCGGTGAGCACCAACACCACGTTCACCGTCGCCGCCACGGCCATTGGAAGCACGTATGACGCGGAAGGGAATGTGCGCACCCGCACGCTCGAGGACGGAATCGTGCAGACGTTGACATGGGACGGCCGGGGCCGCCTGGTCAAACTGGTCCAACGCGGTGCCGGCGGCAACGGCTACGACTGGACCGCCATCTATGATCCGCTTGGCCGGCGTCTTCGCACGATCGAACAACCGATCCTTGCGAATGCCGCCAGCGGCGCCACCACGACGCTCGATTCCTGGTATGATCCTCAGGTCGAATTTCTCGAGACTGCGGTGGCTGTCAACGGCCAGCGCACGCTCAAGGTGCACGGTCCCGACTCCAATGAAAGATATGGCGGGTTGCAGGGCATTGGAGGATTGCAGGCGACGATCCGTGAATCCGACCGGAAGACGGTGGGACTTCTTCATGATATGCTGGGAAACGTCATGGCCTGTTCCACAGGGACCAACGTAACCTGGAAATCCACGCTAATGGGAAGCTATGGACCGGTCCCGCACGCGCAGATTCCGCTGCTCTCGGCAACCACCGAACTGGCAACCGCCAGCGTCTGGCATGGCAAACATATCGACCGGACCGGACTCTACTATCTTGGCGCGCGTTACTACGATTCCAATGCCGGGCGGTTCCTCTCTCCCGATCCATTCGGCCACAGCTCGAGCATGTCACTCTACAACTATGCCAATGGCAACCCGGTGGCGTTCATGGATCCGGACGGAAGAGTTGGCAAGGGAGCTTTTGCTGCAGGCGTCGACATGCTTGGAAGCATGGGCAATCTTGCGATGAATACGGCGGGCAGCGTCGGCTACTCCTTCTATTCCATGATGGGACAAAACGACTTTGCCGAGGCCATGTATGGAGATGAGTGGCGGGGTCTGGGGACGACGGCGCAGGGGATGATCCATTTCGGCTCGGCTGTTTTCAACCACGATTGGGACACCGTGTGGATGGGGCTTTCAGGAGGCGAAGATCGTTCCGGCGCTTTCCGCACAGGCTACGCCGCATTCAACTTTCTCACTCTTTTCGGAGGCGAAGCGCTCGGAAACCTCGGCAAAGCGGGTGAATTGGATCTGGGCATGCTTGCCAATCAACGTGGTTCCGTCCGAATCGGAGGCGGTTCCTTCTTTGAAAGCTTCATCAAATCATATGAAGGATTCAGGGAAAAATTCATATTGGAGAACAACGCCCCTGCTTCAAGAGGTTTGATCAAGGGGGCATACAACCCCGAGCGTGGAACCGTGGCTTTTGGAGTGGACCACGCAGCGGCCCTGAAAACCCTGCGGGACGCGCATCCCTCGTCCGCAGCGCGTGCGGGAGAACAGTTCTCGGCATTCACGTTTTATCAGGACGGAAGACTACGGGACATCGTTGCTGATTCCTCGATCGGAACCATGATCGAGGGACGGGTGATGAGTGAAGGACCCGGCTTCCAGATTTTGGGTGACGCGGAACGGGCCGCGCGCGAGCTGATCGAAAATCCCCGGGGCGGCTTGGGCGTCGGCAATCAGCTCAGCCGTCGGGCCATCTCCGACATGGCAAAGGAAGCATGGGGCGAATAGTCGCGAACCTTGTCTCACACCCTGTGATTGGTGCGGTGCGCTGCCCGTCTGAAGCGCACTTCTACCATAGGTTGACTCATTCACGAAATGAGGCATCTTAAACAGATGAAAGCCAGACTGTCCTTGATCGGCATGATTTTTATGGTGCTGGGCGTTTTGGCCGCCGCACAACCCCATTCCGAAAAAAAAGATCCCCCTCCCATGAACGCAACACAGGAAGTAACCGTCCGACTTTTGAATGAACAGGGCGAACTCTCGGCGCCTGTAAGCGTGCCGCACGTCGAGAAAACCGATGCCGAATGGAAGGCGCAATTGACAGAGGAGCAATATAAAGTGGCACGTGCCAAGGGCACAGAGCGCGCCTTTTGTGGCATCTTCCATGACAATCACAAGGATGGCATCTATCTCTGCGTAGGTTGCGGGCTTCCCCTTTTCCGATCGGATGCCAAATTTGACTCCGGGACGGGTTGGCCCAGTTTCTTTCAGCCCGTGGCCGGGGAAAACATCGCCAGGGAAACCGATTCAAGTCACGGGATGACGCGTGATGAAATCCACTGCGTGCGATGCGACACCCACCTCGGCCATGTTTTCAATGACGGGCCGGCGCCCACGGGACTGCGTTACTGCATCAACTCTGCCGCCCTGACGTTCGTGGAAAATCCGCCGAAAACTGCGAAAAACCTGAGGGCGAAGGCGATGTTTGGCGCCGGGTGTTTCTGGGGTGTCGAGGAAACCTTTCGTGAGTTAAAAGGCGTCACTGGCACGGCTGTCGGCTACTCGGGAGGACTCATGAAAAATCCAACCTACAAGGATGTCTGCACAGATGAAACCGGCCATGCTGAGGTGGTCGAGGTGGAATACGATCCGACCAAGGTCACCTACGACCAGTTGCTCGAAATATTCTGGAAGAATCACAACCCCACTACCCTCAACAGGCAGGGACCCGACATCGGCACCCAATATCGATCCGTGATTTTCTTTTACACCCCCGCACAGGAGGCGGAAGCCCGCGCATCCCTTGAAAAATTACAGAAAAGCGGACGTTTCTCCAAACCGATTGTGACTCAGATCGAACTGGCCCGAACCTTTTACCGCGCCGAGGACTATCACCAGCAATATCTGGCGAAACGCGGTTTGAAGGCGTGTCACGTCAATTAAAGATGATCCCCAACAGGTTCATTCCCCCCGAACCTTTAATATAAGTCGGAGTTGGATCTCTTTGGAGTTTCCTTCGACCCGGATCTTGACAGGGGGCGTGGGGTCTACCACGCTGGATCCAGTCATGAAGCTCCATGGGCCAAAATTGAACCTCATGCGATTTCTTTTTCCTCCCCAATTTGGTTATTTGGGTTTTTCGATTTTTTGGATCCTGGGCATCATTCCCCTGTCCCCAGAAACGGAATCCCACCCAGTCTCACCCCCCACCATCACCCTCAATCAGGCCTACGAACGCGTGCTGGATACGGATCAGACCATCAAGACCGCCTTTCTCGAAATTCAGAAGGCAAAACTTCTTCCCTGGAGCGCCCTCACACGTTTCGGTCCAAGACTCACGGGAAATGCCAGCTACCAGAATCAACCCTCCAGTTCTCTCACAACCTCATCCGGACGTGTGGACAACAAAAGCGCAGGTATCACATATGAACAACCCCTGCTCGATTTCACGGCATTTCCAGCATATCGCCTGGGCAAACTGACTTCACAGGCCAGTTCGCTTCAGCATCAACTCACCATTCGCGAAACCCTGTTTGGCGTGGCAAAAGCCTATTATGAGGTTCTCAAACAACAACAACTTTTGAAGGTGAACCAGGAAACACGCCACCTAGCCGAACAGCAACTCGATCTAGCTCAAAAGCGGTATGATGTGGGGGAGGTCACCCGAACAGATGTCTCACGGGCCAGGGTTGCTGTGGAAACCGCACGTCGAACGGAACTGGAATCCACGAGAAGCGTGCAGTCCACGCGCACCACCCTTCGCAACATCCTGAATCTTGATCGTCAGACCGATTTCCAGGTGACCGATCCGCCTCCTCTGGACTGGATGGATGAACCTTTCGAAACAGTCCTTCAACGAGCTCTGGAAAAGCGGGAAGACTACACCATCAGCTCACTCACGGTGGAACAGGATATTGCCCGAAAAAATGAAATCATCGGCCAGTACGGGCCCACCCTCGTGGCCCAGATCACCGAGGAATGGAACAGTCCTGGATCTGGCCGCTCCGACACCGACTGGAGGGCGGGACTCGCCCTGCAGTTTCCTTTCTTCGAAGGGGGACAACGGGAGATCGACCTCCAGACCGCAGATCGTCAGATTGCACAAACACGTCTTGCCCGTGAAAAGCTGGCGAAGTCCATTGAGGAGGAAGTGAAGAACGCATGGCTCCAGGCGGACACTCTGCACCGGACCATCGAAGCCCTTCGGGCCCAGGTGGAGGCAGCCGAACAAAACTATCAGGACCTGCAGGTTCAATACGAAGCGGGTGCCGCCACTAGTCTCGACACCCTCGTCGCCCTTCGTGATTTGAATAGCGCACGAACGGATTTAAGCACCCAAATCTACGACTATCAGGTTGCTCTCAGAGATTTGCAGCGTTCGACAGCCCAGTTTCAGGAACCCCATTCCTCCACCCCGCCCCATGACAGCCCATAAACTTATGAAATGGATTCGATGGCTGCTCGCCATTGCCATTCTGGTCACCGCAGGGCTCACCCTCCGCCACTTCATGAAACGCCCCGGGGGATCGACATCCACCTACATCACCACCACGGTCACCCGCACCGATCTCACCCAGATCGTCACCGCCACCGGGCAGCTCAACCCCGTCACCACCGTCCAGGTCGGAAGCCAGATCTCAGGAATCATTCAAAAGCTATTTGTGGATTTCAACTCCCCGGTCACCAAAGACCAGGTGATTGCCCAGATCGATCCCTCCATCTATCAGGCTAATGCCATGCAGGCGGAGGGGGATCTCGCCAATGCACGGGCAGGGCTGGCTCTGGCCAGGGCCAATCTTATTCGTGCTGAAAAGCTTTTCGCCCAAAACGCAGCTCCCCAGGCAACCCTGGATCAAACCACGGCCGCCTACTCCCAGGCGGAAGCCCTGGTTAAAATCAAGGAAGGTGCTCTCCAAAAAGCACAGGTCGATCTCGCCCACTGCACCATCTATGCCCCCATCGATGGAAGCGTCATCTCCCGCAGTGTCGACGTGGGCCAGACCGTAGCCGCAAGCCTGAGCGCCCCTATTCTCTTCACCATCGCCAATGATCTGACGAAGATGCAGATCGATGCCAATGTGGCCGAAGCGGACATTGGCAGCGTGGAAATCGATCAAACTGTTCGCTTCACCGTGGATGCCTTTCCTTTTCGTTCCTTCACCGGCCGGGTGAGACAGGTACGAAACGCCCCCACCACGGTTCAAAATGTCGTCACCTACGATACGGTGATCGATGTCGATAATCCGGAATTAAAACTCAAACCGGGCATGACCGCCAACGTATCGATCATCATCGCCCAACGGGAAGGCGTGCTTGCCATCAGCAACGCCGCCCTGAGATTTCGTCCTCCCGAGGAGGCAACTTCGAAGAAAAATCCGGACGACGGATCACATCCCAAAGGAAACAGGGGCGGCAGGAATTCCGATCGGCGATCCAGAACGGTTTACATCCTCCCGGAAGGAGCAGGCAAACCCCAGGGGGTTCAAATTCAGATCGGGATCACGGACGGGGTCTCAACGGAGGTGGTTGAGGGATTGAAGGAAGGAGACCGCATCATTACAGGCACCCGCAGCGGGGCGGCACCAGGACCGACTGGAACTCCAAATCCGTTTGGCGGGGGGATGCGACGGTTTTAAAAGTTTTTAAAACTCCACGGTTGTCCCAGTAAACCCGGCATCCCATTTTGAACGATTTCCCCATGACACCGGTCATCCAGCTCCAGGACATTCATAAATCCTATTCGACCGGAGAAATCATGGTGCATGCCGTACGGGGCGTGAACCTGATCATTGAAAGGGGTGAATTCGTCGCCATCATGGGAGCCAGTGGTTCCGGCAAATCAACCCTTATGAATATCCTGGGATGCCTTGATCGGCCCACCGGTGGCCGCTACTTGTTGAGCGACCTCGATGTTTCCACCTTTCAAAAGGACGAACTCGCCGGCATTCGAAATCGGAAACTTGGCTTTGTATTTCAGAACTTCAACCTTTTGTCACGGACCTCGGCCCTCGAAAACGTGGAGCTCCCCTTGCTATATGCGCCCAACCACACTCCAGGTTCCGGGCTTCGCGACCGCGCGCGCCGTGCGCTGGAATCGGTCGGGTTGTCTGAACGCGGGGACCACCACCCCAGCCAGCTCTCGGGGGGGCAACAACAACGCGTCGCCGTCGCACGCGCGCTCGTGAACCAGCCGGAAATCTTGCTCGCCGACGAGCCCACCGGCAATCTCGACAGCCGGACAAGCATGGAAATCATGGGGCTGTTTCAGGAGCTGAACGATCAGGGGGTCACTATTGTGATGGTCACCCATGAACCGGACATCGCCTCCTACGCCAAACGCAACATCGTGATGCGTGATGGACGCATTCTGAGCGATCACACCGTCTCTCCACGGTTAGACGCCAGGGCGCAGATGACGGCATTGCAAAATTCCGAGGCACCGTGAACCTGGGGTCCACCATCCACATCGCCGTGCGGGCTCTTCGGCGAAACAAGTTACGCTCCTCACTGACCGCGCTCGGAATTATCATTGGTGTGGCCGCGGTGATCGCGATGGTTGGCGTGGGAAATGGAGCCAAGGCACAGGTTCAGGACCAGATCGCCAGTCTCGGCCAGAATGTGATCCTTGTCTTTTCCGGGAGCACGACCAGCAGTGGATTGCGCACCGGGATGGGAAGTGCAGGCACCTTGAAGATTGAGGATGCCGAGGCGATGAAACGGGAAATCGGGGAAATCAGCGCCATCAGCCCGGAGGTGCGCTCCGTCAGCCAGATCGCCGCCGGCAATCAAAACTGGTACACCCAAATCCTTGGGGAATCCGCCGAATATTTCGAGCTCCGGCAGTGGCCGTTCGAGCAGGGCACCGGTTTCGGCGAGCAGGATGTTCGGGGCGCCAACAAGGTTGCCGTAATCGGACGGACCATCGCTCGGCAGCTGTTTGGCGAAGGAGACGTGGTGGGTCAAATCCTTCGAATCAAAAACGTTCCCTTCACCGTCGTCGGCGTCCTCCAGCCCAAGGGACTTTCGGTGATGGGGACCGATCAGGACGATGTCGTCATCCTCCCTTATACGAGCGCCATGAAACGTGTCACGGGAGGAACCACCCTCCGTGGAATCAACGTCCAGGTTGCAGACTCATCCTCCCTTGTCCCAGTGCAGGAACAAATCACATCCCTGCTTCGCCAGCGACATCGGATTGGCCCAGGAAAGGATGACGATTTCACGGTGCACAATCAGGAGGAGATCGCCACGATGGCCACGGCCACATCCCGGGTCATGACCCTTCTTCTTGCCGCCATCGCAAGCGTGTCCCTTATCGTGGGAGGCATTGGCATCATGAACATCATGCTCGTGAGTGTGACGGAACGAACACGTGAAATCGGCATCCGCATGGCGGTTGGAGCCCGGGGCCGGGACATTTTGCTTCAGTTTCTGATCGAAGCCGTCACCTTGAGCTCTATGGGAGGCATTCTTGGCATCCTGATGGGACTTGGCGCTTCAAAGCTCATCTCCATCTTCACCAGCTGGCCCAGCCTCGTTTCCGTCACCTCGGTGGTGGGAGCTTTTTTATTCAGTGCGGCGGTGGGTGTGTTTTTCGGATTCTACCCCGCCCGTAAGGCATCCCAACTCGACCCCATTGATGCCCTTCGATATGAGTGACCCCGATTCCTCGTTTTTGTTTCCTTTAAGAATGATTTGAGTTAAACCGTTTGTCATGGGAACGATCAACGTCGGCGACCTTCAGGCGGGCATGGTGCTCGCCAGTGAGGTGAAGAACATGAATGGCCAGCTACTGATGCCATCGGGGCTGTCTATCACCGAAAAGCATCTGGGCCTTCTCAAGGCATGGGGAATCACCGAGGTCGATGTCGAAGGGGTGAACAAGGAGGACGTTGTTTCCCAGGCCACAGCCCAAATGGACCCGGCTATTCTAGCCGCTGCCGAAGCCTCGACTCGTGAACTTTTTAAAAATACGGATATGAATCATCCCGCCATCGTAGAACTTCTGAACCTTTGCGTCCTGCGGAAAGCGAAACAGCTCAGTACGGGAAACTCATGAGCATCACCCCCAAAAGCCTGATCAACGATTCGGGCACGGTCCCCTCGCTCCCCCTTATTTATGAGGAGATCACGAATACCATCAACGATCCAAACAGCTCCACCAGTGCCATTGGGGATGTGATCAGCAAGGATTCCGGCCTTACCGCCCGCCTCCTGCGAATTGCCAATAGTGCCCTCTACAATTTTCCATCCACCATCGACACCATTTCCCATGCCGTCATCGTCATTGGCATTCAGCAGTTGCGGGATCTCGCCCTTGGAACCTCCGTCGTAGAGCTCTTCGAGGGCATCGCCGACGATCTGGTAAACATGAACTCCTTCTGGCGTCACAGCATCGCCTGTGGAATCGCCGCACGCATTCTCGCAACCTATCGGCGTGAAGCCAACGTGGAGCGTTATTTCGTAGCCGGAGTCCTTCATGACATTGGACGATTGATCATCTATCTGAAGCTTCCGGACCAGGCGCGTGAGTGCCTCGTCCGGTGCAAGAGTTCCGGCGAGCTCCTTCACCGGGTGGAAAAGGAGATTCTTGGATTCGATCACGGAGAAGTCGGCGGAGTTCTTCTGGATTACTGGAAACTCCCCACTACTCTGATCGAATCCGTCACCCATCACCATCAACCCATGCACTCAACGCGTTTTCCTGTAGAGGCCTGCGTCATCCACGTGGCCGATTTGATCGCCAACGCGATGCAGCTCGGCTCGAGCGGGGAACGGCTTGTCCCCCCCCTTTCAAGCGAAGCGTGGGAGCGCATCGGCCTTTCCCCCAGCGTCCTTGCCCCCACCCTGAATGAAGTGGACCGGCAGTTCGGAGACGCTGTGGAAACATTTTTAAAGCATTCGGGAAAATAGGTTTAAGGAATGAGCGAGATCGAAGAACTGCAGGCACAACTCCGGGAACTGAGGGAGCGGACCCGCTACCTTGAAGCCGCCCACCGTTCTCATGTCGAATCCCTGGCCCTTCTATCCTCACTGGGAGACTTCCAGAGCAGCATCAAGGACTGTCGGGACCTGGCAAAGGTCCTCAGCATTGCACGCTCGTACATCCAGCGATTGATGACGTTTGACGTCACCGGTTTCGCCATGGTGGACGATGCAGATCTGGGTTTTAAACTCGCGGACTGCGAACCCTCGGGTGAAATCGCACGGCTCCGGCAGGCCATGGCGCGAGAGATCGAGGAGGGAACCTTTGCCTGGGCCCTTCGGCAGAATCACGCCGTCATCATCCGGAAAAAGATGGAAAGGCCCCTCGTCCTTCACGTGATGGCCACCAGGGGCAGGGTGATGGGCATGTTCATCGGCATTCTCTCTCAAAGCGAGACGAACGATGTCCTTCTCAGCATGCTTTCCATCATCCTCGTCAGCGCCGCCTATGCGCTCGAGAACTCCGTCCTCTATGGCGAGATCAGTACCTACAATCAGAATCTCGAAGAGGTAATCAAACGGCGTACGCAGGAACTCTCCCGAGCCAATGAGGAACTGATCCGGGCGCGCAAGCTCGAGTCCGTGGCCATTCTTGCCGGAGGGATCGCCCACGATTTCAACAACATGCTGGCCGTCATCATGGGGAACATTTCGCTCGCCAAGGAGTCCGTCGATCCCGAGCACAAGCTCGCCAAACGGCTTGCTGCAATCGAAAAGGCCTCCATCCGTGCGAAGGAACTCACGTTTCATCTCCTCACCTTCTCCAAGGGCGGGGCCCCCATCAAGCGCACCATGTCCGCCGCCCAGCTGGTTCGGGATTCCGTGTCCGTGGTTCTTAAAAACTCCCCCATTCGATGGGATGGCAGCATCCCGGACGACCTGTGGCCCGTGGAGATCGACGAGGGACAAATCCGCCAGGTCATTTCCAATGTCGCCATCAACGCCATGCAATCAATGAGTGACGTCAACGGCATCATCCAACTCGAAGGATGCAACGTGGAGGTGAAAACAAACGAAATCCCCCCACTCAAAGCGGGACGATACATCCGGATCACCATCCGTGACCAGGGCACCGGCATGCCCGAGGAGCACCTGCCCAAGATTTTCGATCCCTACTTCACCACCAAGCCCGGACGCACGGGCCTTGGCCTCGCAGTGGCCTATTCGATCATTCGAAAACATGAGGGCCACATCGCCGTCACGTCCCGGGTCGGTGAAGGTTCCACCTTCGCAATCTATCTTCCCGCTTCAACCAAACTCTCTCCGAAGGAGGAACCGGCACCCTCCGTCGCCCCCCCCCTTTCCCAGACACAGCAGGCATCCCGGCGCGTCCTGCTCATGGACGATGAAGAAGGCATCCGCGAAGTGACGGGCGCCATGCTGACAGAATCGGGGCATCAGGTTGCCTTTGCGATCAACGGGACCGAAGCCATCGATGCCTATCGTCAGGCGCGGGAGACAGGAAAACCCTTCGATGTCGTCATCATGGATCTCACCATCCCCAATGGCATGGGTGGCAAGGAGGCGATTGCGAAATTGCTTCAAATCGATCCTGATATTAAAGCGATCGTCTCCAGTGGGTATTCAAATGACCCGGTGATGGCGGAACACACAAAACATGGTTTCCGGGCCGTCCTGACCAAACCGTATCA
>CAYYYL010000057.1:0-12823 GCA_964475835.1 uncultured Verrucomicrobiota bacterium | reverse complement strand
AAACCACCCTGGAAGAGACTCACGAGGCGACCAATGGCGTGCGAACCCTTCTCGAATTCGTTCTCAAATCGGAAGAAACTCCACCGTCTGAAGCCGACGACAAGACCTCCAAGGCAATACGCTATCTCCAGAATAGATTCTAAATGAAAACGTCCCACCATTTGAAAGTCACCGGACATTCCCCCGAAGAATTACCTCTACCGGCACGTCTGAATGTCGAACAAGCCGCTCGACTCCTGGGGTTTCAGCCCCATGACATCCCCATTCTCATCGGGCATCGCATTCTCAAACCTCTGGGAACTCCCGCTGATAATGCACCCAAATATTTTGCGGCCGTCCTGGTCCTCAATCTCGCCACAGATATTGCCTGGTTGGAACGGGCAACGCGAACGATTACCCACCATTGGAAGACCAAGAATCTTCAGAAAAAGAAAGGTCAGGCGCCTTGCCCATCCACCTTTCGAGATGGGGTCTAACAGCTTGCTGAAAGACGGCAACGCGACCATTCCGACTTTTTCAGCAAGCTGCTAATGCCCGCTGCTTTGGTTTTTCTTCTCAATGGATTGCTGAATCTGGAAAAAATTCACAGGCACGACGTTCATTGCAGCATATTGTTTTTCGTACATTTCCAAGGCCGGGACTGTCATTTCCGCTGACCGGGCATAAGCCCGATGAACGGCTTTGCTGGCATGTCCCAAGACCGCTTGGGCGAACCTCTCCGGGTAGCCACATTGCCGCGCCCGGACCGCCCATGCATAGCGGTAGCTGTGTAATGAAATGCCGTGGATGCCCAAACCTTCACACCGCTGATGGAATTCCGTTCCCCGATGCTTGCAATCCACGTTCCGCAGATAAGGAAACAAGGGTCCTTCCTGTGGCAATTGCCTCAAAATGCCCTCCAAACGCTCTCCAATTCGTATTTGAGCGGGAATAGGGTCATGATGCTCAATCTTGCGCCGGTGGATCGTCAGAAGCTTTTCACGCCAATTGATGCTCTCATGCGTCAACCGGGCGGCGTCGGACTGGCTGGCGCCTGTTTCCCATAGGAGTTCGTAAAACAGTCTGCGTTCCTGATTGCCCTCACGCTTCACGATCTTCTGATGTTCTTCCCATTTGATGGCTCGTTTTCGGGCATGACGGATGGGCGGCCAGAGTTTTTTCGGCAGGACTGGCCAGGGCAACCAGCCAAGCCCCAAAGCCATGTTGTGGTATCGCCGTAAGAAATGATTGGTTGAGGTTTTCCCGTCCATAAGCACCTTCAGAAAATCGTCACTGGTTGTTTCCACAAGGGGTTTATGGCGGATGGAATCGAAGTCCTTGCATTTGGCCGCCCAGCGGGCGCGTTCCCGGGTGCTGCTGCTTCCCGAGCTTTGAAGCGTGTCCATGACCATTTGCCATGTTCGCTTGGTCAATTCGGGATCGCCCGCAGACAAGTACGTCCGGGCAATCTCGCGGTTGAGGGCTGGCATTCTTCCCGCCTCCTGTCGGTGAAAGACCAACCGACTGGCTTCCTCATGATTCGTGGTTCGAAGGCTCTTCTGTTTTCCCGACTCCACATCCTCGGAATAGTAAACTCCGTTGCGCTTGAACAATCGGTACCGGCTCATGATTTTTCCTATGGTTCAAGGTACCGCAAATCGTCTCGTTTACCCAAACGAGCAGTGGGCGGGTAGTCGCGAGTCCTCAAAAAGCTCTCGCGGAGCACCCCGTCCGGGCGAATTTTACTGACAGTTTACTGACAGTTTTCGCCCATTTTGACCAATTTCCGACTTCCGTTTTTTCCATTCTCAGAGGGAAAAATGCAAAACTGAGGCTGGAGGCGGGTGTCGGAATCGAACCGACGATGGGGCTTTTGCAGAGCCCAGCCTTACCACTTGGCTAACCCGCCAGAGACGAACCCCCAATTTACTGTGCCCAGCGGCCCAAGCAAGAAGTTTTAAGCGATTCGACAAGGGACTCCACAATCGCAAATCCACCCAAATCGGATCCCTTTGCTTCCACTCAAAAGGCTTGAAGCCGGGATTGTTCGACGACAACCTTCTCATGTGCTCCCCCAGCATCGTTGGATCCATTGGCTTCTATTTTTTCTGACGGTCTCCCTGGGGCTTGGTTTTGCCATTTCGCAGGACACTTGCAATGACGTCTGGGCCCACGCCCTCCATGGCAAAATCATGTGGGAAACAGGCCGAATGCCTCATTTCAGTGACTACTCGTTTGTTCCCTCCGCTGAAATCCCCATCCGGGACAATCCCATCCTCGAATGGACCCTTTACGGTCTTTATTCCTTTTTCGGGTATTCAGGATTTTTGCTCTACAAAGTCATTTTGATTTTCGGGGCCTGTATTTTCATTGGCCTATGGCTGAGGGACGAGGGGGTAGGTTGGGCGGCCAACGCTGCCGCCCTCTGCGGAACTCTTATTACGGCTCACGATCGTTTTTTTCCACGTGGGGATCTGGCAAACTTCACATTTGCAGCACTTTTCGTTTGGCTATTGCGGCGATATGAACTTCGTGGTGGCAAAGAAATCCGAGCCCTCCCCATCCTGCTATTCATCTGGATTCAGTTCCACGCCTTTGCTTCTTTGGGAATCCTATGGGTCACGATATTCTGGATAACGGAACGCTGGCGTGGAACCCGTCCCCCCTCCCTTGGAAAAATCCTTTTCTCCTGCTTGATCGCAGCAGCCATTTCAGAATATTTCGATCCAAAATTACTCAAGCCCCTTCAATGGTTCAGCCCCGGAACCCTCGAGAACTTGTTTCCTCCCACCGTCGAAAGCGCTCCGGTATTCAGCCCATTGCCGGATATTCTGGATCGATCCACGATCTTGAAATTTTCCATCCCTCTTTGTGCCGCTTTGATCGTCTTCCCCTGGCGTCGTCCCGCCCCTTATTTAAGTCTGCTTGTACTGCTCGTGACCACGGCGGCGGCCACATTGGAATTCCGGCGTTTCATGGCTTTGCACGCATTGACGACCGTCCCCATCGTCGCCCTATTCCTCAACGGGAAGAATGCGCATCCGTCGGGAACTAAGCCCCTGCGCGAGCTTTGGATGTCTGTGGGATTCGCGATCGTCCTTCTCATCTTTAACTACCTTCTTTGGTCCGGCCTTTACTATCGCTGGCAACCCGCCCCCCAGCTGTGCAGGCCATGGCCATCCCCCATTTTAAAACCCCTTGGCGGCATAAGGTTCATCCAAGACCATCATATCCCTGGAAATGTTTATGCTAGTTACAATCAAGGGGGCTATGTTGGGTTTCAACTTTACCCCTTCAATAAAATTTACATTCACAGTTTGAGTTTTTGGTACTCCGGGGATCACCGAATCGAAAACGACCGTTTTGCAAACGGCAAAATCGACATTCAGACATTCGCAAAAAAACATGATATTGCGATTTTTTTACTCAAACACACCGAGTTTCGCGATTCGGCAATCTATGAACGATTGCTCCCTTTGAAGGAGTGGCCCATGGTCTACCTCGACGAAACCACCGCGATCTGTGTTCGAAACGACGTTGCTTCAAAATGCAACATTGAAGCCGTGAATCTGCAACAATTCACCGCAAATAAAACAACGGTGCAGAGCATCTTCGGCCATTTCTGGTTGGGAAATTTTTTAATGCGCCACCAGGCATGGGATCAGGCCCGGGGGTTCTACGAAAAGGCAATCCAGGATGGAGTCCTGCTTCAGCACGTTTACAACAACCTTGGAGTGATCGCTTCACAGCAGGGTCACCCTCACGAAGCGGTGGCTTGCTTTATGATGTCGCAATCTTTTGAAAAAAACAGGGAAGCATCTGCAAATCTAAAAAAAATCCTGCTCCAATTTCCAAATTCCCAGGATCCCTTATTTCAAACTGCAAAAAAAACATTTTGATCCCCCCATTATGGCTTCCGCTTTTCACCAGCCTGCATCACAAATCTTCGGATTCCGTCTACAATCGCTCCCGCCAGCCGTAACCGATAGGCTGGATCGAGAAATTTTTTCTCCTGGTCCGGCAGTACAAGGTACTCCGGTTCCACAAGAATGCTGGGGCACCCCGGATAGCGGGTGATATAGAGATTCCTTCGGATGCACCCCCGATCCTTCGTTCCCAAATCCAGCAACATCGATCGGTGAACCTCTTCTGCAAGGAGCTTAGACCATGGAAAAAGGTAAAAGGTCTGGGTTCCGCGCCTCATTCGGGGGTCGTCCCCATCCCCAACGGAATTGTTGTGGATGCTTACCAGAATATCCGGATTCAATTCATGAATCCGGGCATGACGCTCCTTTAATGGCAAGGCCTCGGATTCATGGGTGAATTCAACCTCCGCCCCTTCCCTCCGAAGGAGTTCCGCAGCTACACGCGCAATCAACAACGCTGAATTCCTTTCCTCAAATCCCCGAGGCCCCACCGCACCACGGTCCGGGTTGTGTCCGGGGTCAAGGCACACTCTCAGCCCACGCAAGGGATGGACTTCATCCCACCCCCCTTTTTTTAGCAAAAAACAGCGCGGCTGAAATTTGAGATGGTCCCCCCGCGATTCCGCCCAAAACCCCCACACCCGATCACATTCCAGCGAAGCCTTCCAAAAGGGAGCGATCTCCGACTGCCCGGAAATTTGAAAAATCTGAGGCTCAGGAGTCCTTCCGGGCATTTCCTCCGTGGTCTCAAGTTCGTTCGCTGAAATGGTAACCTCCCCATTTTCCGGGAGCTGGCAGACATAGTTGGACACGCTTCCGGCAGCAACCTGAACGAGGGATCCCTTTGGAAGCAGAACCACATTCCCCAGATCCTCTCCCTCAAGACCAATCCATTGATCCCGAAGCACACGCGCCGCCCTCGGAGGTTCGTACACTTCCTGGGCAAGTCTTGCGGCAGAAGGACTCCGGGGCGTGTAGGCATAAACCAGAAGCCGCTCAAAATCCTCATCATCCCTCGCCTCAAAGGAGAACACGGCATCACATAGACGATCGTTCTCCTCCTTCCATCCCCCGAACCGTTTGATAGGAACAAACCCCAAAAAAGCACCCTCGTCATCCACTTCGCAGGGCACACCATTGCAGGTGACGACGGAATTTGCGGGCGTCACTCTTCCCAGGACAAAGGTAAATCCCATCGGCATGGAGAGCCCTTCTCCCGGTTCCGGACGGACCACATTCAACATGACGGCCTCAGCCGACCCAACCCAGGCAAAAATAAAGACCAGCAGAATCCGATGCATGGCTTGGCCACACACCTTAGTTAAAACTCACCTTGGGAACAGCCCGATCGGCATCATCCACCTTGAAGTACGGAGCGGGCTGATATCCGAGCATGCGGGCAACAAAAAGGTCTGGCATCTGCTGGATCGCGGTGTTGTAGAGATTCACTGCATCATTATAAAACTCGCGCCGATCGGCAATCTGTCCCTCGATCTGCTGGATGGCCCCCTGAAGCTGTAAAAAATTTTGATTCGCCTTCAAATCCGGATATTGTTCCGAGACGGCAAAGAGGGTCTTCAATGCCCCCGTAATCTGATTGCTCGCCTCGATTTGATCCGCCCGGCTGCCCGCATTCTGCCAGCTCGTCCTGGCCTTGGTGACGGACTCCAACGTTCCACGCTCATGTTGCATGTACCCCTTGCACGTCTCGATCAGATTCGGGAGCATGTCGGTACGTTGTTTCAGCAGAACATCGATATTGGACCAAGCCTTCTCGATCTGGTTCTTCAATCGTACCAGACCGTTGTAAAGTGCGACCCCGTAGACGAGGACCACGATCAAAACCATTACAAACCCAAAAAAGACAAGCAAACCAACTCCAAGGATCATGACTCTTTCTAATTCACTCGAAGCAACAAAACCAGAACAAAAACAGCCATGGTTGAGCCCCAACCCACCTCAAGAAAGGACCCCCATTCGTCCAAGGAGAATCCCTAAACCGACCATGGCGGCAACCGCCCCCCCAAGAATCCCCCATAATGCACGTTGGAAAAGGCGGGCAATCTCGTCCTTTTCAGAAGTGTTGGAGATCAGGAAATAACGCCCTTCACGGCGAAGGATCAGATTTTCGTAGGGCGTCAGGGAACGCTGCTCCAGGTCGCGCCTCTCCACCAGGGTGCCAAGGGCAAAAAGAGGATCACCGGCCTGAAGCCGCCATTCGGTAAAACGCATCCGCTTCTCCGTCCCCAGCCACGTCGTCGCTGATTCCCCCTCAGAATTCAGAAATTGTTCCAGATGCATGGGAATGTCGCTAAAAAGTCCGCCGAAAATTTCGCAATACCCCTGGGGCACATCCATCTGCGCTCCCTCAGGATCAATGAGCATGCACCCCGTTTCATCCTGAACGTAAAAGCATTGAGTGCTCTTCCCTCGAAGAACTGTGGACCAGTGAGTCCGCCCCTTGCTATCCTTCGACTCCTTTTCCACCAGATATCGATACCAAACACAGGGAGTTTGACAGATCGGACTGACCATGGGAGCCGAATCTCCAACCCGTCCGCATAGCTCAACGCCTCCCAATGCTGCAGATGCAACCTTCGACGTGGGAGTCTGACAAATCAAACGCCGACGAAGATAACACCGCAATCCCCAGACAAAACCAGCCACCCCTCCTACAAAAAGGATCAGGCCTGCTCCTAATGGATCACCTCGTGATGACACAAAGCGTTCATACTCAACCCCAACTTCAAATAAAACTCAAATTTTCCAAGCTGGGCCAACGCCAAATTGCATAAGCCTTTGATTACCATGTGGTTATAATTTCCGCCAACCTGCCACCGGACTCGTATTTGACAGGATCCTGGTGCTGCCCCATATTTGGCCTTTCCAAACCATGAAGACTGAAAGCACTTTGGTTCATGAGCGGGGTTCGTCGCGATTTCACCCCGCTCCACGGGACGCCTGGCGCACTGTTCCCGAATCAGACTGGAACGACTGGAAATGGCAGCTCAAACATCGAATCACCTCCCTCGAGGAATTAGAGCAAAAAATCGTTCTGACGCCCTCGGAACGTGCTGGTGTACGCCTTTCGGGCACCAAGCTCTCACTCGGGATTACCCCACATTTTTTCTCCCTGATCGATCAAAAGGATCCGCACTGCCCCATACGCCGGCAGGTCATTCCCACCATTGACGAAAGTCACACCGATCCCTCTGAACTATTGGATCCCGTGGGTGAAGATGGGGCCTCGCCCGTTCCGGGTCTGGTTCACCGCTATCCAGATCGCGTTTTGTTGCTCGTGACCGATCGATGTGCATCCTATTGCCGGTATTGCACTCGGAGCAGACTCGTCAGTGGGGCCAGTGGTTACGATTTTCATCCCCATCTGGATGAAGCGATCGAATACCTCCGCCAGCACATCGAAGTGCGGGATGTCCTCCTTTCCGGGGGCGATCCGCTTCTCCTGAGTGATGAAAAATTGGAGCACCTCTTGGGCCGGTTACGGGCTATCCCTCACCTGGAATTTCTGCGCATCGGATCCCGCATCCCTATATTCCTTCCCCAGCGCATCACACCCCAACTCTGTGCCGTACTCAAACGCCATCATCCGCTTTGGATGAGCGTGCACACCAACCATCCCCGCGAATTGACAACCGAGGTAAGGGCCGCACTCGGAAGGCTTTCCGACAGTGGCATTCCTCTTGGAAACCAAAGTGTGCTTCTTGAAGGCGTGAACGATAACGTGGATACGATGAAGGAATTGGTTCATAAACTCCTTCTGAGCCGGGTGCGCCCCTACTATCTCTATCAATGCGATCTCATCCGCGGATCCAAACATCTGAGATCCCCTGTCGCCAAGGGACTCGAGATCATTGAAGCCCTGCGAGGACACACGTCGGGCTACGGAGTACCCCAGTTTGTCATCGATGCTCCTGGAGGAGGAGGCAAGGTGCCCATCAATCCCGATTATGTGATCTACAAGGACTCGGAACGCATCGTCTTCCGAAATTTCCAAGGCAGGGTATTCGAATATCCCGAACCCTCCTCGACCGGAAACACCCTGGGGCCTCCTCCCGTTTCCGTTCCTGAATACGACGTCATTTCCTACAGTTGATGTCTCCCCATGGTGGGCGATGAGGGATTTGAACCCCCGACAGCCTGCGTGTAAGGCAGGTGCTCTACCGCTGAGCTAATCGCCCATTTTCATGGTGGGAATCAGGGCTATCTTGCCGTTCATCGACTCTCCGGGCGAGACCTTTTCAGCCTCATTATCATATCCAGCCCCATGTTGGAGTCAAAAAATATCATCGCCCATACAAGTGGCCTTTGTGTATAAGCACATCAATTGTATGCCCCTCTTCAAAATTGATGAGAAAAAGAAGCCCATGGTCCAGGGCATCTGCATCTTTGCGATCCTCGTATCCATCTGTTCCCTGATCCTTACCCACTGCCATTTCCCAAAAAAAATCGATTTACGCCGATATCGCGCCCTGGGCTATGGAATGGCCATTGAAACATCAAAACTGTTGCACGATCAGGGCCAGATCATCGTTGTTTCCTTTGACCGGTCCGCCCCTATCATGAAACCTTTTCAGGTCGAAATGGATACGTTCTATTCGACCCTCAAAAGAGAGACCCATCTTACCGTTCTCCGGGAGGAGACGGCCCCGACCACCGCCATCGCAGCCGCCGGCATCGGGATGAGCATGGATTCCAAAATCTACACGAAACTGATCGCCGAAAATCCGAAAATATCCGCCATTGTCTCCTTTCTCGGCCCCCCCAGACTCACGGACGAGGAATTTAACCAACTCCCCACGGACCTGCCCAAAGTGGTGGCCTATACCGCCAATACCCCTGGGTTGAAAAGAATCTTCGGAGATCAATTGATCCATGTGGCCATCGCGAATGTCTTCCCTCCCCAAAAAAACAAGCCGGGAAAAAAACTGCCCGATCTTTTCAATTTTTATTACAAAGTCATCACTGAAAAGGACGTGACAGATTGAGGATCATCGTCCCTTTGAAACCTTGAAGGCAAAGTTTCGCGTCCAAACCCCAGCACCTCGGCCTCCAGTCTCCACCAGGTTCCACAAAGTCAGCCCAAGGCGGATTCCTTTCCAGACAAGCCATCGAACGCCCCCTGAAAGGGAAAGCGAAGCCCCTAGATGTTCTCTTGAATCAAAGTCGACAAACCTCAGCAGTTTCGTCAGTTGTTGGGCGCTGCAAGGTGTGAAAACCGTTTCATGCGTGAAATCCCCGTAACGGATGGCTCCCACAAAGGGACTGTCTCCATTCGGCCCATGAACCACCAGAATCCCGCAAGGGCGAAGGATCCGATGAACATGCTCCAACACATCGAAAATCTCCTTTTTAGTCAGGTGCTCCAAAACATCAAACAAAAACACGGCTCCAAAAGTATCCGCAGGCAAATGCAGAACCTCCTCACGGAGATCGGCGACATAGGCAGAAGGCAGCACTTTTCGAGCCAGTTCCACCTGTTCCGAAGAGAGGTCGCAGGCACGTATATCAGAAAACCCCAAGGACTGGAGCGTATAAACAAGCCCACCCGAACCACATCCCAAATCCACCACAGGAACATCCCGGGACAAGTTTCCGACCCAGTCTGAAATTAAGGGCTCCAGTTTCGATTTCTGAAACTCCACATCAGCCACACCCGGACTCGCTCCCTTGAATGCCGAAACGTATTTCTCAAAAAATCGAATTCGATAGTCTTTGATCATCAAGCCCCAGGCCTAGCCAGCCTCTCCTTGGGATGCTTCATCCTATGAAAGCCCAGCAAAACATCAAGGCTTCCTCTCGGCTTGGGTGAAGGCTTTTCGACTTGTCTTGGCCGAAACTCCCGCCAGAATGCTCGCTTCGCAATCCCCCCACCCAAGGCCCTGACTGAATTCAAAACGTAAAGTGGTTTTGATAACCGGCGCAGCATCCGGAATCGGTCGTGCCTGCGCCCTCGCTTTCGCCCAGGCAGGCATGGATGTCGCCCTTTCCGATTGCCGAAAAAACGAAGGTGAGGAAACCGCCTGCATGGTTCGGAAATTTTCGAAGGAATGCCTTTTTTTTCAGGCCGACGTTTCCAAGCCCGGGGACGTCCAGGCCCTTCTCGAAGAGGCTGTCAGAATCTTTGGCAAGGTCGACATTGCGATCAACAATGCAGGCATCGAAAGCTCCGCATCCTTCACTGCGGACTGTACCGAAGAAAATTGGGATAAAACGATGGCCGTCAATCTTAAGGGCGTCTGGCTTTGTTTGAAATCTGAAATTCAACAGATGCTCAAGCAGGGGCACGGAGGAGCGATCGTCAATATGGCATCTATTGCCGGTCTCGTCGGGTTCAAAGGAATTCCCGCCTATGTGGCAAGCAAACATGGTGTCGTGGGCCTGACCAAGGCTGCCGCCCTGGAATATGCCCGTAAAGGGATCCGGATCAACGCCGTCTGCCCCGGGGGGATCGACACCCCCTTACTGGACCGCACCCTTAGTCAGCTCTCGGCACCCAAGAAAACGGATCCAGGGCCAACCACCGAAACTCTGCTTCTCCAACAAAAAAGCTCTTTGGGATCTGAACATCCCATCGGCCGTCTGGGCACTCCGGAAGAGGTCGCCTCGGCAGTGCTGTGGCTTTGCTCCGATGCAGCCTCCTTTGTCACCGGGCACGCCCTCGCTGTAGATGGGGGCTACGTCTCCCGATGACCCCTGAGCCCATGGTGGTGAATGAGACGGAAACCTCCGTCCCCAAGAACCCTTTCCATCTTCTCGATGGAGGGGATGATCGCGGAAAAATTCCAGGTCCAGGCCGCATGCGTTTCATTGGTGGACGTGGAAATTTAATCAAATTCTACCGTTCCCCACTCAACTACCTTCGCAAGGTCCATTCCAAATACGGCGAACTCGCTTCCTTTGCCTCCAACAGTCCTTCCGCCGTCATTTTTGCATTTGGCCCCAAATACAACCAATTGCTTCTGGCGAATCCCCAACAATTTCACTCTGCGGGGCTCACCATTCCGGGTCCAGAAAACTCGGCCCACCGACGGATTGGACGAGGAATTTTCAGCATGAACAATGGAGAGCATCAGCAGAATCGACAACTCCTCATGCCCGGTTTTCATGGCCGCATCATCGAACAATACCACCAGCGTATCGTCCAGCTAAGCCAGGCATTCGCAGATCGACTCCCTACAAATCAAATTTTCAATTTTTCCGAAGAGGCCAAGCAATACGCCCTCCAGGTTTCGTGTGACCTCCTGTTTGGCCTGGATGGATTTCCTCACGCCGAAAAAATCGGGGAATTGATTGAACAATGGTTCACCCTGGATCGCTCCATTGGGGTCCGACTATTCCGATTCAATTACCCCGGCACCCCCTACAACCGGCTCTTGAAACATGCAGAACGCCTTGAGCTTGAGGTCCTGGACATGCTTCGACACAAACGCGCCAACCTTAAGTCTGAAGCCCAGGACGTCTTCTCGATGCTTCTTCAGGCCAAATTCGACAATGGCACCAGTCTCACAGACGCCGAGCTCGTAGGACAGGCAAACATGCTTTTCACGGCAGCCCATGAAACCACAGCTAACACCCTGACATGGATGCTTTTTCTTCTGGCCCAGCATCCAGCCATTGTCGCGCAATTGGTGGATGAAATGGATGGCCTCTTGCATGGCGCACCGCCCTCATTTGAACAACTCCAAAAAATGCCTTATCTGGATGCCGTCATCAAGGAAAGCCTCCGCATCCTTCCCCCCGTGGTGTTCCACTCACGGCTGAGCACAGTTCCCTTTCGTCTCGGGCCCTATAACCTTCCGGAAAGGACTACGGTGGTATTCAGTCACTACATCACCCACCACATGGCCGAAATTTATCCGGAACCCGAAAAATTCCTCCCGGAGCGATGGAACACCATCAAACCCACGGTTTATGAATACCTGCCCTTCGGGGCGGGATCCCGCACCTGCATTGGAGCCAACTTTGCACGCATGACCCTCAAAATCGGGCTCTCCATTCTGCTCCAACGCTACCGCTTCCAGGTGGCCCCCAATGCCAAAATCGATCACAAGGTGGTCCTCACCATGTCTCCAAAGCACGGTATGCCCATGATTCTACATCCCCAGGACCGTCAGTTCGTGGCATCATCGGTCCGGGGGGACATCCACGGGATGGTCGACCTGGCCTCCTGAGAATCCTCGATCTGGCAGAAACGCACCCCCTTTTGAAAACGGGGTAATAAAGCAAAAAAAGAGCCGACCCTTTCGGATCGGCTCCTTCAAATAAACCCCGGCAGCAACCTACTCTCGCGGAAGCTATACAACCACTACCATCGGTAATTCTGCGTTTGACTGCCGTGTTCGGGATGGGAACGGGTCGTGCCACAGATGCTAGCCACCGGGAAAACGAGTTGAGTCACAAGTCGCAAGTCATAAGATCTAAAATCAGATCCCACAAGTACTTGGAATTAAAACTCAAAACTTAAATATTCAGTAATCAGCCAGCAAATCTCCGTCACCTCCTACTTGTGACTTGCGACTTGCGACTTTTGTTGAGGTAACCACAACAAGCGCCAAGAGAAAAACGATCAAACATGGCGTTTGAAGTTGGTTTTTGAATCAAGCCTCACGGCATATTAGTACCAGTAAGCTGAACGCATTGCTGCGCTTATACATCTGGCCTATCAACCCTGTAGTCTTCAGGGTGCCTTTAGCCCCTTGCGGGGTGGGAGATCTTATCTCGGGATGAGCTTGGCGCTTAGATGCTTTCAGCGCTTATCTCTTCCGGACATAGCTACTCTGCTCTGCCTCTGACGAGACAACAGAAACACCAGCGGTCCGTCACTTCCGGTCCTCTCGTACTAGGAAGTGAACCCCTCAAATCTCCTGCGCCCATGGCGGATAAGGACCGAACTGTCT
>CAYYYL010000056.1:0-13494 GCA_964475835.1 uncultured Verrucomicrobiota bacterium | reverse complement strand
GTGGTGCGACTTAGATAGGAATTCCCCGCGAGATTGGCGTCGTAGTAGACATTCACGTCAGTGAAAAGATTGTTGGTGTTTGCAAGGGAGCCCAGGGCCAGGGTGCCGACGTAGAGGGCGTTGTTGACGGCGCCCGTCACTCGGAGGGTATCGCCTGCACCGGCGATGATGAGGGTTCCCAGTGCGAAATTATTCGTGACCTGGGAAAGTTGAACAATGCCGTTGGTGCCCCGATCCAGGGCGGAGCTGCCTGTCAGGTCGAGAACGTGTTGTCCGCCAAAATTGGTGAAAAGAACCGTGGCACTGATCATGTCGAAGAGGTTGCTCTGGGTGGATTGAATGGTCCAATTCCGTTCGAATTGATAAATGTCGCCCGGAGCCGCCTGGATGTAGCCGGTGCTGGTGATGACGACGTTTGTCGCAAAAATATTGGTGGAGGGATCGCTCAGGTACGCTCCACTGAGAACGACGGGATTTTCAAACCGGACACTGCCGCCGTAGACATTCACCGTACCGTTATTGGTGAATGTGCCCGCAACCGTGGCTGCGGTGTTGGAGATAAAGAAGGTACCGCCCAGCCCCATGGTGAATGCGGTGCTTTGCCAGCGGGTGGAGCCGTTGATGAGACTGAGATTTTGATAAAGGCGGCTGTTGTTGGTGCCGAATTGATAGGAGGTGATCGTTGAATTGGTGGAGTTGTTCAGGCGGAAGGTGTTATTTCCGCGGAAGGTCATGTTGGAAACCTGGGTGTTGAAAATGTCGGCGGCAGCCACGTTCCGATATGAAACCGTGGCGTTGGTGACGATGATGGAATTGAGGGTGTTGGTGGTGATGGTCGGTGTGGCGGTCGTGAACTGGAAAATTCCCCCGCTATTGGTGATATCTCCCGAACTGCGGAGTCCGCTGACGAGCATATTGTCCTCGATGGTACCCTCGTTTTGGACCATCACCCGGCCCCAACCGAGACTGGTGGCATTGCTCCCGACGAAAAGGGCACCGATGTTTTGAAGGATGCTTCCAGCTCCATCAACGAGAAGGGTATTATTGGATGCAGTGCCAAAAGTGCCGACAAGGATGTTGGTGGCGTAAACGGAACCCCCATTGGAGACCGTAAAGTTGGCGTTTCTGGAGGAATAACCCACGTAGATCGTGTTGTTGGTCATGGTGGATCCCCGGCCTGAAACGGAAACCACGTTGCCGGTGGCGATGGCGTTCCATCCGAGAAAGGTTTCCCCACCCGTTGAGATAAGGGTGGCTCCATTCAAAACCCTTACCGTGTTACTACCGCCATCGTTTCCAACGTAAAGTTGCCAGCCCTGGATGGTCCAGGTGGAGCCCGTGTCGGTAAGGATGACGCTGTTACCGACCGATCCTACAAGGGCCCCAAGGGTTCCCCCTGAACCCGTGACCACTTTGGCTCCGTTGGAGATCACCAGTTTATTATTGCTGCCACCATATCCGATCATGGTGTCGTTGGAATTGAGCAAGGTGGTGCCGACGTCAGAGATCCAAGCTGAGTTGCCCGTGGAGGTGGCATTGCTTCCAATGTAAGTGTTGCTGCTGACCAACAAGGATCCTCCCGAAACAAAAAGAGCGTTATTGGAACTGACCCCTGTGATCCCGAGCATGAGGTCTGCTGAGCCCCAGACATAAAATTGTGCGCCATTCAGAACTTTTAACGTATTCACCGATCCTCCGTAGCCTACACCGAAGCCTTCAATGCTATTCTCATTCCATCTTGAACCACTTCCTGTGACGATGACGGTGTTGCTATCGGATCCACTTCCGATACCCAGGGAGCTTCCATATTGGGTGGCGTTAACGATGGCTCCGTTGGATACCATCATGGTATTATATGAGCCTAGCCAGCCGATACGAAAAGCCTCTGTATTATCCCAGAGCGAGCCGCTGCCGGATACCAGCACGGTGTTTCCGTGGGAATAGGAGTTGCTGCCTTCGTTGAGCATCGCGCTGCTCATGTACCCCCCATTGAGGATGCGAACGATGTTGCTCTCGCCCATGATATCAAAGTCTCCAATCGAATCAAAACGGGAGCCTGAGTCTGTGACCACCCAGAGGTTGTTCGAGCTGGTGGAATTCATGCCCATCCGTCCGTAGCCTCCGGCGACGACGCCTCCGTTGGTGATCAGGAGCTGGTTGCCGGATGAATTGGCAGCATTCCCCAGGGTGAGAAACCCCGTCCACCACTGGGTTTCATTGGTGACGACGAGACGTGTTCCCGCACCGGAGACCATCACGAGCCCCGTGCTTCCCGTGCCGTTACCAATGTTGAAAAAATGGGAACCGTCTCCGATATAGGTGTTGGTCCCGCCCAGAACATTCCATGTGGCGCTTCCTGCGGCGGTGCCGACATTCATGGTGAAATTCGAGCGCATGGATGCGCCGTAGGTGGTCAACGTTCCGCTTTGGAAATCGATGGAATTGGTTTGTCCTGCAATGTTGGTGGCGAAAAGTTGATCGGCGATCACCGCTCCTCCGGCGATGGTCAAATTTCCCCTTCCCGCACCTCCCACGGTTAAAGCCGCATTCCGGGATCCATTGGTGACCACCAACGTTCCACTGGAAATCACCACATTTCCGGTTCGATTGGCAGTTTGACCCAAGATGTAGTTGTTGGTGATCCACCATGTGGAAGACGCCAAGGATTGGGTGATGATGCCCCCTCGGCTATTGACGAAAACATTGGCGTTGGTGACATTCGCTGTCCAGTTGATCGTATACGTCTGACTGTTGGTAAAATTCGCGTTATCAAGGATTCCTGGGAAAATCGCGACCGGCAAGCCGTTGGTCACCCAATTGACTTCATTTGTGAAATTTCCCGCAACGCGATTTGTCCAAAAGAAATCATCAGCCTGAGAATTGCAAATAATTGCAATCCAAAGACTTAGAGCAAGCCATCTCTGGGGGTGAGAAGGTGCCATAGGATGGAAAAGAACTAACACGCGGTCTGGGGGAGGTAAAGCATGGAAAGCATACACGGACCGCTTTACATTCGTGATTCCTGGAAGCGGGTTTGGAGGTGAGGTTTCCGGGGATGGAGGGGGCTGAGGAAATTTGCTTGCACTCATTTGAGAATCTCGGCAGACTGCGTGGCTCCTTTTAACTCATTTTGATTTATGCGTCGCTGTGATCTAACCAAGAAGAAACCGTTGACCGGGCATACGATTTGCCGCCGCGGTTTGTCAAAGAAGAGCGGTGGTGTGGGTATCAAGACCACCGCCATCAATGCTCGTAAATTTTATCCCAATCTTCAGGACCGCCGCCTGTATGTGCCGGAGCTGAAGCGTTTCGTGCGGGTCCGCATCTCCGCGAATGGCCTGCGCACCGCGAAGAAGCGCGGTCTCTACAAGTCCCTGGTTGAAGCCGGAGTCATCTGATCATGAGCAAGAAAATCAAATTTTCCAAACGCAAGAAGAACCACGCGGCAGCTTCGCGCCGTCGTCCCAATATCAGCTTTGAGGACTTGAATTTCCGTAATGTCGAGGTTTTGAAGAAGTACGTCACGGAAAACGGCAAGATTCTTGGCCGTGCGTTTACGGGGTTCCCGGCACACTTTCAGCGTCGTCTCGCCCGTGAGATCAAGCGCGCCCGTCAGGTGCTTTTGATGAAGTAGGAGACGGATGGCGTTCGCGCCATCGGTTCATCGGGACGCTTCGAACGTGAACATCGAGCGAAAAGGATTTGTCGCGCTCTTCAAGGAACCGCTTGATCGTCAGGATATTTCCGAGATCGTTTCGCTCTGGATGGAGCGGTTTGGAAATGTCGAACAAACCATCGGCCCTCATGGACAGGTTTTGACTCAGGTGGTTCGCTCCGTGGAGGACATTGTCTGGGAAAAAAATCTGCAGTTTCGCGTCCTTTCCGGCGAACAGTTTGCCTGGGTCTATCTGACGGAGGATCAGTTTGTCATTGAAACAAGCGGCCTGGCTCCTGAGAGCGGAGCGTTGCTCTGTCAGGATGTCCTGAAAGATCTGCCAGGTTGCACTGAAATCATCGACGATAAAAACGATCGCCGTCTCGATCAGCTCGAGGCCGAAGGTCTGATGTGATGGAGGGCGACGCTTGCTCCTCTGCGAAGTGGATGAACAAAGCCTTTGCTTCAATCCAATGATCCGATCACATTCCAACATTTCAATCTACTTGACCTCGCTACGTAGCACGAGCGGTCGTCGCCACCTGTCGTAGTGGGCAGCAGATTGTGGACAGGAGTCACAGGATAAACAGGATGCTCAAAATCTGTCAAAATTTTGAGTCTTGCGGAGGCGACGACTTAGAAGCCATCTCATCAATAGGAAAAAAGTGCGTTGGCTGAGATTTGAGTCTGTTGCCAGGCGCGAGGAGGGAGAATATCCGAATGGATCTTCGACCGATGAGCAACGCCGCAACAGACTCAAAGATTGCCAACCCGCCGGGCAAGAGTCGGAAAGGGCCTCTGGCTGTGTTGCTCCTCAGTCACAGAGCCCTGGCGGCTATGCTCCTTCGTCGCGCCTTGCCATAGGCCCTTTCCGACTCCTGCGCTTCTTTTTCCTATTTATGAGATGGCTTCTAGTGTCGCCCTCCACGGCAGAAACGATCTTTGCGTATCCATCCTGAAAGCTGGGATATTTCGGCTTCCATCCGAGCTTTTTCAGGGTCTCATTGGAAATCCGTCGATTCGGTTGAACGTCGCGCCCGCGATGAGAAGCAACTTTTTCCGAGGGATCAAAGTTTGGGGGTGTGCGTCCGAGTTTCTGACAAAGCCATGCGACGAAATCCTTTCGGAGAACGGGTTGATCGTCGGTGACATGAACGATCCGGTTTCCTTCCGCAGGTGGCTTCCCGAGAAGGAAGTGGATGGCTCCTGCGGCATCGTCACGATGGATTTGATTCACCCACACGCCGCCCTTGCCCGGAAGGGACTCCACCCCCTCGCGAAGCTTATCCAAAATCATGTGTCGCCCCGGTCCGTAGATTCCTGTCAACCGGAGAATCGTGGAAGGAATGGAAGATTCCCTCAGCAGGTTTTCCGTCTGAACAAGGAGGCTTCCCTTTTCATGGCGTGGTTCCGCGGGGGATGATTCCGTCACCCACTCCCCGGAATCCTGCCCATAAACCGAGGTACTGCTGGTGTAAAGAATATGGGAGGGAGGTGAAGCGCGAGCGGCGACGAGAATGTGACGCATGCTGTCCACATACGTGCGTTGATAGTCCCCTCCACGCGAGGAAATCGAGAGAACGATCGTATCGAAATCCCCTTCGGTGGCCGCTTTGGCGCCATTGGGAGTGGAAACATCCGCAACCCGACAGGGGAGGGAAAGGGAGGCGAGTGTTTCGGCCGATTCCTGGCTTCGAACAACGCCGGTGACATGGTGGCCATCGGCGATGAGCTGACGAGCGAGAGTCGATCCGACATAGCCGCAACCGATGATAAGAATATTCATGAAAATGAGACTGTCAGTTTTCGGCGAGGCCGTCTTCGTTCGGAAAACAAAGAAGCCCTACTTCGCTCCTTCGGAGCTTCGAAGGGCATCCTTCGCAAGATTAAAACTGGTCCTGCTTTTTCCCACATGGCCTGCTATCCGTAGCTCGCGAGATTGATCTCCGAGCGAAGGATGGTGCGCCCGGCCTGGTTCGAACAGGCAACCCCCAGCTCCGGAGGCTGGTGCTCTATCCAATTGAGCTACGGGCGCAAGAATCAACGTCCTTCCGGACCTCCAATTACAGCACAAACGATTCGGTATGACCAGACTGGGTTTTATTCGCCAATACCGACAAGCTTGATCCGCGACGTTTCCCCGGAAAGAATGTGAATGGCAGACACCTTTACATGAAAATGGTCGGCGAGGATTTCCCGGAGCGCTTCATTGGCGGCGCCATCGACGGGGGGTGCGGTGAGCCGGATCTTCAGATAGTCGCCATGCATGCCACAGACCTCGTTTTTGGAGGCGCGTGGAACAACTTTGACTCGAATCCTTTTCATCCCAGGGCATTCAATGCGTCGAGCACCTCGTTGGCATGGATGTCGGGCTTCACTTTGGTCCACACGTGCGCGATCTTGCCTTTGGAATCGATTAGAGCCTGCTTGGAAAGTAAGAATGGGGTCTGCGCGAGAGGTTTTTGGCCATATCCAAGGCGGTGAGGCAGGAGAATCCCCGACAGCGGGCTTTGACTGCCGAACCAACGCCGGAGATGGCCAAAAAACCCCGCGCCCTTCGGGTTGAGGCGCCGCAGACCCTCTGGCCGCGTTGCTCGTCGGTCAAAGACCCATGAAGGGTATTCTCCCTCCTCGCGTCTTGTCATAGGGTCTGCGGCATCCCAACAGACCCCATTCTTACTTTCCAAACAGGCTCCCAGAAAAGTGGTGCGAACAACGCCCATGTAAGTCCGGCCCATGAATTTCTTTTCACTCCAGACATCGTACGCCTGACAGATGGCTTTGTCTGGATCGGCAAGGAGCAAAAAGGGGAGTTTGAACTTGGTCGCGAATTTTTGATGCGATGCGACGGCATCCGGGCTGACTCCCAGCACGACCGCGCCGGTTTTTTCAAAATCCTTCCATGAATCCCGAAACCCGCATGCTTCCCGGGTGCACCCGGGGGTGTCATCTCTTGGATAGAAATAGAGGACGATGGGGCGCCCCTTGAATTGGGAAAGGGAAACCGTTCGGCCCTCCTGGGTTTCTGCATGGAACGACGGAGCCTTTTTTCCGATGGAAATCATGGCATCATGATAACCGTCCCCAGTCGTGGGGACAATCCCGGGAAGCAGCTTGTGTTTCACCCCCGGGAGGGGCATATAGAGGAACACGCCACTCCCCTTTTCACCTCCCGCCCTGCCATGGCCAGCCTTACCAAAGTTACTTCAACGAATCCATCAGAAGGCTCGTTGGCGAAAAGTCCGTTTGATGATGGTTTTCGGCTGCATGATTTGATGGCAAACTACCGATCGTGGTTCACGGTCGGTGTGGTGGGTACGGGAGTGGCCCACGATCTGGCCAGTGTCCTGATGAGCCTGATGGGGAATGTCGCCCTTTTGCGAGATCAGGTTTCTGGACACTCCGTGCAAGTGCTTGACGATCTGGACGCTGCGGTCACCCGGGCCACCGCGCTCCTGAACAACTTGCAGGAATCGTATCAAAAGCGGGCTGTGGACTTGAGGGAAATTTCGCTGGGTTCTTGTGTGGCAGGGGTGACCGCGTATTTTCAACAAAAAGCCCCAATCCCCCTCGACCTGAAGGTGGAATGCGCTGAGAATATCCTGGTTCTTGCTGATGGGACGTTGATCACCCTCATGCTCTCCGAATTGCTGGCCGAGCCTGCTCGGGTATTGGGCCAGTCGCTGGCGAGTTCAACCACCCGACCCTCCTTGGGACTTGAGATTCGAGTAACCCCCGAGGGCGATGGCAGACGGGTGGGGATGGAAAGTCGGCAGGTGGAATTGAAAATGGAGGCGCGACACTTTCTACCCTGGAATTTTCCAAGGGGCGTCACTGGAGCCTCCGATTTCAGACTCCGTACCCACTACTATTTCTCACTGGCCAGGGCCATGATGCGCCTCTTTCGTGGAGAGGCAAAAATCCGGGAGGAATCCGAGGATCGCGAAATCCTGGTGCTGGTTTTCCCCATGAAAAAGCCGTAGATTACAAGATGGTATCCAGTCCCTCAGAAAAAACATGAGTGCAGCGCACAAAGAAAAAAAGCGAATCCTGATTGTGGATGATGAAAAATCCGTCCTTGAAGTGGCATGTAGTCTGTTGACTGAGGAAGGTTATGACACCGTGGGCGTGCGCAATCCGAAGGATGCCATGGCGGAAATGAAAAAAACGGGGGCGCATGCGATGTTGCTCGATATCTATCTGGGGCAGGAAAATGGACTTTCGTTTCTCGTGAAATTCAAGGAGGCGTATCCCCAGGTGCCTGTGGTGATTCTGACAGGCATTGGTTACGACAACTCCGCGATCAAAACCGCCCTTCAGAACGGGGCATCCGGTTACTTCAGCAAGGAGACGGGGCTGGAGAATGTGGTGCCGGTTCTGCAACGTCTGATAGCTGGGTAGCCTCATGAAAATTCCGTATCCCAAACACCCCCGAAATATCCGGATCCGCATTGTTCATCAGGATGTGGAGGACGGGCTGTTGAGTTCAATCAAGACGGTGGCGGAGGTCTCGCTTGCAGAAAAGATGTCGGACTATCTGGTGCGCCTGGGTTATTCGAACACGCACATCATGGGCATCATTGTGCAGCTGATGACCCAGACGAAAGTTCGTGTGGATTTTCGAAGTTACACCGAGCGCCTGGAATTGGTGGAGACTCCGGATCGCATCACCTCTTCGCAGGCGATCAGCATGCTTGAGGATTTCATCGCGGAAAAGACCGCCCCCGAGGACGCCCAGCCCAGCGCGACCAACAAACAGACTCAGAAAATCGTCGTTCAGCTTCCCAAACTGGGCAAGCTGGATAAGTAGGTCTCGACCAGCGTGGAGTGTCTGATTCCCATTGCCGGAACCAAAACGCGCGTTTTGTTTTGTTTGTCAAGAGATGTGCTTGACCTCGCTGTGTTGTTGAATGTAAATTAAAAATTTCTTGTCGTTCTCTATGCGTGTTTCCCTTTCAGTCAGGCTTCAAATGGCGGGCGCAATTGTTTTGTTCATTGTTTTGGTTTCACTTTTTGCGGCTGACTTCGACCAGGACTCGTTACCGGATTCTTGGGCGGGGCCTTACGGATTCTCCACGAACGGGTATGCGCCTCTGGAATTTGTCGGATGGTGGGCGATGGACGATTCAAGCAAAGCCAATATCGCCGATCGTTCTGGCAACAGCGCCACGGGTTCCCTCAATAATTTTGTTCCAGCTCCATTCATTCCCGGTCTTTTCAGCAATGCGCTTTATTTTTCGAGTAACTCATTTTCAACCTTTTCGACCAACAACCCGAAGTTGACGCTCACCAACGACTTCACGTTTTCCGCGTGGTTTTTTGCACCGCCGACCACGCGCCGTGCGGACATCGCGACATGGAGGGACATCAACGGGAACAACTGGCTCTTTGGTGTTCAAACCAATGGCGTTCCGTGCCTTCTCTTCAATGGTGTCCAGAAAGTGGAAACGGCCAGCACCAGCGCGGTCTACAAGGTCAACGACAGCGCGTGGCACCACATCGTCGGGGTCTATGAGCGAAGCAACTCCAGTGCGATCGTCTACCTCGATGGGGTGGCTTCCGCCAAAGCTACAATCACCAACTGGAATCCATCGAGAGCATCCTCATTCACTCTCGGATCGACCAACAACACCATCTTCGCAATGGATGAAGCACGTCTTTATCGCATCGCCATATCCAGCAACGGGATCGAGCAGCTTCCGGCAACCTACTACGATCCGGATGACGATGGACTGTCCAATCTTCAGGAATATCAAATGGGGACCAATCCCATCAATCCCGACACCGATGGAGACGGAATCCTGGATGGCTTTGATCCCACGCCGACAGGGGCGGGTGGGGTGGTGGCAAGCGCATCGCTTGTGACCCTTGCGGCCAGTCCGACCATTCCCCAAACAAGCCTGGTTCTCTGGTTGAAGGGCGACGCGGGCGTGACCAAAGACGTATCCAATGCCGTCAGCACCTGGGCGGATCAATCCGGAAACCTCAACCACGCCTTGCAAGGCACTGTCGGAAGTCAGCCCCTCTATATGGGTAATGCGCTTAATGGACAACCCGTTCTGCGATTTGATGGAGCGAATGATTTTTTGAGCGCGGGAACCAATTCCACCCTGAATCTCAATGACGTCACCTTTTTCGTCGTTGCCGCATTCCGTGCGACTAATCCCGCTCAGACCCTCCTCTCCAAGGATGATGCCGCAGGATTCACCAAGTGGATTTACTGGTATCTGGGGAACATGGATTTTCACATGCAACCCGCGGGTTTTCACGGAGGATCGGCTTCCTTCACGCCGACCCTGGGCAGGGCGTCCCTCTGGGAACTGACGAAAAACGGATCACTGCTCACCCACTATAAAGATGGTGCGGTTTCAGGTTCACCCACATCGGTCCCTGCCATCCCCTTGATCAACTCCGATTTCCGGATCGGCCAGGCCGAAGGTGCGAACTGGTTCAATGGCGACATCGCCGAAATCCTTGTCTACAACGCGGCGCTCAACGACACAGACCGCCAGGCGGTGGAAAGTTATCTCAGCTCCAAATACGCGCTCGTTGATCCTGTGATGATTTCACCCAACGGTGGTTCCTTTACCAGCGCGGTCACCGTCACCCTCTCCACCACTGCCGCGGGAGCTACCATTCGTTACACTCTCGACGGAAGTTCTCCCACGTCGACTTCACCCCTTTACACTACACCTTTTTCAGTCGCGACCACGACGACCGTCAAGGCCGTGGCATTTGTTGGGCCCATGACCAGCGCCGAGGCGAACGCCACCTTTTCCTTCAACGACTCGGATGGTGATGGCCTTGATGACACCTGGGAGATGACCTATTTCGGCAATCTCAGTCAGACAGGAACGGGCGACTTTGATGGAGACGGGCTCACCAATCTTCAGGAGTATCAGTCCGGGAAAAACCCCACGGATTACTATAACGGCGTCCTTCCCACACTCGGGATTGTTAGTGGGAATAGTCAGACCGGCGCACCGACCACCGTTCTCTCCCTTCCATTCGTGGTTCGTGCTCAAACGAATGCAGTTTTGCTCACGAATGCGCCTGTGACGTTTCGCGTCACCCAGGGCGGAGCTCTTCTGGCCACGAGCGCCACTGGCACCTTCACTTCCTCGCTCAACATCCGAACTCTCACCAATGGGCAGGGGTCCGCCTTCGTTAAAATGCCTGCCGCAGTGGGAACCAATACCGTCACGATCTCGGCGGTGACGGCGAACTTGACGAATTCCGTCAAGATGACCGCCGTCAGCCGCGAAACGATCCTTCCCTTTGTCACCATTCTTTCCCCCACCAACTTCCTATCGACGAGCAATGCGAATATCGCCGTCACCGGCAACGCCACGGACAACTGGCAGCTTGCCTCCGTCTGGCTGTATCTCAACAACGTCAGCTTCACCAATTTCAACACCACGTCGACCAACTTCAGTTTTACCGCCACGGCGACGAACCTGCTCTACGGTACCAATCAACTTCGCGCCTTTGCCCGCGATACTTCGGCGAATGGTCTCAGCGTTTATACCACCGTTCTCCGTTCCTTCACGGACAGCGATAACGATCGATTGCCGGACGAATGGGAGCTTCAATATTTCGGCAACCTGGGTCAAAGCGCAACGGCCGATCCGGACGGCGATGGACGCAGCAACTTGCGGGAGGTCCAGCTCGGAAGCGATCCTCTGGATTTCTATAATGGCAAACCACCGACGCTCGCCCTTCTCTCCGGAAACAACCAACTGGGCGTGACGAACGCCTTTCTCTTCTCTCCATTCGTGGTGCGCGTCTCCACCAACAACGTTTCCCTCACCAATGCCCCCGTGACCTTCTCCCTGTTCCAGGGGACGGGACAGTTTTCCACCAATGTCAGCGGACCTCTCTCCAGTTCCCTCTCTCTTCGAACCGGCACCAACGGACAGGTTGCCGCGTGGTATCAACCTGCCACCAACGGGCTTCATCTCATCAACGCCATTGCGGTCAGCGGAGTTTCCACAAGCAAGGTTCAAATCGCAGCGTCGGTGGGGGATGTGACATCACCCTATGTTTCCCTGAATTTTCCCACCAACGGTTTTCGCTCCACCACCAACGTCGCTTGGAAAGCCACAGGATTGGCCACCGATGATCAACGCATCGCCTCTTTGAGTTTCTCCCTCAATGGTGTTGTCGCCACCAATCTTACCCTCTCGACGAATCGCTTTAATTTTTCGGTTCCCCTCGCGAAGGTGGTCAATGGCGGCAACACGCTTGTCGTGACCGCGACGGATCTGGCGGGCAATCAAAGTTTTGCGACCTCTCTCTTTGCGAAAATCACGAGCCTAACGGATAGCGATGGAGATGGACTGCTGGATGTGGATGAAACCGCCCGGGGCACCAATCCCTTGAACCCAGACACCGACGGGGACGGCATTCCCGATGGATGGGAGATCCGTTATGGACTCAGCCCCACCAACAGTCTCGACGCCTACGGCGATCGCGATGGAGACGGCATGATCGATGCCCAGGAGTCCGCCTTCAATCTCTCGCCCATGGATTCCGACAGCGATGACGACGGCCTGCCCGATGACTGGGAGACCGCCTACGGCTTTAATCCCGCCACCGGGTTGAACCATCTCGCGCTCTGGATGCGTTTCGATTCTCCTGGTATCTGGCTTACCAATGTCGTCACCGCAACCAGCACCAATCTGATGACGAAGGCGATCTACGAATGGGATTCCGGTCCCTATGGCCTGCATGCGACCTGGTCGAACAATCTCCTTCCCGCAACCAACGCCGTACAGAACGCGCTCATCGATGGCATGCCCACGTTCGGAACTCCTGCCGGCGCCTCACAGAAAGCGTGGCAGCCGGTTTCATTCGGCACCAATGTCACTCTTACCATTCCCGGGCATCCCATCCTCTCCGGTTCCACGCAGGGCTGGAGCCTCGCCTTCTGGATCGATCCCACCAACACCGCCTCCGCCGTCGACATCCTCCGCTTCTCCCCCACGAATAACGCACCGTTCCTTATCCAGTTGGATGCCTCGCGGCGAATTTCTGCAAGCCTCCGATTGATGGGCAGCAATGGCCAGCCATTCACGGTCACCATTCAATCGCCCTCGGCATTGCAACCCAATGCATGGTCTCATGTGGCTTTCACACACGAATCAGCCACAAGCGTGTCGCGACTTTTCTACAATTCCAATCTGATCGCTTCGATTACAAACCCGAGCCTTAATACGGCGCTCCTCGTCACCAACACGCCTCTGCTCATTCTTCCCCAGCCAACGCTTCCTGCTCCCCGTCTGGATGCGCTTCGCATTTATCAATACGCCCTACCTACGAACGAACTCTTTGAAATCATCCGTCCCTCCGAACCTCGTGGCGATGCCGATGGGGATGGCGTCACGAATTTGCAGGAGCGTGTCAATTTCGGCAACCCTCTCCTCGCGGATACGGATGGCGATGGCTTGAGCGACAGCAACGAAATCTTCGTCTCCCGATCCCTGCCCTATACCTCGGACAGTGATGGAGATGGATTCAGCGACTTCACGGAAAGCACCAATTTCTTCGCGCAAACCTCGATCACGAATGCAGGCGTGGCCATTCACCACACCGATCCATCCAAAGCCGATACCGACGGCGATGGATTGTTCGATCAGGAGGAGATTCAAATCTATCTCACCCATCCCCTGGTGGCTGACACGGATGGGGACGGCATGCCGGATGGCTGGGAAATCGAATTCGGACTCAATCCCCTCAGCGCATCTGATGCCGCCCTCGACAAAGATGGGGATGGATTGACCAATGTGCAGGAATACAAGTCTGGCACCAGTCCCGTGATGGTGGACACGGATGGAGAT
>CAYYYL010000055.1:9219-13547 GCA_964475835.1 uncultured Verrucomicrobiota bacterium | reverse complement strand
GGCCAGTTGATGATGATGGGCTTATTCCAAAATCCGATCCATGTCTGTAAATCCACGGTGCCGGGCAGAACGGGCAGCCAACCGATCAAATAATGCGAAAGACCGAGGCAGAGAATAATGCCTGTTGCCGTAAGTGCAAGGGATTGCTGGTGTTCTTCACTCATGAAAGGAATGGAATGTTCAAGATCGTTTCCGCTGCTCAAATGAAACGCGGACAAAATTCTTCCCATGACAGAATCGTGTTCCAGATTTAAACAAGATGGCATCCACCTGGTTTCGATTACGATGTCCACCCGTTCGCATTCGTGTAAACTCGATGGGTTGAACGATGTAATCACGGTGTTGGGAAATCGAGGCGTTTACGGTGGTGCTTTTTCCAAGGGATGTGGATGACATGGAGTTCATCCCCGCGCTGAAACTTTGTTGCTCCTGCAAATCCCTTCCGATGGCTTCTGCGGCGTATCGATTGGTGGTTTCCTCGGCATTTGCATGAAAAATCTTGGTGGTGAGGTTTCCTAAAAGTGCTTTCATAAACGGCTCCCCTGAAGTGCCTCCCATGCAAGCCAGAATACCGGGGAGATTTTGTCCGATATAAACGGTGGAAGCCTTTGAGGAACGTGCGGTTTTTTGGAAAAGGTTGTCATAACCCGTCGCAAAGTTTTCGAATTCATCTGCCCAAAGAAAACAGGGACGACGGTGTTGTTCGTCTCCTGACGCCCGACGTTCCACGGCTTTTTGGAACATGAATTTTGCGATCACGCCGGCCATTCTTCCTGCCAGATCAAATTCTTTAACGGGCAGATCGATAATGATGATTTTGCCATCGTAGATGGCATCTTCTGGAGTCCATGTGGTTTTCTCGCAGAATTTCTGACGCAAAGGGGTGCGAAGAAGTGGATCGGCAAGACCCTCCCATGTTTCAAAAATGCCTGCACGTTGCTTGTCGCCCATTCTGGGGATGATGGATGTGAAATAGTCCACCGCCTGGGAAAGGTCATAGGACAAGTGATGCCTTCCGACAATGGAAGCGCAGGCTAATCCACACTTGGAGGAGTTCAACCATCGAGGATTTCGGCCTTGTTCCCAGGTTTGTGGGGAGGAATGAATGATTTCGCGAACGCCTTGCAATGTGAATGACTCATCCAGGCTGGCCTGGATTTCAATGGCATTGGCGATACACCGGATGCAGGCGCGTTCCCAAAAATCCAAACCAGCTTTTCGGCCATTTCCTGTTTCAATTAAATCCTGAAGCTGACGGAAAAGACCCAGCAAATTCACTGTCAAACCGGCTCCTCGACCGCACCGGCGCAATTCATATTCGAACACATTAAACCCGTGTTCGGCTTCCGTGACACGGATAAGATCATGTTCCCGGCCTGCCTGTGTAGCGATTTCGCCCCAATAATCCGCTTCGCCAACCTTGACGCAGAGCACCAAGCCTCCCGCACCCAGGCGGAGCATTTTTAAAGCGAGCGAGTCCGCGCTGCCTGAGGACTTACCGGAGCCGGTGGCGCCGAGTATCAGGACGCCCTGGCAGGCGTCGGCCAGCGTCCAGTCATCGCCTGTGGGAAGCCGGAAAATTGGAGTATCGAGTTTCCAGGATTCGGAAAAGAATGCTTCCCTATCCCGTCGGATATCCACCCGCTTGGACAGCGGGGGAGGCGGTTCAAAAAGGGATTTAAGAGTTTGGATTACCACAGGTTCCACCAGGATTTGGATTTTTGTTTGGCGGTCATTTGCTCGCCATTCGATTTTTCTGAAGCTTCCATGCTCGCAAGACGTTTTTCAGAGGCTTCAAGCCGGTTGCGAACCACTTGAAGGGCTTCCTCGGTTTTTTGAATCTGTTCGTCCTTTTCTTGCAGACCTTTGGATGATTCTGATTTGAGGGACTCCAATTCGGTGGAAAGTTGATCCGCCTTGGCTTGAGTGGTGCGCGCGATCTCCCTTTCACGCCGGAGAGCTTCCGTATCGTAACGGCCGTTTTCCAGAGGCAACTTCGGGCTGGGGGTGGAATGGGGCTCCATGGTGGACGATACCTTCCATGAGGCCGGTTTTTCGATGAAAGTCACATATTGTTCATGCTGGAGCGTTTCTCCGTCAAGGGCCTGCGGTGCCATCCAAACATCTCGCTGCCGTTCCGCAGAAAGAAATCTTCCTCCCGTAGGAGTTGATTCAGTGATCTGGACGATCACGGGGGGATTACTGGTGGTTGTACAACTGGTGAGGAGTGATCCGAGGGGGATGAGAGAGTAAAACAAGAGGTTGACTACGGTTTTCATGGTGGGTGAGTTCTTTGAAAGCGCGTGAAAAGACGTTTTCCTAACGGCATTTGACGCGTGATCGAAAGGGGTGTCATGAAGTGTGAAAACAGGAGCGCAAGCGGAATGGAACGGAGAGTTCGGTGGGGATGGGTGAAATGAAGCTTGCGTCAGGCTTTCACGCTTGATGACAAGAAGGGGAAGTGTCTGATTTTTGCTTTTGGTGAATTTTAAATGAAGGGATTTCATAGGGGTTTGGTTCTAAAAATTCTGAAGCGACTTATCGTTGTACTTGTTGGATGGACCGCCCCGGCGCCGCAGAGCTTAGATCAATGGGTTCATCAAGGAAGATGGCGCAGAGCCTTGCCGTGGGAACCAGGACATAGGAATTTTGCTGTTGAAGGTTGGCTGCATAGCGGGATGCAATCACATCAATGAATCCCTCCGCAGCTGCGAGTCCGCTGTTTTGAAGCGTGGCTTGTGGGGTTGTCGTTGTTGTGGTGATCACCGATCCGGCTGAAATCGCGCTGTTTTGGGTGGTGACATAGGTTTGAAGTGTCTTGGCAAAATCCTGAAAGGAACGAAGAGCGGCCAGCTTGAAAGCCTGTGAGCTGGAATCGTCAAACACGAATCCTTTCAATCCTGCGCCATTTATGATCCATCTTTCTGAATCCACGTTTTCTTCATAAGTCATCCCCACGCCCCTGATGGGAAGTTCCCATCCCTGACGGCCTTCCTCATAAAAAATGAGTGTGTCCCAGGTGACAAAGACACGGCCTCGAAGATTGCCGGGTGCGATTTTACCTGTTACCTGGGTTCCTACAGGAATACGCACCTTGTGGGCAAAAATGGCGGGGTGAATGATGGTTGCCGTGGCTGGGGAGACTTGATTGTTGCTGACGATGTCACTGGTCAGAGTTGCATAAAGGATCGTTCCCTTGGGTAGAAAATCGTCTGAAAAGATGTGACTGGAGGCATTCAGGTTTCCAAAACTGGGTTGATTAAATTGACGCGATGGTAGAGGGACGGTTTCCTTGATCTGACGGGGAGGAAGTGGTGTGGGGAGGGGGGCTTCAGGAAAATGGACCTCTTCATGTTTGCCTCTGACTTTGGGTGTTTGAGGTTGAATCAACTCCAAAGAACTTTTTTGAAGAGCCGTTTGGGAAGCTCGTTGCTTTCCCGCGTGATGTTTTAAGTCAAGATAAAGGACTGCGATGAAGATAAAGACGAACCATCCGAAGGAAGTTGGCCAGCCGTTTCTGAAAAGCCTGCCTTTAAGGTCCTGAAAGTTCATGGAACGGGAGGGGTTGAAGTTTCGATAAGGTGAATGTCGAATTTCTGCCGTGGACTGAGACCGTTGGAACCATCCAGGACGATAAAGTTTTCACTTTGGCTGTTGGGATTCATCGGGTTGTTTCCAAGGGAAACGGCGAGCGGAGCGAAAAACGTCTCACCCACGGCTACGGTTGCTTGCCGCGTATCAAATGAAATGGGGGCGAAGTCGTGATTTTTTGTGACGAAATGGAGAAGGAGATGCCGGGAGTCACGAAATCGAAAGGTCTGTAGCAGGATGCAGGAATGATGAAGGGTTTTCCCTTCAAGCATTTGCGTAACCTGTTCCACATCGTGAACGCTTGGAGAGTTCACTCGTTTCAGTGCGTAATAGTTTTGGGCGATTCGAATTTCCCGTATGATGGTTTCGGCTGGATTTTCTTGATGTGTTGCAGTTATTGGGGGTAGCGGCTTTGAATCGTCCACAATTCGGGTGACACGCACCATTTGAGTGAAAGGCGCGTTATCTGAAACCAGGTGGACTGAAAAATTGAGCGTACCCTGCCGGGTAATGACTGCGAGATTGGTGTCACGGGCTCCGACCTGGACCGGCTTGATGGAGACAAGTCGTTCTGTCCGCTCCACAAGCCACATTTGAGGATCGCCGACATTGGTGGCCACGGGTTCCACCGGAATTTGGATGATGGAAGCGTTTCCAAGCTTTGCAGTGATCGGATGAACGGTTCCTGTCGAAAGATCAAGGGTTTCGATCTCCTGGGGAAAGGCGCAGGAGATCCA
>CAYYYL010000055.1:6536-9119 GCA_964475835.1 uncultured Verrucomicrobiota bacterium | reverse complement strand
TCTTTAAGCAGTCGGGAATGAATGAAGGGTAACCAGGTGTTTGCCTGAGGCGGGTTTGTGTTGGAAAAGGTGTACAGGATAGGTAGAAAAAGTTTGACGTAGTCGCGGGCGACTTCAGGTGTCCAGACAAAGGCGCTTGCGGCAACCGGAAGCAACATTCCGCTTGGGGAATTCATCACGATTCTCGGATTTGCGAAATTAGCTGATTGCTTCACGTTGGCGTAAATCAGTGCAAAATTAAGGGAACAGGAGATTCCAAGACTCATGGCGAGCACCCGGCTCCATCCCCGGAAGTGGGTTGTCAGTTTGAATGGTGAAGAGCGATAAATCATAGGGCCTCCCTTGTTTTTGATACATGGGCTCTAAGGATCTTTTTCATGATTGATTCTTTGGTGGAGTGGTTTTGTGGATTTCTTCGCGCACTTTCTGAGCGGCCATGATGCGTTCTTCGTAGTTCGTCGCCGTCCGTCCGGAGGAGGCTGAGGCAAAATGGGCTGTGGTGGACAATGCGGGAACAGAAGTGATTGCTGATGTGGTCATGGTGGTGGAGGCTGTCCCCACAGCCGTTGCGGAGCTAAAAACGGCCTTGCCCAAGCCGCTTCCATTTGCCATCACGCCCGTGACGGCGCTGACCAAGGTCGGCATGGCTGCGGCCGCCGCGCCGCTTGCGCTATTGACGATCCAGACCATGATGAATGGCATTCCCGTATAAATGGCTCCGAATCCGGCGATATAGATGATCGTGGCCAGAAGATCTTTTATGGGGGTGGTGCTGGCAGGATCTATTCCTGCAATGGCGCTGAAGAAATTGGCTCCGAGAAGCCAGCCCACTGGAACCAGCGCGACAGCGATTAGTGTTTTAAACCACATCGTGAAAATTCCCCGACTATGGGAGAATGCAAGTGCCGCGACGGCGAAGGGGCCGAACCCGATCAGGACGGCTTCGAAAAGAAGCTGCATCGAGTAGATGACAACGGCCATAATAACGATGCCGAAAAGAGCGAAGCCTGCAGCAAGGCCGGTGAGACTCATGACTCCGATTGTCGCCCCCACATTGGCAAGAGCAGCACCGAGCTGCGCCGTTATATCGAACGTTCCAGGATGGAGTTGTGTGAGGAGAGCGTCGCGGGATTGGATCAGAATGGGAACAATTCCTTTATAGTTAATAATGAGTGTTGAGGTGAGTGTGATGTGAAGAAGAGTTCCAACAAACTCATGAAGTCCCCGAAATTGGGCGTGATATCCAGTCCAGATCAGCGCAAGGATGGCAAAGAGGGTGAATAGCTCGGTTGCGGATTCCCGAATTTGATCGCTGAAGGCAAGGGATCGTTTTTGAAGTCCTGATAAATCGAAGGTTTGAGGCTTGCTGTGCTCTGGCAGCACCAAGCCTGGACCGGGTGCGGGTGGAGGAGGAGGGCTGTCCGTGGAATCCTGTCCACTCAATGAAGCGACCAGAAAAAAACAACCGCACAGAAAAAGAAAGATTGGTTTCATGGGTGACCGGAGGTTCCTTTCATATAGTCCGAGAGTCCGGTGCCCACGGTTTTCCATTCTTCTTTCGTCCAATCCCTTGCAGCTTGTTCCCAGGCATCCTTTTGATTTTGGTTTTCGATCCAATTGGCCTGTTGTTGTTCAAATGCGCGCTTGCGTTCTTCTGCGAGGCTTTTTTCGGCCGCGTCAACCGAGTCCAGTGTGGCCTGGGTTTTGGCTGTTTCCCCAATGGAGCGGGCGGCTTTGAGTTGGGCCTCGGCTTGTGAGCGTCGGGAATCAAGCTTTCGGATTTGATCATCGTAATTTTTTTGAGCCTTTTGTGTGGAGTCATAACTCCGGCTTGTGACGACGTAGCGTTGCCACGCGTTTGGATCGGTGGTTGCTTGACGGAGTTTGTCGAGATCGAAGCTGGTATTTCCTGCATTGTGTTGAAGATCTTGCAGTGACTGTCCGAAATTGTTCAGGGACTTTGCGAGCTGGATGCTGGAAGAGATGGAAGGATCGATGCCGATTGTTTCCATGCCCTTGCCGAGAAGTCCCTGAACGTCGTCCATCTGGTTGATCAGGGAATTAAGCTGATTGATTTGCTGAGTGGCTTTATTGATGGATTCAGTCCACTTCGAAAGCTCTTCGGCGTGATGAGTTTGGGAGATGGCTTGATTGATGGGGTCATGGACTTCCATTTGGGCCTTTGCCCGATGGTTCATGCCAACTGACAGTACGAAGATAAGAAAAAGATATCGTTTCATAAGATCAGTGCGGTTGTTGAAATTCTTCATAGTGAGCGTTGAACATGGCGTTTGTGTCTCCCTGGGCTGGGATTAGGATTTGTTCGGATGGAGGTTGTAGAGGATTGGCGCTGTGCGCGTCATAGAGGACACCGTTTTGAACCCGGCTTGGCACAAGTACGGAGGAATCGGGAATCCGGTTCTTCCCTTTGGGAAGGCCGTTGGATTCCTCCCATAAGCCTTTAAGGATCTGCTCTTGGCCGATGGCTTTTCCTTCTTCGATGCCGGACTGGTAAGCTTTTTGGCGTCCCGATTTGGCCATGGATTGAAAGGCTTCGCTCACAACAAATCCACCCACAGCACC
>CAYYYL010000055.1:0-6436 GCA_964475835.1 uncultured Verrucomicrobiota bacterium | reverse complement strand
GCGGATGAAATTTGACCGGAGATTGCGGTCGCTGTCGCCAATTCCTCCGCGCTGTTTGCGTCCAGAAAGGAGTATTGCTTTCCTGTGAGATTGCCTCCGTTTACCAGGATGGGGGAATTTGTGGAGTGATCGGTTACGATCACGTTTTGGCTATTGAGCGAAGCGGAAAGAAACGAATATCGGGGCTGTTCAGAGGGGCGAAAGGAAGCGGCTAGAAAATAGGTGACGGGAGCATTGCCGATGGTTTCGGAAAGATTGGTGAAAATGGCGAAGTTGTTTCCGTTGGTGCTTGTCGCAATCAGGATGTCCTCCTGATCAAAAGCATTCCTTCCATCGGCATCCCGGTAAAGTGAGAGGTTGGAAAATGGGTTTTCAATTGTGCCCGTATTGGAGAGAAAAAAGGCAATGCTTCGAAGGGTGGAGGATGTTGTGGCCGTGATTGAAAAACCGATAAGTTTTCGCAAAGGGTTGGAATTGTCTTTGCGGGAGAGATTTTCGAGAACATCGGACTGCCCTGTAATCGTACTGGATGGAATCGATGTTCCATCCGCCCTTTGGTCTTCAATGATGGTCACCGCGTAGCTTTGACTGATATCGGTGGTGGTTCGACTAAGGCCGCCTCCTGAATAAATGCCGTGGGCTGAAACGGAGTTGGTGAAAGAGGAGGGGGCATTCCTTGCGATGGTGACGATGGGATTGGCGACGGTTGTCACACTGGCAATACTGACCGGCCTGGCAAATGAAAAGGGAGCGGTCGATGCCGTGCCGCCAATGCTGGCCCAATGATTGTCGATGGCTCCAAAGCATTCGGCGCTTTCAAAGGACATGGAGGCATCAATGCCCCATTCTTCGGTGGTGTCCGCAGTGAAACTTGGAAGGACCACAGATCCGCCTGTGTTGACGGTTGAACGGTGGATGGTGACGGGGATTTGCGCAAACAAGGATTGGCTGATGACCGAAAATAAACAGAAGAAAAGAAGCAGTTGTTTCATAGGTGTAAAAGTTGAGAGGTGAGTTTTTGGAAATCTTCCCCGCTTAATTCAGTGAGTTCGCTCACCGCTTTCCATGGGTCTGGTGAGTTGCGGATTACGTGATCGCGGAGCTGACTCATGGTCGGATTGGTGGAATAAAGCAGCGCCTCGGGTTTTGAGACCTGGTTGATGCCTTCCCCTGCAATGTGGCTTGCTTCGGCGCGATGCACGTAGATGAAGTGCGAATATCCAGCTTCCGAAGGATCGGGCATTGCTCCAAAACGAGCTGCCATTTCGTCGGTAAGGTTCAGCTCCTTTTGAAGTGTTGCGATGGCGTTACGATCCTTTGTACGGAGGAGAAAGAAATTGTGGCAATTGGACATCACGACATGAGTGATTCGTGAGAGGAGAAAATCGGCGATATTCTGTGTTGATAGAAACACCGCACAATGGAAAGCTCGATAGACACGAAGGGCGCTTTCAATAAAGTCCCTCCCTGCAGAGGAATCCACAAACGCCCAGCATTCGTCGAGCACAAGGGCTTTTTTCACGTGCCTGGGGAGCTTTGAAAGCCGCAAAGCTTCACCTGTCGTGAGTGCCATCATCATGATGGCGGAAAGGTTTTTGTTCTTCTGGATGCCGGAGAAGTCAAAAAACTTGAAGGGATTGGAAAGATCGAGGGATTTTCGGTTGTTGCTGTCGAAAAATTCGCCATAAAGTCCACCGTGGGCATAAGGTTCCAGGATGACTGCCAGACGCTTAAGTTCATGGAAATCGTCGTGTTCCCAGCCCTGTCGAAATGTTTCGACAAAATGCCGAAGGCGGGTTTCAGTGCCGTATTTTTCAAATGTGAGTTTCGCGGCCTTTAAAATCCGGGATTGGCGAATTTTTCGCTCCATATCATTGGACTCCTCTCCAAAGATGGTTTCGAGAATGGCGGTCATACCCGTAAGTTCGTCCTGGGTGGGTTCTTTTCCTGCAATCAGACAAGGATTGAGAAAAACCGGATTGCTTTCCGAAAATGTGATTTTTTCGCCACCGTAGATGCTCATCAGCGGACCAAATTCATCCTTCGTGGAGATGATTGAGGCGGATTGAAGTCCCTGACTCACCAGCTGTGTCATAAGGGAATTGATCAGGAATGTTTTTCCGCCGCCGGTTTCCCCCACGATGACGTTGTGAAATGGTCTTGCCTTTGTAAAAGCGTGGGCGCTCATGAGTCCTCCTTCCGGGGTGGGGAAGAGGAGTTGAGGCCGCCCCGTTCCGATGAAATCCGTATGAGCGGGAATAAAATCTGCGGCGTTGATGCTTTTTACCACGTGAAATCGATCCAGCTGTTTTTCACGTGTCCAACCGGGAAGGCATGATCTCAAGGCTTCGGGAGCCGCAATGTTTTCAAGGATGGCCTGTGTGCCGTTGCAGTAGCCGATTTTAAGGACTGCTTCGTCCACCCGGCGGCGAAGTTCGTTTTCGTCAGGATGCCAGAGATGAAGCAGTAATTGGGCGTGGAAAATTTGCTGAGGAGTTTGCGTCAGAGTTCGGATTTCATTCCGGATCTCCTCCGCCTGAGTTTCCATTTCTACATTGGTGATGTTGCCCTTTTGAGTGCGAGCCCTTTGCAGTCCAAGTTTGGACCCATAGTCGCTTTGAAGGTGCTTGATTTCCTCTTGTTTATCAGTGGTTCGAAGGGTGACTTTCAGGGCATAGTTTGGATGGGAAAGATGGAACACGTGGCCGAGAAATCCAGCTCGCGTCTCCTGCGGGAGGTTGGTCATGGAGACAAAAGCGTGAAAGTGCTCGTCAAAAAAGAGGAATGGAGATTTGCGTTCCACGTCCGAGTGCAATGTTTCCGTCCAAAGATGAGCCTTGGGAGGAATCAAAGGAGGTTTTGTTTGGAGACGGACTCGATGGGGAGAAAGTATTTTTCCAAAAACCCGGACGATTTGAGGGGAAGTCAGGCTTTGAGTGGACATTCCACACGACTCAAAGGCGTGGCGTGCCATGGAAGTCAGTTGTTCGAGTTTTTGATCAGCTGCTTTCCACTCCGACAAAAGCATTTTGTGATTCCGACGGGAAAACGGGCCATTTGAAGCCCGCAAGGGGGCGGGTTCAAAATTGACGAATACAAAGAGTTTACGGTGACGTAGTTCGTTAAGTTCCTGTTGAATTTGATATTTTTTTAGTCTTTCTGAAAGAAGATGAAGGGCAATGGGTGGTGCTGTCTGATCTGCGTTGTTTTGGTGTCCTTCGATGAACGACGAATAGTCGTTTTCCACCGTCCAGTGAAAATCCAAGTGAGTGGAGATTTCGAGGGAGTTGAGCATGGCCATGGCAGTTCCTCTCCAGGTGCTCAGATGCTCAGGAGAGAGATTGGACATGGGCTGGCCATGTACGGAAAATCCCTTTGCCATAAAGAGACGGTCGTCGTGATCGACGAATAGAATCGAATTTTCCACGAGCCACGCATCCGGAAGATGTTCATTGATGAAGGAATGATGGTTTTTCATGAAATTAATCTCCCGGTTCGTGTTCAAAATCATGAGTGGGACCTTGTGAGGAATTGTGTTCCATTTCCCTTATGGGTCGGGGCAGAAAGTGCTCATCCACTTCGATGCCGATACCCAGCGGTCCACGGTGGTTCGCCAGTTCGGAGAGATCGAAGTAGCCCCATTCAGCATCCTGGCCCTTGACGTAGCCGAAGCAGAGATTCTTGCCGTCCCACTCCGTGGCGTACCACGTCCAGGAGCTGCACGGATCAAAGAATCTGACGTGAGTGATCGCTGGCTGGGCTTTTTCCTGACTGTAAAGGGGGGGTGTTTCCCGCAATCTCAGAGCTTCTTGAAACACCTCAAGACGCTTCTGTCCGGGTTCAAGGCTGATTTGAGAGATATGCCCGTACAGGGTTTCATCGGGCCGAATGGGAGGGGAATTCATTCCCTCATCGTGGGATGCTGGCATGATCATTGTTTTTCCTCCGTTGAATCGTCCAAAATGATGCATTCGCGATTTTCTGTTCGTGGTGCCCGCCACGCTGGGGGATGGAGGAAATGATGATGCATCCACAGCGTGAAATAGTTCGGGGGCTTATTGCGCTTGAAAAGAATCACGAACGCCATGGCTCCCAAACTGATGCCTATTCCCGTGAGCAGGTTGGAATGATCGAGGACCCCGATCCGGTAAAGGATGTCGGGAATCATCGAAAGGCAGAGGATCATGACGAGTTCCCATGCTTCGATTCCAAGCCAGATTCCAGTCCGTCGCCTTAAATTGCGACTGCAAGGAATGGAAGGATGAATGTCCGTGATTCTTTCCGATTGCATGATTAATCTCCCATTTCAATGCCTTGAGATGCGCTCTTGGCTGTCAGGCCGGCACTTTTGTCGGCCATCCTTTTTTGAAGTTTGACACTGCCTGGGGTTGCGGACTTGTCTTCCGAAGAAGGGTTTTCCTGAGAGTTTTCTTTGGAAACTTTCCAATTTGTACGATGTTCGGTCGCCGTCTGGGTGATTTCCTTGTCGTCTTTGAAAAGCGTGAAGGCGTGATGCCTCAGGCCTCCATTCTTTCGATCCAGAAAAACGGCGACTTGTTTGAATTCCTCAGCTGTAAGGCTTTTTTCTCCCGGTTGGGACTGAAGTGCCTTTAGAAGGATATCCCGAACTTCGGGACCCCGCTTTTCCATAACACGATGATCTTTATAAACCTGGCTGATCGCGGCGGCCTTGATAAGTGTCTTGTCATCTTTGACGAGTTCGTAGGCTTCCTTGGTGAGGCCTCCGCGTTTGCGATTGATCAAATCCTTGATCTGGTCGAATTCCTTGGGTGTCAGGGATTTTTCGGGAGGCTTGTTGGCGAAGTACTTGATTAGAAGATCCCGCTTTTCAGGCGTGATTTTGCAGTCGGTGGGGTTATTTGGATTTTCCATATGATTGATGATGTGGTTTAGGGTTTATTTGAGCCCATTCACGATATCCTGGGCCTTGAAGATAAAAATTCCTCCGACGACGGCGGCGATTCCGCCGTAGAGGTCTTTGACGCTGATGCGCATTCCTCCGATGACAATGACCACAATTCCGATCGGTTCGGTCGCTTCCAACGTCAGGTTTTTGGCGCTGTCGAGCCACGCCGCGTGCGCATGACTGGTTGCTGCAAAGTAGAGTGTGCAGGTCCAGAAGTAGACTTGGAGGCGGGTGTGATTGAGCTGTTTGAGAAGTTTCATAGGGATTACATTTCAGGTTGAATATTGGGAAATTGTGGAAATTGAATTCGTTGAAAGTTTCGATTGCGCTGGATTTGGCGGAGCACCCGGATCATGGCTCCAAGTTCTGTAGGTCCATGATTTGGAAGGCGAAATGGGGCTTGACCCAATGCCCTGACAGTGGCGCGGAAGCTTTGGGCAAAGAGTTGTAATGGGCGTGTGGGTTGCTTTCTAAAGTGTGTTTCAAGGAGGGGAGGAGTTCCCGTTTTCAGACTGAGCTGGTAGGTTTTAGCCACGTTCTTCTCGAAGAGCTGTTTGATGACACGAAGGGGATCCGGTTCATGGGCGCGTTGGTGGTGACCTTTGAGCGAACTCACAGACCAATCGACCCGTTTTCCAGCTTCGTCCCGTTTGAGAACCACCACATGGATGTGGGGATGCTTGTCAGCGCCATCCAATCGGACGTGCGTTCCAGCGATCCAGCCGATGGCATGTCCTGGGCCATGGATTTGCCTCCGCCAGTCACTGAAATCCTTCATGGTTGCTGTCAAAGCCGTCTTTAAAAACGACCGTTCGTTAACGCCGACACTTCGGAGGTTTGCCCATAATTTGGGTTCAGGTGAGAACACCAGATGGGTCCCTACTGCTTCCCGAAGTTTGGGCCACCGCTCTGGGCGTGTCGTTGTCCAGCGACGGAGGCGATGAAAATAAGCATGCCTCGTTTCGCTTCCCTTTTGGGGCGGGAGGGCAATCCGATGGTGCTTGGCGTATCCCTCTGCCCGTTTCATCCATTTGGTGTAGGATTCCATCCCGGAAGATCCGTATTTTGAGATGTGTTCCTGTGATAGCCGAAGAGCCAAGGACTGCTTCTCGGTTACGTTGAGTTGAGAAAGGACTCGTCCTTGCCGGGAAGCTTCCTGGGCGGCCTGGATGAAGAGAAAGCCGCCCAGTTGAATATCCGACTCCTTGGTGGCATATCCATCGCCTTGGGGAAGATTAGAAGAGGTTTGCAACTTGCCACGTCCGTTGCCGTTTTCCCGTCCGTAGGCAATCATGGTGGGCAGGATTGTGGAGGAGAAGTTCCCGCAGTTTTTTACGACTTGGTGATGGACCTTCATGGTTTAGAATCTGTTTTGAAGGTAGTTGATAGCCTTGATTGTTTTGTCATTGATCTCGGAGGGGGGCGGTTCTGTGTTCTCAGATTGGAGGGCGAACTCGAGAAGGGTTCGCACGCCATTGGTCGCCTCGTGAGTCTCTTCCAGGGTGGTTT
>CAYYYL010000054.1:0-13840 GCA_964475835.1 uncultured Verrucomicrobiota bacterium | reverse complement strand
GGTTAAGGGGTCAGTCCCATTAAAATGTAATGCCTGCCACCCTACTGAGAGTGTAGATGGGGATTATGGCTCGAGCGCCACGGATCGAATATGCGGGAGCGATTTACCATGTGATGAATCGAGGGGATGGGCTTGAGCCCATTTATGAGGATGACGTGGATCGGATGATCTTCATGAAGATGACCTGACCTGCTGGAAGTGGACGTAATGGGATGTTAGTCTTGAGCTGCCCCTGACGTTCCCCCGAAAGCTGGACCAAATTTGTGGAGAGAAATCTGGGAATTGAGTTTTTCGGGTTTTGATGACAAAAGGGGCTATGGCATTTGACGATGGTCTTGCGGAACGAATTCGCGAAGTATTGGGAGACCAGGCGGGCGTGACGGAGCGGAAGATGTTTGGCGGTCTTGCTTTCATGCTTCGCGGTCACATGTTTGTTGGCATCCTTGGCAGCACCTTGATGGCGCGGGTGGGCCCGAAGAACTATTCGGAGGCGCTGGCGCTGGCGCATGTTCGGGAGATGGATTTCACGGGGCGTCCCATGAAGGGGTATGTGTTTGTCGAGCCTGAGGGGGTTGAATCGGACCGGGGTCTGAAGTTCTGGGTGGATCGTAGCATCGCCTTTGTTGGTTTGCTCCCTCCCAAAAAGGGAAGCTAAAGTTCGGTTTCTTTTTTACGAAGTTCCTTTTTGCAAGGTGGGAAAAGTCTGAAACGGGTTTTGATGCAAAAACCCATGGAGATTTGGGTTGCGGGGAATGGCCCGCAGGAGGAACAATTGCGATGACTCTCAAGAGGGGTAGTATTGGAAATCAGAATTTTGTTCAAAGGTAAGGGTCTATTTTGAAGAAGCGCGATTATTTTGATCTGCTGGCAGTCGGATCATTTTCAATTGTTATTTGTTTTATTTATTCGCCTTCCCTGTTTCATATCGCCAGGGCCGATCAGATAGCTTATCTCGCAGAAATGGGAGGGCGGGAGGGTTGGGTTTCCATTTTTGATTCTTATTCATTTGCCCGCGAACGGCATTTCGTTATTGGAGATCAGATTCTTTTTCGTCCCTTGCTCTACGTCATGCTCGGGTTGGAACGCTGGCTTTTCGGTTACAATTTTCCCGCATGGCAGTCGATGGGTCCCTTGCTTCATCTTGGTGTGGTAGTGCTGATGTTTCGTTTTCTGCGGAGACTTGGTCTGCGTCTTGGCGCATGGGGGTGGGTGGTTCTCTTTGCAACCCTGGTTCCCGCCATGGAGCTTGTGAGCTGGCAGCATTTGCATGCGTATCTTGTTTTTGCGGGGGTCATGCTCGCTTTTTTCCATTCCATGCTCACGTATTTGACTTCGGAAAAAGGCAGGTTACGTGGGTTGTTGCAGATGGTTTCCCTGCTGACGGTGGCGTGTTTTACCTATGAAATGGGGGTTGTTTGGGGTTTTGTAGTGGTCTTATTTTTTGTAAGGGGACTCCGTCGCATGGATGGATGGTGGCTGTCTGTGCCGGTCCTTCTTTACCTGGTGGTGAGTGGGTTTGACTATGGGCGCAGCACCCTGCCGTCTGCGGGTCCTGCCCATTTTTTTGAATCCACGGTGCCTGGTTATGGGGCTTGTTTCATTAAAACCGGTGTTTGGTTGTTCTATATGGGGCTTTTCCCAGGGCTGGGGTCGTTTTATCTGGATGCCCTTGGGCGGACGGGGTTTTTCCCATCGCACTGGGGAATAGTGGCTGGGGCACCCCTGGCATGTTCCATCCTTGTGTTATTGCTTTTAGTCTGGGCATGGGGATGGATCCGCAGCCAAAAGAGGGGGTTAAGCTTTCAGCTCAGCGGACTTTTTTTGAGTTTTCTAGTGAGTTATGTTGCCGTTTTGGTCGTCGGTCGCATGTCGATACGGGGATTGGATTACTTATTTAAAAATATCTATTACACCTATTTCTTCTGGATGTTTGGCATTTTATTTATAGGAGCGTGGATGGCTTCTTTAAAAAGGGAGGGGCGGGATGTGTTTGGAAGGTTTCGGGTTTTGTTGGCGGGGATCGGTTGCTGTTTCGCTTGTTACCATGGATTCCAGGTATGGGATATGAATCAAAAGCTTGCGGAAAAAAGTGAGACGATTCGGGTGGTAATCATTGAGACGAATGAGTTGATTGCCCGAAATGGTCGACGCCCGGATTTTTCATTTTTCGCGCCTGTTTCCAAATGGGAAAACCCAGAAATCGAATGGCTTTCCAACGGAGCAAAGCGTTTCACTTTGTTGGAGGCTCTTTATCCCAAATGGTTTCGTGTCGAAGATCCCCTTTATGTTCGGGTGGACGGCAAATGGGAGCGAAAGCGTCCATGACTGAGTTGGTTTTTGTCGGTTGGGGGAGGCATGCGAGGGGATTCCTTCCTGGTTTTTCAGTCGACCATCGGGATGCGCCTGGCATTTGACAAAAAGGCGGATCGAAAACATAAGGAAGTATGGCACTGAATCTGAACAAACTGACGATCAAGGCGCAGGAGGCGCTTCAGGAGGCTCAGAACGAGGCACAAAGCCGCGGGCACGCCGAAATCTCCTGCGAACATCTTTTGTTGGCTCTTTTAAAACAGAACGAGGGACTGGTGGGTCCCCTTCTGGAAAAGCAGGGTGTTCAACTGCAGCGTCTGCAGGGACTGGTGGAGACCGCGTTGGGGCGAAAGCCCAAAGTCAGTGGGGGCGCATTCCAGACCACCCTTTCGAGTGAATTGAATGAGGTTCTGTCGCTTTCCCAGAAGGAGGCGGATCAGTTGAAGGATCAGTTTGTCAGCACGGATCACTTCATGCTTGGCATCGTGCAAGGAAAGTCCGATGCGGCTGGGTTGTTGCAGGGGATGGGGGTGACGAAGGCGTCGCTCCTTCGGGCATTGCAGGAGTTGCGGGGGAATCAGGGGGTGACGGATCAGAATCCGGAGGACAAGTTTCAGTCCCTGGAAAAGTATGGGAGAGATCTGACGGATGCCGCCCGACGGGGAAAAATTGATCCGGTGATCGGTCGCGATGCGGAGATCCGGCGAGTGATGCAGGTTCTGTCCCGTCGGACCAAAAATAATCCTGTGTTGATTGGGGAGCCGGGGGTGGGCAAGACGGCGATTGTGGAGGGACTGGCGCGTCGGATTGTGGAAGGGGATGTGCCGGAGGGGTTGAAGGGAAAGCGTCTGGTGTCCCTCGATCTCGGGGCGATGATCGCCGGCGCAAAATATCGAGGGGAATTTGAAGATCGGCTCAAGGCTTTTTTAAAGGAAGTGACAGCGTCTGCCGGGAGCATCATTCTTTTTATCGACGAGTTGCACACGCTGGTGGGTGCAGGGAAGGCGGAGGGGGCGGTGGATGCAGCCAATTTATTGAAGCCTCAACTTGCCCGTGGAGAGTTGAGGTGCATCGGGGCGACGACTCTGGATGAGTATCGCCAGTATATCGAAAAGGATGCGGCGTTGGAGAGGCGCTTTCAGCCGATCTACGTGAATGAGCCCAGTGTGGAAGACACGATCGCCATTTTGCGTGGTCTAAAGGATCGCTACGAAGTGCATCACAAGGTGCGGATCAATGATTCTGCACTCGTGGCGGCGGCGACTCTTTCTCATCGATATATCAGCGACCGTTTTCTGCCGGACAAGGCGGTGGATTTGATGGACGAAGCGGCGTCACGCCTGCGAATCGAAATCGACAGTCTTCCCACGGAGATCGACGAGATAGACCGCCGGATCATGCAGTTGGAGATCGAGCAGCAGGCCATGAAGAGGGAGAAGGGGATGGAAACCGGGGAGCGGCGTAAAAAGCTGGAGGAGGAGTTGTCCAATCTCAAGGAGAAGTCCCGACAGTTGAAGGCGCAGTGGCAGAATGAGAAGTCGGTGCTGATGGAGAGCGGGGCCCTTGCCGAGCAGTTGGAGAAGGCGCGGGAAGAGGCGGAACAGGTGAAGCGCAAGGGCGATTTAACCCGTGCGGCCGAAATTCAGTACGGCCTCATTCCCGATCTGGAGAAGAAGGTGGCTGCGGCGCAGAAGAAACTTGCGGAAGTGCAAAAGGGTGGGGGGATGCTTCAGGAGGAGGTGGGTGAGGAGGATATCGCCAGGGTGGTGGCTTCGTGGACGGGGATTCCGGTGTCGCGCATGCTGGAGGGGGAGCGTCAGAAACTGGTGAAGATGGAGGATCGCCTCCATCAACGGGTGATCGGACAGGAACATGCCGTGCATGCGGTGAGCAATGCGATTCGCCGTTCCCGCTCAGGGTTGCAGGAGCCGAACCGTCCCATCGGGTCCTTTATTTTTATGGGACCGACGGGAGTGGGCAAGACCGAGCTGGCGCGGGCGGTGGCGGAATTTTTGTTCGACGATGAGAACTCCATCGTGCGCATCGATATGTCGGAATATGGGGAGAAACATTCCGTGGCACGGCTGGTGGGAGCGCCCCCGGGATATGTGGGCTATGAAGAGGGGGGGCAGTTGACCGAGGCCGTGCGCAGGCGCCCGTATTCGGTGGTGTTGTTTGATGAGATCGAAAAGGCCCACCCCGAGGTGTTCAATGTTCTCCTTCAACTGCTGGATGATGGACGGTTGACGGATGGCCAGGGGCGGACTGTGGATTTCCGAAACACCCTGGTGGTGATGACGTCCAATATTGGAAGTCCGATCATCCAGGAATATTTTACGGAACAAGACGGAAAAAAGGGAGGGGATGTTCAGAGTCCGGGCTACAAGGGAATGGAGCAGCGGGTGATGAATGAGTTGCGGCAGAATTTCCGTCCGGAGTTTTTGAATCGCATCGACGAGATCATCGTTTTTCGCTCCCTCCGTCAGAACGAAATCGGAAGGATTGTTGATCTCCAATTGGATCGAGTGGTGAAACGATTGCGGGATCAGCGCCTGGAATTGAAGATTTCGGATGCAGCCCGCTCCATGATTGCGAGGGAGGGATATGATCCCGTGTTCGGAGCGCGTCCGTTGAAGCGGGTGATCCAAAGGGAGGTGCTCGATCCCTTGTCGATCGATCTCCTTGATGGGAAGTTTCACGAAGGGGATCGGATTCTGGCAGAATCGAAAGATGGAGCTGGACTGACGTTTCAGAAAGAGTGAGGAGCACGACTCCTGAAATGAGCGGTTCGCAAGCGAAAATACCTCCCCCAACCCCTCCTTCCCAGGGGGGGGAGGATCAGAGCGTTTTCGATAAAACTCTATTGGTCTGGGGGGGGATCGAAACGTTAACCCACGAGTGGTTTAAACCCGCCTTTCACCTGTTTTTTAGACATGTCTATTATAGTGGGACGTCCAAACGGGAGGTTTTATTCTCCTAAAACGGAGCTTTGTGAATTTTTTCACAAAGCATTTGACGGTCCTTGGGGGTGGTGTTAATGGGTTGTATTGGCTCTAAAAAAACCAACCAATCAACATGAAATCTTCCATTAGACTTGCAGCTCTTTCCCTTTCGTTTGCCGCTTCCCTGTTTGCGGCGGATACCGGGGTTATTTCCGGAAAAGTCACGCTCAACGGTGCCGCTCCTGCCGAAAAGCCGATCGACACCAATGCGGACAAATATTGCAAAGCCCAGCACACGACCCCGATCTCGACCCGTCACTATGTGGTGGATGCGAACAAAGGGTTGGCCAACGTTTTTGTTTATGTGAAGGAAGGTCTTGCGGGTAAGAAATTCACTCCTCCCGCAGAGGCTGTGGTGTTGGATCAGCATACCTGCCTCTATAATCCCTATGTGTTAGGGGTTCAGGTTGGACAGACGCTTGTGGTTCAGAATAGCGACGACACTCTGCACAACGTGCATGCGATGGGAACCAAAAATCCGGAATTCAACATCGGTCAGCCCACGAAGGGGAAGAAGGATGAAAAGAAGTTCACCAAACCCGAGGTGTTTGTGAAATTCAAGTGTGACGTGCATCCCTGGATGTTCGCTTACGTGGGTGTGGTGGACAGTCCGTTCTTTGCCGTTTCCGGAGCGGATGGCAGCTACAAGATTTCGGGATTGCCTGCAGGTGACTACACTCTGGCTGCGGTACATCCCAAGGCTGGCGAGCAGACTTTCAAGGTGAAGGTGGGCGCTGCCGAGGTGAAGCAGGACATTTCGGTGACCCCGAAGTAAGTTCACCCCGAAAGCGGTGGAGCTTTAAAGCTCGTGGGGCAATGAAAAAACATTGCCACGCGAGCTTTCTTGCTGTAGGGATCTCTCGCTCGTTTTGATTTGCCCCCCCAGCGTATGTCATCCCACCCCCACGATGCGCATGGTTCGCATGATCACCATGAACTTGGTTTCTGGCAGAAGTACGTCTTCTCTCAGGACCACAAGGTCATCGGAATCCAATACGCCGTTACCTCCCTGGTTTTCCTTCTGTTCGGTTTCACGTTGATGATGTTGATGCGCTGGCAGTTGGCGTATCCGGACAAGGCTTTGCCCTTTACGAAGTTTCTGATCACGTCGGATCTCTACAACCAGTTTGGAGCCATGCATGGCACGATCATGGTGTTTTTGGGCGTGGTTCCCCTGGCCGTGGGTGGATTTGGAAACTGGCTGATGCCCCTTCAGGTGGGGGCGCCGGACATGGCGTTTCCCAAGCTCAACATGTCGAGCTACTGGGTTTATTTCATTGGAGGTGTTGTGATGCTGGCGGGCTTTTTTATTCCCAGCGGGCACGCTCAATCGGGTTGGACGTCGTATCCTCCTCTTGCCGATGTGGCAAATCTGAATCCGGACGGAACCATCCTGCAAAAGCTCTGGTCGGGGCAGACCATCTGGCTGATTGGAATGGTGTTTCTGATCACTTCCTCCCTTCTGGGGTCGGTGAATACCATTGTGACCATTTTCCAGCTTCGCGCAAAGGGGATGACGATGATGCGGCTTCCGTTCTTTGTGTGGGCACAGCTGGTGACAGGGTTTCTTTTGCTTTTGGCGTTTCCCCCGCTGGAGGCGGCGGGGTTGCTTCAGTTGATGGATCGTTTGTTTGGAACCAGTTTCTTCCTTCCGACGGGATTGGTCATCAGTGGCAAGGCGTGGCCGGTGAGCGGGGGGGGCAGCTCTCTTTTATGGCAGCACCTTTTCTGGTTTTTGGCGCATCCCGAAGTGTATGTGTTGATTTTGCCGGCGATGGGCATTGTCGCGGAAATCATCGCCAACAACACACGCAAGCCGTTGTGGGGATATCGCTCAATGGTGTTTGCGAGCATCTTTTTGGGATTCATGTCCTTCGTCGTTTGGGCGCACCACATGTTCATGACCGGAATGGGAACGAAGATCAGCTCGTTCTTTCAGACTACCACCATGATTATTTCGATTCCGTCGGTGATCATCCTGAGTGCGCTTCTCATTTCCCTGTGGGGGGGATCGATCCGTTTTAATACCCCGATGCTTTTTGCGCTCGCGTTCCTTCCGATGTTTGGGATCGGGGGACTGACCGGATTGCCGCTCGGGCTTTCCTCGACAGATATTCATCTTCACGACACGATGTATGTGATTGGTCACTTCCACTATGTGGTGGCGCCGGGAACGATTTTCGCTCTTTTTGCGGGAATCTATTTCTGGTTTCCCAAGGCCACGGGGCGGATGATGTGTGAGAAGTTCGGGAAGATTCATTTCTGGGGATCGTTTCTCTGCATGAATGGAATCTTCATGCCGATGTTCATTCAGGGCCTGGCCGGTGTCTCGCGTCGTCTGGCCGATGGCGGACAGACGTATCTCCATGCCCAGCCGGTGCTTCATTGGAATGTGGTGATGTCGCATTCGGCCTGGCTGCTGGGATTCTTCCAGATCTTTTTCATTCTCAATTTCTTTGGAAGTATTTTCCGGGGAAAGAAGGTGACGTCGGACAATCCTTGGGATTCCACCACACTCGAGTGGGCGACGCCAACGCCTCCGGGGCATGGCAATTTCACCAAAGCACCCGAGGTTTTTCGTGGGCCGTATGAATATAGCGTGCCGGGAGCGAACAAGGATTTCCTTCCTCAAAACCAGCCTGCTTAATTTTTATTTTCCAACCCCAACATGGAAATTCCCTATACAGTTGAATCGCGTCCAGATACAGGGCTCTACAATGCCAAGATGGGTATCTGGCTTTTTCTGGCCTCGGAAATGATGCTCTTTGGAGCGCTTTTCTCCGCCTACATTCTCTTACGGGTCAACGCGGTGGAATGGCCCCGGGGTTCGACGATTTTGAATGTTCCCATGGCGACGGTGAACACGATGATCCTCATTTCCTCGAGCATCACCATGATCATGGGATGGGCGTCTCTGATGATGAAGCGCTTTGATCGCTACAAAATATTCATGGGACTGACTATCGTGCTGGGAATCACCTTTTTAGTGATCAAGGGGTTTGAATATCATCATAAGTTTGAACTGGGTCTTTTTCCAAAGACGAGCACCTTTCTTGCAATCTACTTTGCCATGACGGCGGTGCATGTGCTCCATCTGATCGGGGGGACGGTCGTGAATCTTTATCTCTGGGGCCCCGGGGCGAAGATGTGGCACACCGCGCCTCAACGGTTCACGAACCGGATCGAGATAGCGGGTCTGTACTGGCACTTTGTGGATCTCGTCTGGCTTTTCCTTTTTCCAACCATGTATCTCCTCTGAGGTTTCCATGAGCGACCATTCCAGCCAGGACATTCAGAAGCACATCAAGGTGTATTGTACCATCTTCGGCATGTTGCTGGGGCTCGTGCTTGTGGGGGTGGGTGTGAGTCAGTTTATGGATTTGAGGACGCCAGTCCGGATATGTGTGATTTTGGGGATTGCCCTGGTTCAGGGAATTCTTTCCACGGCGTATTTCATGCATTTGAATGCGGAGAGGAAATTGATCTATTTTTTTCTCATCCTCACGGGAGTCTTTCTTGCGGTGATGGTGTTCATCACTCTCTGGACTTATCACGATTCCACCACCCAACATGTCTCTTAAAGCTGTTCATATTCTTTTTATAACCCTGGCGTGCCTTCTCTCCTTTGGGTATGGGGTTTGGAGTCTGGGCGAGTACCGAACGGCTGGGAATTCCGGAATGATGTTTTCCGGGGTGCTCGGTTTTGTTGTGGGGGCGGGGCTGATTGTGTACGGGATCAAATTTTACCAAAAAATAAAGACGCTTTCATGAAGCCACGAGTTTGCATGTCCCTGACGGCTTTGGTGCTGGGGTTGATTCCCTTGACGGCCCGTGCCTGTGCGGTGTGTTATGGGGCTCCCAATTCGGCGGAAACGAAGGGGATGAACGGGGCTATTTTTGTCATGCTGGGTGTTACGTATGCAGTGATTGGAGGGGCCATCGCTTTCTTTTATGGCTTCTGGAGACGTTCCCGACGGATTGCGGCTTCGCAAAAGGCGGATGCGTTGAAAGGAGCTCTTTCTTGATGAAAACTGTTCTGGGATTTCCATTGAATCTGCCGGTGAATGCTTCAGCTCATGGGGCTGAAGTGGATCGTTTGATTGCCATGGTTCACTGGCTGATGTTGCTGCTTTTTGTGGGGTGGGGGATCTTTTTTGTGTACACGCTGATTCGTTTTCGCAAGAAACGGAATCCAAAAGCGGATTATAAGGGGGTGACCACCCACACTTCCACGTACCTTGAAATCGGGGTGGCGGTGATTGAGGCGATCCTGTTGATTGCGTTTTCGTATCCGATCTGGGCAAAGCGTGTGAATGAGCTTCCTTCCGAGGACAAGGCGACTGTGGTCCGGGTGATCGGGGAGCAGTTTGCCTGGAATATCTACTATGCCGGAGCAGATGGGAAGTTTGGACGTCGCGATTCCAAGCTGGTGACTGCGGAAAACCCCCTTGGGGTGGATCCGGAGGATCCGGCATCCAAGGATGATATTGTTCTTCAAAATGATCTTCATGTTCCTGTCAACAAACCGGTGATTATTCATGTGGGGACCAAGGACGTGATCCATTCCTTTGCGCTGCAACAGATGCGGGTGAAACAGGATACCATTCCCGGCGCCGACATTCCCATCTGGTTCAAGCCTGAGATGACCAGCGATCAGGTTCGTGAAACCATGGTTAAAACCCTTCGTTTGAGCGATCAACTTCCAGCGGACTACGTGGCCATGGCGGAATACAAGGCGAAGGACGATTCCGTGATCGTGAAGAAACTGGATCCTTTAACGGATGACGTGGTTGCCAAATTGAAGGAGTCGGGGCTGTCGGAGGTTTTGGGTTCGCCGGCGACTCCCATGGAGATTTCCTGTGCCCAGCTCTGCGGGGTGGGACACTACCGCATGCGGGGCTATTTTACCGTCGATACCGAGGAGCAGTTTGCCAAGTGGATGGAGGAGAAGGCGAAGACCTCCGCAGGTTCGGCTGGTGGGAACCAGTACGAATAGCCCAAAGGGGCGTCGGGTGCCTTCCCGGATGAAATTCTTGGTCGTGTCCATATGAGCCGTGAGTCGAACAACATCGGGTTGCATTTCTTTGCGGTTTTCACCGCAACGGCAACCCTTCCCCTGATCTTTATCGGCGGGCTTGTTACGAGTCACGATGCCGGACTGGCAGTTCCGGACTGGCCTACCAGCTATGGATACAACATGTTCCTGTTTCCATGGCACAAGATGGTGGGGGGGATTTTTTACGAACACAGTCATCGTCTGGTCGCGTCCGCGGTGGGATTTCTGACCATCATTCTTGCTGCCTGGCTTGGAATGCGGGAGGACCGGCGGTGGGTAAGGAGATTGGGAATGCTGGCCCTTGTCCTTGTCATCGTTCAGGGGGTGTTGGGAGGTCTCAGAGTGACGATGTTGATGCGAGGAATAGCTGTTTTTCATGCATGCCTGGCACAAACCTTTTTCTGTCTTTTGGCAGCGATTGCGATGTTCACCTCTCCCTGGTGGCGAAAACTGGAGAGGGAATCCCGAATGGCCGATGGAAAACGGCTTCGCCAGTGGAGTGTGGGGCTCACGGCGTTGATCTTTTTTCAGCTCACCCTTGCGGCGGCGATGCGGCATACCGTATCCGGACTGGCCGTTCCCGATTTTCCGACTATGTATGGCCGGTGGATCCCCCCGCTGGATGCGTCGAAATTGGAGGAGTTGAACCGAATGCGTTTTGTGCACTGGAATCTGGATCCCGTCGCCTTCTGGCAGATTGGGTTACACCTAGCGCATCGGTTCACGGCATTCATTATTGCAGGGGTTGCGGGATCTGTTTTTATTCGATCGATCCCCCTCCGCCAGACCCACAGAATGGTGTATCGGATGATTTCCCTTGTTGTCTTTTTGGTTCTTGCGCAGATCGGTTTGGGAATTTTCGTGATCTGGACCGGGAAGGCGGCGGATGTGGCCACGGCGCATGTGGCGCTGGGTGCATTGATTCTAATGGTGTCGTTCCTCTGTGCGCTCATCTGTCATCGGACGTTTTGTCCCCCGGGAGTTCTGGCATCCATTCCTCATTCTGGTATAGTGGAGTCCCCCGCTGAAATCGCAGGTCATTGAGATGAATCGTCTTGTCCCAGAAAAAAACTTATCGACGGCAATGCTTTCCATGCGGGGAGGTATGTGGGTTCGCATTTCGTCCCTCTGGCCGGAATATTGGGAGCTGACGAAGCCGCGTCTTAGTTTTCTCGTATTGGTGACGACCTTTGTGGGTTATTGCATGGCGACGGTGGGACGGTTGGACTGGGCGTTGCTTGGGCATACCATGCTGGGAACTGCATTTGTGGCTGGCGGGGCGGCGGCCCTGAATCAATGGATCGAGAGGGATCTCGATGCCCGGATGAAGCGGACTGCGGAAAGGCCCCTGCCTTCAGGAAGACTGGCTTCCCTTGAAGCCCTTGTGTTTGGGGCCATGCTGACCGTGATGGGCATGCTTTACCTTGTGTGGACGGTGAATCTCCTGGTGGCATTTCTGACGTGTGTGACCCTTAGCAGCTATCTTTTTCTCTACACTCCGTTGAAGACTCGAACACCTCTCTGTACCCTCGTGGGGGCGATTCCTGGGGCCATTCCACCGATGATCGGATGGGCGGCGGTGGAGGGGCGGTTGGGATTTGGGGCGTGGCTCCTTTTCGGAATCCTGTTCTGCTGGCAGATGCCGCATTTCTACGCGCTGGCCAGGATGTATCGGGAGGATTATGAGCAGGGCGGATTTCCCATGCTGACGGTGCTGGACAGGGAGGGAACTCGGACCGGAAGGGAGATTGTTTTTTACATTCTAGCCCTCATCAACATCAGTCTGCTTCCAACCTTCATTGGCATGACGGGAATGCTTTATTTTGGCGGAGCCCTTGCCTTGGGGGTCGTATTTCTGGTCTTTGGTCTTCTTGCGGCTTTTCACAAAACGGTGGTGAGTTCGCGGAAACTCTTTCTGGCGTCCATCTTCTACCTGCCTGCAATGTTGCTGTTGATGGTGGCGGATAAGGTGACGCTCTATTGATGTCATGGGAAGCGAAGCTGCCATGTCTGGCGAACGATCCTGGGCGCTTGAGGTGGAGGACCTTTCCCATGCCTATGGCACGCGCCGGGCCCTTGACGGGATCTCCCTCAAGGTTCGTGAGGGCGAAATATTCGGCCTGCTGGGGCCCAATGGAGGCGGGAAAACCACACTTTTCAAAATTCTTTCGACGTTGATTCCCATCTCGAGGGGCAGGGTTTGGGTGATGCAACATGATCTTGTGGATGACGTGCACGAAGTTCGTCGATCCATCGGAGTGGTGTTCCAAGCGCCGAGTCTTGATAAGAAGCTCCGTGTGGAGGAGAACCTGATTCATCAAGGTCATCTTTACGGTCTTGGAGGACAGGATTTGAAGAATCGGATTCATTCCGGACTCCGGCAGCTTGGCGTTCTGGATCGAGCGGGGGAGTTGGTGGAGAAACTTTCAGGTGGATTGCAACGCCGGGTGGAGATTGCCAAGGCGCTTTTACACCGTCCGGGACTACTTTTGTTGGATGAACCCAGCACCGGGCTGGATCCCGGGGCCCGCAAGGATATGTGGGATGCGTTGACGACGCTTCGTAGGGATTCGGGTACGACCGTGGTGTTGACCACGCATCTGATGGAGGAGGCGGAACGGTGTGATCGTCTGGCGATTCTCGATCATGGGAGAGTGGTGGCGCTTGATGCCCCGGAGGCCTTACGCCGAAGTCTGGGAGGGGAGTGGATCATGGTGCAGGCGCGCGAGGCTCTTGCGTTGAGTACAGAAATCAGGGTTCAATTCGGCGTGCAGACCAAAGTGGTGGATGATGTCATTCGTTTTGAAAACACGAAGGGGCATGACTGGATTCCCCGGTTGATGGCCGCATTTCCTGGAAGGCTCGATTCCGTGACGGTGGGACGCCCCACGCTGGAGGATGTGTTTATTGAGAAAACGGGACATCGTTTTGCATCTCCGGAGGAGGCCATTCCATGAAGCACGATGTTCTGGCTGTGTGGACTTTGACGCAGCGCGAGTTGACGCGATTTTTTCGGCAAAGAAACCGTGTGATCGGGGCATTTGGTTCCCCCCTGGTCTTCTGGGTGTTGATCGGGGGAGGTTTGTCCTCTTCGTTTCATCCTCCAGGAATGCCGGCATCCGTGCGTGCCGTGGAATATCTCTATCCGGGCACGCTTGCTCTCATTATTCTGTTTACCTCTATTTTTGCGACCATTTCGGTGATTGAGGACCGGCGGGAGGGGTTTCTGCAGGCCGTACTTGTGGCGCCCATCTCGAGAGCGTCGATTGCTCTTGGAAAAATCCTTGGCGGAACTCTTATCGCCTTGATTCAAGGGGTTTTCTTTCTTCTTCTGTCGCCCCTGGCAGGAATTCATCTTTCCTTGATTTCCGTTTTGATGGCAGTGGGTATCATTTTTGTCCTGGCCTTTTCACTCACGGGACTTGGGTTGGTGATTGCCTGGAAGATGGATTCCACTCAGGGGTTTCATGCC
>CAYYYL010000053.1:4387-14225 GCA_964475835.1 uncultured Verrucomicrobiota bacterium | reverse complement strand
AACCCTATTTTACGACGAAGAATGAAGGAAGTGGTCTCGGTCTTATGATTGTTCAGCGGGTGATTCGCGAGCATGGGGGCTTGATTGATGTCAGCAGCGAACAGGGCCGCGGGACCACATTTCGCATTCTTCTGCCCATCGCGGAAAAACGAACCCGCCTGCTTGAAGGGCCTGCCAAAGCCGCATGAAACCGACCCTCCTGATTGTGGACGACGAGAAACCCTCCCGCGAGGGCCTCCGCTCCGCGTTGGAGGAGCGTTACGACATCTATTTGGCCGAGGATGCCAAATCAGCGGTGGAGCTGCTCGAGTCCGAGAAGTTCGACGTCCTTCTTTCCGATCTGCGTCTGCCCGGTGAAGATGGTCTGAAACTGATCAAGCGCGCAAAGGCCCGCTCGCCGGCCCCCATCTGCATCCTGATGACAGCCTATGGCTCCGAGGATCTTGCGGTGGAGGCAATGAAACAGGGGGCGGACGACTATATTTCTAAAGGAAGACTTCAGCTTGATGAGTTGGAGATGCGGATCGCGCGCTTGTTGAAGGCGCGTGGACTTGAGGAGCGGAATGTTCAACTTGAACAACGACTCGATGATCGATTCGGACTTCACACCATTGTCGGGGAGTCCGCCATCATCCGTGAAGTCCTGGATGTGGTGAGACAGGTGGCGCCATCCCGGGCCACCGTGCTTTTGGATGGGGAAAGTGGAACGGGCAAGGAACTGGTGGCGCAGGCGATTCATCACCTGAGTCCCCGGGCAAGGGAGCCATTGGTGACGGTGCACTGCGCATCCCTCTCCTCAAATCTCCTTGAGAGCGAATTGTTTGGTCATGAAAAAGGGGCGTTTACTGGTGCGTTTGAACGGCGGCAGGGCCGCTTTGAGATGGCCGACGGCGGTACGCTCTTCCTGGACGAGATCGGGGAGATCGATGCCTCCGTGCAGGTGAAGATTCTTCGGGTGCTCGAAACCCGTAAATTTGAGCGGGTGGGGGGCAACCAAAGCATTGAGACGGATGTTCGGTTGATTGCGGCGACGAACCGGGATTTGAAAAAGATGGTGGCTGAGGGAAAGTTCCGGGAGGATCTCTATTTCCGGTTGAATGTGATCAAATTACACCTTCCGGCTTTGCGCGAACGGCGCGAGGACATTCCCCTCCTGGCAAATCACTTTTTGAAGGAATACGCCCGTGAGAATGACAAGCGGGTTCGGGAAATTTCCCCCGAGGCAATGCAGCTTTTGATTCACTATCCCTGGCCCGGCAATATTCGTGAGCTGAGAAACACCTTGCAACGCATGGTGGTGATGGCCAGGGGGGAGCGTCTCGCAGAAAAGGATATGCCCCCTGAACTCAGAGTGTCCGCCCCACCCACGGGGGAGGAACAGGTGACGTTGAACCTCGCCGAGACCGAAAAGCGGTTGATCCGGAAGGCGCTCGAACAGACTCATGGCAACATCAGCAAGGCGGCTCCCTTGCTGGGGATCAGCCGGCGGACGCTGCATCGCAAGCTGAAGGAATGGAACCTGGAAGTTCCCTGATCTGCCATGGCGTTCGGAACGATTCGGCTCCAACAAGTGCTTCATTCGCTGACCGAGGGCGGGCTTGCCCGTTATCTGCGATGGGGGTTTTCTATCGTGGCGGGGATCACGCTAATGCTTGCGTACCAAACGTTTCAATTCCGGGGTCTGCTTTCCGAGGAGGCGATGGAAACCGGGCACCTGGCACGACAGATTGCTGAAGGCAGGGGATTCACCACTCTTTTCATCCGTCCATTTCACATCTATTTGCTGGAGAAACATGAAGGTGAGCACCGGGAACTGGCTCTTCGGCAACCGGAGATTGGTCAGGCTCCTCTCTATCCGTATTTGCTGGGTAATGTATTCCGACTCACGGGAACAAAGTATGATTTCCCAACGGGCCAGACGTTTTTTCAGTTTGGACCGGATGCGAAGATGTGTGTGGTTTCCGAGCTGCTCCTTCTTCTCTCAGTTTTGGTGTTCTATCTGACGGCCCGTCGCGTCGTGGAGCGTCGAATCGCGGTCGTGAGCTCTGTCATTTTGCTGCTGTGCAATGCTCTTTGGCAATATGCCATTGAGTGCACGTCCTTTCACCTTCTGTTTCTCCTGTTCAATCTCCTCGTCTATGCTGTTGTACGCTTTGATGAGGCTGGAAAGCGGTGGACGTCCTCGCTCTGGATGGCGGTGTCGGGATTGGTGCTCGGAGTTGGATTTTTGACCCAGTACCGATTCGGCATCCTGATCCTTCCCCTCCTTTGTTTCATTGGCTTCAGTGCGGGGCAACGGCGTGTGGGGAACATGGCCCTGGTGGTGATTCTATTTGGAGCCATCATCACACCGTGGGTTCATCGAAATTTGGAGGTGACAGGGCTTCCCTTTGGAAGCGCCACCTATTCCATGCACTACCACAGCGATATTTTTCCAGAGAGCACGCTTCAAAATCAAATCCAGCCCAAGCTTTCGGATTTTGGCTTCAAGAATCCCCGAAGGAAGTGGATGGCCAATGTGCGTGATTTTTTTGAGCATCAGCTTCCGCTCCTTGGCGGAAATTTCCTCGTGTTCTTTTTTGTATCTGGCCTGTTGTTTCAGTTCAAAAGTCCTGTGGTCCGACGACTGCGGCAATTTTCGCTTTGGACCATCGGGTGGTTGCTCCTGGCGGTGCCCCTGATTTGGAATCCCGGAAAGGCCCTTTACTCGGGGAATTTGTACCTGTTGATGATCCCCTTTGTCTTTCTGTTTGGGACTGCCTTTTTCTTCCTGCTGTTGGATCGCTTTCAGGTCGCATCGCGGTTCATGCAACTTACGGTTGCCACGTTGTTTGTGGTGGTGAATTCGACCTCGATGATTTTTTCGCTTCTGCCCCCGCGCCCGCCAACCTTCCATTTTCCGCCGTACTATCCGCCGATGATTCACATGGTGGGGTCGTGGATGGGGGAGGATGAGTTGATGATGAGCGATATGCCGTGGGCGGTCTGCTGGTACGCCAATACGTCATGCGCACCCCTTGCCACGGATGTCCCTTCATTTCTGCAGATCAATGACTATGTGCACCGGACTTCGGCTGTTTTTTTTACCCCGATGACGTTTAATCGAGGCCTGCCTGAACTTTTCCGAAGCCGGGATTGCTGGGGTTTTATTCTTTTCGGCCAGGTGCCGCAGCAATTCCCCTTGCGGACCGTCGCTCCGCAACTGCCCAGGGAGTTTTATTTTATTACCGACAGGGCTCGCTGGAATTCGTCTGGACAGTGACGATGGCTTAGGGATAGCCGCATTCATACAGAAAGATTCTTCGCTTTCGACGAGAGGATGTTAAAATTTCTAAAGCCGAAAACGTACCTTCATCGTGAAGCGGACTCAAGGAAGGTGGAAACCCTTTGGTTTTGGAAAAATGGAAGGCGACGTTCCGTTGTCGCCCAAAAATTTTTTCCCTTCAATGCTTCAGTCCCAAAGTGGCTTCTACGCTCAAGCGCAGAATGACCATTTGGAGGTAAAAGGCGTTCATCCTGATGGGAGGATCAAGTCGACGAACGAATGAGACGGCTTCTCTACTGAGAAGGTGTGTTGGAAGCCTGGGTTGTCGGTGCTGAAAAGGTAGGGATCTGCTGGCTGGCTTTTTCGAGAATCTCGACAAGGCGGTTTGGAAAAATTCCGAGGAGAATCACCGCGAGGCAAACGACGCCGAGGGTCGCGCCCAGTTTCGGGCAACATTCAAGACGGGAGGGATTGGTGGGAGACAGCACGTACATTTGTTTGGTGAGCTTGAGATAGTAGTAAAGCGAGACCGCGCTCATGGCGATCGCGAGGGCCACCAGCCAGAGCAGGCCGAGATTCTGGGGATCGGCCTCGACGGCTGATGCAAAGAGATAGAATTTTCCAAAAAACCCTGCAAGGGGAGGAATCCCGGCGAGCGAAAGCATGAAGACCAGCATGAGCAGGGAGAGGAAGGGGGCTCGTTGAGCTGCGCCCGTAAAATGTTCGAAAGAATCTCCCCCTGCCTGGGCTGCGATGGCGTTGACCACACCGAAGGCGCCAATGTTCGTCAGCGCGTAAATGAGGATGTAAAAATAGATCGAAGGCTGGCTGAGCGTGGAAGGTACTCCCCCTGCCCCAATGGCGACCATCGCCACAAGAATATAGCCTGCATGAGCGATGCTGGAGTAGGCGAGGATGCGTTTCACATTGCGCTGGGTGATGGCGGCGACATTGCCGGCAACCATGCTCAACACGGCGATGGCGACCACGGGGGTGGTCCAGCCTGTCTGCCAGTTGGAGGGAGAGGCGAGGACGGTGCCTGAGACATGGATCAGGGAGCCGAGAAGAAGTTTTGCCAGAACGATGAAGCTCGCGACCTTTGATCCCGTGGCGATCAGGGCGGTCACAGGGGTTGGGGCGCCTTCATAGGCATCGGGGGCCCAGAGATGAAAGGGGACGGCGGCGATTTTGAATCCCAGTCCCACGAGGGTAAAAAGAATTCCGATCTGAAGAACGCGGGGGGGGATGGTCGCGACGGGATGATTCATGGCATCAGCGATATCCTTGAGGCCGGTGTGGCCTGTGGCGCCGAAGATATAGCTCAACCCAAAGAGAAGGAATGCGGCGGAGAGGCCTCCAAATATGAAATATTTGAGCCCGGCTTCGGCGGATCGGCGCGCGCCCTTTTGGAATCCAGTCAGAACATAGAGGGAGAGGCTGAGGAGTTCCAGGGAAACAAAGATCATCAACAAGTCTTCACTTGAGATCAGAAACACCATGCCGAGCACGGAGAAAAGAAGGAGGGCATAGTACTCACCCACGTGGGTGGAGAAAGGGGTCTGGATCCCCATGGCCACGGTGACAAAAGCGAGTCCCAGGACAGCCATTTTGAAAAGCGTGTTGATGCGGGAAAGAACGAACGCTCCATTGCCAAGCGATTGGGTGGTCGGGATGGTAAGCTGTTCAAGGTAAATGAGTCCGACCGCGAGAAGTCCAAAAAGAGCCAGGTTTCCGAGCTGGCGATGGCGTTGTTCCACAGATCCTTTACGAAGAAAGAGGATGTCGAGGATCAGGACGAGAAAAGTCACCCCGCTTAGCGCGATTTCGGGTGTCAGGAGGTGGAATGCGTCACAGGCCTTCATGAGGAGTGGTTCCTGGCCTTGAGTTGGGTGGCGAACTGCTTGCTCGAGGATTCGATCATGTTCAGAAGAATGGGAGGATAGAGGCCCACGATGAGAAGGATCGCCACGAGAAGAATGCTGGCGATTTTTTCAGGAAGGGTGATGGGGGTGATATGGTCCCATTTCGTCAGATCCCGTCGCCGGTCCCCGAAGAATGCCTTGTGAATGGTGCGGAGGGTGTAAACGACGGTGATGACAATGCCCGGCCCGATGAAAATCAGGAGAACGGGGAATGCCGTCCAGGTTCCCATGAGGACCATGAGTTCGGCGAAGAAGCCGCTGAATCCGGGTAGTCCCATCGAGGCTAAGGCTCCAAGGATGAAGATGACCCCGACAAAGGGCATTGCCTTGAAGAGTCCGCCGAGCTCGCTTAGTTCACGGGTGTGGGTCCGCTCATAGACCATCCGTCCCACGCAAGCGAAGAGGAGGCCGGCCACGATACCGTGGGAAAACATCTGGAGCACAGCACCGGAAAACCCGCGCACATCCACGGTGACACCGGTGAGATTGAGGGTCGCAAGGCCCAGGAGGACAAATCCCATGTGGCTGACACTGGAATACCCGATGACAAATTTGAAATCACGCTGAACGAGGGCCACCATGGCTCCGTAGAGAATGTTGATGGTGGCAATGATGGCGATTGGCCACTTCCAGGCTTCCATTCCCTCCGGGAAGAGTCCCATGGCGACGCGAAGACATCCATACGCGCCGAGTTTCATCACGACGCCTGCAAGCAGCATGGAGGCGGCGGTGGGGGCGGCTACGTGGCCGGTGGGGGCCCATGTGTGAAAGGGCCACATACCGGCCAGAATGGCGAATCCGATGAATACCAGCGGGAACACCCAGAATTGGAACGTGGCGGGAAAGGGGGCCGAGGCGAGTTTTTCGATGTCGAACGTTCCAAGTCCGGCCGTGAAATAAAGGGCTAATGCTCCGATGAAAACCAGGGCACTCCCAATGAAACTGTAGAGCACCAGCTTCATGGCTCCGTACTCCTTGCGGGTACTTCCCCAGATGGCGATGATGAAATATTTGGGTACAATGGCGATCTCGTAGAACACGAATAGAAGGAAGAGATCCAAAGCCTGAAATACCCCGTATACCCCGCCAATCAAGACAAAGAAAAAGGCGAAAAACTCCTTCACGCGGGTTTCAATGTTCCAGGAGAAAAGCACTCCGGTGAAGGCGATGATGCCCGTCAGGACCACGAGAGGAAGACTGATGCCGTCCACCCCAACGCGAAATTGAATGCCAAACTGGGGAATCCAGGGGATGCCCGCTCCATTTCCAAACTGGTATCCTCCCGTGGAGGTGTCGTAGTGGAAGAAATAGTAGAGGGCGATTCCAAGAGTGGCGGAGGCGATGAAAAGAGCGGTCCATCGAATGAGGTTGCGGCATCCAGAAGGTAGCAGCATGACGGCACCGGCGCCCAAAAAGCAGATCCAAATCGTCCAGGTAAGCATGGAAGCCGCTTATGTGCCATACGGCGTTGAAAGTTGAAAGCCGAAAGTGAAGGACAGTTGAGAGTTGAGAGTTGAGAGTTGAGAGGAGTAAGATTCCAAATCCTAAAGAAAGCCAATGCAATTCCCCCCTGTCACCAGAGGATTTGGGATGAGAGGAAAGATTTTCTCTCTCAACGCTCAACTCTTAACTCTGAACTAGCCCCATGCCCGCCCAACGAATGAAAGCCTGGCTTGAACGGCTCGAGCAGTTTGCAGTCGAGGTCATTTATGAAAAGCGGACCGGAAAGCGGGCCATGCTTCTGCGGATGTTTTTGTCGCTGTTGTCCAAGGTTTTTGAAGGAATTGTCCAGGCGCGTCTTTACTTGTACCAACACCGATTTTTCAGGGATCACACTTTGGGGTGTTTGGTAATCAGCGTGGGAAATCTGACCGTGGGGGGAACGGGAAAAACCCCCGTTGTGGAAAAAATTGCGCGGTCCCTTCAGGAAAAAGGGCGTCGGGTGGCGATTTTGAGCCGGGGTTACAAAAGCGAGCCAAAGCCTTTCCTGCGGCAGCTCTGGCAGCGTATCACCTTTCAAAAGGAGGCGGACGAGCCTCGGGTGGTTTCGGATGGCCACGATTTGTTGCTGGATTCCGCGACGGCAGGGGATGAACCCTACATGCTCGCATCCAATTTGAAGGATGTGGTAGTCCTGGTGGACAAGGATCGGGTCAAGAGTGGGCGTTATGCCATCAATAAGCTCGGCATCGACACCCTGCTTCTCGATGACGGATTTCAATATCTTTCGTTGAAGAGCAAGCTGAACCTGGTGCTGGTCGATTGCACCAATCCCTTTGGAAATCGGAAACTGCTTCCGCGAGGGACGCTTCGTGAGCCGCTGAAGAATCTCAAGCGGGCCCACTACATCTTTCTGACGAAAAGCAACGGGAAGGGGAATGCGGAACTGAAGGAACAGATTCGCGAATACAACAACTCGGCGGAGATCATCGAATGCGGGCATCGGCCGCTCTATTTCAGGAATGTCTATGATGCGGACGATCAGAGGCCGTTATCGTTCATTCGTGGAAAGAAAGTGGCGTCGATTTGCGGGATCGCCCTTCCTGACGGATTTGAACAGAGTCTGGTGAAACTGGGCGGGGAGTTGATCTATTCCAAACAATATGCGGATCATCACCGTTATTCCCAGCAGGAGATTCTGAACATGATCACCCGCAGTCGCCGTCGGTTTGCGGAGGTGATCATCACCACCGAGAAGGACGCGGTGCGTTTTCCCAAGCTCGACCGCGTGGATGTGCCGATTTACTATCTCCGGGTGGAGATTGAGATTTTGAGCGGGGCCAAGGACTTCAATGATTGCGTATCTCGCATCTGTTATCATTCTTAAGATCGTCCAGGCCCTGCCTCTCCGATCCGTTGCGATTCTTGCACGCATGGTTGCGTGGTTGATTCGCAAGTTTGATCCTGTTCATCGCGCCAAGGTTTGTCACAACCTGAAAATCGCCTTTGGCCCGCTGGATCGTGAAAAAATGGATGCGTTGCTTGGCGCGGTGTATGAACGCGCGGCTCGAAACCTACTCTATGCGGTTTGGGTGGCGGGGCGTGCGGATGCCGAAGTGAAGCCGCTCTATGAACTTCGAGGGGTGAAGGAACATTTGCTGCCCGCCGTGGCTAGGCGGAAAGGGGTGATTCATGTGATGTTTCACCACGGGAACTGGGAGCTTCTTTCCCGCATGGTCACCCAGATTCCCGGTTTGCGGTTTTCCACCATTTATCAACCCCTCAAGAATCCCCGCGTCGAGAAGATGGTTCGTGGATGGAGATCGTGCAGTGGAGTGGGGCTGATCAATCGTCACGATGGATTTCAGGAGGCGGTGAAGCGTCTCCGGCGGGGTGAGGCGGTGGGGATGCTGGTGGATCAGCATGCCGGGGACCATGGCATGTGGGTGCCTCTTTTTGACCGTTTTGCGTCCACCACGACTCTGCCGGCCCTTCTTGCGCGCCGGACGGGGGCACCCATCGTTCCCATTTTTTGCCACGAGGATGCTGGAAATGGGGTGTTGCCCCGGTGGATCATTGAATTTGGGGAGGAGATCAGGACGGAGGGAAGGAGTGACGGGGAGGTGCTGGCCACCATTCACGAACAACTGGAAAAAACCGTCCGCCAGGATCCCGCAAGCTGGTTCTGGTTTCATGATCGCTGGAAGACCCCCTCTCCCAACATCCTTTTTCAATCCTACCGACGGGGTGTTTTTTTCCCGAAGGGGAGGAGGCTCCAGCCCTTCCGGATTCTGGTTCGCACACCCAACTGGCTCGGGGATGCGGTGCTCGCGCTGCCTGCGGTGCGGGCCTTAATTGAAGGACGACCGGATACGGAGGTGACGGTATGGACGCATCCCAAACTCCAGGATTTTTGGAAGAGCCAGTCGGGTTTGTGTCATGTGGTGTGCGGAAAGTCGGAGGTGCGTGAACAAGGTGAATTCGATGCGGTTGTTTTGATGACCAATTCTTTTAGGACGGGCTGGGAGGCCTGGCAGGTTGGGATACCCCGCCGGTTCGGATATGCCGGGCACTGGCGGCGATGGTTGCTTACCGCGGTGTGTCCCGAAAGTTTCCGGGCCCAAATGGGAGAGCATGAAGTGAAGGATTTTTGTGGTCTGGTTCGCTGGTGCGGAGGTGAAGTTGAATCGGAAGTGCCACGTGTGGACATCATGCCCATGGCCGTGCGGGATGAAGCGCCGTTTGCCGTCCTGCATCCCGGTGCGGCGCATGGATCGGCGAAGCGATGGCTGCCCGAGCGATTTGTGGAGGTGGTGCGACGCACGTCCGAGATTCGATGGAAGGTCATTGGCAGCGCAGATGAGGTGGAACGAAATCGAAATTTGACCCGTGAAATGGGATCCCAAGTGGAGGATTGCACCGGGAAAATGAAGTTGCCGGAGCTGGCCGACATGCTGGCGCGGGCGCGTGTGGTGCTCTGCAATGATTCCGGGCCGATGCATCTGGCGGCGGCGGTGGGGACCCCGGTGGTGGCGATCTTCGGATCCACGGAGCCACGACACACGGGGCCGTTGGGTGAGGGACACCGTGTGCTTCATCACAAGGTGGAATGCAGTCCGTGTTATTTGAAAGAATGTCCGATTGATCTTCGTTGCATGAAGGCGGTGACGGTGGACGAGGTGGAGATCGCGGTTCGAAAGGTGTGGAGTCA
>CAYYYL010000053.1:0-4377 GCA_964475835.1 uncultured Verrucomicrobiota bacterium | reverse complement strand
CATGATTGTTTTTGAAATGATCGGGGAAACCCTTCATACTCTGATCCTGTGCACATCGAGCGCATTCTTGTATTAGAAGACAGTCCCGAAGTCGCCAACCTCGTCACCGAGGTGCTGTTGCATCTGCACTATACGGTTCGGAATGCGTCCACCATTCAGGAGGCCCGGTCGATTCTTCAAAGTTCCACCATTGATCTGGTTCTCGCGGATGTAAGGCTTCCCGATGGCGACGGAATCGAGTTTTTGCGTGAAATCCAGGCGGAGAAGGATCCCCCGATGTTCATCATGATGTCGGGCTATGGAACGATTGAGACGGCGACCGAGTCCATGCGACTGGGGGCGCTGGACTTTCTGGTGAAGCCGTTTCGACCGGAGCAGCTTGAGGTGGCGCTGAAACGTTCGGAGAACTGGAAACGTCTTGCCGCGGAGAACACGTACTGGCGTTCCCAGGCCTCGGAGCACCGGCCTCAATGGAGTTTGATTGGGAAGAGTGCTGCCATGCTGGAGGTCCAGCGTTTGATCCGACAGATTGGCCCCACCAACGCGACAGTGTTGATCTCCGGTGAGAGCGGCACGGGCAAGGAGGTGGTCGCCCGTTCCCTTTTCGAGGAGAGTCCCCGCTTCAACCGCCCCTTTATCAAACTCAATTGTGCGGCCATTCCTGAAAATTTGATCGAGAGCGAACTTTTTGGTCATGAAAAAGGGGCCTTTACGGGGGCAGTGAACAAACGACTTGGACGGTTTGAGCTCGCGGATGGGGGGACTCTCCTCCTGGATGAAATTTCAGATCTCCCGCTGTTGCTGCAGGTGAAGCTTCTTCGTGTTCTCCAGGAGCGTGAGTTCGAGCGAGTGGGGGGGAGCCAGACCCTGTCCGTGGATGTGCGCATTCTTGCGGCGACGAATCGGGATCTCAAGGCGGCGGTCACTAAGGGAAAGTTTCGAGAGGATTTGTTCTACCGACTGAATGTGGTGCCGATCCATTTGCCACCCCTTCGTCAGCGACCCGAGGATGTGCCCCTGCTTCTGGCGCATTATTTGAAACATTTTGCGATTCGGCACGGAAAACCAGAGCCTGTGGTGGCCCCCGAGGCTTTGGAGGCGATTCAAAATGCCCCATGGCCTGGAAATATCCGTGAATTGCAAAATGCCACCGAGAGGGCGGTGATTCTGGCGGAACCGGGCAAGGCGCTCACGCACATGGATTTTGGTCTGGTGGAGCAACAGAACAGCATTCAAAAGTCATGGACCGCAGAGAGCGAGCTTTCCATCGACCTCATGGAGCGGCGAACCATCAAAGCGGCCCTGGAGCGAACTCAGGGGAATAAAACCCGTGCCGCCAAGCTTCTTGGGATCAGCATCCGCGCCCTGCAATATAAACTCCAAGCTTACAATAAGGGGGGCTGACGGAAGCCCGGGACCATGGGTACTCCATTCTGCTCGCGACTGGGGATGTTTCGAATGCTGAAGTGGTGTCTGGGGATTTGTGGGTGTGTGAGCCTCGGGATTCTTCAGGCAGGCGAGGGGGACAGGGCTGCTGCTCCAGAGTTGAAGGTGATATTCACTCATGCCACCCCAAAACTCGAGGAGGAGGCGAGGTGGATCATTGGGGGGACGGCGGAACGATTTGAGCAGGTGACTCACGAGTCTATTGGAAACGTGACGATTCGGGTCGAAGTGGTGGACGATTCGGGTGCCCTTGATGAAGGTTTTTCCCCGGCGGGAAAGATTCAGGGAATGACTGTCTTCCATCATGGTTCGAATCTGGGAGCCATCAGGATCTCCTCCCAGCGCTCCGTTGGATTCGGGCGGATCCTGGCGCACGAAGTCACCCATGTGTTTGTACGGGAGGTCTTTGGTCGGGTTCGTAACCGCGTGTTGAACGAAGGGCTGGCCGAGTATCTGGCATCCCTCCAGTTTCCATCGGAAGTAAAGCGGGATCTGCGATCCGCCGCTTCAAGCTCATCCGCGTCCCTGAGGCAATATGTGGATGGCTATCGCTTCTGCGAACAGTTTGCCGGGGATGAACGTTTCCCCGGATTTTTGAAGCGGGAAATCAATCGAAATCTTGGTAACTATGAGGAACTCAAGGCCCAGTGGGACCATGAGTCGGGTACTGGATCCGTGAAGTAGCTCCTTGAAGGAATGGCATTTCTGATTAAGCTTGCCGGTCTGGAAACCGCTCCGCAAAATAACATTCTCATTCCCATGGAACATATCAAAAACTTTTTCACGGCTGGTGGCGTTTTCATGATTCCGCTGGTGATCTGCTCCATTGTTGGTCTTGCGATCATCATCGAGCGCACCATCGCCCTTCTCCGGGGAAGGGTGATCTCGAAATCACTCGGGGAGGCGGTTCATTTGTTTCAGTCGGGGGATGATGTCCAGGTGCTCTATGGCAAGGCGATCGGGGATTCCTCCGTTTTGGGCCGCATCGTTCAAACGGCACTTTCACATCTGGATTCTCCCAAGTCCGACAACATCGAGGCCATCCAGGTTCGTGCGCGGGCTGAAGGGGTGCGGTTGGAGCGGGGGCTCGTCACGCTCGAAATCATTGTTGGGATTGGACCACTTCTCGGTCTGCTGGGAACGGTGTCGGGATTGATCCGGGTCTTCGCTGAATTTGGCAGGACCGCAGGGGACTCCATGGCCGAGGCCGCGGGCATTGCTTCGGGTATTTCAGAGGCGTTGAATATGACGGTGGCCGGTCTGGTCGTGGCCATCCCCGCCCTGATCATCCACGCCTACTATTCGCGGCGGGTGGAACACTACATGGCGGAGATGGAGGGCATCACCCTGGATCTGCTGGCGAAGCTCTATCGGAACCGATGAGATTTTATCAAAAGCCCAGGCGCAAACCCACGATCATCATCGTGACGATGATCGACGTGTTCAGCGTTCTTCTCATCTTCTTCATCGTCGCCACGACCTTCAAGCGGACGCCGAGCACCATTCGAATCTCCTTGCCGGAGGCAAAGGAAGGGGCCCCTGCGAGTCAGGTGGAGCCGATGCTGCTCACCATCACTCCGGACGAAAAAATCTATCTGAACTCCAAGGAGATCCCTTTGGCCACGTTGGGAGAGACGTTGCAACGTCTTGGAAAGCAGACTCCCCAGCCTACCATCGCCATGCAGGCGGACAAGAAGGCGCCGTTTGGTTTGATTATCAAAATCATGGACGCCGCCAAGGCTGCTGGATTCTCCCAATTGCCTGCCTTCATCGAAAGGAAGGGGAGCGATCAATAAAAGCAGGATGCAATTTTTGAAAGGAAACCTATGATGATATGGAAACCATGGATGCGCTGGACCGCTCTGACGGGTCTCAGCCTGTTGCTCGTCGCCTGCGGTTCAAAAATCACTCGCAGTAATTTTGACAAAATCAAAAACGGTATGACGGAAGCCGAGGTGCTTTCGGTGCTCGGTAAGCCGACTCAAAGCTCCTCGACGGGGGTGGCGGGTTTCACGGGGGGGGCGAGTGTGTGGAAGTCTGAGAAGGGAACGATCAGTGTCCAGTTTTTGAATGGCAAGGTGATTGCCACGCAGTATTCCGACATGAAGCAATGATCAGCGTCGGCTTCGCCGGATGAGTTCAAAAAACCGGTCTTCATATTTTTCGAAAAGACCGTGCTTCTGAAGGGTTGCGGAAAGGGTTTGGAACAGGGAGGAATCCTCGGAGGCCTTTTCGAAAAGGGCCTCGATTTCCTCCTCCTGAAGGCTGTTGAGTGCCACGACACCGTGTTTCTGAAGTTCCCTTACATTTCGAGGGATCGACTTTCGAATGAAATCCGTGGTGAACTTGAGCAGGCAGAATTCCCAGCCTTCATCCACCCCCTGGATCACCGCGGTCAGGGGATCCGCCCTGTCCTCCACATGTTGTTTGACGCGGGCAACCGCGGTTTCAATCGGTTCGTGGATGAGGGATTCCTGAGTTTCCAGTTTGCGAAAGCGAAACCCGTATTTCAAAAAAGTGAGATCCTGAACATGATCCCGCAACCAGCTCGCATAGTGGTGTGCCTCCTCACTGAACCCCTCGAGCATCAATTGTTCAAAATATGCGGGTGAAAGCAACTGGGGACGTTCCGTCTGGATTTTCCCCTCACGCACCCTCACTTCATTGATGCGATCCATCGTTTCTGCGAGCAGATGATAGTGGATGACGGTGTTGCCAAACGTTTCCAGAAGTTGCCTGGGCGGGACGATCACTTGCGTGTGAGCGAGTGCGAATAGAAATTGATCGGTTTCCTGCATGGTGAAGATTTCCTTCCCCCTTACTATCGTGGGTGTTTATTCAGGAAGGGAAGCTGAATCTGAGCGGCTCTGGGCAAAATAGTGATCGAGGAAGGTCTGGATATTTTGGAAAGTGGATTTGATCTGGAGGAGG
>CAYYYL010000052.1:0-14848 GCA_964475835.1 uncultured Verrucomicrobiota bacterium | reverse complement strand
TGTGGTGGTGATGGGTACATAACTTCCGGAAATATACGTTCCACTTCCAGTGGTTGTGGTGACTCGATTGCCATCCGCCGAGTAACTGTAACTTATTTGCCGGATCACGGCGCTCGAAGCGTCCTTCACCTGAAGGAGAACAGGACGGTTCACCGCGTCATAGGTTGTCGTGGTCGTTTCGTTGAGGCCATTGGCCACCTGCAATGTCTTGCCGCTGTTATCGTAGGTGTATCGGACGATTTGCTGCGCCGAGGATCCCGTCACAGGGCCTGTCTTCATTTTGATCCGGTCCAGGTCGTCGTAGGCGAAGGTGGTCGTGAATCCTTCTTCGTCCGTTGAAGAAGTGATGTTGCCGCGCCGGTCAAACGCAGTGCTGGTGGTCGACAACACGGAGCCGCCTGCGGTTTTCAATGTTTTCGTGACGATCCGGCTGAGATCATTGTAGGTCCTGTCGACATGGGCGCCCGTGGAGAGAAATTCCTGATTCAGGCGTCCGTCCAGAAGATAGGTCCATTTCAAGACCGTGCCGTCGGGATTGGTTTGCTGCTTCAAGAGTCCGTTCGCGGTGTAAAGTTTCTTCGTCACGCCTCCCAACGCATTTGTCACCGCTGAAACACTTCCGCCAGCTTCGTAACCATAGCTTTCGATTTTCAAGACGGTCCCAGCCTGGGCGCTGCCCTGGTAGGATTTGCGCGTGAGCATCTGGCCGATCTTGTCATAGGTCATGACCGTCGAGTTGTGTCCCGCATCGCGGATCTCCGTCAAATTTCCGAACAAATCATGGGTATAGAATGTGGTGGCGTAGAGATCGTCGATGTCAGACGGCGCTTCGACGCCCGTTCCCGATGCGTTCGCTTCGCTGCGCCAGCGGGTTTCCTCTTTGATGCGTCCCGCGCCGTCATACTTGTGCCAGACGTAGTCTTCCGGGTTGTATCGGGGGCCATCCGTCCATTCGATTTCACCGTTGTGATTGTAATAGTTGTAGAGCCAGCTGACGCGGGCTCCGGTTTCGTTGAAGCGCTCCTCCCAGATCCGGTTTCCGCGCGCATCGTAGGCGTAGGCGCACTTGCGGCCAATCGCGTCGGCCTCTTCCACCAGTTCTCCGCGGAGATTATATTTGAAGTTCAGAACGATCGCCGGATCCGTCGTGCCGGTGGCCTTGATGACGCTTGTGGGGAAGCCGCTGGCGCCATAGGTGTAGGAGGTGATCGCCTCATCCGCGGTCCCCACCGCGCGGGTCTGCTGCTGCAACAGCCCGAAGGAGCTGAATCCATTGGAGGTGACATTGACGTATTGATAGGTGGTGGTGCTGACCGAACCCGACGAAGTTCGTTTTTCAACGGACGTGGGCAGATAGGGATAGCTCGCGTTGCCGTAGGCGGTGATCACCTTGTTGCCGACGGCATCCACCTGTTGCGTCACCATGTTGAGTGAATTGTAGGCAAACGTGCGGGTGGGCGTGTCGGCCACGTCGTCGCCCGTCACATCGCCCGTCTGTTTGATCTGGGTGAGATTGCCTTTGACGTCATATTGGAACTCGGAGATGAAGCCTCGTTTGTCGGTGCGTTTCTTGATGCTGCGGGGGTAGGCTCCCGCCGTGACGTCGCCCGGCTGGTACCATTCCTGGACGACGGCTTGTCCCAGCGCGTCGGTGATCTTTGTGATTTGTCCTTTGTCGTAATCGTAGCGGGTGATCCGCGGGGTCGTCGGTGTATCGTACGCATCGTGGATCAGCGTGTAGCCGGTGATCAGATTGGTGGTGGAGCCGGTATCGTTGTTGAAATATTCGAAGGTCGCGTTGCGAACGGGCACCATGTCCTGGCCGACGGTGGCCGACTGCTGTGTCACGCGACGCTTGGCGTCGTAGATGTTTTCGAGGATGCGGCCTTCGGGTTTGAGTTCGCGCAGGATCAAATGTTCCGAGTAAAATTTTTGCTCAGCGTTGACCATTTGCGAGTTGTGTTTGTATTCGTAACCCATCGACGTTCCATCGGGCAGGGTGACTTTCACCAGATCTCCATACAGGTCGTATTCGTACGAAATGCGCCGGCCGTCGCCGGTGAACGCTTCGATGATGTGGCCAAAGGTATCGTGGTTGAAGCCGATGAAGTTGCCGTTGCTTGCCGCGATCCGGACGAGGAGGCCGTAGTCCGGGGAAAGGGGGTCTTCACCAAATGTGAAGTCATAGAAGTTGCCCCGGCTGTCCCGCCATTTTTTGATGTAGGGCCGCTGGCGGCTCACCACGTTCGGTCCGGGAGTCGGGTAGGAACGCACTTCAAACGTTCGGACACCTCCGTCGGGTCCTGTCAATGTGTAGAGGGTTTGGGTTCCACTCACGCTTCTGACGATTTTGGCGTTGAACATATTGCCTGCGGAGCCCGCGACGTCTCCATTCACATTGGAAAGCTGTGGGTTTTCCGCGGTGGTTGGCAGCCAGAGGCTGGGGTTGGCGGACTGCTGGCGGTAGGCGATGACGGATCCGTTCATCTCCGCCGCGTAAATGAGCGCGTTGTCCGTCGAGATGGAAAGGTAGGGGAAATAAGCCAGTTTCCAGCCATATCCGAAATCGTTGTCGGTCAGATTTTGACTGCCGTAATTCCTTCGAATCGTCATGGGCATGGGGCCATTCAGTGCCAGATCCGTCGAATCGACGTAGAATTCGCCCGTCACGGAATGCACGGGGTCGCTCACCTTGTCCACCGGGTTGCCCCACCAGCTGGTCCCGCTGATCGAACCGCGGTTTTCGATTTCACGGTAAATATCCGAGGTGCCCTGTCCGGTATTCGAAGTCACGGGCCCGAGGCCGAGAAGGATGGAGGTTTCCTGCAGCGACCTGAAGGTCATGTCATCAACCCATGAGGTTTGATTGGCGATTTCGTTGAGAACGGACGATATGGAGCGCGGCGACAGAAGGCTGGATGTCAGATCCGGGTCGCTGAACGTGGACTGCATGTAATCCAGCTCATAACCATTAAAATCCAAACGAAGATCAAAGTCGCTCCATCCGGATTGATCGAGATATTGGTCAAAATTGGAACCCCAGCCGCCATTCATATTTCCCGTGATGAGCGCAGCGCCATACGATCCACTTCCCCATTTATTGATCGCAAGCCCCCCCATTCCCTTATAGTTACTTTTGGCGCCTTTCACGCTGCCTGGAGTTAAAAAGGCGACGCCGTATTGTCCGGATACGAAGGGTTCGTTTTCGAATATTCCGATGATGGACGTCCACATGGTCGGATCCCAGTCCTTTAAGGCACTGGTTTGAGATTCGAAGGAATAGGAGACGTTTCCCTGCGTCTGATAGTTGGTTTGGTTGAGCTCAACCATGGGACGGCCGCTTTGATTGGCCAATTGGAGAAGTTTCACCGTCGACACCGCGTCTGAATCGGGGAAAAAGGTCTGGATGGCGTTGTGTTCCTCTGCGGAGGCTCCCGCAATAAAGAGGGTAAGGTAGCTGATGTCTGGGATGGCGGAGGAATTGTTGGAATCCTGATGGACCAGCCGGTTGTCGGTGAACGCGAGTTCGCCATAAAGCATGTCGACTCCGGACGACTTGTAGTGAATTTCGCCATTGGGCAATTCGCCGGTCAACTGTCCCGAACCGGGGGCGTACCGGACGGCAAAAAGATTGGCCAGCCCCCAGTTGAACCTTGAGACGTATTGACGATGATGCAGGCTGAGAAGAGCGTCGTCCCATTGATTGAGTTTTTGGTGAAACGACGAGCCCATGATCAAGGTCGTTGTGCCCAGGGAGGTTTCAGGATCGGAGGTCTGAAGTTGTTGGTCGCGCCAGAATTGTTCCGCGTGAACGTCGAGCATCTTTTGGGTGATTCTTCCAAAATCGAAGCAAATGGCGGCCAGATCCCCTTTTTGGATATGTTTTTCGTCCTTCAATTCCAACCATTCGTATAATCCCAGATAAGGATAAACAGGTGCGGCAAAATTCGAAGGCAGACTGCGATGGCGTCGGTAGGTGATGGCAACCCGGATATACCGATCTTCACCAGGCCATAATTCCGAGGCCTGCGATTGTTTGGCGATCAAATCGGGATCGGAAAAAGATCCCGATCCCGTGGCATCCGGACGGAACGCTTCCATCGACAGGATCATGTTGTGCCAGGTGTAGATGGGATTCGGATTACTGCGCGTTTTTTCAAAGCGAACAAGAATTCTGCGATTGTGGACGTCCATGACGCGAACTTCTCCGGAGGTGACGGCCCGCCCCGGGTTTTGAATGCTGGAAACGTCGATTCGGATGGTGTTGAAAAGCTCCGGTTTCGAGCTCAGGTTGTCGAGAAACGAGAGTGGGGTGGAGCTGGAGGCAAGCGCCCAGGGCTGTGGAAAATCCTCCAGCCGCGTGAAATAATTTTTGCGATTCAGGAAGTGGATTCCAAGTTCCTCCGGCGCGATCTCCGGATGATTCTCCTTGAGTGTTTTTTCAATGAACCTGGGCAGGAGAACGCGGGGGACGTCCGATTCATTGCTCAATGACATGATGGCCGGATCATTGTTTAGAAATTTTTTCACCCATTTGTAGGCGGTATTGTAGCCCTCGGGCATGTAGTCATAGAAATCCAGGCCTTCCTTGATTTCCGTGTCCTTCATCCACGGAAAGATATGGACCCATTTGCCGTTGATGTAGGCGGCGACCCATGGGTAGTTCACGGGAATGATTTGCGGCGACGCGGCGCCTCCAAGGTAATTGACAGCCCCCTTGATCTGGAGGCGAAGAACCTGACTCATTCTTGCGTCGAGCATTTGCAGCGAGTTATGGGGGGCAAACACATATCCCGCCGGAACGCCCGCCTTCCGCAGAAGATAAACGAGCAGGGCGCACTGCTCCATGGGAGAGCCCTGTCCCTCGATGAAAGTGGCCAGAGCCCCGCGGTTCATTCCTCCCAGATTGATCGACTCCTCGTCGAGTTCGCCCGCATCGTTGTAGGCCAGCGTGTCGGTGATTTCGACTTCGTTCAGAACGTAGTTGATCAATCCGATCGGATCATTGCCCATGTCGGCCACAAACTTGTCGAGGATGGGATGCCTACGCAGTTCCGGACTGTTGTCGAGTGTGAGATAACTGGAGGGCGTCACGACAAACTGATTGGTCACGGGAGAGGAAATGTGCAGCAGCTCGTTCGTCGACTTGCCTGCGTACATGGGCGGCATGGGCGTTCCGTTAAACTGCGGTTGATCGATGTAAACGGATCTCCAAGAGGGACGTTGCTCAAAATCCAGGGTATATGCAGGGGAAAGGACGGCGGTGGCCGTGGGATTGGCGGTATTCGTGACCACCATCGGCATCAGGACGGAATTATTCACGTAATTGGCAAACTGTCCCATGATCTTCACGGTGTAGTAATAGTTCGTTGAAGAAGCGATGTGGGTGATGAGGAAGGGCGTTCCGGAGGCGGAAAACACGACGTTGGTGACTCCACCGGTGTTTCCGTATTTGTCTCCCGCATAATGGCTCGGGATGTATTGGACCGTGGTTTTCAGTCCGTCCACGTCGGCCTGGAATGCGAAATTATTGGTGGAGATGGATGCCCATGCGGCGGCATTTCCCTTTTTGGGGATTGTGAATGAATACGTCTTGAACGGAGCCACATTGGTTTGTCCCGCACTGAAGTCGGACTTTCGATAGACCACGATCTGAAAGTCGTTGGTGGCGCCCTCGATCACGCTTCCGCAACTCAAGCCAACATGACAGGGCTGATTGATGTAGAGGGAGGATCCGCCTTCCTCGCGCCCGAAGGCGACGATTGGATTTTCAAAGGTGACGGGATATTTCGCGATATAACCATTCGTCGAATAGTCGCCATTCGCATGATAAGCCGTGGACTTGCTTGTCCTGACACACCAGGGCAGATTGGTGCCAAACAGGCTGGCGTTGTTTCCCATGGAAACCAGCGCGATGCCTTTTTGAGAATCCGCCGGGACCACCAATGTCTGATAATCCGGATTGTTCGGTCTGCCGCGCCAGAATCGTCCCTGTGAGGAGGACGAGGAGGCTGATGTGGGCGTATCTCCGCTGCTTCCGGACGAAGTCCCCAGAACGGAAATGGCCGAAAGGGTGAGGAGAGGGATGAACGCGAGAAAAAGGCGTGTGCGTGGGTTCATAAGTCTCGTGTCAATTGATTGTAAAACCGTTTACTGGTGTGAGAATGAGGATGTTCAATCTGCCGACCCCGGGATTGTTCGGATCGGCGTCCTCCTGATTGATGACGCCGTCTCCATCCTTGTCTGCGGTGCCGTCAGCCACCTTGGGATTCAGTCCAAAGAGACATTCGTAAAAATTTGAGAAACCGTCGCCGTCATAGTCGCCTGCCGCGGTCTGTGTCAGGTTTCCGAAATTTGCGATCTCCCAAGCATCGCCCATTCCATCGCCGTCGGTGTCGGCCAGCAGGGGATTGGTGCCATATTGATATTCCTGCAAATTCGAAAGGCCGTCATGGTCGGGATCGGAATAGGTCGCCGGAAGTTGCAGAATGGAATTTGAGGAAAGCGAGGCGTTGTAGAGACGCGCTTCATCCAGGAGGAACGGGAAATTTGCCGTGGTTCCCAGCGTGAAGGTTTGAACGCCGGAGGGACTCCAGTTCGTGGGCCATGCGTACGCCTCCTGATCGCCATCCACATAGAGTGTGGCCTGGAGCGAGCCTTTATTGTAGGTGGCCGTCACCTGATGCCATTGATTGTCGTAGAGTGAAGGCGAATTCGTGGGGCCGCGCACGCTTTGGAGATCGTTACTGGTGGTGATGAACTGGATTTGCGCCACGCCATTGGTAAAAATTCCGATCTGCCACGCTCTTCCATTGGCGGAGGACCATCGGGCGAGCGTTGTGTTTTTGTTGGGATTGCTACCGCGAAACCAAACCGACACGGTGAAATTGTTGGTGATGCTCAACGCGCTGTTCGTATTCGAAAAAATCACCTGAGAGTTGGTTGAAAACGAAAGGGCGTTGCTGAAGAGGCCCGTGACAAAGGGAAAGGGGGCAAAACCGGAGAAGGTCCCATGGTTTCCACGGCCCGAACGGTCCAGCGCATTGGTTTTGGAAGTGAAATCCATCTGCCACCAACCCACAATGTTGGTGGAGGCGTAGCCGTTGGTCGCAAATCCGTAGAACGCCTGCCAGTCGTCGGGGAGGCCATCGGCATCGAAATCAACTGCAGGGATCGATAAGGTGAATACCAGCAATCCGAGAACAATTGCCAGTCGTAGAAAATAAGGTGAGCGTGATCGGGATGAGATCATGGTCAAAATAGTTGAAGGATGGGATGGTTGACGAACCGTCCGGGACTTGACTGCTTCCTTATGAGAGGAGTTTTCAATCAAGGAAAAAGTGAACAAAAACACTTAATCATTAAGCAGAGCTAATGTCAATAGGCTTCTTAAATTGATGATGTTGCCATGCTTTGAGAGGAAGCGAGCTATGACTCACAGGAAGCTATTTTCGATTGAGGACCTGGGTGACTGACAGGACAAGGAGAAGAAAGGTGACTCCTGTGGCAACCATGGTGGCCCCAAGGGGTAGATCCCATTGATGCGAGATCCAGAAGCCGGTGAGCCCTGTGAAAATGCCATGACCGACGGATTGAACCAAATGCGAGTGGAGGCTTTGGGCGGTCAAACCCGCGCTCAACACGGGAAGAATCAGGAAGCCAAAGGTGACCATGGGGCCTGCGATGGCGACGGCGGTTCCTATGGCGGCCCCGTTGAGCAGGGCGATCAATATATGCCAGAGGCTGATATTGAGTGACAGGGATCTGGCAAAATCTCCATCGGAGAGAACCATGAGGATGCGTTTGCGGAGCAGGAGGGATGTCAAGGTGGTGGTGACCAAGGTGGCTGCGAAAAATCCGAGCGCCCTGTTTCCCACAAGAAGCATCCGGCCGTGGATCAGATCCTCAATGTAGGTTTCTCCAACGGCATGATGGGACAGGATGAGATGGGTGGTGGAGCTTGCGGCGAGGTAGAGGAAAGCGAGCCAGCCTTCAGTCAAGGTACGCTGACGTGCGAAATTCAGTGCAAGGATGACCAGGGTGGGGAGGGTGAGGATCATCGATCCCACAAGGGCCCGGGAGAAATCATGGTTGAAAACATGACACCACGACCATCCGAGGCCTGATCCTAAAAAAAGGAGGGCGATGCCTGTGATCGAGATTTCCGGAAGGGCCAAACCGAGCAGGATGGTTCGACCGTAAACCAGATGACGTCCCAGGATGGGGCAAAGCGCTCCCATCAAGAGGGATGTCACGACTGCATTTCGAAACAGGAAATGCGGGGAGAAAAAATCAGGGAGAAGGCTCATTAAAAGAGAGATAAGGGGCGGTGGAAATTTTTCCATGATCGATATGGGCCTGGTGAGTCATGATGTTTCGGAAAATGAGGGGATCGTGGGTTACAGCCAGGATGGCCGGATTCTCTGAAGTAAGAAGGTGGCTGAGTTGTTTGATGAGGATGGATTGTGTCTGGCGATCAATGCCATTGGTGGGCTCGTCCAGAAGAAGAACGTTCGGACGGGTGGCCAGCGCCCGTGCGAGGAGGACACGCTGACGTTGTCCTCCGGAAAGACGGGAGAAGGGGGTGTTCGCGAAGGCTTCCGCATGACATTGTTTCAGACAATGAAGGGCGAACTGACAGTCGTGTGGAGTCCATCGTCGCCACCATTCCCTCGAACAGGAAATCGCCATTTCGACAAGTTCACGCGGGGTTGCAGGAAGTGTGGGCTCGACATTTTCCTGCTGGGGGACATATCCCATTCGGGCATAGGTTCGGATCATCTCTCCGTCCATCAGCGGCAGGACACCGCCGATGGATTTTAAGAGCGTGGTTTTTCCAGCCCCATTGGGGCCGGTGAAGACGACGAAATGCCCCCTGTATACCTTTAGATTGACGGATTTAAGAACCTTCCGTCCTGGGTATCCAATGGACGCTTTTGAGAGTTCAAAAAGCGGCTGTCCTGTGAGGGGAATATGCATTTCCGATTTCCTTCCGTCAGGGTGAGGCAAAGGCGGCGACCACCTGGTCCATCATGTGAACGTAGTCGGTGGCTTCCGGTGTCCCACCGACCATCAAGGGGACGCTGACCACATGGGCACCCGTTTGTTTCCCAAGTTCCTGCGGAAAACGGTCACTGTAGTAGCTCTCCTTTACAATCAGGCGGACATGATTCTTGGTCATGAGTTGTATCAATTCCTCGATGTGCCGGGGACCCGGTTCGATGCCGGGTTTGGGTTGGATGGTTCCTGCAAGATGGACTCCGAAACGTTCTTCGAAGTAGACCCATGCTGGGTGATAGGAGACGAAGGACACCTTTTTTCCCGAGAATTTGGATTTCCACTCCTTAAGTTTGTCATCCAGTTTTGCCTGATAGGCCCGGGCGTTTGCTTGGAACATGGTACGATGCAGGGGCGCCAGATCACTCAAGCGGTCGGCGATGAGCTGGACCACCTTTTGCATGCGAACGGGGTCCAGGTTGAAGTGGGGATTTCCCGCCGGATGTTGGTCCCCTTCCGTACGATCCAGGTTGGTGGGGATATCCCGGGGGTGGATGGCGGATGACGCGTCCAGATGCCCGGGTTGATTCAATTGGATTTTTTGATTTCGCGATTCTGCCACCAGGGCGGGGGCGTAGGCGTGTTCGAGGTCGAGACCCATTTCTATAAACAGGTCGGCCTGTGCCAGGTGGGTGATCATGCTGGGTTTGATCATGACGTCGTGGGGGTCCTCTTTCCCACGAGCTAGGTAGGTGACGTCCACCTGGTCACCACCGACGGTGCGGACAAAGTCTGCCAGGTCGGGAATGGTGGTGACGACCCGGAGAGGGCTCGCCAGGGCGGAAGCGGAGAACAGGAGTAAAGGAATCAGGTGTTTCATAATTTTTAAAATTATTTTCAGGTTAAGGCATAAAACTGTGTTTGTGATCCCCGAGGAGGATGGTCCACTGGAGTAGGAACTGAAGGTCGCTTCGTGTTCCTTGGACGTTGCCTCCTCCGCGACTGGGATCGTTTTGCACATCCACGTAGTTGAATTGGAGGCGCAGACGGTTGAATTCGCTGAAGTTGATCGTCACATAGGGTGAGTAGGTGAAAAAACGATCCTGAATCTTCGCCAGGTCGAACGCATTTCCATCCCCGTCGTTGTCCCTGAGTTCAAAACTTTGAGGCATTGTGGCATCAAAGCGGAATCCAGGTTCCAGGAATTTACCAAAACGGTACTGGAGGTAGGTGTAGGCACCGATGGAATTCGCATGGGCTACCGTGCTGAAGGGCACGCCTCCGGCATCCGTGCTCGCGGGAAGGAAGGAATCCACGGGGAGATTTCCTTCCACGCGGGACCAGATCCCCTCGGCTCCCCAGGTGAGCAAGTCTGAGCGTTGGGAAGCGGGTTTCCATTCGAGTTTGAAGTCGGCGCTTGCGAGTTGCCGCCGTTCCTCATGAAAGTTCCGTGCGTAGTCGGCGCCCAAATTCAGGTTGACCCCCGGACTGAGGTCAAAGATGGTCGCTCCTCGCATATAATAGGTGAGGTTGTTGAATCCGCGGTAGACGTTGTTGTTGAAGGCGGATTTCGTGGTGCCGTCGGGCATCTCAAGTCCGATCGATCCCGGGGCTTCGGCCCCGATGCCATCCACAATACCGGTGGTGATCCGAAGGTAGTGATCCAGAGGGGTGAGCCATTGAAGTTCAAATCCCCTTGCCTGAGTCTCTCCGCCAATGATGGTGTCGAGACTTCGCGGGCCATCCACAAAGGGACGGTCGTGGGGGTGAACCTTGTCCATACGTGTGAAGTCGGCGAAGAATTGGCCGCCTTTGAGGCTCAATCCCCAGGGAAGATCGGTTGTCTCAAGGGCAGCTTCCTCGATGCCAAGAGAGGGGCCTGTTCGTCGGAAGGGACCTTCCCGTCCCTCCCCATTCAAACCATCTCCGTTAAGGCCGAGTTCCGTTGCGGCGTTAAAGACCACATAACCCCGGGCCAGATGATCGACATTGGCCTGAAGCATGAGTTCTACATCGCGTGGAGTAAAATCGACGCCGTTATTCCTCGTATAGGATGTGATGGTGTCGATGGCCAGGGACATGCTGGGATTGAACATGCCCGGGCGTTTCTGACGGCCTGCTTCGAGGGCGGTGGCCACGTCGGTTTGCAGGGATTTCCATTCAGGGCTCTCCTTGAAGTCGGTGGACGACTTTTTGCCGATGCCGTGATCGGTCAAGATCGTATCCTGCCTGTTCAATTGTTCCTGTTGATGCTGGATCTGTTCCTGTTGCTTGCGGAGGGTTTTGCTTAATTCTTCGATTTGCTGACGCAGATCTTCATCTGCGGCCCGGGCGATCGAAGTCCCCAGGGCGGATAGAGTCAGGGCAATGGCCCAAATATGGTTTTTCAAGATGGTTCTCCTAACAAAGTTGAATGCTCACGGCACAACATGCCCGAAGAGGCAGGTTGTTATCGGACACCGAAACGATCAGGAGAGACCGGGAGGACTGTGATCAGGGACAAATCCAGACAAAAAAAGGGAATCGAGAGGAGTACAGACAGTGACGGCAATCGGAAAGGTATCCGGCCAGGGGATTAACCCCGCTCCCATGCTCATCGCGGGAGCCTCATTGCACCCCGACAGCAGAAGCGTCACTGCACATTGATGATCATGCTCATCCGCATCCTTATGGAGATGATGATGCAGTTCCGGAAACACTGTCGCCCCCAAAAGAAACGCAAAAATGAAAAGGAGAATCCTTCCCTTCCATGGAGCGAAAATGGGTGAATGACTTCGCTGAAGCACAATTAATATTTCGATAAATGCAAAAATTTTGCAATAAAAATCGAAAACATCTTCCTTTTGGAGCCGATGAAGTATCTGGAGGGACGAACCCTATATTAGAAGTTCTAATTTTAATTAGATTGACAACCTATATAAGTGGCGGGTGGTAACCTATATTGAATTAGAAAAATAAATGCCAATGCGGTTTTCCCTCACACATACCCCAAGGTTTAGGAAAAAGGCCTTTACATTGACGGAGATGCTGGTCGTCATGGCCATCGTTTCCATTCTTGCTGCCTTATTGGTGCCGAGTCTATCGCGGGCCAAGGATAGTGCTCATAGTGTGGCGTGTATGAACAATTTGCGATCGGCGATGATGGGGATGATCATGTATCTGGACGACAACGATTGGAAATTTCCCTCCGGGCAGATGACGGGGGCGGTGGAGACTATTGACATCACGGGAGGGCCGTTCAAGCAGCTCATTCCGTATATCTACAAGGAGGATTCCCTCAACGGTATGGTCAACGGGGTGTTTCCCCAGGGATTTGTGTGGGAATGTCCGAGCGACAAGGAGAAGGCGAGCTTCAGCGGAAAGGGGATGCCTTTTGCGGGCATCGAATTCTGGCCGGGGAGCTATGGGTACAACTATTCGGTTGCCTGGGAATATCTTGCGTTTCCAGTCAATCCGGAGGGTTTTTGCTACATGGACAAGCCCTTGCAGGTGGATCAACTGGCGGAAGTGGTCATATTTTCGGATACAGTTCAGATTCCGTGGATCTATCCGGATACGGATCCCAGTCACGCGTTTCCGGCTCCTGAAAACAATTTGCGTGGGATTGATGATTATGCCCATGGGTTTGATGGACCCGGTCCGTTTGTGACGGGGGCTGCCCGGCACCATGGTGGGGTCAACATGGCGTTTGGGGATGGTCACGTCCGCTGGGTTCCGAAATCTGAGGTCACCAAAATTCGTACAAACTGGCCGTTGATGTAGTGGTGTATTTTCGCATTGCGTTTGATTTTTTGTCGGGCGGTAATGGTTGGGCCTCATGCCTTTTGTTTTTCAAAGCCGTACCTGTCGTACCCGTCTGATTTTTGGATTTCTGGTTGTTCTTGTAGTCGGCTTGTTGAGACTCCCTTGGCTTAATGCGGATGCTGGAAATTCCGGGCTGTGGGGATCATTTTTTCTTACGGACGAGGGTGAATATACCGCGGGGGGACGTCATGCAGTGTTGCATGGAACGTTTACGGATCCTGAGCTTTCCACGCCGAACACGCTGCCCACCTCGCCCGGAATGCATTGCTAAGTTACTGGTGTTATCAAATTTTTGGATTCCATGATGCCAGTATTCGCATCCCGAGTGTGTTTTCCGCCATGATTGCCTGGGGTTGTGCCTATGGGCTGGCAGCCCGATTCACCATGCCGACTCTTGCGTGCATCATCACCATCCTTGTTTCATGCAATCCGGTCAGTCTGAGCTATGAAAGGGTGGCGAGTACGGATGTGATCTCGGGAATGTTTGTGATCGCCTCGGTCGCCTGTATTTTTCGACGAACCCCAATTTCAACGATGGTTGCGGGATTGCTTCTGGGCGCAGCGTATCCCTTCAAGCTCACCGCCCTTCTCTGGACGCCGATGGTTTTTCTGATGCTCTGGGTTCGGACGGAAAACCGCCTTCGCGATTTGATTTTTTTTCTCGTGCCGATGGGCATCATCCTTGGGCTTGGAAAAATCTGGGTTCATCAGCAATTGCAGTCGAACCCCTTTCTCCTGACTGACTCGGTATGGAAAGCGACGCAGGCCGATCCCGGGTTGATGTTACGGGCACTCTCAAGTTTTCCCAAATATCCGTTCAACATGCACATGGGCCTGTTGTTACATGCTCTGATTATTTTTCCCATGGGGTGCTTGCTTGTCTTTTGGACTCGGCATGGAGGAAGGATCACCCTTTCTTCCGCCATTTTTTTGGGTTTTGCGTTCCTTGTCGTCGTGTTTGCCACGCAGACTTTCAATTCCGCACGTTATTTTGTGTCAGCGACCTATTTCCTACCCCTTCTCCTGGTGCTTGGAAGGCGGTGCGTGTGGAAGGTGGATGCATCTGCCATTCGGGTTATCCGGATTCTCCTCGGATGCTGGACGGGGTTCTTGATTGTCTATTGGGTTCCCTTGAATCTTCACGTGGACGATCTGGGGGCATTTGCGAGCGGTGAGGCGTTCAATCCACGCAGGGTCGTCTGGTTGCTCTTCTGGCCCAAGCTACTTGTGGTTGTTGGGGTGATCGTCCTTGCGGTTAACCTTGGTTTTCGATGTCCATGGACACGGAAAACCTTTTTTGTCGTCAGCGGAATCTTTGTTCTTCTGACCCTTTTCATGTTTTCAAATTACACCCACTCCTATGGAGATGTCTTCGGTACCATTCAGCAGCAATCTTATCTTCGGTCGATGTCATTTTCCACGAATCAAGTGGTGCTTCAGTTGGGGGTTGGAGGGCTCGCTCTGCTTCTGATTGCATCGAAAACCGGGGCCACATGGCGACGATGGTTTGGAGGGTGGGTACTTTTGTTGATCGGGTTTTGTGCCTTCAATACCCACTGGCGGACCGCCCTGGGGGAACTTCCTTTTCGGCAGTATGAAAATCAGAAAGTCGTCCAACGCATCGTGAACCGAATTCCTCCGGGGTCTGTAGTGGTTGGTCAGCGAGCTTCCAGCCTTTTACGTTCCACAGATTTTCGCACCGGGTTCGGAAGTGCCAATGGACATCAGGTTTTTATTCCCGGAATGCTTCATTTGCTTGAGCATCATCCTGAAAGGGAGATTTACTGGCTTGTGGAATCCAACTGGGATCCCTTCTGGACGGATTACACGGAAAAGGCACAAAACAAACTGAAGGTGGACGTGGTGGATACCCTGGAGCTCCGATCCATGCTTTCTTCCGGGATGATTCCCGTCTATTTGGTTCGGGTGACGGAGCGATAGGGGGGACTCTGATTCATTTTCAGTTTGATCTCCCCCTCAAACCAACGAATACTGGAGACTATTCCGGGGTGAGGTGGCTGAGTGGTCGAAAGCGGCGGTTTGCTAA
>CAYYYL010000051.1:0-15090 GCA_964475835.1 uncultured Verrucomicrobiota bacterium | reverse complement strand
GGGAACTTCGTGGGTTCTCCTCGCAGCTTGATGAATAACTTCGGATGTCCTATATCTAACGTTAGCCGTTTCCTAACGTCTCGTGTATTTCCTCTATCCCAGCGATCCGCTGCGCACGAAACGCCCGGATGAGTTCTATGCCGCTGAACTCGCCGCCGTTCGCGCCGCTGGCTTTAGCGCATCGGTCTTCTCGCTGGAGGAGTTTCAGGCAGGCACCTTCACTGCCTCGCCGCCATTGCCTGCGGCTCCCATCCTTTACCGAGGCTGGATGCTCTCTCAGCCGGACTACGAGGCGCTTGTCGCTGCCATTTCACAGGCCGGTGCTCAGCCATTCACGGATACAACCGCCTATCTCTCCACCCACCACCTCCCGAATTGGTATCCAGAGATTGCCGAGCTTACGCCCGAGACGCGCATCTTTCCCGCCACCACCGACCTTGCTGCCGAACTCCACTCGCTCGATTGGCCCGCATACTTCATCAAGGACTACGTGAAGTCGCTCAAGACTTCCATCGGCTCTCTTATTTCGACGCCGGAACAGGCTGCGACCGTTGCCACCGAGATGCGTCGTTTTCGCGGCACCATTGAGGGCGGCTATTGCGTCCGTCGCGTCGAGAGCTTTCAGTCAGAGACCGAGCAGCGATACTTTGTCCTCGATTCGGTTCCTTACTCCGCTTCTGGCTCAGTCCCGCCGATTGTTTCGGAGGTCGCGCAGCGTATTCGCAGCCGCTTCTTCTCTGTCGATGTCGTTCAGCGCACCGACGGCGTCTTGCGGGTCATCGAGGTTGGCGACGGACAGGTTTCCGATCTCGTCGGCTGGACGCCTGACCAGTTTGTTTCCATTTTCAACGCCTTCACCAATGCGACCGGAAACGGCTAACCATGCGCTCCAGCGAACCGGCGTGAGTCACTCGCTTCCACGCCTCGCGGATATTTCTGACGCGCTGCTTGCAGTCCAGAGCGGGGTCCCACGCCGGCCGCTGAGCTGTTGACGTTAGGCGGCAGCGCACGTCATGCGAGCATTCACACCCCTCCTCGCCGAAGTCGCCGATAAGGAACCGACGCTTGCTCTTCTCTGGTCTATTGCGGGTGTTCTTTCGGTGCTTGGCTATTTCCTTTGCCGTTGGTGCAAGAGCGCAGCAGCACTGGTCGTCGTTTGCGCCGTCGTTTGGGCATACGGCATGATTACGGAGCTTCAGGATTCTCACGTTAGCCCTGCTATCCAGCGCGAGCTTGGTCGAGGTTACATTGCGCAGGCATACGTTGCAGCACTGATTCCTTTGGCTATCATGGGCGTCGCATTTTGGATACGGAGTCGAAAACATAATGCGGCCTAACCATGCGCTGCAGCGAACCCGGCTTGAGCGTCGCGGTTTGCAATCGTTGCGTCCCGTGGGCCGGGTCGCTGAGCTTGGGTCGTTCGGCAGAATGAAACCTGGAATCCAAGGTGACCTGACCGGCCTTAGTGGACACATTGGAGAGCTAGTCCGGGCTGGTTGATTTGGTTAACAATAAGAGAGCAACGCCAAATTAACCAAGCACCGTGAGTGTGCCATTGGTAACACCGAGCTGTCGCACGACGTTGAGACGGCGAAACGTCTCTGCTGCGTTCTCCGCATTTCCATCCAACACCTGCCGGTACGCGTCCAGAATCTGACGCGTCCGATCGGCATCTTCATTCAAGAGTTCGATGCGAAACACACGCGCACCGCTCTCAACAAAGCTTTCCAGGAAATCGACGCCACTCTGCGCTTTGCCATGATAAACGGTGTTGCGACAGCCCACATCCGCTTTGAGCGGATGCTCCATCCCCACCCTGTCGCGCAGGCGGACGTCATGACGATCACACGGACGTCCACAGTTGGTGTGATCCGTCCCCTTGGACAGAAACGCCGCAAAAACACAGTGTTCCATATGGAACATCGGCATGTGTTGATGGATCGTGATTTCGAACCAACCAGGCGGAACCGCCCGCAGGAGATCGTTCACTTGTTGCGCATTCAGATCATAGGATACGGTCAGGCGATCCAACCCTTCGCCCATGAGAAGATCCGCGGTAAGGGGATTGGCCACGTTCAGTGAAAAATCACCCACCCGTTTCAGCGCGCTCCCCCGGAAGAAATCGAGCGCCCCCAGATTTCGAATCAGCACGCCATCGGGACGAGCCCCTTCGATCAGCTTGAAGAAGCCTTGCTCCCCTGCTTTTTGAATGCGCGGCGTTGCGAGGAAAATTTCGCACCCGGTAACCGCCCGCACCCGTTCCACCGCAGCGGCATATCGCCGGATATCCTCAAAATCGACATAGATAGTGCGGATCCCCATCTCCAGAGCCACGGAGATCTGGTCCATCGTCCGGCAAAGCACGATGAGGGCACTGGGGTCATCCTTTTCCGCCACCCCAGCCCGTTTCTCCCTCAATTCCGAAAGGATTTCCTCCAACACCGGAGTTGAAACCGGGCGAACACGACCCTGTTGAGCCGCGGCATGACGGGCTTCAAGCTGGATGGTGATTTCCCGTCGCATCCGGTTCAATTCACTGACGGGAAGGATGACAGATCCCTCGAGTTTCTGTTCCAAGGTTCCTAGCTCAAAGGAACTTTCCCCGAGCCGTCCCAATTGCTCCCGAAGCGTCTCCGCCGTCAACGGCCGATTGCGCGCCACCTGCAATGGCATCGAGGACTCCACTCGAATGGGTTCTGTCTCTCCGGAAAGCATCGCTTCAAGCACCAGAGGTTCGCCCGCACTGCCCGTGACACGAAACGACACCCCTTCACGCCGTGCGGGAATGTCGTGATCAAATGTCTTTCGCAAATTTTTCTCGAGCTGGGGATCGCTGGTCTTCCAGATCCTGTCCCCGACTTTGATTTGAGTGAAATCGATGTGTCCGTGTTTGAAATGAAGGGCTCGTCCCTTGATTTCATAAATACGCCCTCCCTGTTCACGATCCGTATCCCCACCGGTATCAAAGACCACTCCATCGCCCGGCTTGAGGGGAATGCGCGGATCGAGTTCCACGGAATCCCGCGCCACACGCTCCACCAATCCGACAAAGGCTCCGCGCTTCTTTCCGAATCGTGCATGCACCAGCTCCTGGTGATTCACCCCGTGCAGCCAGCCGGAGTAGAGCCCACGTGAAAAGGTCATCTCCAGTTTGTACTGATCTTCCGGGGACACGATGGGATCCGTACTCCCCGTCGGAGGGCGGTGCTTCGTCGCCGCCGCGGAACCTCCTCCCATTTCCTCCAACGCCGCATCGATCGCCTTTCGATACACCTGGGTGGTCGCCGCCACGTATTCCGGTGTCTTCAGTCGGCCTTCGATTTTGAATCCCGTGACGCCGGCACGAATCAGATCGGGAATCTCTCGAACCGCCGCGAGATCCTGGGGTGAAAGCAGATACCGTCGATCCCCAAGATCGCGCAACGCCCCGTCCACGATCAATTCGTAAGGCAGCCGGCACGTCTGGGCACATTCGCCCCGATTGGCGCTTCTCTGTCCGAGAGCTTCACTCGTCAGACACTGACCGGAATAGGCCACGCAAAGCGCGCCGTGAACAAAAGTCTCGAGGGACACCGTCGTGTCGCGAAACTTCGCGAGCTCGCGGAGGGAGGTTTCCCTGGCCAGAACCACCCGTTTCACTCTGAGACGTTCGGCAAAGCGGACACCCTCCGGAGAGGTGATTGTCATTTGTGTGGACGCATGCACGGCAAGATTCAATCCCAGCTCACGCGCAAGTCGTGCCAATCCAAGGTCCTGCACAATCACCACATCAACCCCGGCGGCATCGAGCTCGAGGAGCTGCCTTTCGGCGTCCGGAAGTTCAGAAGGAAAAATGAGCACGTTGAAGGTGCAGAACGCCCGTACGCCCCGGTCGTGCAGGAATCGGACCAGTTCAGGTAGTTCCGATGCCGTGAAATTATCCGCCCGCATGCGGGCGTTGAAACGGGGCAACCCGAAATAGACCGCATCGGCGCCATTGGCCACAGCTGCACGGGCACATTCCATATTGCCGGCGGGAGCGATGAGTTCGGGTTTCATCAATCCGCCAGCATACCAGAAATCCACGAAGTTGTGATAAAAACTTCGTGTTCTTCGTGAACTTCGTGGTGAACTTTAGTTTCTGCATAAGAAACAATCGATTTTACCACGAAGTGCACGAAGACCACGAAGAGTGAAGCAGCCATTTCATCCACAAACTTGTCCTGTCCCCCGATGCTGGCACATTGTATTTTTGAGCGGATTTTCATCGCCAAAAAACAAAAGATTTGAACATACTCCCGCCATGTCAATCGCTTCGCCCCGACGAAACGGAACGACGCGCGGGATGGCGCTTCTTTTTCTCCTCCTCACCCTCTCCCTTCTCTTCGTCATTCAGGGCTGCAAAAATCTGGACGCGACCAAGGAGCCTGCTCCGGGGGATCGTGTCGTCATCCGCGACGGCCATTTCATGCTCAACGGGGAACGATTTATCATCAAAGGCATCGGCTATGAACCCGGAACACGGCCCGGACAATATCCATGGCAGCGGAAGTTTGAACCCGATGTCCTCCGTGCCGACCTGGACCGGATTCGTTCCGCCGGATTCAACACCCTGCGCTGTTGGAGCGGTTACACAGACGAAGAGCTCGCGGTGATGGAGGAAAAGGGGTTCTGGGTCATCCAGGGCATCTGGATTGTTCAGAACGGCGCTTATGAGGATCAGACTTTCATTCAGGACGCGGTGGAACGTGTGAGCAAGGCCGTGACGATGAGCCGGAAGCACAAGAACATCCTCATGTACGTCGTCATGAACGAGCCTCCCACGGAGAGCATTCTGAAATCCGGACAGGACAATTTCATCCAACTGATCCGGACCCTCCGCGATTGCGCCCACGCCCTCGACCCCGAAGTCCCCGTCACCTTCGCCAACACCACAGGGGGCGACTTCTTCGATCTCGCGGCATTGGATGCCGCGGCATTCAACCTCTACCCCTACTCCACCGTCACCATCCAAAAAGTGCTCGGATACCGGGGTTACATCGAATGGCTGAGGCGCAATCAAACCCCGGGCCAACCCCTATTGATCACCGAGTACGGTCTTTCCGTTTCCCCCAAGGGGGAGGGACGCCTTGGTTATGGTGGAAATTCATTGCAGGATCAGGCCGAGGGTGACGTCTGGATGCTCGACAGCATGATCCAGGGGGGCGCCGACGGTGGTTGTGCGTTCATGTATGCCGATGGATGGTGGAAGAATGCCGACAAGCCTGATGACGCGAATGTTCATGATGATGATCCTGAAGAATGGTACGGACTGATCGGAATCGAATCCGAATCCAAACCCGAGGGAACTCCACGCCCCGCGTTCACCGCCCTGCAAAGGGAAAACGCCGCTCTCTGGATCCAGCCGGTATCCTGGAAGGAATATCCCGAAACGGTTCCCGTGGAAGTCTATGCCGGGGATGATGTCTCCTCCGTCCAGCTCGAAACAGAAACGGGACAGGTTTTTCAACTCAAACGCAGTGGCAACTGGTGGCGGCTGAACCTTCCCTCCACTACCTTCAAATCTACGGAGAAAATCCACCTAAGTGCCCTCTCCCAAAGCCTGGGTGAGATTCGAAAGGATCGAAATCTGGTGACGCGATGGCAGGATCTTCCGGAGGAGTTTCAACCTGTCGACTTCGCCCTCGAGGATTCCAGCCCGCTTTTGCTCAACCGGTCCTCGCGCGTGGTCCGGGCCACCTATCGAAATGGATTCCCCGTCGCGAACCGGACCTTTACCGTCGGCATTCATGAACATGAAGGATGGGCTCGAGGTGTTTCCAAGGAAGTCACCTCGGATGAAAACGGGCGCATCACCATCAACCTCGGTCCCTTCAGTCCTTCCGGGGTGGTCACGATTTCCGTCAGTACCGGTTATGTTCCCATGAGCAATTCTCCCGTCTGGGGTAATGCATTCGTTCTACGAACCGTGATGAAATCCTCGGACGTCATCATCCCACTCGAACCCCTCATCCCCCCCGCTCCTCCAGAAATTCCACCGACCACATCCACGGAGGTGCCCCCTCCTCCCCCCACTCTCGAACCGGATCAACCCCCTCCGCCTCTGGAAACGACGCCTCCTACGACGCCCGAAACAGCTCCAACTCCACCACCTCCGGCGGAACCCCCACCCGAATCGGGAGGACCGTAACGCCCACGCCTCGCGACACAAACACGCGACAATGAGGGCCGTCCACAAAGCCCTGCGCATATTTCTGGCCGAATTTTGAGGGCAGAATGGGAGTCCCCATCCCAGGGATGTAAACCTGTCCCCCATGAGTGTGACCGGAAAGCATCAGATCGACACGATGTCCCGCAAGCAGCGGATTCTCGGCCACATCCGGATTATGGGAAAGAAGAAGTCGGGGCACATCGGGAGGCAATCCTCCCAAAGCTGAATTGAAATCCACGCAATCGGTCCAGAGATCCCCCACACCTGCAATCACAAGGCCATTTGTGGGGGACTGAACAAGCTTGCGCTCCTCAGACACAAAGAGCCGGGCGTTGTCGACAAGAGGCAACCCCACGCGGGCAAATCCCCTTTTCGTCCTCTCTCCATCCTCCCACCAATCGTGATTTCCCAACACCCCCACCACACCAATCCTCGCCCTCAGCCTCGCGAGCTGATTCATCACGGGAAGAATGTAGGAAGGCGAACGATGGACATAGTCCCCTGTCAGCAGGACGAGATCCGGTTCCAGGGCGTTGGTCCGGTCGATCACGGAAGCGATATAAGCTTCGGACGACCATGGTCCCAGATGAAGATCGCTCAATTGAACCACCTTCAATCCCTCCAGACTCAAGGGAAGCCCACGAACCGCAAATCGATGCCGCGAAACCCCAACCCACTGCGGTTCAACAAAAACGGAATAGGCCACCCCCATCGTGGCAACACCTCCTGTCGCAAGGCCCAATTTTTTTAGAAAGGATCTTCGCGACGGATCCTCTGGTTCCCCCATCTCCACAGCTCCACTTCTTTTGGAGGTGAACCAGGCCACCGTTCCCAAAATCCAGCATGCATTCACCCCCAGGGTGACAAACCACGCCACGCGACGATTGCGTCCCCAACGATTGAGGCCAAGTTTCGAAGTCAGGATATGCCCCGGAAGTCCGATCCCCTGCTCCAGTAGAATCAATCCCCTCAGAAGAGGCTGGGCTTGCCCCCGCTCATGCAACGGAATCAGCACCAGACACGAGCACACATTTAAGAAAACATAAGCGAACACGGCAGTCAGGCCCATCCGAACATTCCATTTCATCCAGGAAATGATCCATGACAGATTCAAAATCCGCAAGCCCCACAACCAATCAGAATGGAAGCGCATTTCAATTGAGAAAACCCATCCCAATGGAATCCGAATTTAAAATCGGGCGACGACGGTGAATCCTTCTCCAACGGAAGATTTCCCCAATTCTTTGCGGCTTGAAGCCCCCTCCCAAAGACGCTACCTATGGAATGGATGCGCCCGTAGCTCAGCCGGATAGAGCAACGGTTTTCTAAACCGTCGGTCGGGTGTTCGAGTCACCCCGGGCGCGCCAATATTCTTATCAAAGAAAGTCTCACGCTCCGGAGTTAAAGGATCAAATGAAGTGGGTCCGTTTGCTGAAATGTCACCTATCACGGATTGTTGTGTGGCATAGCCGCCCTCGGCTGTGAAAACGACACAGGCGGGGGCGCCTGTGCTACATAGTGAAACAGACCCACTCCCCCATATCCGGTTCTGGGGGTTTTTTGGATTTTATACAAAACAGACCGATCTCAATCACCACGAAGGACACGAAGAGCACGAAGTTTTGTTCTTTTCCTCCTTCGTGCTCTTCGTGTCCTTCGTGGTAAAAATTGCTTCCATTGAAACCAAACTGACCCCTATCGACTTTCGCTTCAGACGAGTTTCGCTTCCGACTTCCCCCGCACGACACAACCGATTTCAAAGGTGGCGATTCGCTGTTCCTTCGCCATGCGTTGAATTGCAGACACAGCCTTCGCCGGGACCATGAGAACCATGCCGATGCCCATGTTGAAGACCCGGTGCATCTCGGCTTCGGAAATCCCACCTTTCTCCTGAAGGAAGGTGAATATGGGTGGCACGCTCCATGAGCCGCGCCGGATTTCCACCGACACCCCGGCTGGAAGAACCCTCGGAATATTTTCGTCAAATCCGCCTCCTGTGATATGCGCGATCCCATGCAGCGGGACTTTTGCTGCCCGGAGTTTTTTCAGAAACGGGGCGTAGTTGCGGTGAGGCTTCAGGAGCACCTCCCCCACCGATTCCTTTCCGAGCTCCCGAACCTTCGACTTCACTTTGAGCTTCAACTCGTCAAAAAGCACCCTCCGGGCAAGGGAATATCCATTGGTATGAAGACCCGTCGAAGCTAGCCCGACCACCACATCCCCGGCACGGATTTTTGATCCATCGAGGATCTCCTTTCGATCCACCACCCCGATGATCGTTCCCACCAGATCGTAGTCTCCGGGCCCATAGAACCCCGGCATCTGGGCGGTCTCACCGCCCACAAGCGCCACATTCGCCTCGGCACAACCACGGGCAAGTCCCCGCACGATTTCATCAAAAACGTTTCTTTCGAGTTTGCCCGTACCGATATAGTCGAGAAAGAAAAGAGGTTCCGCGCCCATCACCGCGATGTCGTTGCAGCAATGATTGACGAGATCCTGTCCCACGGTGTCATGCCGCCCCATCTCCACAGCCACGCGCAGCTTGGTGCCCACTCCATCCATGCTCGAGACCAGGACGGGATCGCGAAGGTGCTTGAAGGCCGCACGAAACAAACCTCCGAACGCCCCGACTTTGCCCAGAACCTCGGGTCTTGTTGCCTGGCGAAGGAGTGCCGGCAGGTTTGCTTTGACGCTATGGGCGAGTTTGAGATTCACCCCGGATTTGGAATATGCGGATGCCATGAAACAAAAAATAAAAGGCCACGCTCCGTCGTGGCAGTCTCTCCATCTCCAAGGCCACGACGGAGCGTGGCCCTCAACTCAAAGAAGACATCAAAACCCGAAGCCGCCCCCTCCGCAACACTAAACAGGCTGCTGAAAAAGTACCAATGGCCGCGCGAAAATGCATTTGGGCGAATGGCGAGACGCGAGCGACGAGCATCCCCCCAAAGTGGGGCTGTAAGTCGCGAGCAACGAAGCCAGTTGGCTAAATGCATGCCGCCCAGAGGGTTGCGGCTATTTTGGCCGTGAACTGCGTTGCGCTCGCATGGCGAGATCGCTGCGGATATCCCCATGCGATCTCGCCTTGTTCACGGCCAAAATCGCTCGCAACGCGACCGTTGTTACTTTTTCAGCAGCCTGTTAAAGCAACTTCTGTTGGGCATCATCGACGACATCCTTCGCCAGGGAATGACGCTGGGTCCGGCGCTTCTCCATGATGAATTTGTCGAGATCGTCACGGAAGGGAACCGGATAGTCCCCGGTATAGCATGCCGTGCAAAATTTCGAGAAGGGATGGCCCGTCGACTTCACCAGTCCGTCCAGGCTGAGATAACCGATCGAGTCGGCCCCCAGGTAGTTCTTGATCTCCTGCATGGAGTGCGTGTTGGCAATCAACTCGGTGCTCGTGGGAAAATCGATCCCGTAGTGACACGGGAACTTATGCGGCGGACAGGTGACCCGGATGTGTACCTCCTTCGCACCCGCCTCTCTCATATTGATGACTCGGGTGCGTGCCGTGGTGCCGCGCACAATGGAGTCATCCACCACGATCACCCTCTTGCCTTTGACCGCCTTGGCGATGAGATTCAACTTCACCCGCACATTGAAATCCCGGATCAACTGCGTCGGCTGCAAAAAGGTTCGTCCAATGTAGTGGTTGCGCACAAACGCAAACTCCACCGGAATTTTTGCCTCCTCGGAATAACCCAGCGCGCCGTAGTTGCCGGAATCCGGCACCGGAACGACCACGTCCGCCTTCACGGGATTTTCCCGTGCCAGTTGCCGACCCAGCTCCATGCGCACGTGGGCCACCGTCCGGTCCTCAAGCAGACTGTCCGGCCGGGCGAAGTAGACGTATTCAAAAATGCACAGCGCCGAGCGCGAGGGGGTGTCCATCTTTACGGACCGAAGGCCATCCTTGTTGATGATCACGATTTCGCCGGGTTCGACGTCACGAACAAATTCTGCATGAATCAAATCAAAGGCACAGGTCTCCGAGCTGAGGATCCATGCGCCATCGAGCTTCCCGATGCTGAGAGGACGGAAACCGTGGGGATCCCGCACCCCAATGATTTCGTTCTCCCCCATGATGACGAGCGAATAGGCTCCACGAATGCGCCCCAGGGCATGAAGCAGATTGTTTTCGTGATCCCCATGTTTCGGCTGGGCCATCAGGTGGAGGATAATCTCACTGTCCACCGTCGTTTGAAAAATCGAACCGTAGGCTTCAAGTTCATCACGCAGGATGTTCGCGTTCACGAGATTGCCATTGTGGGCGATGGCCACCTGCCCACGCGAGCAATCCACCATCAAGGGCTGCGCGTTTTTCGCAGCACTCGAGCCGGTGGTGGAATACCTCACATGCCCAATCGCGCGATCCCCTTTCAACCCCTTGAGAACCGAATCATTGAAAATCTGGGACACCAATCCCATGCCGGTGTGACGATTGAACACCTGCCCGTCGCCCACGGAGGAAACAATGCCGGCGCTTTCCTGCCCCCGATGCTGCAAAGCATAGAGGCCGTAATAGGTCAGCACGGCCGCGTCGGGATGACCATAGACTCCAAAAATCCCGCAATAGTGTTTTGGATGTTCGGAAAAATCTGGCTTGGGTTCAGTCTGTAGGAGCATCGGAAGAGCTGGCATGATAGCGTGTTCTGGGGAAAGTGACCAATAAAATTCGTTAGTTCATCCGTGAGATTCGTTTCTCCCTCATTTCGTCGTAGGAACGAAGAATGTTCAGGCGATAATAGATCGCCAGGGTGTCGATGGCCGTGGTTTTCATCACCCCCGGCATGATGTATCCATACTTCTGGTGATACTCGATGATGACCGGTGACTCCACGGTTCGAAAACCAAAATGCTGGGCAATCACCAGGAGCTCCAGATCATAGGCGAACGCCTTCACGAACATGAGCGGCATGCAACAATCCAGCACCTCCCGCCGGAAGAGCTTGATCCCCGTCTGGGTGTCACGCACGGGCAATCCAAACAGAATGCGGGTGATGGTGAAATAGATGAAACTGATGATCCGTCGATGCGTGGGATAGTCCACCCGGGAACGGGGATGCAACTTGCTTCCAATCACCACGTCCGCCTGTTCCTCCTCCATCGCGGTCATGAGCACGGGCATCTGTTCCGGAGGCAGATCCATGTCGGCATCGAGAAAAAAGACGAGATCGCCACGGGCATGAGTGAACCCCTTGCGCAACGCCTCCCCCTTTCCGCAATTCCGTTCGAGCCTGACCGGGGTCACTCCATCAAGCTCCTGGGCCAGTTCGTCCAGGACCGCGGCTGTACCATCCGTGCTGCCGTCATCCACCACGACGACCTGAAACTCCCGTGCCATCCGCTGAAGCTGCCGGTGGGTGCGAATCACCGAGTTGCGGATCTCGGCAGCTTCATTATAGGCGGGCATGATGACGCTGATGAACATGGTGGGCAGCCTTTCAGGCTCGGGACATGGAAGCAGCCTTGCGAACGGCGCTCAAGACCTTGTCGACACTGATTTCGCGAAGACAGGCAAAGTTCAACCCCGCCGGACAGTCCAGATCCCGGGATGTGTGATAAAAACACGGACTGCAGTTGATCCCCGTCCGCACAACCTCCGCCGGCGCATTCCAAGGTCCCGTCCGCATCGGATGGGTAGGGCCGAATATCGCCACTGTGGGCGTTCGCACCGCCGTCGCCACATGCATCAACCCCGAATCATTGGTCACCAGCACGGAACACAAGCGAATGATCTCCGCCACCACCCGGATCGGAAGATCCCGGACCAGCTGCAACCGATTGCCCGCCTGCTGAACCAGCCATTCCGAATCCGGAAGATCCTCCCCCCCGCAGAAGAGAAGAAAAGGGGTCCGGTCATCCTCGCCCGCCAGTTGCCGGACCAGGGAAAGGAAGGATTCCCGGGGCCAGCACTTGCGCGTCATCTGCTTGGCTCTGCTGCTGGAAATGTGGAGACCGATCAATGAAGGGCCTTCAAGATTCCTTGATTGCAAAAACTCCTTCGCAAGCCTCCGGTCATCTTCCGAACAGGATAGAACGAGGTGGGGCTTTGCCAACCCCTGAAGCACACGACCCTCTCCTGTGAGATATTCCACCAGCTGCAGATTGTGCTCAACATTGTGGACGTTCAACTCATGCGGTAGGAGCGTCGTGTTGAGAAAATCAAGATTCCGCCCCCCCTCCTCGCGATAACGAAAGGCGACACGTTGCGACGCTCCCGCCAGAAAGGAGAGCCCATTGTAGTGCACACGGTTCGAGGGACAGGGGAGGATGCTCACATCAAAAGCATCCCTTCGAAGACTCAGCCCATAACGAAGATTTTCCAAAAAACTTTTTTCAAGAAACGGCCAGTATCGCACCTCGTCCAGATCTCCGTTCAAAGCCACCAGATCGCGTTCACCCGGACGCATGGTGAGGGCGGTGATCCTTGATGAAGGCCACGCGGCACGCAACCGACGCAGTGCAGGCGTGAACATCAGAGTGTCCCCGATTCCTGAGAGCAGGAAAATCAAAATACGTTGCGGAACGGATGCCATCCATTTCTCCGCTGGCTACGCCAGGGCTTCAAAAAACTCCTGAAAAATCGCCGTCCCCTTCTCCAATTCCGCGATTTCAATGAATTCATCCCTGGTATGCGCCTGTTGGATGGATCCCGGTCCAAACGCAATCGAGGGAACCCCACCCTTTGACATGAGGGAACAGTCCGCAAACCATGGCGCCCCCACCATGAAGGAATCCACCTTTCCGCCCCCTGCATGGCGGACCAGCACTTTCGCGAGTTTTTGAATGTAAGGATCCTGGGCGGACGTATTCAAACCAGGACGATCCGAAATCACCTCCAGCTCGCACTCCGGGAGCGCCTTGCGCACGCGTGCCACAACCTCTTCATGCGATCCCTGGGGCAGCGACCGGTGGTCGATCTCAATGTCACATTCATCCGGAATGATGTTCACCTTCGAACCCCCGCGAATCATGGTGAGATTGAAGCTCGGTCCTCCCAGTACGGGATCGCTCTGTCCCGCATACGCCTTGGGCAGATCCTGGGCGACGTAGTCCATCGCATGGCGAATTTTTAAAATTGCATTCTCGCCCAGATCCGGGCGCGACGCGTGGCATGCCTTCCCCCGCGCACGGATCCGCAACCAGAGCGCACCCTTGTGACGGTGGACAATTTTCAAATCCGTCGGCTCACCGGCAATTCCGAAATCGGGTTTCACCCCTTTCTTCGGAAAGAAATCTGAATTCATGAGATACTCAATCCCGTCGTTACCACTCTCCTCACCCATCAACCCTGCAAACCAGATATCCGTCTCCTCCAGAACACGTTTCGATTTCACCAGCGAAGCCAGCGCCACGAGCATCGACGCCATCGGTCCCTTGGTATCACAAGCCCCGCGCCCCCAGACGCGTCCATCCCGGATCGTTCCAGCAAAGGGCTCGACCGTCATGCCCACCACGCTCACCGTATCCAGGTGCGGTCCGAGCAGAAGATGATGTTTCCCATGCCGGGACTTGAGCCGGCCGATGATATTGGGTCGATCCTTGTCCGCAAATTGGATCTCCACCTCCATCCCAAGCTTCACCATGAAATCCCCGACGAACTGCGCAATCGCCCCTTCCCCGGTGTGTTCCGTGCCGGGATCTCCCTGTGGATTCACACTGGGGATCCGGATCAATTCCTGAAGCAATTCCACCACTTCACTCACAGGAATTCCCTTTCAAAAATGCCAAGGAGGAATGAAGAGATTCTTCGCTACGCTCAGAATGACACAAAAAGAAAACTGTCATCCTGAGCACAGCGAGGGATCTCTCTGTCAGCGTTGTGTTGAAGATCGTATTCATCGCCATTTCCACATGACTATCTGTTCGCACGCACCTTCATATACCAGTCCACAAACTTGCGGATCCCGAGTTGGATCGAAGTTTCCGGCCGGTATCCCAACGCATCCCGGGATTTTTCCGTATCGGCAAACGTCCTGGGAACATCCCCCGGCTGCTCGGGAAGCGTTTCCACCTTCGCCCGCATGTTGAGCGTCTTCTCCAGAATCGCGATCAAATCCCGCAGCGAGGTGGTCTCGGATTCACCGAGATTGAAAATATCGAAGCCAAACTCCCTGTCCACCGTTGCCACAACCCCTTGAACAATATCATCGATATAAGTGTAGTCCCGCTCCGAAGAACCATTGCCAAACATGCGGATCGGTTTCCCCTGGAGGATGTTCTCCGTGAATTGATAGATCGCCATGTCGGGACGTCCCCGCGGTCCATACACACTGAAAAAACGCAACACCGCCATGTCGATCTTGTAGAGATGGCTGTACACCCGGCATAGGGCTTCGCCCGCAAGCTTGGTTGCCGCATAAGGCGAAACGGGGTTCAACACTGCATCGCTTTCGGAAAAGGGAACCTTGCTGTTGATGCCATAGACCGACGAGGTGGAACCAAAAGTGAATTTACGAACCCCTGCCTCGCGCGCGGCATCCAGCAGATTCAAGGTGCCCTGCACATTCACCCGCTGATAAAGAAAAGGGTCCTGCACCGAGGGACGCACCCCTGCACGCGCTGCCAGATGGATGATCATCTCCGGTTTCGAATCCCCGATGGCCGTCCGAATGAACTCCCGGTCCGCGATATCCCCCTCGAGTAAATGATATTTGGAATTCCGGGACGCAGACTCCACATTCTTTCGTTTAAACTTCGGACTGTAGTAGTCGTTGAAATCATCCACCACCGTCACTCCGTGACCTTTTGACAAAAGACAATCCACCACGGTCGAACCAATAAAACCCGCACCGCCTGTTACAAAAATCCGCATATCGTTTCGAAAACTTCTTAAGAGCCTATCCGGAAACTGCGATATGTGGCGTTGCTGCCTATTTTGGTTCTCG
>CAYYYL010000050.1:0-15588 GCA_964475835.1 uncultured Verrucomicrobiota bacterium | reverse complement strand
CTACGGAAACTGCATCGCACTGCCCACGGTGGGAGGGGAGATCTATTTTGACGAAAGCTACAACGGAAATCCGCTGGTGAATGTGGTCTGTCTGGGGGTGTTGCGGCATGAGCAGATTCGCAAGGGGCGGGCGACGGGAATCGGCAATCCGGTGTACTATGTGGGTGCGGCGACCGGACGGGACGGACTTGCCGGAGCGGCGTTTGCTTCGCGGGAATTGACGGAGGAATCCAAGGAGGATCGTCCCGCGGTGCAGGTCGGGGATCCCTTCATGGAAAAACTGTTGCTTGAGGCCTGCTTGGAGTTGTTCACGAAAAAGGAGGCGGTTGTGGGGGTGCAGGACATGGGGGCCGCCGGGTTGACGTGTTCCACCTGTGAGACAGCGAGCCGCGGGGATTCGGGAATCGAAATTGAACTCGATCGGGTGCCGCAGCGTGAAACCGGGATGACTCCGTATGAGGTCATGCTTTCCGAATCGCAGGAACGCATGTTGATCATTGCGCGCAAGGGGCATGAGGCCGAGGTGGAGAAGGTGTTTCGGAAGTGGGATTTGCATGCGGCGAACATTGGTCATGTGACGGGCGATGGATTGATGCGCGTGAAGAAGTCGGGGGTGACGGTGGCGGAGATTCCAGCGAAGCCGCTGGCGGAGGAGGCACCGCTCTATGTGCGCGAGGCGAGCGAAGCTCCCGGGGTGCCCATGTTGGAACCGAAAACGATGCCTTCCGAGCCTGGGGATTTGGGTAAGGTGTTGATGGAACTGCTATCGGATGCCACGATTGCCTCGAAGAACTGGATCTATCGGCAATACGATCATCAAGTGCGTGCAAGTTCGTGTGTTCTTCCCGGTTCGGATGCGGCGGTGTTCCGGTTGTTGTTAAATGAGGACGAAACAAAAAACGGGAAATCGAAGCCGGTCACCAAGTACCTTGCGCTGACGACGGATTGCAACGCCGTACATTGCCGGGTGAATCCGCGACAGGGGGCGCAAATGGCCGTGGCCGAGGCGTGTCGGAATATCGTCTGCTCGGGCGGAAAGCCCCTCGCGGGGTCGGATAATCTAAATTTTGGAAATCCGTACAAGCCGGAAGCGTTCTGGCAATTGCGTGAATGCGTCGAGGGAATGGCCGACGCGTGCAAGTTTTTTGAGATTCCGATCACGGGCGGAAACGTCAGTCTCTACAACGAGTCGCCGGAGGGCTCGATCGATCCCACCCCCACGTTCTGCCTCGCTGGGTTGATCGAGGATCCTGCATGGATCACGACCCAGTGGTTCAAGGAGGATGGGGATGAGATCTACCTTATCGGAGATGCGGGGGATGGACTTGGAGGGAGCCACTACCTTCTTCAGCGAACCGGGAAAAAGTGGGGACCTCTTCCTGCGTTCGACCTGAATCGGGAGAAGCAAATTCAAGAGACCGTGAGCCACTGCATCCGAAGTGGATTGATCCAGAGCGCTCATGATTGCAGTGAGGGAGGGCTTGCCGTGTCACTGGCCGAGAGCTGTATTTCCGGGAATATCTCCCATGGTGCAGTCATCGATCTGACCCTTTCGGGAAGAGTGGACGACGCCCTGTTTAATGAGGCTCCTTCCCGGGTTGTGGTGTCGATTAGTTCCGGGAAAGTCCAGCGCTTTGAAGCCGACTGCAAAGCCAAGAAAACCCCCTTCAGGCACCTCGGAAAAGTAGGGGGACGGGATCTTTCTATTCAGGTTAATGGTCAAAATGTGCTAAAATGTCCCACAAAGGAGATGCGTTCTTCGTGGTATGATTCCATTGCGAATGTCATGAAGGATAAGTAGTTGGGCCCCTTGCTTTTTGAAAAAAGTGAAGTAGGTTGATGGTGTGATAGTGTCAAGTACCACATCAACCTCACCGATCACTTACGTGGCGGCCGTAGCCGAGGCGGTTTTACCGCAGGTGGAGCCACAAGGGATTGCGGTGACGACCGTGAAGGCTCCGGAACCGACTTCCCGGGGTGAGACGCGTAAGCAACTGGGGAAAAAGGAGGAAAACCGTCAGGAACCACGTTCCGAGGCTCCTCGGACTTCTTCTTCGGGGACGAAATCCTCCCAGGGGGATGTTCCTCCCACGAACTCCGACGCGGTGAGTTCTGCGGTTGAATTTTTACTTTTGCAGGCGTCGGCTTCTCAGGATGGCACTCCTGGGGACGAGGGGGCTCAAGATCAAGACGCCTCCGGACAGTCCACTGATTCCGAAGCTCAGGCAGCTGGAAATCGTGCACCGAGTTCCAAGGAAAGTGATTCCCAGGAAACGAGCAAAGTTGATCCCCAAGCCAGAGAAAAAGCGCGACAGGAGGAGGAGCGAAAAGCGAAGGCGCGTGCGGAGGCGTACCGGCAACAGTTGGTGCATCAGCAGAATGTGTCGAAGGCGCTTGAGGAGTCGCAACGAAGCATCAACCGGGTGCTTGAAGCTCAGAGCGCGATCCTTGTCATTGGCAAGCATGCCAACGTGAGCGCGTAGGGGTGTCAGAACTTTCGTTCGAACGCCACACTGGGAGCCATTCCTTCCGCGGGATTTTGATTGCGGGGTGACATTCCAAAGGGTTCCTCTTGCTTGTAGGAATCCACATAAACTCGCATCCGCCATTCGGGGTCCATTTTGACGGTGAGTCCACTTTTGGGGCTACGGTATTCATGCTCCGGGAAACCAGGTTCCCGTGGTTGCGGTGCTTCACCCGTTGAAATTTCTACGGGATCCTCCTCAGGTTCCTTGGCGGCCCTTGTTCCACTTGCAACCTGCAAGGTTTTGGGTGGAGGCTGTTGTCTGGCCACGATGGCGGCGGGTTTGACCTTGGTCTGCAGGGCGACCTTTTGGGAAGCCTTGATGGGCTTCTGAACTTTCGAGATCTTTTTTGTTGGCGCTGGCTTTGTTGATTTGGTTTTTGCGGCGACCGTTTTGGGGTGCCTTTTTTGACGGCGGGGTTTGTCCTCCCCATGGACTATGAGGGGGAAAAGACTGAAACACACGAGGGCGATGATCGTGCGAAAAGGCATGGGATGATTATAGGACAGGCTTGCCATTCGTGCAATGGCGTGGCACAGCTGGTTCTGGTTGAGCTTGAACCCCGATGGTTTTCCCATGAAAGGCCACGTTCCGGCGGGGCCACCTGCGAAACATACTTTCTGCCGACAATGATGAAACGAACACTCTGTTGGACGGTGATGGCCCTCGTGTTGGGAGGGGCCATGGCAGACGCCCAGATTCCCATCACCGTCACGCGTTCGGCGGTCCGAAGTGGAAGTTCCATCACGCTTCCGGATTTTACAGGGTATTCCTCCTTTCGAATGGAGGCAGGTGAGTCCGAGGTGAATTTTTCCGGAGGATTTCTGTCGGCCACTTTGGGGGATACGTGGGGATTCGTATCAGGGGATGTTTACACCTCACCCCTGGTGTTCCGTAGTTCCGGAAAGGCGGCGACGGCTAGTGTGATGATCCGGGCGACCCCGACGATCGTGATCGCCACCAACGCCCCCGCCGTGTTCACCAATTCCATTGCTGCGGTGGTTGAATATCAGGGAAACACCCTCTATCGAACGAGTACCACCCAGTTCTATATTGTCACCATCATGGAGGATTCGGATCCGGGGGTGGGGAATACCGGCATGACGGAGCCCGTCATGCGGTCGGAGAGGTGAGTTGCCAGTGAAGATTTCCCTGTTCGTGCCATGTTTCGTGGATCAGTTGTTCCCGAATGTAGCGGTCAGTACGGTTCAGATTCTTGAACGGTTGGGACATGAGGTTTCGTTTCCCTCCGCCCAAACCTGTTGCGGTCAGCCGGCCTTCAATTCGGGTTTTTGTAATGAGGCACGGGATGTGGCCGAGCGTTTTCTGGAGATTTTTTCGGAGGCTGATGCCGTGGTGGCTCCGTCCGGTTCCTGCGTGTCCATGGTGAAGCACTACTATGCCGACTTGTTTCAAGGAAGGGCGGAGGAATCTCTGGCCACCCTGGTTGCGGGAAAAACCTTTGAGCTGGCTGAATTTCTTGTGCACCGGTTGAGGATTATGGACCTGGGGGCGCGATATCCCCGGAAGGTGGTCTGGCACGACGCCTGTCACGGGCTCCGGGAGCTGAAATTAAAGCAGGAGCCCCGGCAGCTTCTGCGAGCGGTTCGTGATCTCGAGCTTCTTGAGATGAAGGAGTGCGAGACGTGTTGTGGGTTTGGAGGCACCTTTTCGGTGAAGTTTCCCGATATTTCCATCGCCATGGATGAAGTGAAAATCGCGTCCATCGAGGAGACGGGCGCCGATTGTGTGGCGAGCATGGATTCAAGCTGCCTGATGCAAATCCGTGGTCTTCTTGAAAAGCGAGGCTCCAGGGTCGAGGCGGTGCACCTGGCCGAGATTCTTGCATCACGCTAATTCCAGGAATCATGTCCCACTCCTCCCAGTTTCAGATGGATGCAAGCCGGAAGGCTGGGGATCTTCAGCATCGCGGGGTGCTTCAACGCAATATCGGCACCTATCTGACCAAGGTCGGGGAGACCAAATCGCATTTTCTCGACTGGCAATTTGGACGCGAAGCGACCCGGTCCGTGAAGTGGGATGCGATCAATCATCTCGATGAGTATCTGGAGGAATTCGAACGCAATGCCACCGCGCGCGGCACGGTGGTGCATTGGGCTCGGGATGCGGACGAGGCCCGGGCCATGGTGTTGGAGATTTGCCGGAAACGGGGCGTTCGCAAGGTGGTGAAGTCGAAGTCCATGGTGACGGAGGAGATTCATCTCAACCGCTTTCTTGAAGCCCATGGAATCCAGCCCATTGAAACCGATTTGGGAGAGTATATTGTCCAGCTGCGGGGGGAGACACCCTACCATATCGTGACGCCGGTGATGCATCTCACACGGCAGGACGTGGATCGTACCTTTCACGAGAAGCTGGGTACTCCGCTTGGCCGGAGCGCCGAGGAACTGGCTCTGGCGGCGCGCAGGGAGTTGAGGGAGGAGTACCTTACGGCGGACATGGGAATCACCGGGGTTAATTTTCTGGTCGCGGAGACGGGAATGATTTCGCTCACAGAAAATGAGGGGAACGCGCGATTAAGCACGGCCCTTCCCCGCATTCACGTGGCGATATCCGGAATCGAAAAAGTGGTGCCCAATCTGGAGGATCTCGCCCTTTTCCTTCCCATGCTGGCTGTTTCAGGAACCGGTCAGCAACTGACGTGTTACAACACGATGATCGGTGGCCCGCGTCAGCCGGGTGAAGTGGACGGGCCTGAGGAGTTTCATGTGATTTTGCTCGATAACGGTCGGACGAATCTGCTGGCGGATGTTGAATCACGTGAGGCGCTGCATTGCATTCGTTGTGGGGCGTGCCTAAACGCCTGTCCCGTATTCAAAAACGTGGGGGGGCATTCCTACGGCACGACGTATCAGGGGCCCATCGGATCCGTGATCACACCCCATCTGAAGGGCGTGGAAGAGTGGGGGCATCTCTCGTATGCCTCCTCCCTCTGCGGGGCATGCACGGAGGTGTGTCCCGTCAAAATCGATCTTCACCATCATCTGCTACGCAACCGAAGGCGTGCGGTGAAAAGGGGGACACCCGGGGTGATCGAGCGCGTGATTTTTCTCGCCTGGCGGTTTGTGATGAAATCCGAGGTTCACTACGAAGCGGTTTTTCGCGTGGGACGAATTTTTCAGAAAATGGCCCGTGCCCTGGGCATGGAGGGGACACTGCTGGATCCATCGCGCGGATGGTCCCGCCGTCGTTCGACGCCATCGATTTCAGATACATCCTTCCGGCAGTGGTGGCGGAAGCGGGAAGCTTCAAAAAACGGGGAGGGTGGGTGAGCGCGGAGTCTAGGAAACAGATTCTCGGCCGGATTCGGGGAGCGCTTCAGCAATCCGCAACCCGGCCTCCCTTGCCCGGAGCGGGCAGGGTTTTTTCACCCATGCCGGCGCATGAATGGATTCCCCGGCTCAAGCGGGAATTGCTGGCTTTGAAGGTGGAGATTTATCAGGCAGGCGATCTTGCGGATGCGAGACAATGGGTGAAGGAATTTGCAAGGCGTCACGACCTCCGACGGATCATGGTTTCTTCGCCGGATGCCGTGGCGGTGAGCACTTCGTTGCCCCAGATGATGTTGCCCGATGGAGCGAAGGGGTGCCGGCATCCTGTGGCGGAGGTGGATCTTTCAATTACGGGGTGTGATGCGCTTGTGGCAAGAACGGGAAGCGTGGTGCTGACTTCGTGCTCCGCTTCCGGTCGGGTTCTTTCGGTACTGCCCCCCGTTCATCTAGTGGTCGCACGTGTCTCGCAAGTGGTGCCGGATTTGATGGAGGCGTATCAGATGCTGGAGGAGCGGTATCGGGGTCGTTGGCCGAGCATGATGACGTTCATCACGGGGCCGAGTCGCACGGCGGATATTGAAAAGGTGCTTGTTCTTGGGGCGCATGGGCCCCGCAAGCTGGGGGTTTTGTTGCTCAGTGATGAAGTATGAAAACCATCCCTGAGATTTCGAAAATGAATCTCAAACGGGTGGGCGTTATCTCCGATACCCACGGCCTGCTTCGACCGGAGGCGGTGGCGGCGCTTCAGGGAGTGGATTTGATCCTTCATGCGGGGGATGTCGGACGGATGAAAATCCTGGACGATCTCCAAAGAATCGCTCCGGTCGTGGCCGTGCGAGGAAATGTGGATTCGGGATGCGAATGGGAGAAACTCCCGTTTACCCAAACCTTCCAGGTGGACCAGCTCTGGGTTCACCTTCTCCACGACCTGGAGCAGCTGGATTTTATTCCCGGGACGGCGGGGTGCGCCATGGTGATCAGTGGACACACGCATCAACCCGGGGTGGAGACACGGCAGGGGGTGGTTTTTTTAAATCCCGGGAGTGCCGGACCGCGGAGGTTCAAATTGCCCGTGACGCTGGCCCTGATTCAGGTCGGGAAATCTGGGCTGCATCCGGAGATCCTGCCTCTGGTTTCTTGATTTAATAGGTCGTCCGCTCATAGACACGGACGTAATCAATCAGGTGATATTGGGGGAAGACGGTGGTGTCATCCGGATCCCCGGGGAGATCTCCTCCCACGGCGCTGTTGAGGATGATGAAGAAGGGGTGGTCGGGGATGTTCCACTTCGAGATATAGCGTTGCTTGCCGTCTATGAACCACCGGAGACTGTTTTCGGTCCATTCGAGGGTGAAGGTGTGGAAATCCTTGCTGTAGTCGGCTCCGCGATAGGTGTAGCCCCGGTGGACGGCTTTGTGATCGTTGTCCCGCCAATGCTGGGTCATCAGGACACGCTGGGTGTCGTGCCCGAGCATTTCCATGATATCGAGTTCTGGGGGCCATGTTTTGTCCACGGGGAGAAGCCAGTGCGCGGGCCACATCCCCTTGCCCTTGGGAAGTCTGGCTCGAATTTCAAATCGACCATAGGCCTGCGAGAATTTTCCACGTGAATCGACGAGTCCGGAGGTGTAGTCGTAGCGGCCGAGCGATCGTTTCTGACTTCGAAGCACGAGACAGCCGTTTTCAATGTAGACTTCATCCTCGGCGTAGTGCTGTTTTTCGTGATTCTTGGCAAGGTCCCGTGTCTCTGCCGTCCATTTGTTGGTATCCAATGCGGGGGCATCGAATTCATCGTGCCACACGAGTTTCCAGCCTGGAATATCTCGGGGTTCATCGGATGAGAAATCGGCCGCGGATAAGGGAAGGAGTGGGAGGATTACGGGGAGAAGGAGTCTCAAGTTCATGGAATGCGCGCCTACCTTACGAGGATGGGATCCTTGTTGGCAACTGACAATCTTCCCTCGCAAACAATGGGTTTGCTTTAGGGGGACGATCCTCCGTCATCGCCACGCTCCACCCCTTGACCGCGGGGGAGTGTCGCCTTCCAGGGAATTTGAACACCAACGAACGAGGTTGTTGGAAAGGAAAAGGAGGTGCTATCGTCGGCGAAAACGTGAGCGCCGTCCGCGGCCCCGTCCATCCCAGCGGATGGTGGGTGTGTTGACCATGGCTGGGGGATGAGCGTAGGGGAATCCCTCCAACGTCAAACGCTCAATTTTTCGACCAATGAAATATTCGATGGCATGGACATGGCGTTCCTCTTCGCGGGTGACGAGGGTGAAGGCATCGCCAACCATCTGGGCACGTCCCGTACGGCCAATACGGTGAACATAATCCTCCGGATGTTCGGGCACATCGTAGTTGATCACATGGGTGACGCCTGCGATATCGATTCCGCGCGAGGCGATGTCGGTGGCGACCATCACTTCGTATTTGCCCGATTTGAAACCGCTCAGGGCTTCCATGCGCTGATTCTGGGAGCGGTTTGCATGCAGAACGGCTACAGAATGGTTTTCCGCCTTGAGTCGAGTGGCGATGCGATCTGCTCCGTGTTTGGTGCGGGAGAAGATGAGCACGCTGTCGAAGTCCGTCTTTTCAAGGAGGGCACGAAGGAGATCGTGCTTTTGTGTCGAAGAGACGGGATAGAGCGCGTGGGTCACCGAGGAGGCGACCGAGCGGTTGACCCCGATCTCAATCTTGACCGGATCCTTCAGGGCAAAGTTTGCCAAATCTACGATCTGAGGCGGCAGGGTCGCCGAAAAGAAAAGGGTCTGACGCGCCTTGGGAACGCGCGCGACGATTCTTTTGACCGCAGGCAGAAAGCCGATGTCCAGCATGCGGTCCACCTCGTCGAGGATCAGAATTTCGATGTCGTTGAGTTGGAGGGTCCTGCGCTCAAGGTGGTCCTCAAGGCGGCCCGGCGTGGCTACAATAATGTCCGCCCCGTCCCTCAATTCCTTGAGTTGATTGCCGTATCCCACGCCTCCATGCAGCAATGCTGCTCGGAGATTGGTGAAGCGGGCGTAGTCACGAAAAGCGGTTTCGACCTGGGCGGCAAGCTCGCGGGTGGGTTCGAGGACCAGACACCGGCATTTGCCGTGTTCTTGGAGGCGGGTGAGAGTGGGAAGGGCGAAAGCGGCTGTCTTGCCGGTCCCGGTTTGTGCCGAAGCGATGAGATCCTTCCGATCAAGAGCGGCGGGGATGGCACGCATCTGGACGGGGGTTGGATCAGTGTAGCCCATGGCCTGAACTCCCCGGAGCACCGGGGCGGAAAGCCCTAGATTTTGAAATGACATAAGTTGAAGTGAATCCCTTGAGGATTCGAAAGTGGCCTCAGACTGTTCCCGACCTTCGGGTTTCAAATCATCACTGACCGCGATCAACTGACAATTCACCAGGCTCTGAAAACGAACACTATCCCCTCAGGATAGCCAATCAGAGGGATAATGCAAGCTGCGATATCCCGTGTGTGGGAGGCGGTGAGTCGGAGAGCTGGGTTTGCCTGATCAATCCATCACAGAATCGTTGGGGGGCGATGCTTTCGGTAAATGCTTCCCCTGCCATTGAGCGGTAGCCCGCCGCACCCCGATATAACCGAGGATGGAGGAGGGGATGCCCAAAACGAGTCCCCCCAGGATTAATGCGTGAAGATGAGGGCGAGATTCCCGAACGATGGCCGGAAGGTTCCACTGACTGGGGGCATGGAGTTCGATGGGAGCTCCCAGAAGAACTTTTCCCGCAAAAAACTCCGCTCCCAACAAAAGGGGAATGACCGGATAAATCAGGAGGATGAAGTTGTTTCCGATCAAGCAGGCACTTTTATTGGCACCCACCATCCATGCGAAAACCAGGGCGACAGCGGTGTCCACCACGGGAATGGGGTAGAACGTGGCGAAGAGTCCGATGGCGAAGCCCAATGCAATTTGGTGAGGGGACGCGTTTTCGTGGACGAGCCGGGTCCAGAGCGCCCGCAGCTTGTTGCCGATACGTTTCGCGGAAATCATTTTTTTAGGACCTGATCCCCGTGAAGGCATTTTTCGAGGGCTATTTGAAAAGATCCCCCAATCCCTTCAAAACTTTTCCGGCTTCCTCGGCCACGCCGTTTCCCAGATGATGGGCAACAGTCTCGGTTGCCGGACCCTGGACGGCTTGAATGATTTTGGAGGTGAGTTCCACGGCTGTGATTCCCTCGGGTCCTCTGCCCAAATCGGTGAGATGGATGGGGGGAAGGGTAAGGGTTGTTGTTTTCACTCCAAGCATGTTGACCTGGATGGTTCCATTTTGGATGAGAATATCGTCCACTTGAAAGGTGTGAGAACCTGATTCGTTGCCAAGGGAGGCATGGATGTTTTCCTGAAGTTTCATGATGTTACTGCCCTGAAGATTGCCTTCAAAATGGATGGTGGGTGCATCGATGAGGATGGATCGAATGACGACCTTTTTCGAAAAAAGGGATCCTGGGTCCACACTCAGACGGGTACTGGCAACCTGGATTGCCGAAGGGGATTTGAAACCCTCGGGGTTGCCAATATCCAGCTGGGAGATGCTCCCATTGCCGGAAAGGGGGGAGATGCTCACACCTCCCACGGAAAGACGGACCTGGGTCACCTGACTTCCAATTTTTTCGATCCCTTTTTGGGCGATCTTGTCGAGGAAGAGGAATACCCCCCCGATCAGGAGAGCGGTTAGGAGGACAAGACCGAGGCCAAGTTTGAAAAAAGTTTTCATGCTTACCGAGTTGTAGGCCAGCCCCCGGGGAGGGTCAAGTTCGGGGATGTCGAGCCAATTAGGATCAAGTATTTCGCAAGAGGGGTGGAGCGGAAGGTTTCTCCCTGCATTAAGCTCAGGCCGCGGAAAAGAAAAAGAGCCGTCATGGACGGGAGGTATGGGGACGGTTGGGGCCGGGCGTGGCGGGTCCGCCCAACTGGGGAAAATCCGCCGGGAGGACATGATATGAACATGTTGAATCGACAGGGTTCGATTCCACTGGCTCGTTGGGATCCTTGGAATGAATTGGAGGATCTCCAACAGCAAATGGCCTCCTTTTTCGGCCGTTCCCCTGGAGTGATGGAAAAGAAGGATGGTGATCCGGCGGTGGGTGGGTGGTTTCCGCCGGTGGACATCATGGAGGATGACAAGGAATACCTGATCAAGGCGGAGTTGCCGGAGATTAAGCGAGAGGACATCAAGATCATGGTGAAGGATGGTCTCCTGCAGATGTCAGGAGAAAGGAAGACCGAAATGGAGGAGAAAAAGAGAAAGTATCATCGGGTTGAGCGTGCTTTTGGAAGTTTCACGCGCGCGTTCACGATTCCGGCTGATGCGAATGGAGAGAAGGTGAGTGCGGAATTCCGTGATGGAGTTCTGAGTATACACCTTCTCAAAGACGAGAAAGCTGGAAAAAAAACAGTGGAAGTGAAGGTGAGCTGAAAGTGGCCGGAATCCGGTCGGGGGGCCGGGTTCCGGTTCATGCCGGGAGTTGGAGGTAGACAGGAAATGAAGCCCTTTTTTCATGATCGACGCGAGGCTGGACGGGATCTCGCATTCAAGCTTGGGCGTTATGCCCACCACCGGGATGCGGTGGTTCTCGGGCTTCCCCGGGGGGGAGTGGTCGTTGGTTATGAAATCGCCCGGGAACTGGGGCTGGAGTTTGATCTCTTTACCGTGCGCAAGCTGGGTATTCCGCAGTCGCGTGAGATCGCCATGGGTGCGGTCGCCTCCGGGGGGGTGAGGGTTCTGAACAAGGAGGTGATTGCCCAGATGGAGATTTCAGCGGAGGAAATTCGCGAAGTGACACGTGTCGAAAGTGAGGAACTCGAACGTCGTGAACGTCTGTACAGGAGGAATCGTCCCATGGTGAAGATCCAGGGGAAAACCGTGATTCTTGCCGACGATGGGATTGCAACGGGGGCCACTATTTCCGCTGCCATTCAGGCGCTCCGCTTGAGACGGGTAGCCCGGGTGGTGGTTGCTGTTCCAGTCGCTCATCCTCTCATCCGTCGTGATTTAAGCCCCATCGCTGACCAGTGGGTGGTACTTTTCACGCCGGAGCATTTTTTTGCCGTAGGGCAGTGGTACGACGATTTTGAGCAGGTCAACGATGCCGATGTCTGTGAGATTCTGGAAAATGCGCGACACCGTGATTTGAAATTCGATGAAAAATGGATCGTGGGGGAGTGGATTCCCCTGCCTTCGGCCAGCCGTTTACACCAACAGGCAAATTCAATGGAAAGGAGTATGTATCATGAATGAGACTCGCATCAATGTTCGGATGTCGGTCCGTCAGTTGATTCTCCCCGATGCCTGGAAAAGCTATGCCAATCAGAAAATTCAAGAAATTGGTTTTTTGCTCCCAAGTCCCGCCCGGGCAAGAGTGATGCTCGATCAAGTGAAGCAGGATATTCGATGTGTGGTGGTTCTGGCTTCAAATGGGTTGCGTCTTTGGGCGCATTCAAGATCCGTTGTGTTTCAGAGGGCGATTGATCAATGTGCCGAACAATTAACCTCCCAGGTTCGAAAATTCTTGATCCGCCGGCATCACTTTGAAAGTCGACTGAGGGAACGCCGGAAGACTCTGAAAACGTACGCTTTCAGGCCTACCCATCACCCTTTTTCCACCGGGAAGACCGGGTAAAGATTGGGCTTTTCTCAACGCGAAAACCAGAATCAACGATCGGGGATCGGGTCAGCGGTCGGCGCGGGCTTCCTGATAGGCTTTGTCAAAGGCGGCTTCGCCATTGATTCCGTATGCAGCGATGAAACCACGGCGGAACTCGGTATACTCGGATGTGGAGGACTTGCAGAGATTCGTTCGGAGGTAGGTCACGAATTGTTCCCGCGTGGCGACATCGTCCCTCAGGTCCTTTGCCCAATCGTGGCCCAAACGGCAGGGAGAAGGGGCCTCCTGGACCCCTTCGGGGGCGGGGCGTACGTAGGAGGTTTCGATATAACGCGGTTCGCGAACAATGACCACCGGGTCGGGCTCGATCACGACCGTACGATGCCACCTGGGATGCCGGGGGCGACAATCGGAGAAGATCACCCGGGGTTCACAGATGCGCACGGGGGCACAAATGGGTTCCCGGTGATGGCGGTGTCTGTCCGGAAAGCCAAACCTCAGGTCCACACTGACTTCGGCTTTGGAGGGTTGAGGAACAAGGGAAAGGAGTCCCATTCCAAAACCAGCGGCGAGAATCTTGTTCATATGAGTTCGACGAAGGATTGGGGGTGTTTATTCAAAAAAATCCCGCTATTTATGGATGGGACCGATTCAAGATTTCTGGTGTTTCTGACGGATCTGTTCCAGTTCCTCCCACCTGACAAAAAGCTGGTGGACCTTTTCCTTGGCGGCAACAAGCTGTGCGTCCAGTGCCTCCCATTCGCCTCCGTGGTTTTTATAAAAATCCGGGTCTTCAAATAACTTTTCAATCCGGGCCACCTCGGTCTCCCACTCCTGAATGGTGGTTTCCATGGTTTCAAGTTCCTTCTGTTCCTTCCATTTCAATTTTCTTGGAGGTTCCTTCGGGGGATTTGGGCTGAGGGAACTTCTGGCTTGAGTTTCCGTTTTGGGGAATTCGGGTGTGGGCCGTTTTTCCAGATAGTAGTCGTAGCTGCCAACCGTGGCGAAAATCCGTCCATCACCCTCGAATCCAATGATTCCGGTGCAGATGCGATTGAGAAAATAGCGATCATGGCTCACCGCGATCACCGTGCCTTTGAATGCAGTCAGGGCCTCCTCCAAAAGACGGAGTGTGGCGAGGTCGAGATCGTTGGTGGGCTCATCCAGAATGATGAGATTTCCACCCCGTTTCAAGATCTTGGCCAGGATCACGCGACTGCGTTCCCCGCCGGAGAGAAGGGCGATTTTTGCCTGGATGCGATCCTCACTAAAGAGATACCGGCGAAGATAGCCGCGAATGGACACTTTCTCCTCCCCCAGGAGGACGTAGTCCCCGCCTTCGCCCACCTCCTGGAAAATGGTCTTGTTTTCGTCCAGGAGAAGCCTCCCCTGATCCACATAATTGATCCGGGTTTGGGTGCCTAATTCGACCCTGCCAGAAGTGGGGGGCAACAGGCCCATCATCACTTTCAGAAGAGTGGTTTTGCCGAGCCCATTGCGACCGACAATGCCGATCCGTTCGCCGGCCTCGAGTTTCAAGTCGAGATTGTGAAAGAGTGTTTTTCCGCCCAGCTCCATTCCCACGTGGGCAAGCTCCAGGACGCGGTTTGCCAGTTTGGGTGCCGGAGGGATGATGAGATCGACATTGAGTTCGACCTCGGGGCCTGCACGGGCGGCTTCGGCATGAAACCGTTCCACACGATCCTTGGATTTCGTTCGACGGGCCCTGGGACGCCGCCGCACCCATTCCAGTTCACGTTTCAGGAAGGTCTGCCTCGACTCCTCCTGCTGCTCCTCCACCGCCTGGCGTTCCGCCTTGGCTTCGAGATAGTCGGTGTAACTCCCCATGTGGGAAAAAAAAGTGCCGCGGGACAACTCCACGATTCGATTGGCAATGCGATCAAGAAAATACCGATCATGGGTGACGAAAAGGCAAGCACCAGGGTAATCGATGAGAAATTCCTCAAGCCATTGGATCGATTCGGTGTCCAGGTGGTTGGTGGGCTCGTCCAAAATGAGAAAATCCGGCCGCGCGAGCAGGGCGCGACAAAGGGCCACACGGCGTTTTTCGCCCCCCGAGAGGGTTCCTACCACGCGGTCGGCCGGGGGCGCGCCGAGGTGATCCATCAGGCTTTTCGCACGTTGATCAATCGTCCAGCCTTCGAAATGGTTGATTTTTTCAAACAAAAGGTCGTGCTGAGGAGAATCGGTGGGGGAGGTTTCATACTCCTGGATGAAGTCCAAAACCCGTCTGGCTCCTTCGAGGATATTGGTGTGAACGCTTTGGGACTCGTTCAGTGTGAAACTTTGGGGAAGGTAGCCAGTGACCAGTTCCCGGCGACGGATGATCTCACCGCTGTCGGGTTCAAGTTTCCCGGCGAGAATCTTGAGGAAGGTGGTTTTCCCGGAACCGTTTCGTCCAACCATGCCCACACGTTCGTTCTCATGAATGGCGAGACTCGCATGATCGAGGACAATATGGTGTCCATAGTCGACGACGACTTCGTTGGCGCTGATCAGGGCGGTGGGGGAGGAGTCGGCCATGGGGAGTGCGGCACGGTAGCAGGCTCCGGATGAAGCTGCAATGGCTTCCAGTTCACAGCCATTGCAGCCTCTTTTCCAGCAACCAGCCAACCGTCAGCATTCCCGCGCCTGACGAAGGGCTTTTTCGAAGAACCGATATCTCCGGAATCCGTACCCTTGTGTGAATCCCCGACGGAACTCCTCCACATCCCTTTCCGAAGCCCGGTTGAGGGAAAATCGCAGATAATGAACGAATTGATCCCTTGTCACGGCGTTTTCACGCAGATTCCTCGACCAGGCGCGTCCCGTATCATAAAAGTTTTCGCAATCACGCGATTGAACGATCACGACGCGGGGATATTCACGGGGGCAGGGGCCCGGATAGACCGTTTCATGAGAATGATGGTCGCGTGAACCAAAGCGCAAATCCACGGTCACGCCCGCCTGGGATTGTGAGGTTAATGAGAGAAGTCCAAGTCCAAAACCGGCAAGAATCCATGTTTTCATAGTGTTTTTGGTTCATTTTCGATCATGTGATGACCGGAAATGGTTTCATGAGATGAAACAACGGCGGTGAGCTGCCCCCCGAAAACTGGACCAAAAAATTAGTGAGAAGGCCTGGGTTGGA
>CAYYYL010000049.1:0-16478 GCA_964475835.1 uncultured Verrucomicrobiota bacterium | reverse complement strand
GGAACTTCGTGGGTTCTCCTCGCAGCTTGATGAATAACTTCGGATGTCCTATATTTACGTTGGGCCTAATGGTGCAATCCATGAGCATTACCAATTGGCCTCTGGGATGCGTTGACCAAAATAAGGCGCTGCCTCCAAGGTGACGAATAAATGAGATTGCCCCGACGTTCCAGAATTGGGAACGTGGTCGGGCATGATTTCAAGGAACCAGGCGGCTGTCCAGTTGGACGAATGCGAGCGGTTGCTTCCGCAGCTCTATTCCGGGGCTACGGGGGACTACCGTGGACGTGCCATTTCGCTTGAAACCGTTCGCAACTACCTGCGAGTGGAGCGCGAGCGTTTTCTGGATGTCGTCACGTTGTGGCCCGATCCCCCGACCCTGGGCGCCCGGCTTCTCGATGTCGGGGTGGCCTATGGTTTCATCTCGGTTCTGCTTCATCAGACAAGCGGCTGGGAGTGCGAGGGGCTGGAGGTGGAGGAGAATATTCCGGTTTATTGCCAGCTTGCTCAGAAAAAGGGGATTCGCATCCACTCCGGAAAACTGGGAACGACATCCCTTGATTTTGAATCTGGTTCCTTCCAAGGCGTGATTTTCTCGGAAGTCCTGGAGCACCTCCGGCTTTCCCCCCACGGAGTGTTTCGGGAATTGAACCGAATTCTCGCCCCGGGAGGGTTTCTGCTCGTCACGACGCCCAATTTCGCCCGTGTGACGAATGTGGTGAAAATGATGTTGGGACGGAATCCCCTGGAAACGTTTCCAGACGTCGTGGCGGAAAACATCACCGAGCACCTCACCCATATCCGTGAGTACACCATGAGCGAACTGGAATCTCTGCTTTCCGCCACGGGGTTTCACGTGGAACGCGCGGAATACAGTTCCTGCATGGAGCGAGGGCGGTCGCATGGATGGTTGACTAGCCTCGTGTCATGCTGGCGGGGCGATTTGATGGTGTTGGCTAAGAAACGATAAGAAACAAGTTTCATGGTTTTTCGGGAAAAAATATTTCCCAACCGGAAACCTCAATATTTCAGCTCTTAGCTCGGATATGAAAATCTGTCTACTGCTCAGCACGTTTGCCTACGACGGCATCAAGCGCTCGGTCGTGCATTTTGCAAATGCGATGCATGGCATGGGGCATGAGGTCTGGGTGGGAGTGCTTCATGACTGGCCGGGCAAGGTGAGCCTGCGTTCGGAACTCGCCATCCCCGACGAGCGCGTGGTCTCCTGGGATGGACTGGGACAGGGGAGGCGCGAGTGGGCGATCTACCGTTTTTTTCGCAGGCACAGGTTCGACGTGGTTCATGCCAACACGGTGAAAATGAATCACCTGGGTAGGTGGATCGCGCTTGCGGCCCGGATCCCCTGCATCATCGCCTCGGAGGATAATCTCTGCCTCAACCGTTCCTGGAAAACGCGGGCAGAGGAACGGATTCTGGCGGGGCTTGGCGATGGGGTGGTGATGATTTCCGATGCGGTGGCGAAGTCGTTTGTCGAGGTGGAAGGGTTGCCCGTGGAGAAGGTTCACACGATCTACTATGGCCTTCCGCTCGATGGACTCCTGCGGCATCGACGGACCGCTGCGGAACTTGCGGAAAAACGCCGGAAGCTCGGAATTCCTGATGGCCCGCTTGTGGCCTGCGCGGCCCGTCTTCATTTTTCAAAATCGCTGGACACCCTGATCCGGGCGGCGGAAAAGGTGGTGAAAGCCATTCCCAACGTGCAATTCATCCTTGCCGGGGATGGGGATGAACGCGTTGCGTTGGAAAAATTAAGAGATGAACGGAAACTTCAAGGTCACTTCCATTTGGTGGGTGCGAGAGACGATATCTATGACATTTTCCAGATGGCGGATATCGTGACCCTTTGTTCGTTGTGGGAGGGGCTTGGTTTCTCCCTGATGGAGGCGATGGCGTTTGGAAAACCCGTGGTTGGCACGGATGTGGCCGGCATTAACGAAATCATTGTGCATGACCGCAACGGGGTTCTGGTGCCCAAGGAATCGGTGGAGGGTCTTGCCGGTGCTCTTATCCGAGTGTTGAGGAATGAGGCCGTGGCAGGGCGCATGGGCAGGGAGAGCGTTGCGGTGGTGCAGGAACGATTTGATGTTCGGAAAAACGCGCAACAACTGATCGATTTATACCAATCGGTCTTGGATCGAAAACGAAGGAGGTAGGGTGCAGAAAGCTTGCACTCCCCCTATGGGAAGGGCAAAATATCAAACTGTGAAAATTCCACTTTCCCGCGTTTATATCGACGACGTCATCAAGCAGAAGATCCTTGCCGCGGTGGATTCGGAGAACTTCATTCTGGGCAAGGAATGTCAGGCATTTGAACAGGAACTCGCTGCGCATACGGGCACCAAACACTGCGTACTGACCAGTTCCTGGACCTCCGGGGTTCATCTCCTGCTTCTCGCACTGGGAGTGAAAGCCGGGGACGAGATCATTGTGCCGTCTCACACCGCTTTTCCCAGTGTCGAACCCATCGTCCAGGTTGGCGCCAAACCGATTTTCATCGATGTGGATGAGAGCTACACTCTCGATGTCCGGCAGCTTGAATCTTTGATCACTCCCCGCACGGTGGGCATTCTTCCCGTCCATCTTTATGGTCATCCTGCGGACATCGCCCGGGTGAAGGCTGTGGCGGAGAAGCACAAGTTGTTCTGGATCGAGGATTGTGCGCAGGCGCAGGGCGCGGCGTGGCAGGGCCGAAAAGTGGGCGGCATCGCCCCCTTCGGCGCATTTTCATTTTTCCCATCCAAGAATCTGACTGTGTTTGGGGATGGTGGATGCATCACCACCAACGACGGCGACATTGCCGAAAAGTTGCGGATGTGGCGCAATCACGGACGCAAGGACAAGTATGTGCATGAATTTGTCGGATTCAACATGCGCTTCAACGAAATCCAGGCGGCGGTGGGGCGCGAGCAGTTGAAGCATCTGGATGATTTCAATGCGCGCCGGCGTCAGGCGGTTGCGTGGTATCGCGAGCGTCTGCAGGACATTCCCGGTGTTGAGCTTCCGATCGAGCGCCCGGGATGTGAGCCGGTGTATCACATGTTTGTCGTTCAGGTGGAACGTCGTGATGCGCTTGCCAAGCATTTGAAGGAACAGGGGATTGGAACGGGAGTTCACTATCCGGTGCCGAATCACAAACAGCCTGCCATGACCCGACTTTATTCGGATCTGCCTTCGCTTCCGGTGACGGAACGGCTTGTGGACCGGATTCTTTCGCTGCCGATTTTTCCGAAATTGACGGAGGCGGAAGTGGATGAAGTGTGCCGTCAGATTGCGGCATTTCAAACGAAACCCGAATCCAAGAAGCTGGTTCCAGCTTAAGGATTGGGACTCCCGGGCAACCACGGTTTTATGCCGCACCTTTCGCTGGTCATTCCCGTCTATAACGAAGAGGACAACCTCGAGCGTCTCTTCACGGAGATCACGGAAGCAATGAAGGGTGTAACCGGGGATTATGAGGTGGTGGTGACGGATGACGCGAGCCGTGATCGAAGCTGGGAGATTCTCTCCGACCTAGTGAAACGCGACAAACGCTGGCGGGCGCAGCGATTCTCATTTAATTGTGGTGAAACTGCGGCGTCTGCGGCCGGGATGAAGGCGGCTCGGGGGGATGTGATTTTCACTCTGGATGCAGATTTGCAGAATGATCCACGGGATATCCCAAAATTTCTGGAGGCTTTAAAGGGTGCGGATTGTGTTTGCGGGTCGCGGGTTCATGAGCGTGCGGACGATTGGGTTCGTCGGGCTTCCTCCCGTCTTGCGAACTGGGTGCGCAATAAATTGAGCGATGAGCAGATCACGGATGCCGGATGCACTTATCGGGCCTTCAAACGCGAATGCCTGGATGGGATCAAGTTTTTTCGCGGTGCCCACCGGTTTCTGCCCACCCTGTTTCGCATGGAAGGAAAAACCGTGGTGGAAGTGCCCATCACACCCCGGGAGCGCTTTGCTGGAGAATCCAAATACGGCGTCTGGAATCGGCTCTTTAAATCGTTTGCGGACTTGCTGGCAGTTCGTTGGATGAAAAGCCGCCGGCTGGGGTATCAGATCGCGGAAACGAAGGAGGCTTCCTCCTGATGGAGGGCCACGCTCTGTCGTGGCCTTGCTTGAGTTGTGGCGACGACGGAGCGTCGCCCTCCAAAATCTGATATGGACTTTTTATTCGTCGACGGCAAATTCCTGGGTATTGCGTGGAGCTTTTGGAAGATTCTGGGGTGGGTGGGCAACGTCGTCTTTTTTTCGCGTTTTGTGATTCAATGGATTGCCACCGAAAAGGAAAGGAAGGTTGTGGTGCCCCTGGCTTTCTGGTACTGCAGCCTTTTGGGATCCCTCTGTTTGCTGATCTACGCGGTTCACCAACGGGACTCGGTCTTCATTTTTGCGTATTTGTTCACATGGATTCCCTACACAAGGAATCTTAAATTCGCCCTTAAAGAACGCAGAAATGCCCTGCGTGCGCACGAGGCCGAGTAGAGGGGGCGGAGCGTTCGGCGCGTTTTATAATTTTCGATGGCCGAAACGTAGCTTCATCGTGAAGCGGACTCAAGGAGTGTGGAAACCCGTTTGTTTTGAAAAATGGAGAGCGTCGCCCTCCAACAGATTTTTTAACGTTTCAATGCTTCAGTCTCAAAAGCCGCTACAGTTTTATTAAAAACGCCCTAAAGATCTAGAAACGGACGAAAAAACGTTACTTCAGTTTTTTCTTCCAGGCTGCCAGTTGTTTTTCAACCTGCTTTTGACCGGGTGACCCAGGAAGTTTGTCGCGGGCGCAGAGGGCTTCGTACACATTGAGACAGTTGGTGACTTCGTCTCCGAACAGGGGATGGACGCTGTCCCATTCCGAGGGCTGCAATTCGTCGAGTTTCCTGCCTTTGTGTTCGGCCAGTTGCACGGCGCTTCCCACGGCATGGTGAGCTTCGCGGAAGGGGACTCCTTTGCGAACAAGGTGGTCCACGAGTTCGGTGGAAAGCAGGGTGGGATCGGAAACGGCAGTGAGACAGGTCTCCTGATTGAAGTGAGTTGCCCGGATCATTCCTGCAAAAACCGAAAGAGTGGAGGTGAGCGTGTCAGCGGAGTCAAAGAGCGGCTCCTTGTCCTCCTGGAGATCGCGGTTGTACGTCATCGGGAGACCCTTCAGAGTGGCGAGCGAGGAGACAAGATTTCCAAGAAGGCGTCCTGATTTTCCACGGCCGAGTTCGGCCACATCGGGATTCTTCTTCTGCGGCATGAGCGAGGAACCGGTGGTGTGGGAATCTGCAATGGTGATGAAACCAAACTCGACGGTGGACCAGATGATGAGATCCTCGGCGAGACGGGAGAGGTGAATTCCTGTCAGGGCTGCGGCAAATAAAAATTCGGCGATAAAATCCCGATCGCTAACGGAATCGATGGAGTTCGTGCCAACCCGTCCGAAGCCGAGGGCTTTTGCGGTGAAATGCCGGTCGATGGGAAGACTCGTGCCTGCAATGGCGCTGGATCCGAGAGGTGATACATTGGCGCGTCGGCCGCAGTCGGTGAAGCGGTCAAAATCGCGTTCCAGCATCTCCACATAGGCCAGGAGATGATGGGCTGCCAGGATGGGTTGGGCGCGTTGGAGGTGGGTGTAGCCGGGGATGGGCAGGAATCGAAGATCGGAGTGCGGGAGCTGCATGCGGGTGCGCTCGGCGAGATCGACAAGGGCGGACTGTAAACCGCGGATGCGTGCGTGGACGATCCGGATTTCGTCGCGCAGCCAGAGCCGCATGTCGGTGGCCACCTGGTCGTTGCGGCTGCGGGCAGTGTGCAGTTTTGCGGCGCAAGGCACGCGGGAGGTCAGGGTCGCCTCGATGTTCATGTGAACATCCTCGAGATCGGGATTCCACTTGAAACGTCCCTCAAGGATTTCGGCTTCGATCTGCTTAAGGCCGTGAACGATCTGGTCCTTTTCGCGCTTGGTGAGGATGCCCACCTTCGCCAGCATGGTGGCGTGCGCGATCGATCCCGCGATGTCCTGACGGTAGAGCCGCCAGTCGAAGGAAACAGATTCAGAATAAGCGCGAACTTCTTCGGATGGACCCGTCTTGAAGCGTCCGCTTCGGGAAAGAGGTTTGGAGGTTGCCACAAAATAGGCATGGACTGGGAAAGCTCTGGATGCAAGCAAACAAATAGGGGGTTGGAACGGGCGTTTTTTTCACTAAAATGGGTCCATGAGAACTCTTCCTTTCATCGGATGGTGTCTGTTGATCTCGCTTCTTTTTGGCTGTGGCACCCGATATCGGGAGACTTCCGGCCGGACGGTGTTTCCGGGAACGTTCATGTGGGATATCGAAACCGATCAAGTGGGGTCCCCACCTCAAAGCGACCTGTTTTTCGGATACGCAACGGATACGGAGCGTTATCTGGAGGTTCGGCCCGGCGCGGGAATCGCGCTCGTTCCCGCGGGGGGGTATGAAACCCTCAAGGGATCCGATCTTGCTGCCATGTCCTACGGGACGGAAAAGGTGGTGGATGGGCCTGAGGCGCGAACGATGGCGGAAGGGACAACCCTTGCGGTAAGGACGGTGGAGGGAAACTATGCAAAATTACACATTGTGGGGTATTCCCCTTTGCATGACTTTTCCTTCAAAGGAAGTGAATTGATCCCCGAACAGGCCAGAGCCGGTTTAATGGCGCGTCCCAATATCCCCCAATATCACATGTTGGTTGAGTGGACGCTCTATGTGAAGCGGTAGCGACTGGATCAGGAAACTGCCAGGGTGAGGATCGCGTCCTTCATCCCGTGGATCAGTTTTTTATCCGCGGGGCAGACGGTGGCAAGAGTTCCTCCGTAACTGGGTTTGTCGTTTTCAATAAAGTAGTAGGGGCAGAGACGGACACGTCCCTTCATCACCTTCTGGGTCTTCGACTCGAAGTCGTGCCACGCATGTTCCACAAGCCGGGTTTTGGCAAAGTGCTGAAGGATATAAGGGGATTCCTCGAACGCTCCCAAGGCGTGGCGGATCTTTTCCTTCCATTCCGATTGCGGCATGTCACTCCCCACAAAGACACCGCGACTGCCCCAGGCCTGGTCGGAGAACCCCGAGATTTTTAAAATGAGGTTTCTCTCCTTTTGTGAAAACTCACCCATTTCATCCCATGAATGGATGTTGAGATGGGGAATGACGGCGTGGGGAGGAAGGGGGCGGGGGTCGAGGATCCATGTGAATGGGATCACCTCTTTCAGATCCCGGAAATAACGATCGCCGAGTTCACGCCGCCAATAGGTGGAAAGTTGGGGAAACCAGAAAAGCGCAAACCAAAGTTTTTCTTCAAGCTGGGGTTTGAAGGGAGGCGTCACCTTCACAAGGCCTTCCCGTGCGGCGATGATCATCCGCTCGTGCCGCTCAATCTGCGGGAGATCGAAGAGTTCAAAAAATCGGTAGATCAATGAAACACGTTTCTGTTCCAAGAAAACACCTTCAGGGCGATAGGTGAGATCTTCGGGACGACAGGTTCGTAAAAGGTTGGGTGCCAGCGTGGCGAGCCATTGCATTTCAGGCCGATAGTCCTGTGATTCTTCGGAAATCACGATGGCGATGATCTCTTCACCTGTCTGTTGGGCGTCATGTCGGAGCGCGGCTATGAATCGTTCTGCAACGGCAGGGGCCGCATCTGAATCCGAGGGAAGGCTGGCGTAGGCTGCCTGAAGCCATGCGGTCAGGCCGATGCCGCCAGGAACGGAGTCGAGTTCGGTGATGGAGAATCCCTCTTCGGTGAGGAGGATGTCGGGACGGATTACGCGGGGAACGTCATTTTTAAAAGATGGCGCCCGTGCGGCGGCCATGAGTTCTGGCGGTTTTCCGGCATCCAGGTAGTGATGAATCCAGGCGGGTTGTTTCCCTTCCACACTCTGGCGGTAAAGGAGATTGCAGGCCTTGTTGAATGCGTGAAGCCGGGAGCCGAGGTCGGCGATTTTCGCGTAAACCTTAGAATCCAAGGGAAAAGGGTCGGGTGCGATCCTCCAGGTTTTGTCCGTAAAAAGTCCCTGGGGAGGGAGGGAATCCCGAATGGCATGTGCTTTCTCGGCGGGGGTCATGGTGCTGAAGATAGCACAAAAAACGGAGGGCGACAGGGTTTGCTTACAATGGAGGGGGATGCTCTGTCGTCGCCTCCGCAAGACTCAAATTTTTGACAGAATTTACAGGATCGACAGGATTTTGGATATCATGTTTATCCTGTGAATCCTGTCCACGATCTGCTGCCGCTACAGGTGGTGACGACGAAGCGTCGCTATCCACTAATCCTCCAACTTATAGCCCACACCATGGACGGTGAGGAGAAATTTGGGATTTGGGCCGGCGTCGCCGATTTTTTTTCGGAGTTGGGCAACGGTTTGATCCAGGGTCCGTGTGGTGCCCACGTATTCATAACCCCACACCTCATTCAACAATCGGTCACGGGAAAGGACCTGGCCGCGATGTTGATGAAGGAACTGCAGGAGTTTCAGTTCTCGTGAAGTCAGGGCCTCCACTTTTTTCCCCTTCCGAATCTGAAAGGTTTTGGGATCGATCAAAGCACCTCCAATTTCAAATGAGCTATCAGGAGTTGAAGGGGTCTCCTGCGAGGTGCGACGACGAAGAAGGGCATGAATGCGCGCGAGAAGTTCGCGAACCCCGAACGGTTTGGTCACGTAGTCGTCTGCGCCGAGATCGAGCCCCACCACCTTGTCGATTTCCTGCCCCTTGGCGGTGAGCATCAGGACGGGGGTGGTGATTTTTTTTGCACGGAGCTGTTTGCAGACATCGTAACCACTCATTCCCGGGAGCATGACATCCAGTACGATGAGGTGGGGTCGGTGGTGGGCGACGGCGTCCAGAGCCTTGTCGCCGCGCTCACAGACGGCGACGTCGAACTGTTCGCTCTTCAGAACTTCTTCGAGTCCCAGTCGGATGTGAGGATCGTCTTCAATGACGAGGATTTTGGTTTTCACGTAGAAAGGTGAGAGTTGAGAGCTGAGAGTTGAGAGGGGAGATGAAGGTGGGGAAAAACAAAACAAAAGAAAAAGCTAATCATGTTTTTGATAAAAGTGGTTTTACTTCTCTCATCACTCAACTCTCAGCTCTCAACTTAAGTGTAAAGCAGCTTCCTCCACCTTCACGTGGGGAATAGATCACGTCCCCACCGTGGGCACGGGCGATTTGTCGGGCGAGGGTCAGCCCGAGACCTGAGCCCTGGATTCCGCTGCTCAAGGAATCGTGTCCCCGGTAAAATTGCTCAAAAATCTTTTCCTCGCAGCCCGGGGGTACTCCTGGTCCGCGATCCATGACACGGATTTCAAGGTGGTGGGTATTGGGATGGTGGCGGGCTTCCATCGTGATTTCTTTGGTGGGACCACCGTATTTTTCGGCGTTGGAAATCAGGTTGACCAGGATTTGGGAGAGGGCATCGCGATCGCAGGGAATGGTTGGCAACGGAGTGAGGATCTGCAGATCGAGTCGTATGCCGTTGGCTTCGAGGTGGGGCTCATAGTTTTGTGCGACTTCCCGGACAAGATCGCTTATGGAGCAGGATTCAAAACGATATTTCTTTTCGCCACGATCCAGCTTCGCGAAGTCGAGAACGTTATTGATGAGGCGGGTGAGCCGGGCTGCTTCGGCGGAAATGATTTTCAAATAGCCGGCCTGCTTTTCCCGCGAATCCACACGTCCTTCGGTCAGGAGTTCCGCGAACATGCGGATGGAGGTCAGCGGGGTTTTCAATTCGTGTGAGACATTGCTAACGAAGTCGGTCTTCTGACGGGTGAGAAGCTCCTGTCGTCTCAGATCTGTCACCACCAGCCATCCCCCGATCGCGATGGCCGCGACCAATCCCAGAATCAACAGGCTGAAGGTCCATTTCAGCGTATGCGCGGTTTGATTCAATTTGTCAGGATTCAGAAGATAGACGCCCACCTCCCAGTGCGGCAAAAGTTCGCCGATTTCACTGGCGACGAAGGGATGACGCCAGTTGGTGGTAAACCCGGGTTTTGGAAGCACGGCGGGCTTTCCCGTGTCGTCAATGAGCGCGGCGCAGACGTCCGATTCCAAATTGTAGTCCAGCGAGAGAAGAGGAGGAAGTTGGCGCTTCAAGGCATCCAGGTTCAGTTGCGCGCCGAAAATCAATTGGGGATCACGCGGAGAACGATACCAGACCATGAGGCGGAGTTTGTTGTCCACAAACCGGGCAAGAGATCCGGAATTTCCTCCTGCGATGATCTGGCGGAACTCCGCTTCGGAGGAGGTGGTTTTTCCGAGTTGGACCACTTCGTCATTCAAACTCTTTTGGGGGATCACGGTGCGGACCGCATTTTTGGCAGAGGAATACCCTGCTTTGGAGAATAATGAGGAATCCTTGGATTCCGCGGATTGCTTCAATTGACGGGGTCGGTCGGTTTCCATGTTGGAATCCGCAAAGACTTTCCGCTCGGAAATGGGCGTGGCGGGGGCGCTGGGTGCTGAGGGTTCGGTGGCTGCTGGAAGTTCCCTCGAGTCCGAGTCCCCCCGATCTCCCCCGAGACCCCGCACGGTGGGTTCGATCCGGGGTTCGGTTTTGACTCTTCCCCCGGCGGCCATCTCATTTCCTTCGGCTTTTTTACGATTGAGGGTTCCAGCGTCCCTTGCCTTGTCCACCTGTTGAAGAACCGAGGAGGACTCGGATTCCTCCGCGACTTGGGTGACGGGATGTTTAGAGTCCATTTTTGACGAAGCAATTTCTTTGGCTTTGGGAGGGACAGGTTGCGGAGTGTCCTCACTTGGTGGAGCTGTGAGGGGGTGGTCTTGAACGTTTTGTTTTTCCCCAACCTGCGCGGTCAGTTGATCCTGAGTTCGAAGTTGCGGGGATGGAACGGATGCCCCGACTGGTGCATCGAGAACGGGTTCGGAGCTCGCAGAGCTGATGGAAGCACGTGAGGTTTTTTCCTCAATTCTGTTTGCGATTGCGGCAAATTGACCCGAATTGAGTTCCTGTTTGGAGGAGGGGTAGACCTCGGCGGTGATCTTGTTGGAGAGAAAGAGCTCGTTGTCGCGTCTCCACCGTGCGGCGTCAGGACTCGTCCACGCTGCGGGTGAAAGAATGGAGCCGTCGAGGGTCACGGCAAATCCGATATCGGCGAGATCCCAGGCTCCCCGGAGTTTTTCATCAAAGAGGGGGGCGATTTGGCGGGGGTTTTGGTCGGCGAGGAGTTGTTCCACTCGTTGTTCAAACTCCCGCTGACGTTCTCCCATGTAGACGCGCACCTTTTCCGCGAGGTTGTCGGCGGTACCCTGGTAAAGAAGGGCCTGCTGGCGCTCGAGAACGTATTGCTGATCCCGCAGCGAACGCATCGCCAGCCAGGCCAGGATGAGGCTGGGAACAAAGACCGCGAGCGTGAAGACGATGGCGATCTTTCGAATGGAACGTCGCGATTGCACGATGGGGGATTAAATCATGTTTGCCGGGGATTGGCGCGAGGATTTTTTGTTTTTGAGTTCCTTGATAGGCAACGACAGAGCGAGGGTTTGGGAAATTAGTTTATTTCCCCTTGGTGGTGAGGAATGAATCGACACCGGTGAAGTCTTGAATATTGAGTCCCAGCCATGGGTCTGATTTCGGAGTCAGAAAAAGTTCGGAATAAATTCGATCATTCAAGGTCTCCCATTCACAGGATTGGAGAAGCCATTCATGGATTCGGGTGTGAAGCAGGTATTCGTTGCGGACCGTATCAAGAGCGATATTCTCCTGGAGGTTCCGGATGGAGCGCAGAAGGGGGCTTTCCACGGCCATTTTGGATAACGCTATGGGTGCCGCTTCGGCTGCCGTGGGGTATTTGCTTGTGATGAGTCGGCGCGAGCCTTCATCGAGTGTGGCTTCGTTCTGATGGAACGCGGCGATGCGTTTCCATGTGGAGTCGTCGGTTTGGGTCACTAGTAATTTTAACTCGTTTGCAGTGGCGACCAAATCGACCGTCTCCTGGGAGGATTCGGAAATGGGTTCTCCCCGGGCACGAAGAAGATCCGCCTTCCATTGATGAAGGAGGGACTGAATTTGCTGGGCATGAAAACCCGAAAGAAGCTGTTTTTTCCGGGCGGGTGACGCATTTCTCAGGCTTTGATAAAGAGCTTTGTCCATGGAAAGTGCCTTTTGAAAGGCTTCAGGACCATGGAGTCCTGGGATGGCATCAATGACGTTACCTTCTGGATCAAGTACGTAATGAATGCTGTTCCCCGTGATCGTGCTTTGCAGTTTGCGACCATCTCCGAAGTCGATGGTCACTTTGGGAACGGGACGTTCGGACTTCCAGTGGAGGATGAAATGGTCTCGAAGATAAGTGCTGATTTCCTGATTGCAGTAAAGCGTCGTGCGGAAAAACCTGCTGTTGGCGCAGCTCAGGTTTTCGTTGAGATTCCCGAGAAGGCGAAGAGAGAGGATGGGTTTGCCCGTGGCCCTGGCGGCAGCTTTCGCCAGATCAAGGTCCGTGTGCCAGAAGAGGTGGGAGGTTTCGGCATCGTACTGCTGGCTTACCTCGTTGAGAGCGTGCTGGAGTCGTGACCACTTGACGGGATCCGATTTTGCTCCATGATTTTGTTCTTCCAGCAGGTTGGATCGCACTAGGAACAGCGCGTCGAGGCCCATGGGGCCGTAGGATCGCAGGTGGGCGATGGCCTGGTTTGCCGTGGATGAATTTTCAGACATCGTCTGAAGGGCAAGTCCATGGAGGTCTGCGATTCTGGTTTGAAAGGCCAGACTCGCAAGAGAAAGAAACAGAAGGAGAGGTTTCATGGGTAAAGGTGCCATGGATAACTATTTGGCGTTTTTCTGCTGATACGATTCGACCTGCATGCTCTTCCTCCAGCTGGAACTCACGCCGGTTGCATCAACCTCTCTGGATTTCGCAGCCAGGTTTTCGGCTTCGGACCGGTAGGAATCCTGCATGGAAGCGGGTGCGGCGGCCGTCATCTCACGCAGCTTTTGGGCCTGCTGTTCCAGATCGCGCTTGGCGTCCGTGTAGTTGCCGGAGTCGGCTTTTCGAATGGCTTCGTCCTTGGCGAGAGCATTGAGCATCAGCTCCTTCTGGTAGTACACGTCCTTGTTTTGGGATTTTTGAGCATCCTCGGAATTCTTCGTGAACCGAATGGAGGTTTCCTGGGTGACGCTTTGGTTTTTACCTTCGTTCAATTCGTCCGCGTAGTTCACTTCCACCCGGGCCAGTTGCTGACTCTTTTTGCTGTTTCCGCTGGTGTGGCAGCGAAGGAAGAGATACCGGTTTTGGCCGCTGGCAAACGGACTGAATTCAATGGTGGCCTCTCCATTCTTGAAAGTTTCATCCCGTCCGATGAACCCGATGGGTTCAACTCCCTCGGGACAGATCACGCGAACCCGGACATTACGCGCGACGACGGAGAGGAGTTGTCCCAATTCCTTGGCGAAGATGGCCGGGAGTTCCTCGACATCCCGGACGTAGTAGTAGTTGGCGTCACTGGCCTGGGCGAGAGCGGTCATGAGGTCCTCGTTGTAATCATCTCCAAGGCCAATCGTGGAGACGGCGATGCCGCGCGCGGCGAGGCGACGTCCCAATTCGCTGATTTCAGGAGTGGAGCTGGGGCCCACGTTGGCGAGTCCGTCGGAAAGAAGGAGGACGCGATTGATTTTTTTATGGGAAAGATAGCGTCCTAATTCAACGGCGCCCCGCTCGACACCTTCATACAACGCGGTGCTGCCTCCGGGTTGGATGCGTTCGATCCGGGATTTGAGCATGTCCTTGTCTTCCACCGGCTGGGCGGGAACGAGCACCTGGACGGAGGTGTCGTAGGCGACGAGCGAAAAGATATCCTTGCTGGAAAGCTGATCCACGATGGCGGCGGCGGCTTGTTTTGCCTTTTCAATTTTTGCGCCTCCCATGGAACCCGAACGATCCAGCACCACGGCGACATTGAGCGGGGTTCGCTTGGTAAGGCGTGAGGATGTTCCCGTCAGATCGATCTTGATGACGACATCCTGGGGAGAGCCGGCAAAAACAAGTTTTTGCTCGGGTTCCATGGTAAGGTTGAGTGTGGGTTTACTCTGGAGGTTCAGATTGAGCCCCAGACTGCAAGCGATGAAAAAGAGGAATGTTTTCATGGAGCCAATATCGTTCAAATGGGCTCCCGGGTTGTCACTGCCGTGTCAGTTGTTTGTAAAAAAATTGTCAGAGGGAGGGGGATGAGGTGTTTCATTCGGCGACGATGGAGCGTCGCCCTCCACCGAAGAGAAATTGATTCTGGGCGGATTGCCCTGGTTTCCACGTTCTGGTATAAGGGTTGGATGCCCAAAGTGTTCATCAAGACCTATGGCTGCCAGATGAACGAGCGCGACTCGGAGCAGGTGGCGCGCCAGTTCCAGGAGCGCGGGTACGAACTGACCTCTCAGGAAGGTGATGCGGATGTGATTTTATTGAACACCTGCAGCGTGCGCGATCAGGCCGAGCAGAAAGCGATCAGCAACATGCAACGCATGCGCGGATTGAAGCAGGCGAAGCCGAATCTGGTGCTGGGATTCATGGGGTGCATGGCCCAAAGCCGTGGAAAGGAGTTGCTCGACCGTCTCCCTGATCTGGATCTCGTGGTGGGGACTCAGCGGTTTCATCGTGCTTTGGACTATGTGGAAGGGATGCGCGGCGGGGAAAGGGACCGTATCAGCGATGTCGGGGCAGAGGAGGGGAGTCAGAACACGATTCGTGATCATGTGCTTGCGCCAAATCAGGTGACCGCCTTTGTTTCCATCATGCAGGGGTGCAACATGCGTTGCACGTTCTGTATTGTGCCCTCGACTCGCGGTGAGGAGCGCGCACGTCCCATTTCCGAAATCGTGACTGAGGTGCGGGGCCTGGTGCAAAACGGAGTGAGGGAGGTGACGCTCCTCGGGCAGATTGTGAATTTTTATGGACGTCACGAATTTCCGGTGGTGGATGGGAAGACCCCGTTCGTGCAACTGCTTGAGGCGGTGCATGACATCGACGGACTGGAACGGATCCGATTCACTTCGCCGCATCCGAACGGATTTCGCGATGATTTGATTGAAGCGATCGCGCGCCTTCCCAAGGTGTGCGAACACGTGCATCTGCCGGTGCAGTCGGGTTCGGATCGTGTCTTGAAGGCGATGCACCGTCCTTACTCCGTGGAAAAGTACCGGGAGATTGTTTCGAAACTGCGGGCGCGTGTTCCGAATGTGGCGGTGACCACGGATATCATTGTAGGATTCCCCTCGGAGACGGAGGCGGAGTTTCAGGAGACGATGACGCTTGCCCGTGAGATGCAGTTCGATCAGGCATTCGTTTTTCGCTATTCCCCACGTCGGGATACACCGGCAGCGCAGATGGAGGGACAGCACACCGAGGCGGAAAAGGAACGTCGCAATCAGGAATTGCTCGAGGTGATCAACGCGGGCGTGAAGGCCAGGCTTGAAGGGATGGTGAACAAGGAGGTGGAAATCCTGGTGGAGGGTGAGAGTAAGACCAATGCGACGCGTTTCACGGGAAGAACCCGGGGAAATCACATTGTGGTGTTTCCGGGATCGGAGCGGCATCGGGGCCAGTTGATGAAGGTGCGGATTGAGAAATGTCTTGGATTCAGTCTGCTGGGCGATCCGGCGATTTTGTGATTTCAGATGGTGTCGAGAAGGACGACTGACCGACGGTGAACGGGTCTTGTGTTTTCCGGGTAAACTTCCTAGGTTCCGCTCATGATCAACAAACTCTTTCTCGTCGGAATGGGGATCGCTCTAGGGTGTTCCAGCATGATGGTGAATGGTCAGGAGGATCGATGGCCGTCGAGTGAGGATCGGGAGGGACAGGATTCCCAGCGCAAAATGCGTCCCCCGATGGGAATGGGAGGTGGAGGAGGAAGCGCCATTGCGGTCAGTGATGGAGCGGTGTTTGTGGTCACGCAGGGGCAAATTCTTCGATTTGATGAAAAAACCCTCAAACAGGAAGCTAAAGCATCCCTCCCCATGGAAGGCGGATCAGGGCAATCCGGAGGAGAAAAGAAGCCTGGTATGGGAGGGGGCGATATGGGACCGGGCGGAGGTGGCGGTCCGGAAGATGGTGAAGATCGTGGTCAGGGAGGTGATCGTCGCGGGCAGGGCGGCGGACAGAAGTCGCCCATGATGGGGGGTGGCGGAGGAAGTGTGGCTCTTACCGCAGCCAATGGATCTCTCTATATCCTCGCTCGCGGAAAACTCTACAAATACGATGCCAAAACACTTTATTTACAGGGAACTGTGGAAATAACAACCAAGGAAGACAAAGCGAAGCGTCAGGCCGAGGATAACGAGAAGCGGTATCCGTAGATCAAGGGTTCGTGAACCCTTGGTGAGAAGGGGGTCCTTCGGATTTCTTGGACTTTTTTGTAATTATCCGATTTGCCGCAAAATCTGTTCCACCTTGGCAACGACATCGGGGGGCATGGTCATTTCCTTCGGCCAGGTGCGGGAGTAGCCTTCACTGGGAAGCT
>CAYYYL010000048.1:0-18052 GCA_964475835.1 uncultured Verrucomicrobiota bacterium | reverse complement strand
TCGCCGTCTTGGATTCGGCTAAAATAACTTATTGCGCCACGCATCGTAGTTTTCGATAGGCTCTTAGTAGCCGCTGCCGAAAGCCCAGACAATACTTATCCGAAACGTGCCGCGAAAAAACGATGCAATTTTTATGTCCATTTATATTTTAATCCATCCTCCACTTCTCTCTATCTCCTTGCGCACAAAATAGTTAGAAAATGTGGTATTGAAGTTGACGGTGATGCCTCTGCTGTTATGATTTTTTCTGCACCATGATGGACTCCCTTTTTCTTCCTTTTTTTTCACCGTCGGACACCCTCGCGCTTGGAGGCATTTTTTACGCCTTCAGTGAATCCACGTTTGCAGGTCGTGCCGTGATTTTTGTGCTCTTCGTGACCTCCATCATCAGCTGGTCGGTAATCTTTACCAAATTTTCCCAGGTCCGGGCTGCGGAAAAGACGGGGTCCGATTTTCTACGCGCCCTTCGGGGGGAATCCCAATTCGCGGAGATTTTTCGCAAGGGGCTGACGTGGCACAACTGCCCCCTCTATGAGCTCTATCTTGCGGGCTGCCGGGGGATTCAGGGAAATGCCGATGCTCCCGAGGCCTTCAAGATCACCCAATTGGAAGCCGCTCTCGAACGCGCGGTGGCCGAGCAGGTGGTGCGGCTTGAGAGCCAGATCTCGATCCTCGGCACCGCCGTGGGCGCCGCTCCCTTTATCGGACTGCTCGGCACCGTCTGGGGCGTCATGGACGCCTTCACCGGCATCGCCCTCGCCGGCAGCGCCAACATCGGCGCTCTGGCTCCCGGAATCGCGGCCGCCCTCATCACCACAGTCGTCGGCCTCATCGTCGCGCTCCCCTCCATGGTGGGTTACAACATTCTTGTCGCCAACATCCGCCGCTTGACCATGGAAATGGAAAATTTTGCGAGCGAATTCCTCAGCATCGCACGCAAGGAATTCAACGCATGAAGAGATTCTCCCAACACGGGATCTACAACCCCGTCGCCGAGATCAACATCATCCCCCTGATGGACCTCGTCTTCAATCTGCTCATCGTCTTCATGCTGGCCACACCGCTGCTGGAGAACTCGATGAACATCAAGATGGCTCCCGTTTCATCCAACACCCCGATCGACAGCAAGGACATCACTGCGGTGAATCTCGATTCCACGGGCAACATTTTTCTCGATAAAAAGCCCATCACGCTCGCCGCCCTGGAGGCGGAGATGAAGGAGCAGATTCGCAAGGATCCCCAACACGCGGTGATCGTTCGGGGCGACGAAAAAGTCCCCTACGGCAAGTTTGTGGAAATCGTCGATCACCTCAAACAGTCCGGCGTGACCAAACTGGGCATCATGGGCATCGCCCCGAAATGACGAAATGAACCGGAGTCCTTGTGATCCCAGGCTCTAAACGAAATCTTTCGCTCAGCGTCGTGTTTCACGTCGTCGCGCTTGGAATATTCGCCCTGTTGATGGGATTTTCCCCGAAAACGGAAAAGATCACCATGATCGACATGATCGATCCCGGCACCCTCCTCCCGACACCTCCTTCACCCCCAACACCGGAACCGCCAAGTCCTGCGGAACCATCCGAGCCTCCAGCCCCCACCCCGGAGCCACCTACTCCCCCAGTCGTGGAACCGCCAACTCCCGAGCCTCCCCAGCCCCCGGAACCCACTCCTCCAGAGCCTCAAGTCCGGGAACCTGAACCCCAGCCGGCCCCTCCCGAACCACCCGTTCAATCTCCGGAACCCGCTCCCCCCGCTCCCGTAAAAAAGCCCAAACCCAAACCACCCGCACCCAAGCCACCGGAACACAAAGTGCGCGTCAGCACTAACAAAGTCGTCAAACACGTCACGATTAAGAATCCCTCCAACGATTCGAAATCATCTTCCTCCAACAATTCGAGTTCCTTCAACCCGGGAACATTTGCGAAAAACCTCTATGGAAAGCTGGGAAACTCAAGTTCCTATGTCTCAGGCCCGCGGACCGGATCGGGTTCCTCCGGAGTCTCCAGCGAAATTTCCGCCTACTATAGTCTGATCTTCCAAAAGATGTACTCCGCCTGGCAACCACCCTTCGGTGCGGACGAGGGAATGTGTGCGCCCATCATCATCAGGGTTGAAAAAAACGGAATGATTTCCAAAGTTTCGCTTGCAAGTTCGAGTGGAAACAACGAAATGGATGTTTCGGCCGTAACGGCCGCCAATCGCGTGAAAACCCTTCCGCCACTTCCTTCGGGACTTGGATCGGATCACGCGGACATCACCGTAAATTTTAGGATCCAACGTTAATGAAATCTTTCTTCTCTCTTTCGCTCACGTTTCTCATCGGAACCACCCTCGCGTTGCACGCCCAGGTGGAGGTTCCCAAGGGTGACAAATTCTCCATTCGAGTCGATCTGGGCGGCGCTTCGGGATCGCAGGCATCTAAAATCCTGGCCAACGATCTGGAAAGCTCCGGCTACTTCAAAACTGTTTCGAGCGGCGGGGATTACGTGGTGCAGGGCAGCGCAGCGACCTCCTCGGTTTCAGCCAAACTTCATGCGTCCGATGGATCCACGCTCCTCAGTCCTTCGGCCAGTGGGGATCTGCGCCGTGCCACTCATAAGGTCGCCGATGAGATCATTGCCAAGATCACGGGAAAGAAGGGATTCTGCCAAAGTCACATCGCGTTCATCTCCGACAAGTCGGGACACAAGGAGCTCTACGTGATGGACTACGATGGATCCAACGTGTTGAAGTTCACCAAGGATGGTTCCATCACGGGATCCCCTCACTTCAGCAATCAGGGAAACAAGATCGCATTCACTTCCTATCGCTCGGGCTATCCGGACGTCTATGTGATGAGTTTTCCTGGTGGGGGTCGCTCCGCCGTGGCCCGTTTCCCCGGCCTTAATTCCGGCGCGGCCTTTTCCCCCAATGGATCCAAAATCGCCCTCACCTTGAGCAAGGATGGAAATCCCGAGCTCTACACAATGCCCGCGGACGGCGGCACCCCGAAACGCCTGACCCGTACACGCGGGGGAGAATCCTCCCCAAGCTGGTCCCCGGACGGCAGCGAGATCGCTTATGCCTCGGATGAAGGTGGACGGCCCCAAATCTATATCATTCCCAGTTCCGGCGGCACCGGTCGACGCCTCACGTCCTCCCCAGCCTACAACACCGAACCTGACTGGTCGGTGGAATCAGGCCTCATCGCCTACAGCTCACTCTCCGGAAACCAATTTGGCATCAGCGTCATCGATCCGCGTGAGGGTGGAGGAAAACTGCTCTACGATGACGGCAGCTGTGAAGATCCCTCGTGGGCCCCGGACGGACGTCACCTTGTCTTTTCGCGCACCTCCGGAGGGCGTTCCAACCTTTATATCCTTGACACCACGACCCGGGAGGCCGTTCAGTTGACACGAGATTTTGGCAACTGCACCGAACCCACGTGGTCGGGACGTTAATTTTTTAAACCCATTAAAAGCTCATGAAATCCTGGATCAAACTTCTTCCCATCGCCTCCCTCGCCATCATTCTCGCCGGCTGCGCTGACGCTACCAAACCCCCCACTGGAGATGCGGATTCCACTGGAATGCTCAACGATGATATTGTGAATCCCGAGCTTCAGAATTCCATGGGAAGTCCGGAAATCCACCGGGTATCCCTGACAGCAGAGGACGCTGTTTGGAATCAGTTCCCCCCCATCCACTTTGACTACGACAGCGCCACGATTCGCACCGAGGATCGCAAGACGCTTGAGGATCTTGCCGCTTGGTTGAAGGAAAACTCCTCTCGTCAGGTGTTGATCGCGGGCAACTGTGACAAGCGTGGAACACTGGAATACAATCGTTCCCTGGGACAACGCCGTGCCAGCGCCGCCCGTGACTATCTGGTGAAGCTCGGCGCCTCCGCCAGCAACATCGGAACCGTCAGCTACGGCGAGGAAAAGCCCGCCGCCCAGGGTGACGATGATTCCTCGTATGCGGAAAACCGTCGTGATGATTTCGGAGTCTCCAAATGACGATCGCATCGCTCCTTGCCTGGGGCATGCCCGGCGGCGGCGAACTGATCATCATTTTCGTGATCATTCTGCTGCTGTTCGGCGCCAAGCGACTTCCTGAACTCGCCCGCTCCCTCGGCCAGGCCAAGAAGGAGTTTCAAAAGGCCACCAAGGATGCGACGGATGAAGTGACGAAGCTCGCGAACAACGATAGTCCGAACACCAAATCGGACGATCGCCCCAAACAGAGCTGAAGTTTTTGTCCGTACCCTGGGAGCATTCTCTTCTTACGCCCTGTAGCGTCAGTTGATGACCGAGGACGACGCTCGTAGAGCGCCGTCACAGATTTAGGACACCACTCCTTGCCTTCAAAACTGGATTGTCCCCTCCCGTCGTGGTACACTTTCTGAAGTTCTGTTTCGGAAAGCCCCTGGGATGATTTTCCACCGTGGGTCGTGCGGCTCAGAACCCGCCTCCATGATTGCCCCCGCTCTCAAACCCGATCTTCGTTCGCTCGATGAAAGCGAACTGAAAGCCTTTTGCCTTGAGCAGAAACAGCCGGCTTTTCGGGCGAAACAGATTCTCGACTGGCTCTACGTCAAACGCGTCGCCTCCATCGACATGATGTCGAATCTTCCACAGGATTTCCGGACATTGCTGGGGGAGCGATTCGAATTGAACGCCCTCGTTTCCAAACGCGTTCAAGGTTCGGGAGATACGACCCGGAAATTTCTCGTCGAACTTCGCGATCATCAATGCATCGAAACCGTTCTCATTCCGGCCTCGGTGGGCCTTTACGGGGATCGCTCGGACCGGCACACCATTTGTGTGTCCACCCAGGTCGGATGCGCCTATGGCTGCCGTTTTTGCGCCAGCGGGCTCGACGGCTTCCGTCGGAATCTGACCCCCGATGAAATCGTGGGACAATTCCTCCTGGTGGAAAAGGAAAGCGGTCGCAAAATCAACAATCTCGTCTTTATGGGAATGGGCGAACCGCTCGCGAATTATGAAAACCTTCTCAAGGCGATCCGGATTTTGAACGCCCCATGGGGACTGGGTCTTGGCGCCCGAAAAATCACCATCTCCACCAGCGGTCTCGCTCCGCAGATCGAAAAACTGGCACAGGAGGAGATTCAGGTCCGTCTCGCGATCTCCCTTCACGGCGCCTGCGATGAAGTCCGGGAAAAAATCATGCCGGTGAATAAAAAATTTCCCCTCGCCCGGCTCATTGCCGCCTGCGAAGCGTATCAGAAGGTCAAGGGACGGCTGATCACCTTCGAATACATCCTCCTCCGGGGAGTCAACGACGATCCCGCACAAGCCCCCCTCCTCGCCGCACTCACACGCCGGGCGCACGCAAAAGTGAACCTGATTCCCTTCAACGAAGTCCCGGAAACGGGATTCAAACGACCCGCCGATGAGGCATGCCAGACCTTTCAGGCCGCATTGGAGAAACTGGGGGTCACCACCACCCTGCGACTGGAAAAAGGACATGACATCGATGCGGCATGTGGACAACTTCGGCTCAGGGAAATGAAGGAATAACTCCCATACCTTGAGCCTCAAGGCTTTGACTTTCGCATCCTTCACCCTTGTTCCCGGATATGAACCCTGTTGACCCGACTCTTCCGGGATAGTAGAAATCGATCGTGCCAGAGAAGAATCCCAACGATGTCAACCGGCAGGCACGCGACGCGTACGAACGCGGTCTCGATGCGCTGGACAAAAACTCCCTCGATCAGGCAATCGACTACTTTATCAAAGCCATCACCGCCGAACCCGCCTTTTTCAAGGCACGTCAGGTCTTGCGCGCCACCCAGTTGAAGAAAGCCAAAGGCGGGGGCGCCATTTCCAAGTTGTTTGGCTCTATGTCCGGCACGCCAGCCCTTGCCAAGGCTATGGCCTCCCTCAAAAAGGAACCAGCGAAAGCCATGGAGGCGGCGGAACGCGCCATCGCCAGTAATCCGTATAATCTTCAAGCCGCCAAATTGCTCTCCTCCGCCGCGGAGGCGATGGATCTGCCCCTCACCGCCATTTTCGCGTACGAAACAGTCCGTGACAACCAGCCGGACAACATCGACATCCTTCTTCAACTGGGACGCCTCTATCAGGCAAACAACCGCGCGGACAAGGCCCGGGAATATTACGAACGCGCCATCCAGCTTGCCCCCACCAACACCGAGGCATTCCGGGGCCTTAAGGACGCCACTGCCAATGCGGCCATGAAACAGGGCAAATGGGAAACCGCCGATTCCTATCGCGACATGATTCACGACGTCCAGGAGGCCCGCTCCCTCGAACAGGCCGGCAGGATCTACAAGGATGAGGAAGTCGTTCGTGAACAAATGACGGTTGTTTTTAAAAAAACCCAGGAGGAACCCGACAATATGGGCTATTGGAAGGAGCTTGGGAAACTGGCCGTCAGCGTGAATGAATTCGACTACGCCATCCAGTGCTTCGAACACGCCTTCAACATGACCCAGGGCGGTGACATGGTGCTTGAGCGCATCATCGGAGAGACCAGAGTTCAAAAACTGAATTTCAATCTTCGGATAAAGGAGGATGAGCTCAAGGCACAGCCGGAAAACACCGCACTCCGGGATGAAATCGAGACCCTCAAAACGGAACGCGATCGCGTGACCCTGGAGGAGTGCGAATCCCGCGCCCGGAGATATCCCAACGACCTCGACATTAAGTTCGAACTCGCCCAGCTATATTTCAAAAGCAAGCAGATCGACAAGGCGATCCCCGAATTCCAGCAGGCATCCAACAATCCCAAAAACCGGATGGCATGCAACAACTGGCTCGGAAAATGCTACCGCGACAAGGGAATGTTCGACATGGCGATCGAACGATTCAAACGCGCCGTCGAGCAGATGCCCGTCATGGACGGTCTGAAAAAGGAAACCGTCTACAATCTCGGCCAGTTATTTGAACAGCTTAACAAGAAGAGCGACGCGATCGACCAGTACAAACAGATCTACGACGCGGATGTGAACTACCGGGACATTGCCAAGAAGATCGAAGAATTCTATCGCGACCAGTCGGGATCGGCGGGAACTCCTTCCTCCTGAACTGCGGGACAAATGCGGCTCTATGCTCTGGTGGATCTACGAAATTGTCTTTTGGACGGCATTGCTGATCGCGAGTCCCTATCAGCTCCTGCGCATGAGACGCCGTGGAGGTTACGCCCGTGATTTTGGAGAACGCTTCGGCAGTTTCAGCCCGGCGAAGAAGGCCCGGCTCCAAAACCTGAAACCCATTTGGATTCACGGAGTCAGCGTCGGGGAGGTGGATCTCGCCATCCATCTGATCTCGGCGCTCAGAAAAAAAACAGCTATCCCCATCCTTCTTTCGACCACGACATCCACCGGACACGCCCTCGCCCTTCGAAAACTTCCCGCGGAAGTCCCCGTCATCTACTATCCGCTCGACAGCCGCTTCTGCTTCACGCGAGTCCACAAACTCATCCGCCCCAGGGCTTTCATCCTGATCGAGGCAGAACTCTGGCCCAATCACCTTCGTTTTTGTGCGGAACGCAACATCCCCCTCCTTCTTCTCAATGCCCGCCTCTCCCGGCGGTTCCTCCCCCGTTACCGACAGGCAAAATGGCTCTTTTCCACATCCTTTCACGCATTCAAGGGAGTCACCACCCAGGCGGGAGAGGACGGTTCTTCCCTTGTGGAACTCGGCTTCCAGGAACAAAACATCCTCCCTCTGGGTAGTTTGAAATTCGATACCGCCTCCGCAGCCGCCACCCCCGACGGCCCCTTGATTCAGGAGCTTTCCCGTTACGGGCAACGCCGATGCCTCGTCGCCGGAAGCACCCATTCGGGTGAGGAAGCGATCCTCCGCGACATATTTTTGAACCTCAAAGCCCGGTATCCTGATCTCTGGCTCCTTCTCGCCCCGCGTCACGCCGAACGTGCCGGCGAAATTGAGGATCTGTTGCGCACCCGATCACTGGAATTCATCCGCCGCTCCCAACTTCCCTCCTCCACGAAAACCCCGGATGTCGTCCTCCTGGACACCACGGGAGAATTGAAAACCGCCTATACCCGGGCCGACATTGTCTTCATGGGCAAAAGCCTCGTGGGCCGCGGTGGACAAAACATCCTTGAGCCGGCAGCCTGTTCGAAAGCCATCCTGTTTGGCCCGGAGATGCAGAACTTCGAACACATCGCCGCCGATTTTTTGAAGGCCCGGGCCGCAATTCAGATTGCATCAGCCACGGACCTCGAATCTCAGATCGACTCCCTTCTCTCCCATCCCGCGGAAGCCCATGCCCTGGGCCAGCGCGCCCGCCAACTCATCGATTCCCGAAAAGGCGTTCTCAACCGAACCCTCGAGTTTGTACTTCAGAAAATCGCATGAGTTTTTTTATCTCATCAAGTTTACCTACCGTACGGTATAACAAGATTTGACAGAATCTCCCTGCTTGCGCACTATCGGGGGGATGAGCAGAATCACCCCCAGGGAGAGGATCATTACCGCCGCGTGCCGGATTTTTGCGAACTGCGGCTACGAGGGAGCATCTGTTCAGGATATCGTGAAGGCGGCGAAGGTCACCAAACCCACGCTCTATTACTATTTCGGCAGCAAGCAAGGCTTGTATCAGGCCCTGGTGGAACACGCGCAGGAGGAACGGTTTCAACTCATTCAACGCGCGGCCGGCCGCCACACCATTCTGCGGGAACAGTTGATCGCCGTAGTCGATACCCTCTATGCCTATGCGAGAAATCACCGTGATCTGACGCGCATCTGTTTTGCGAGCTTCTTCGCCTCCCCCGGGGAAGTTCCCTGTCATACCCGCATGATTGAGAAGGGACGCCGCAATTTTGACTTCGTCCGCGGCCTGATCGAAGGTGCTCGTCGCAAGGGAACTTTAAAAACGCCCTTTACCAGCGTGGAGTTGACCAGCGCCCTCTTTGCCCAGGTCTTTTTCTACGCCGTCTCGCAGGTGCTTCAGCCCGCCCAAACGCTCCAGGCGGTGGATGCCCATCGCACAGTCGATCTTTTTCTGGAGGGCGCCATGGTGCGATCCTCCCCGGCACGGAGGGTCGCATGAAGTGTCGGGCGTTCGGGCTTACATGGTTCCTTGGCCTGGCCACGCTCATGGCAGGTCCGGTTGAACCCAGGGACATGCCCCATCCCGCAGCGGTTCCCGCCCTTCCGGGACCCTACGAGTTGCAGATATGCTACGAACTTGCTGTCCTTCGCAGCGAGACCCTGGGCATGAGGGAGGAAGATATCCGGGTGGCGGAAGCCAGGTACTGGCAATCGATCGCCGCCGTTCTTCCGAAGGCGCATGCGATCGTGAGCGAGGATTTGCGCAATCCCGGTTCCACAGGAGGTGGGAACTTCGGGAATTCCGGAAATAGTTTTTCGGGTGGACGTTCCGACTTTTTCAGCTCCCGTATCAACGTCAAACAACCGCTCTTCAGTGGATTCCGGGAATTCAACGTCGGGGCCGCAGCCCGTTCGGAGATTGAAGCCGGGAAGCAGCGAAAAACCCGTGCACTCCATCTGCTCTATCTCGACGTGGCCGATGTCTTCTACCAGGTCCTCATGTACGAGGGGGATCTCAAACTTTGGGGGGAAATCGTCTCCTCCTTGCAACAGCGCGTCGAGGAACTCGACAAACGGGTTCAGCTTGGAAAATCGCGCAAGGGGGAGAGATTGATGGCCCAGGCGGATCTGGCAGATGCACGCGCCACCCTGGCTCAGGTAAAAGGACTTCTGGGCGCTTCCCAGGAGTTGATGAGTTTCCTGACCGGCCTTCAAAAGGATCAGATTTCGTTGAGGGAGGGCACCCCCATTCCCCAACCTGAAGAACTGGAACGCTACCTCGCGGTCACCGGGGAACGCCCCGATATCCTCGCCGCCATCCAGGAGGAGCACGCTTCCCGTCGGCAGGTTTCCGCGGCCAAAGGGGAACACTGGCCCACGATTTCCGCCGAGGGAAACTACTATCTGAAACAGGATCCCAACAGTGGGCGCGACTGGGATGTCTTCCTTACCTTCGATCTTCCCCTGTTTGAGGGGGGCGCCATCGAGGCGCGCGTGAGCGAGAAAAAGGCCCAGCAACGGTCGAGCAAACTCAGTCTGGATCAGTTGCGCCGGACGGCGGACCGCGATGTCCGGACCGCCTACAACAATTTCATCTCCGCCATGGCTCAATTCGTGCAACTCCGTGAAGCGAGCGCAGTGGCGGCGGATAACTATCAGGTTCAAAAGGATGACTACCTTCATGGTGTCGTGAGCAACCTCGACGTTCTCTCCTCCCTGCGCCAATGGTACGACCTGCGTCGCCGTTTGGTGGATGCGGAGATGAACGCCCGCCTCAATCTTGTCCGCCTGCATGTGGAAGCCGGAAAGGTGGCGACCCCATGACTCTTTCCGATCTTTCCATTAAACGCCCGGTTTTCGCGTGGATGCTCATGGCCGGGCTCATCATTTTCGGAGCCATCAGCTTTTTCCGACTCGGCGTATCCCAGATGCCGGATGTCGATTTCCCGATCTTGCAGGTCAATGTCACCTGGGGGGGGGCGGCTCCGGAAGTGATGGAATCCGAAATCGTGGATAAACTCGAACAATCAATCATCTCCGTACAGGGCATCCGCGACATCACCTCCACGATGCGCCAGGGAGCCGCCACGATCAGTCTGGAGTTTGAAATGGATCGGGACATCGACACCTCCCTCCAGGAAGTGCAGGCCAACATCAGCCGGGTGCGTCTCCCCAAGGATGTCGACCCGCCCACCATTTTAAAAATCAATCCCGACGACCAGCCCATCATGTGGCTCGGAGTCTATTCCCAAACCCGGTCACTTCACGACCTCATTGTCTACATCGATCTCCACCTCCGGGATCAATTTCAAGTGGTCTCAGGCGTGGGTGAAATCCTTCTCAGTGGCTTCAGCGAGCGAAATCTCCGCGTCTGGGTGGACAACGACAAACTCAAACAGTACGAGCTGACCGTCACCGATATTCAAAAATCCCTGGAACTCGATCAGGTGGAAGTGGCCGCAGGCTATATGGAGACGGAAAAGCATGAGCTCAACGTCCGCGTAATGGGGGAAGGCAGGACGCCCGAGCAGGTCGGCGACATCCTGATCCGCCAGCGTGGTGGAAATCCGATTTATGATCCGAACATCCGGCTCAAGGATGTGGCCCGCGTGGAGGACTCCCTGAACGACATCCGGCGTATTTCGCGAATCAATGGAAATCCCGGTGTGGGACTGGGAATCAAGAAACAACGCGGATCCAATGCGGTTGCCGTCGCCCAGGGCGTCAAAAAACGCCTTCTCGAACTTAATAAAACCCTGCCCAAGGATATCGGCATCAGCATCAATTTCGACAGCACCAAATTCATCGAAGACTCGGTGAAGGAAACGGAATTCACCCTCATCCTCTCCGCCTTGATCACCGGACTGGTCTGCTACCTCTTCCTTGGTTCGTGGAACTCCACTTTTAACGTTCTCCTGTCCATTCCCACCTCGGTGATCGGTACTTTCATGATCATCTATTTCATGGGATTCACCCTGAATTTCTTCACTCTCCTGGGACTCGCCCTTGCCATCGGCATTGTGGTTGATGACGCCATCATGGTGCTGGAAAACATCTTCCGTCACCTGGAAATGGGAAAGGATCGCGTTTCCGCCGCACGGGATGGTGCCCGTGAAATCACCTTCGCTGCCATCGCAGCATCCGTCGCCGTCATCGCCATTTTTCTCCCCGTCCTTTTCGTCAAGGGCGTCATCGGCAAGTTCCTTTTTCAGTTCGGCATCACCATTTCCGGTGCCGTCGCCCTTTCCCTGCTCGAAGCCGTGACCCTCACTCCCATGCGCGCTTCCCAGTTCATGGCGAAAGCAGAGGAGAGCAGCCGGTTTGCGCAATATACCAACGCCCAATTTCAACGACTTTCTGTTTTCTACCGAAGAATTCTGGAGACAGCATTAAACAGACGCTGGATGGTGTTGATTCTATCCGGACTCTTTTTCATCCTCTCTCTGTTCATCGCCGGACGTCTCAATGGCGAATTCGTGCCCAAACAGGACATGAGCATGTTTCTGCTGATGCTTGAAACGCCCGTGGGATCATCCCTCGCCTTCACCAGTGATCAGATGGTGGAAGTGGAAAAACTGATCAAGCAACGGCCTGAAGTGCTCAAATACTTTCTCGCGGTGGGGGGATTTCAGGGAGGGGAATCGAACAAGGCGATCGTCTTCATCACCCTCAAACCCAAATCGGAACGAAAAGCGGGGCAATACGAATTGATGGATTGGTTCCGTGCGGAGATCAAAAAGATCCCTTCTTTTGTGATGGTGCTTCCCCAGGACCTCTCGATGCGTGGTCTGAGCGCCAAACGCGGCCTGCCGATTGAATTCAATATTCGCGGGGAGGATTACAAGGTTCTGAAGGAAAAATCCCAGGAGATCATCAAGAAACTTGAGGCGACAGGCCTCTTCAAGGATCTCAACACCGACTATCGGGAAGGCATGCCTGAAGTCCGGATCTGGCCCGACCGCGAAAAAGCAGCCCGAAGCGGCGTGAGCATGGAGGCCATCGGAAACACAGTGAACGCAGCCATCGGCGGTTTGCGGCAAAGCGAGTTCACCAATGGAGACCGCCGGTACGACGTGCGCATGCGCCTGGAAGGCGGCCAGCGCCTCAGCGCCGGGGATATCATGAAGCTTCAGGTGCGGACTGCTTATGGGGAACTGATTCCCATCTCAGACGTGGTTCGAATCGAAACCGTCCCCACCCTCCAGAATATCACACGGGAAATGCGCGAACGCTCCGTCTCCATCTCCTCCAACGTCGCCCCCGGCAAATCCCAGCAGGAAGCCATCAACACGGCCATTCGGATTTCACAACAGGTCCTGCCAGAAGGATACCGGGTCTTTCTTTCAGGCTCATCCCAGACGATGAAGGAATCGTTCAGCGGCCTGGGACTGGCTATCGTCCTCGGGGTCGTGGTCGCCTACATGGTCCTGGCCTCTCAATTCAACAGCTTCCTGCATCCCATCACCGTTCTCCTCGCTCTTCCGTTCAGCATGACAGGCGCCCTGATCGGTCTCTGGCTTACTGGAAATTCGATCAATCTCTACAGCATCATCGGCATCGTCCTGCTCATGGGAATCGCGAAAAAGAACTCCATTCTGCTGGTGGAATTCGCCAACAAGAAGCGTCACGAAGACCACATGCCCGTTCATGAAGCGATGCTGACCGCCGCCCCCATCCGGTTGCGCCCCATTTTGATGACCTCCGCCGCCACCATTGCAGCCGCCCTGCCGCCCGCCCTCGCGATTGGACCTGGCGCGGAAAGCCGGGTCCCCATGGCCATCACCGTTATCGGTGGCGTCCTGGTCTCGACCCTCCTGACGTTAATTGTGGTCCCCTGTGCTTATCTGATTCTCTCCCGATTGGAACAGAAACCCTCCCTCCACTAGATCGTAAAAAAGGCTTGTTTTCCTTCCCGGTTTCGCCGACATTGGCAACGTCGCTCTTCGGAATGGCCTCTGAGCCAAGGTTTTGCTGATACAGAAGGTCTCGGGAAACCTCACTCGCTCTTCCCCGCCCCGGCGGTGAATGCAGAATTCGAAGATCTCCGCCGATCGCGTGCGATGCGTCACAATTTTTACAACAACCTGCTAGGAAGTTACGGGCTGAAATGAAAAAACCCCGAATCGTTCGGAAACCAAAAACCGAAGTCACTGAACCCACAACCGTCTCAAGTATGGAAAATCAGGGAAGTCAACCCACTGAAAATAACGGCAATGCTGGAGTCTCCACACCCGCCGTTCAAAACGAAACTCCTCCACGCAAGGAATACCCCATCACCAAGGGAATTCTCGAACTTTCGGACAAAGGATTCGGATTTCTCCGCCAGGAGGCGAAAAACTATCAACCCTCGAAGGACGACGTCTTCGTCAATCCCAACGTGGTGCGCGAACTGGGGCTCCGCGAAGGACTTCATCTCGAAGGCGAAATGGTGCCCACCAACCGTGGCGGGTACGAGATCCTGAACATCACGAAGATCAATGGACAAAAACTGGAGCGCTACAAGAAAACGCCCATGTTCAATTCGCTGACCGTCATCGATCCCATCGAACCCTTTCATCTCGAAACGGATGCCGCTTCCGTGGCCACCCGCTGCCTGGACCTCTTCTGCCCCATCGGCAAGGGAACCCGCGGCCTGATCGTGGCCCCACCCCGTTCAGGAAAAACCGTCCTCCTGAAGCAGATTGCCAACTCGATCAGCACCAATCATCCCGAAGTGGATCTGATGGTGATGCTCGTGGATGAACGCCCTGAGGAAGTGACAGACTTCCAGCGCTCCACCAAGGGACAGGTCTTTGCGTCCTCGAACGACGAAGATCTCAAGAGCCACGTGCGCATTCCCAAACTCGTGATCGAGATGGCAAAGCGCAAGGTGGAATTCGGCCGGGATGTGGTCATCCTCATGGACTCGCTCACCCGTGTGGCACGCGCCTTTAATAACTATGGCGGAAACAGTGGGCGCACGATGTCCGGCGGTCTGGACTCCCGCGCCATGGAAGTTCCCCGCAAGATCTTCGCCGCCGCCCGTAATGCAGAGGAAGGCGGAAGCCTGACCATTCTGGCCACCATCCTCGTGGAGACGGGAAGCCGCATGGATGACCTGATTTTCCAGGAGTTCAAGGGAACCGGAAACATGGAGCTTGTGCTCGACCGCGGCATGGCGGAACGCCGCATCTTCCCAGCCATTGATCTCTACAAATCAGGCACCCGCAAGGAAGAGAAGCTTCTACCGGCGGATGTTCTGAACAAGGTGCACCTGCTCCGGCGCGAACTCGCGGGACGAAATCCCATCGAGGCCACCGAAAGCATTGTCCGCGCCATGGGCAAGACCAAGTCGAACGCCGAGCTGCTGAACATGCTGGCAAAAGTTTAGTTCGCGGCATTGCCGCGAACTAGGGAGTCAGGAGACAGAATGGGAAGAAGCAGAACACCATTCGCAACCTAAAAATAGCATGAAGAGGAATGTCCAAACATGTTTCATTCGGGTTCTCTGGTCTGTATTCTGTCTTCTAAATTTTGCCTCCTGTCTTCTGTCTCCAGTCTCCTGATTCCCCATGTCCTACTTGCAATTCCACGGCATGTTCATTCTGCCGGTCTTGCTGGGACTCCTTTTCCTCACACGACACCGGCTCCGGAAGGCGCATGCCATCTGCATCCTCGGTGTCTGCATCGCAGCCGTGATCTTCACCCTTCCCTGGGACCACCATGCCGTGAGCCGGGGCATTTGGGAATTCGATGAGACGAAAGTCTGGTTTCGCTTCTGGAAACTACCGATTGAAGAGATCGCTTTTTTTGTCCTGGAAACCGTCGGTGTCTGTCTCCTGGCCATCCTCTTCCTACCGCATTCCCGAAAGTCATGAACACAGCTTATCTCCAGCATCTGCTTCTCTGGATGTTACCCGTGGTTCTGATTCAATGGACCGTAGGACGAAACATCCTTCGGGCCAATCTCCGGGCCATTATCTGGCCGACATGTATCGCCGGAATCTATCTCACCCTGGCGGATTCCTTCGCCATCCGCGCCGGTGTCTGGTTCTTCGATCCGGAGCAGATTCTCGGCTGGCACCTGGGCCCCTACATTCCCATTGAGGAAATTCTGTTCTTCATTCTGACATCCCTGATCGTGACTCAGAGCTTCATTCTTTTTCTACCGAATGAAAATCGTTTTACAATTGATCCCTTTCAAAAAAAGCCATAAATTTTTCCATTCATGAACCGGAACAGTACCTTTCGCAACCTGGCCTGGCTCGTCTCGTTTCTTCTCGTCATCAGTGCGTTGTTTAACGGTTTTTTTGTATTCCAGCATCTCATGATTCACAGCGATCTGGATTCTTTGAAGAGCAAAACAAACCTTTTTCCTCAATTGCAGGCAACCGCCCAAAATCTCATGAACGATCTGATCGGCTATGGGCAGAAACAACCGGGGATTTATCCGATTTTGCAAAAGTACGGATTCAATCCCCCTCAACCTCCGTCGGCGCCCCCTCCAATTCCTCCCCCCCCCTCGGCCCCCACCCCAAAACGTCGTTGATCTTATGGAAACCTTTGACCTGGTTCGTCATGCCTCCACGCCCGATGGGGTTGCCTCCGAATCGGATTCATCTGAAAGCATCTGGACCGCCATCCTGGTTCTTGCCTCGGCCCTTTTGATCGCCAGCATTAGTTTCAATATTTTTGTCCTTAAGCAGAACCGGATCCTCTCCTTTCAACGTTCCCAGTTGAATGATCAATACAGCACCATGCAACAGACGGAAAATATCGTCAAAGCCATGGTACAGGATGTCGCCACCTTCAGCGTGCAACATCCCGATGTCCGGCCCATTCTTCAAAAGTACGGGGTGACCATCAACTTTGTCGCTCCCCAACCTCCTCCCGTTCCCCCGCCGGCCCCTCATTGAGCGGCATGCAGCCATTCCGCAGGATGAGATCTACCCGGGCTGCCGGTTAGTCGCAGCAGGGCTTCCCCCACGAGAAATAACGAACCTGTCAGGACCACAGGATTTCCTCTCTCGTCTGCACGACGAATGGCGTCCACCAGATCATGACATCCTTCGGACCCCGGGAAAAAGCGTAGCAATTCAGTAACAGGGATATTTCGCTCACTCGAAACAGGAACCAGTAGGACCTTGTCGAAAATGGGTTTCAGCAAACGAGCCATGTTTTCCACCGGCTTGTCCGCCAACGCCCCAAAAATCAAGGTGAGACTTCGATCGCCAAAAACACTTCGGATTTCACTCACCAGCACCTCCACCCCCGGAAGATTGTGCGCCCCATCCAGCAGGACGGCAGGTTTTCCCTCACGATGAATGATCTGACACCGGCCTGGCCAGACTGTTTTCCCGAGACCGATCCGAATTTCTTCAGGAGTAATTCCGGGCATCACCCTCCGCACCGCCGCCACCGCAAGCGCGGTGTTCCAAGCCTGATGCGCACCTGACAGTGGGGACGGAAACTCCTCCAATCGATCCCGGTAAAGGATCGTCAAGGGTGCCCCACTTTTCTCCGCCCTCTCCCGAAACACCTTTAAAATGGATTCCTTCTGATCCGGGGTAATTACAGGTTTTCCCTGCTTGATGATCCCGGCTTTTTCCACCGCAATTTCCTCAATGGAATTCCCCAAAAACGCCTGATGATCGAGACCGATGTGGGTGATCACAGAAACCTCGGGCGTCACAATATTCGTGGCATCCAACCTCCCGCCCAACCCTGTCTCCCAGACCACCCAGTCCACCTTCCGTCTTGCAAACCAGCAGAGCGCCAGAACCGTCGTGATTTCGAAAAACGTTTCATCCCGCACATGCCTCAACACGACATCGAGCAGATCCCGGAGTTCCTCATCCGCGATCTCCACCCCATCGATTCGAAATCGTTCATGAAATCGCACCAAATGCGGAGACGTGTAGAGGCCGGTCCGAAATCCAGCCTCCTGAAGAATCGACGCGGACATGGCCGCCACCGATCCCTTCCCATTGGTGCCCGCAATGTGAATGAATTTGAGACCATCTTGAGGATTCCCCAGGGCACGGCTCAAGGCAAACACCCGGTCGAGGGAGAATTTTGCGCCGAGGGTGCGCCGGACAAAAAGGCGATCCAGAACCGACAAATGGGGTCTGGCCATGCAAGCTACGCCATGAACTCAAGCAGGCCGGCGAGCGTGGACTTCATCTGCTTGCGGTGGACAATCATGTCCAGCAATCCGCGCTCAAGCAAAAATTCGGCGGTTTGAAATCCCTTGGGAAGTTCTTCACGAGTGGTTTCACGTATCACCCGGGCCCCCGCAAATCCGATCATGGACTGGGGTTCCGCGAGAATGACATCCCCCAACGATGCGAAACTCGCCATCACTCCGGCCATGGTGGGATTGGTCAGGACCGCGATATAGGCAAGCCCGGCCTGCGCATGGCGGGCAAGCGCGGCGCTGGTCTTGGCCATCTGCATCAGACTGAACATACCCTCATACATGCGAGCCCCACCCGAGGCACAGACCACAATAACAGGAAGCTTCTTCTT
>CAYYYL010000047.1:0-20071 GCA_964475835.1 uncultured Verrucomicrobiota bacterium | reverse complement strand
TCTACTCCGAGGATGGAGGTGTTTCGGGCAATCTGAAACTTCACGACGCGCTCAAGCTGGAAGCGCATCCGCTCATCGGCGACCAAAAGGTTCGGATACTCCTTCACCTGCAAACACCCGACAACCGAAAACTCGAGAGCACCGGGGACCTGTCTGCGTGGCGGGGCGTCCACTACCCCAAATTGCGTCCCACCCTGATTAAAAAATTTCCAAGCGTGGCCTGGCCTTGAGAAACGTTGCGGCCAAAATAGAAAATTCCTCTATTTGGTTGTATTCCAAAGGATCAGGGCTACGGTTGTCTTTTGCTCCCCCGCGTCTGCCCTGAACCCGCGCCGGAACGAGAACCCCTATGAACTCCCGGCACGAACATCTCACGCCCTCGGAATATATCCACGCAATTCGAGTCGAACTGCCCGCACACGTGTTTCGTCCCGACCCCAAAAAACTGGGCCTTCTTCTTTTGCATCTTGCCGTTATGCTGGGAGGATACCTGGGACTGCGCTTCTGCACTTCCATCTGGTACCCTCTCTGGACGTTGCTGGTCGGACATAGCGTCGCCTGCATCGGGCTGCTTTCCCACGAGCTGAGCCACCATGCCATCATCCGGTTTCGCCCGCTTCGGTACGCATGTGAAGTCTTCTTCTGGGGGTTGAACTTCATTCCGGCAACCGTATGGCAGCGTATTCATAACCAGACACATCATGCCGCAACCAATACGGTGGACGATCCGGATCGCCCCTTTCTTCAGAGCGAATGGGAGGAATCCCGATTCCTGCGATGGTACAATCGCATTTTTAACCCCCATCACAAATCCAAGGGAAGCCTTCTCGTGGGACTCGCGTTCGTTCCCTACAACATTCGCAACATTATTGCGGCCTATTGCAAACCTGGGGACAAACCCTCCGTCGTTCCATTCGCCCCATCCTACTCTATCCAGCAACGCTTCCGGATCGCCTTTGAATTGACGGTGATTGTTTCCCTTCAAATTGGAATCTTTTTCCTCGTTGGAGGGAATCTCTGGAAATATCTTTGGGCCGCCCCGTTCGCCTACCTGGTGAGTTCAACCGTCGTCATGGCGTATGTGTTCACCCAGCACTGGTTGAATCCGTTCTGCGAAACCCACGATCCCCTGGTCGCCACCACTTCGGTCCAGGTTCATCCCTTTCTGGACCGTCTTCATCATCACTTTTCGCACCACGTCGAACATCATCTCTTCCCCGGAATGAATTCCGATCACTATCCCCTTGTCACCGAACTGTTGCTCAAAAAGTTCCCGGATCGTTATCATCGTCTTTCGTTCTTCAAAGCCTGGGGCTGCCTCTGGCGCGGCAACGAAACAATAATCGAATCCCCTCCCGCAAAGGCAGTTTCCCCTCCCGAAAGGGTGACAGAAATGGTCGGAATGTAGGTCCACAGCGTTTGTTGTCCGGGTGCGTTTTTGATGAATGTTTGGGGTCATTCTGAAAAGCCGGATTCCATCCCTTCGGTGCCCGAATCCATTTGACCCTGTTCCGAATTTCCCCTCGGAACAGAGGACTTGCATCGATGTTCCAATACTGACACACTTTGTCCCCTATTTTTTCCATTCAACATGGCGCTTTCTCATGACAGACGTGTGGTGATCACAGGGCTCGGGGTGGTCACCTCCTTTGGGCAGAACGTCCAGACCTTCTGGCGGGATATCCTTGCCGGAAAATCGGGAGTAGGCCCCATCTCGGGGTTTGATACCGCCCAGCATACCTGTCTCATCGCCGCAGAGATCAAGGAGTTCAATCCCACTCCCTTCTTCAAAAACCCAAAGGATGCCCGTCGTTGCGACCGCTACACGCAACTGGCCATGGCGAGCACCAAACATGCCCTGGAAGACTCCGGCCTCGACCTTTCAGGGGAACAACCGGAACGGGTCGGAGTCCTCGTGGGATCCGGCATCGGGGGACTTCTGACCCTCGAAGAGCAATACAAGAACATGCTCGAGAAAGGGGTCTCCAGAATCTCCCCCTTCGTCATCCCCATGATGATCAGCAACATGGCCTCGGCCATGATCTCCATGGAACTGGGCGCTCGTGGCCCCAACATGTGCATCACCACCGCCTGCTCCAGTGCCACGCACTCGATTGGCGAGGCCTTTCACATCATCCGTCGCCACGAAGCCGATGTCCTGATCGCGGGCGGAAGCGAGGCGGCCATCTGTCAGATCGGAATCGGCGGTTTCTCCGCCATGCACGCCCTGAGCCGGCGGAATCACGAGCCGGAAAAGGCGAGTCGCCCCTTTGACCGTGACCGGGATGGTTTCGTGATGGGAGAGGGCGCCGGAGTCCTCATCATCGAGGAATATGAGCACGCAAAAAAACGCGGGGCAAAAATCTATTGTGAACTCAAGGGTTACGGCAACACGGCCGACGCCCATCACATGACGGCTCCCGCCATCAACGGCGAAGGCGCAGCCCGGTGCATGGAGCTTGCCCTGAAGGAAAGCGGTTTTTCTCCCGAAGACATCGACTATATCAACGCCCACGGAACAGGAACCCCCCAGGGGGATATTTGCGAAACACAGGCGATTAAAACCGTTTTTGGATCCCACGCCCGGAACATCCCCGTCAGCTCCACCAAATCGATGACCGGCCACCTCCTTGGAGCAGCCGGGGCCGTCGAAATGGCGATCTGTGCGCTGGCCATCCAAAATGATCAGATCCCTCCCACCATCAATCTCGACAACCCCGATCCCCTGTGCGATCTGGACTACGTGCCGCACCAGATGCGGGAACGGAAGGTTCGCGCGATCGTCAACAACTCCTTTGGCTTCGGCGGCCATAACGCCGTGCTGGTTGCCTCCAAACTCAACTGATTTATGACATCTCACACGACGCTCCTCACGGGATTCACCGGCATTCTGGGTAAACGCTACGCCTACAGGCTTGCCGAACTCGGACACACGGTGATCTGCCCCATCCGCGCAGGAAGCGAAGCCGAGGCCCGTACCCGGTTTGAGAAAATTTTCAACGATCTCAAACATCTCCTCCCCGACTTCAAGGAGTCCGTCAGCGCCAACATTCGTCCAGTCCCAGGCGATGTCCGCGACAAGGGACTTGGCATCTCCCCCTCCATTCTCAAATCCCTCAAAGGCCCCAAAATCAAGGACATCTGGCACCTGGCCGCCCTCCTTGACCTTACCGAATCCAAAAGCCAGGAGGTTTACAACACCAACGTCCTCGGCACGCTCAACGTCCTTGATTTTGCGAAACAGAATCGCATTTCCGAGCTCCACTACTTCAGCACCTTCGGCTCCAGCGGACTCATCCGCGAAGGAGTGGTGAGGGAAATTGTGGGTGTCCGCCCCCCCAGCTGGAGAAACACCTACGAGCGAACCAAGTGGGAAGCGGAACGCCACGTCTGGCAGGCCCAGATCGAGGGCGAAATTTCGGCAAGCATCTACCGCCCCAGCATCGTGGTGGGGGATTCCATCCTCGGCCGTTACGAGCAATTCAACGTTTTCAACCATTGCTTTGATGTCGTCAGTCGGGTTTACGTCAAGCTTTGCGAAAAAATGGGCATCGACCCGCGCGCAGGTCCTCTCGACTATCCGATGCGCATCTTAGGCAATAGGGACGCCTCGCTGAACATCGTGCCCTTAGATTTCGCGATCGACACGGTGATGAAAATCCACTCCATCCCCCGTTCTCTTGGCGGAGTTTATCACATCACCAATCCTTTACCGCCCAAGCTCGACGTCATGGAAAAGGTGTTCCAACGCCACGTTCCATGGAAGAATCTTTCCTGGGAAATGTTCGACCCTAAGGACGGATTCCGCGATCCCTACGAAAAATTCGTCTCAAAACAAATGGAGTTCCTCACCCCTTATCTCATGGGTGAGGCAATCTACGATTTCTCGAACGTGCAGACGATCCTCGCTTTCCAGGGAGGCATTCCGCCCATCGACAACGAAAAATATCTTAACGCCATAGCACGCCGCGGCGTGTCTCACGGATGGCAGGATGGTCAGGAGAAAACGGGTGTTCCAGCGGAAACCAGCCGGGAAAAACTCTCCACAAATTTTGTCTGGCCTGAAGGCACCGGCCCCGTTGTCGATTTCTCCCCTCATCATCCCATCGGAAATTACGTCCGTCCCGTGAACCATTACGGCGTGACCGAGAGATTTCTGGGCAAGGCTTTTCAGGTGCGTGAACGCCTCCTGGCAAAACGCAAAGCACCCCGTGGAGGAAAACCTCCCGCCGGCCGGGACATCGTCCTGGTCCCCTTCGGCATGGCGGTGACGCGGCGTGGCGAAGCGGAGGTGGAATGCTATCAGCATCAGGCTGCCTTGACCTCTGAAGTTTTCGCCCACATGAACCAGGTGATCGGATTCGATTTACGACGGTTTGGAGCGAAACCCATCCCCGGGCATGAACCCTTCGGCGACATGCATGACAACTGTTGCTACGCAGTGACCGACGACCTCGTTCACATGATCCGTCTTTTCCAGGACCTCCAACGCACCGGCTGCCCGGATCTGATCTCCCGGCTTCAGATTCTGCCCCATAGCGCAGGCACCTACCTTGCAGGCTGGCTCTCCGGAATCCTCTCCTTCCACGACATGGCACTTCTCACCCACCAGTGTGGTTACTTGATGAGCGCCAATGAGGAAGCCCTTACCAGCGAGGAGGTCGACTACTGTTTCTTCAATCCCCGCGCCAAAATTTCCGAGGATGATCGAAAACTTTTAAAGGAGATCCGGGACGAAATCGATCCCCATGGGAAATTCACCCGCGCCCAGCTTGCGGAACACTTCCATGGTTGCCTCGAACTGGTCTTCTCCCTTAATGCGACGGGACTCCAAAAACTGATTGATGACATCAAGGAACATCGGATTCAGGTCACGCACGCCTTTCACCTCTCCCCCAACGCCGGAGTTTTTGCCGGAACGGAACTTGAAATGGCTCGGTTCCGCAAACTCTTTACGGGAACCCGAAAACTCGAACTAAAGCGCCTCACCCTGGATGTTCGGGGAACCCCCCATTACAAACGATTCAAACAGGCAGGCAAGCACGCCCACGAACTTCTTAAACTTTACGAATCCCAGGGGCGGCTTCGCGATCCCGTGGTCCCCTTTGTGGCCTTTAACGGACAGTGGGTTTCCACTCGGGAACAGTATATTGCCGCGGTCGCTGGAATCGCCGACCAGACCTGCTACTTCGATCGCATGATCGATCGCACCCTCGAAGAGGGCGGTCGCCACTACCTTCTCTTCCAATCCGGCATCTCCTCCGCCGCTGCCAGTTTCTTTGAAGGCGTCATCCGCAATAAGGCCAACAGCCGCAATTCCAACATCCAGGTCTATAACCCCGTCATGAAGACTGACGATCCCCATCCCATTTGCAAACTCTGGCCGGATCGTCCCCGCAAATCCCAACCTCCCACCGGCATTTCCTTCTCAGAGACGCTCCGCTGGTATGAATCCCTCCTCCTAGGGGCCTCCCAAAAGGCTCATGAAACGCGCGCCGCAACCGAAAAAATCCTGGTGCCCGTATAGTTCGCTGAAATTCACTTGCGTTGATGACGGCGACAAGTTATAGCTTGCCACCAGACGGCGTTCGCCTTCCTAAGTGCCTCGGCACCAAGTTTTTCAACCCCCTCCAATTCCCCTCCTCTTTAAGGAACCCCACTCATGTTTGGAAAGTTTTTCGGTCTGTTTTCAAATGACATCGGGATCGATCTGGGCACGGCGAATACCCTGGTGTACGTGCGCGACAAAGGGGTCGTCCTTCGCGAGCCCTCCGTCGTCGCCGTTCAAGCCGGCACCAATCTCCCCCTTGCCGTCGGTAATGAGGCCAAGCGCATGCTCGGTCGAACCCCGGGCAACATCGTGGCGATCCGTCCCTTGAAGGACGGCGTCATCGCCGATTTCGAAGTGACCGAAGCCATGCTTCGCTATTTTATTCAAAAAGTGCATAACCGTCGAAACATGGTGAGCCCCCGCGTGGTGGTCGCTGTTCCGAGCGGAATCACGGAAGTGGAAAAGCGCGCCGTAAAAGACAGCGCGACCCATGCCGGAGCACGAGAAGTTTACTTGATTGAAGAACCCATGGCTTCGGCCATTGGTTGTGGCCTCCCCGTCCAGGAACCCGCTGGAAACATGATTATCGATATGGGCGGCGGCACCACAGAAGTGGCGATCATTTCGCTCGCCGGCATTGTCTTCAGCCGCAGCGTTCGCGTTGCGGGAGACGAGCTGGACGAGGCTCTGGTTCAGTACATGAAGCGGGTTTATAATTTGATGATTGGCGAACGGACTGCCGAAGAAATAAAAATTAAAATCGGTTCGGCATATCCGCTGGAAAAAGAAACAACCATGGAAGTTAAAGGACGCGACCTTGTCGCTGGTTTGCCTAAAACTTTGACCATCACCTCACAGGAGGTTCGCGAGGCCATTCAGGAGCCCGTGAACACCATCGTTGAAACCGTCCGATACACGCTGGAACGCTGTCCTCCGGAACTCTCCGCCGATCTGGTGGACCGGGGCATCGTGCTGGCAGGCGGGGGAGCTTTGCTCCGGGGACTCGACAAGCTGCTTGCCGAGGAAACGGGCCTTCCCGTTCACGTCGCGGACGATCCTCTCAGCGCAGTGGTGATGGGAACGGGAATCGTTCTCAACGAATTGAATTTCTTGCGCAAAGTGGCAGACAACGAGACGAGAAGGTCCGGTAGATAAGCGTGCGGATACGTGGACTTTTTGCAGTCATGCTGCTGCTTGTGGTGTTGTTGATCTTCACCACACTGCGCCTTCCTGTCTCGGAACGTCTGAAAAGCAGTCTCAGCGACGGCTTTCTGCCTTTCCTCGAATTCTCCACCCGCGTTCAAAACAGTTTCGGATTCCTCGTCTACCGCTTCAAAGGTTACAAAAGCCTCCAGATTGAAAACACCGATCTTAAGAAGGAGTTGAGCGAGCTCTCAACCCGCGTCGCCCAGGTCACCGAACTTGAACGTGAAAACCGGGAGTTCCGCTCCATGCTCGATTTCAAGGATCGGAGCGAACTGAAACTCATCACTGCGAAGGTCATCAGCCGGGATCCCTCCAACTGGTACAACACCATTCTCATTGACCGCGGATCAAATGACGGAGTCACTGCCAACATGCCCGTCCTCACCGTGGAAGGTCTCGTCGGAAAGACGATCGACATCACCAAGACCAACGCCCGGGTCATCCTGATCGTGGACGAAAACTGTAAGGTCTCCGCATGGCTGAAGGACAGCGCACAATACGGCATCGTTCAGGGGAACATTCTCGCGGGCGGCACCGATTCCCAGTGCCGCATGACATTCCTCAGCCGGAGCGCCCACATCAAATCGAACGACCGGGTATACACCTCGGGACTCGGCGGCATCTTTCCAAAAGGCCTCTTGATCGGAGTGGTCCGTTCCGTTCAATCCGGGGACGCCAGTGAGGAAAAGAACACCCTTTATCAGGAAATCGGCATCTCACCCGCCGTCGATCTGGCACGCATCGACGAAGTATTCGTAGGCATCGGGGTCAAACCTGCCGAAAAAGCCAAGCCGGCCCCCAAGGCATCCAAATGAACCGCGTCCTCATTCCGATCATTTTGATCCTGAGCACCATCTTCCTCCTGATGCTTCAATGCACGGTCATCGATCGCTGGCAGCCCTGGGGCGTTCGGCTTGAACTTCTCCCCGCCCTTCTCCTTTACGCCTCCTTCACCGTGGGTCTTCCATCCGCCCTGCTCCTTGGCCTCCTCGCCGGAATGATGTACGACTCCTTCAGCGCCGCCTACTTCGGAGGAAGCACCTTTCCCTATGTGGTCACCATCACGGCATTCTGTCTCGTTCGACCCGTGTTTTTTAGAAACCAGCTTACCACCCAGTTCCTTAGTGGGATTATTTTCGGATTTGTCGCACTTTCCCTCCAGTTTGTGCTTTGCGGAAAATTTATGATCGGTTGGGAATACGCATTCCCAAAGATTGTCCGCCTGGCCCTCGTCAGCGGGGTGCTTGCGGTATTCTACTTCATTTTCTTTGACTCCCTGGCCCGGACCATCGGTCTGGACCCCGGTCGGCTCGAGGATGGCCTTTCATGATTCTTAACACCACGGAATCCCGGCCAACTTGGCGGATCTACACCATGAGCGCCTTCATGGTGATCGGCCTCCTCGTTCTGCTCTCCGCCCTTGCCTATCGAGAGGTCTATCAACTTGAAGAATGGTCCGAAAAAGTAGCGCAAAGCTCCACCCGCGCCGCAAAGATCCCGGCCCCGCGGGGCCTGATTCTTGATCGGAATGGAAGCGTTCTGGTGGACAATCGCCCCAGCTACAACGTCGCACTTTTTCTCGACGAATTTGGCGCAGGGAGGAGCACCAAAAAGCTCCTTCGCGCCGTTCATTCCAGCGTGGAGACCCTGAAGCAGCGGATGAAAATGCCGGTCAAAGTGAACGACAACACGGTGCTCCGCCATTACGACCAAAGGGGTCCGCTTCCACTGACCGTCTGGAATGACCTGAGCCCCACCGCCCTGGCCGCCTTCGAGGAACGCAGCCCGTGGATGCAGGGGGTTGATTTACAAATCGAACCCGTTCGAGTTTATCCTTTTGGACAACTCGCAAGCCATATCCTGGGCTATGTCGGCAAACCGGAAAGCTCAAAGGAACAGGAGGAGGACTTTGATTCCCTCGGACGCCGCGCCTTCTCCCAACCCAGTGTTGTCGGTAAATCGGGCATTGAAGCCTCCATGGACAAGGTGCTTCAGGGAACTCCGGGGCAACGCATCATCAAACTGAGTGCGGCGGGATTGAAGGAGGCCGAAGTCAGCAGTTCCGAACCCACCGCTGGAAGCAATGTCATCCTCACCCTCGACAAGGATATTCAAAGCATCGTGGAGGAAACCTTCACCGGACACCGGGGAGCCTGCATCGTCATGGATCCAAATACCGGTGACATCCTTGCCATGGCCTCGGCCCCCTCATTCAACCCCAATCAATTCATCCCCGCTATCAAAAGCTCAGATTGGAACGCCCTCATTCGAAATCGGGAACACCCCCTCATCAATCGCGCCATTCAGGGCGGTTATGCCCCAGGTTCCATCTACAAGGTGATCACCGCCCTCGCCGGGTTGGAGAAAGGGGTGATTTCACCTCACGACAGAGTCGAATGCCTCGGCCGGTTCTTCCTGGGAAATATTTCCTTCGGATGCTGGAACACCGGCGGCCACGGCGACATGGATCTCATGGAAGCCATGACCCAGTCCTGCGACGTCTATTTCTACACCATGGGGCTGAAAACTGGCGGCCCCGCGATGAGAGACATGTCGGCTTCGTTTGGGTTGGGGGAGAGAACAGGGATTCCCCTGGATCACGAGGACTCGGGACTCCTGCCTGATGAAGAATGGAAACGCAAAAAAAACCCGCGTGACCGATGGACCCCTGGCGACAGCGTCAACATGTCCATCGGCCAGGGAGCCCTGCTGGTCACCCCTCTTCAAATGGCCGTCGTCGCCGCCACCATGGCCAACGGAGGCACCGTTTACAAACCGCGCCTGGTATCGCGCATCGAATCCTCCGACGGCGAGATTCTTGCAGACTTTCCTCCCGAGACACACGGCCTGATCCCCGCCTCGCCGGAACACATCGATTTGGTCCGAAAAACCATGCTCAACGTCGTCGATAATGGAACTGGAAAATCTGCAGGCATCGAGAAAATCAAGATCGCAGGAAAAACAGGAAGTGCCCAGTTCACCGGATATGACCCCGCCACCGACAGGGTCACCAAACAAACTCGTGCATGGATGATCACCTTCGCCCCCTATCTTCAACCGCGCTATGCCATCGTGCTCGTTGCCGAGGCTACCAAGGACGAATCCGGCGGCCATACTGCAGGTCCGTATATCGGAGCTATCTATAAAAAAATCTTTCAGCTGGAGCAGGATCGAAAGGAGCAAAAGCCTCCCCCTGCCGTTGTTGCGGTCCCGATTTCGGAAAAAATCGAGGGCTTTGAAGGAGATGTGAGCGGTGAACTCATGGATGACAATGCAAATGTCCCCCCCCCTCCGGTAGCCGACCAACCTGAGGATGAGGATGAGCCCCCTCCTTCCTCATTCCCGGCTGAAAAAGTTACCATTCCATGAAACAGCGTAAATTTCAAATTTTCCTCAGGGAACTGGGAGGCGACTTCCGCTGGAGCCAGCTTTTTGCCGTACTCTTCCTGATGGTGCTCAGTTCCCTGTTTATTTTCAGCGCGACCTATCGCGACGACCATCTGCTTCCACCCCAGGTGAAAAGCCAATGGCTCTGGTTCGGAATCGGCCTCGCACTCTACTTTCTGATCTCCATGATCGACTATCACTGGATCTGCAGGCATTCGTGGTTGATCTATACCGGAGTGTTTTCCCTCCTCATCCTCGTCTTTCGCTCACGCCCAATCTTCGGAGCAAGACGTTGGATCGAAATCGGGCACTACAACATCCAACCCTCCGAGTTTGCGAAAATCTCCATCCTCCTGGCCCTTTGCTACTACCTGAGCCGCTGCATGGGACAACTTTCCGACTGGCGTCGTATCGCCCTGACCTCCCTCATCGCACTCGTCCCCGCCGTCCTCATCAACAAGCAACCCGACCTCGGCACCGCCCTCGTTGTCGTCGCCCTCTTTCTGATGCTTCTGTTCATCGCCGGGGCTCCCATGAAATTTTTTGCAGGCCTTGGGATCTTGTTCGTTCTCGGAGGCACCGTCGTCGGAATCGACACCTACCGATATACCCAGTTCCGAAAGGCAAACTTCGAAAAGGCATCCACTCCCTCCGAAGTGGAAATGAAGGAAACCCCGCCCCAACCAATAACCACCAAAAATGCAAAGGCGGCCAGGCCCCCAAAATTCAAATCCTTTCTCCATCTGAAGGAATATCAACTCAACCGCATCCTCGGCGTATTCGCTCCGGATGAGCTTGACCGCCTTCGCGAAGGCTGGAACCGGGAACAGGCTCTCATCGCCATCGGAAGCGGTGGATTCAGCGGAAAAGGCTGGGCCAAAGGGGACGTCACCCGTGGGGGCTATCTACCCCGGACGATTTCCCTGAACGATTTTATTTTTGCCGTGTTTGCAGAAGAAACCGGTCTCGTCGGCGGGTTCGTGCTCGTCGCCTTGTACGCCACCCTCCTTTTTGGAGGTGTGAAAATTGCCATGAAAGCCCGTGACAACCTCGGAATGCTCCTCGCATCAGGAGTGACCTTCCTCCTGTTCTTCCACGTGTTTGTAAACATTGGAATGACACTTGGAATCCTGCCGATCGTCGGTGTTCCCCTTCCATTGATGAGTTACGGAGGTTCCTTCGTCCTCGTCTGCATGGTGGCCCTTGGTTTGTTGCACAGCGTCTGGCTCCATCGAAAACCCTACTAATCTGACCCCTCATTCCCTCAACTTTATGCTCAAATTCATTTTCTCAAAACGCAAACCCTCGAATAAGGAAATCGTCATCAACGCCGAAATGCTGGAAAAGCGCGTGGCCCTTCTTGAAAACGGCCGGCTCGAGGAATTTCACATCGAACGCACCACGGAACAACGTCTTGTCGGCAGCATTTTCAAGGGCCGGATCAAGAATCTCGAACCCGGCCTCAAAGCTGCCTTCGTGGATATCGGTTTCGAAAAAAATGCATTTCTCCACTACTGGGACATCATCCCGGAATCCACCGACACCACGTTCGAAGCCGTGGAAACCAAGGGTAGCAAACCCAGGGGCAATCGTGACGGCAATCCCCGTCCGACCATGAACGACATCCCGAAACTCTATCCTCCCGGCACCGAAGTCATTGTGCAGGTGACCAAGGGCCCCATCAGCACAAAAGGCCCTCGCATCACCACCGACATCAGCCTTCCCGGACGATATCTCGTGTTAAACCCGTTCAGCGACCAGAGCGGCATCTCCCGCAAAATCGAGGACCACAGGGAACGCGCCCGTCTTCGCGACATCCTTCGCAATATGACGGTACCCGAAGGAATGGGCGTCATCATCCGCACCGTCGGTGCAGGCCAAAGCCGCCGCTACTTTGTCCGCGATCTCGCCCTGCTGGTCGATGAATGGCAGAAAATCGCCGAACGCATCAAAGCCGCACCGGTTCCCTCCTGCGTCTACCAGGAACCCGGCCTGGTCTATCGGACCGTGCGTGACTTCCTCACCGAGGAGGTGGACCGCATCGTCGTCGACAACGCTGAGGAATGCGACCGGATCCGCTCGCTCGTGGGACAGATCTCCACACGCGCGAAGAGCAAGGTGAGCCTCTACGATGAACCCAACCCCATTTTTGAACGGTTCAACGTGGATCGTCAGATTGAGGATGCATTCAAACGCCAGGTCTGGCTCAAATGCGGCGGTTACATCGTCATTGACGAGACCGAGGCTCTTGTCGCCATCGATGTGAACACCGGTCGAAACAAAAGCGGTGCCAATCTGGATCGCACCATCCTTCAGACAAACCTGGAAGCCGCGGAGGAGGTCGCCCGCCAGCTGCGCTTGCGCAATATCGGCGGCATTGTCGTCATTGACTTTATCGACATGAAAAGTCCGAGGGATCGGCAGGAGGTGACCAACCGCCTTCGCGATTGCGTCCGGCGAGACAAGGCGAAGACCCATATTCTTCCCATCTCCGCTGTCGGTCTCACGGAAATGACCCGCCAACGCCAGGAGGAAAGTATTCGCGATGCCGTGTATGAGGACTGCCCAAACTGCAAGGGCCGGGGTGTAGTCAAATCCTCCGTGACGATGAGCGTCGAGATCCAACGCTCACTCACCAAAATCATGCGCAATCGAAACGCTCGCAACGGAGAATGCACCATCCGGGTCATGGTTCATCCCGAGGTGCTGGAACGCCTTCGCTCGCAGGACGAGGAACTCCTCGTCGGCATGGAGCAGCGCCTCTCCGGCAAACTCAGCTTCCGGGCCGACCCGACCCTTCACAAGGAGGAGTTCAAATTCGTCAACCCCGTGAATGGGGAAGAACTGAAGTGATCAAGCTGACTTGTTAACGACCATCAGTTTTCATTTTTGGAAAACCGGCAGGAAATCTTCCCCCCAAAACGGAGGCTGACAACCGAATACGGAAAGCTATTTCTTCTGAATCAGCTCGATTTCGTAACCTTCGGGCGCATCGATAAATGCGAAAACGGTCCCACTCGAACTCCGGGTGGGGCCATCGCTCAGCTTCCATCCCTTTTGCTCGAGCTGACGGGCAAAGGAATCCAGGTCGTCCACTTCAAACGCAAGGTGGGTCAGATCCGGTTGCACTTGAACCGGACCGCTCTTTGGAAAATGACAGAGTTCAATCAGTTCCTCGCTGTCTGAAGCCTTCATGAACACCAGCTCCGAGCCTCGGGGGGACTTGTGACGCGAAACCTCCTTCAACCCGAGCGCATCCCGGTAGAAGGCGACTGTCTTTTCAAGATCGTTGACCCGGTAACGCGTGTGAAGCAATTTGGTGACGGATTTCATAACCTTCCTTTGATTCAGCACAAACGGGTTCCTGCAGATGGATGCAACAAACACATCTTAGCGTCCATCCTCTGCCAGGGTTGACGACACTCACAACGAATCGAGAGTCGTTTCCTGGATAACCCCGGCTGGTTTGGGAGAATATTTTCCGGTGGAATCCGGCAACATGGCTGGAAGTCGGATGAAAAAAGTCGTTCCACGTTGGAGTTCACTTTGAACGTCAATGGTCCCCCCATGATCCTCAATCACCTTTTTGGTGATCAACAACCCCAGCCCTGTTCCCTTTCCAGCCTCTTTGGTGGTGAAATAGGGTTCAAAAATCCGTTGCAACTGCTCGGGAGCAATGCCGCAACCATCATCGGCGATCTGCAGATCGATCCATGTTTCATCGCGCTTGCAGGTAATGCGAACGGTCCCTGCACCCGAGGTGATCGCCTGAATCGCATTCATAACCACATTCTGGATCGCCCGAAACACCTGGATAAAATCAGCGTGGATCACCAATTTTTCGGCAGCCACATTCAATTTCAGTTCAACACCGGACTTGCGGGCTGCATCCCCCGCAAGATGTGCAATTTCCTCAAGAACTTCATTCAAGAGCGTGGGTTTCAGTCGATTGGGATCCTTCCTCCCCAAACTCTGCCAGACTTCGGACAATTCGCAGCATCGCTTGACGTTCTTTTCAATCACATCAAGAAAATCGAGAGTCTCCTGCAAGGGCCCCCCTGTAACCCCCTCCGTAGCCTCGAGTTTCTTGAAAAGAATTTGAATATACCCCAACACCACCGTCAGCGGCGTCCGCAGATCGTGTACGAATTCGGCGGATGCCTGACCGAGTGTGGCCATATGGTCCTTCTTTGCCAATTCATTCATCAGCCGAGAATTTAATTCCTTAAACTCTGTCAGCGCCTTCGCACGCCGACGCGCAACCTGGGATCGTTTCACATTGCGATCCACCACCTCCAGCATCTCCTTGGCATCAAAAGGTTTTTTGATGTAATCATTGGCTCCAAGCCTCAAGGCCTCCTGGGCGGTTTCCAACGCCCCAAATCCGGTAAGCATGATCAACGAAACATTCGGGTCCACCTGACGAATCCGACGAAGAGTCTCTATCCCGCCAATGCCCGGCATCCGGATATCCAGAACGATCAGATCCGGATCGACCTCCTTGATCATCGTCAACCCCTGCTCCCCGGATTCGGCACAGTGTACTTGATATGTGTTCTTGAGAAGAATCTTCAGACTTTCGCGAGGTCCAAGTTCGTCATCAATTATCAGAATTTTATAGGTCGTCGATTGAATGATCATGGCAGCATGCGGTTACTCGAATTCGCCAGCCGGCATCCACTTCCATCCGATATCCCCACAACCCCTCCGGATCACAAAACATGGATTCAAAACTTTCGTCACAGAATGGGATTTTCGAAGATTTCAGCATTTTTACTAATTTTGTCTTGCGTCAAAGTTCGTTCTTGTGTTCAAGAGAGACATCTTTACAAGATCTTGCAGGTCAAACGATTAAGAAAAGCTGTCAAAACTGTTACATGATCGCATTTTGAAGCCAAGCTTAATTTCAAAAGTTTCGGTTAGCTGGTGTCATTGGTGTCCCTTCGGACACTTAACTCTTACTCCTCCCTAAAAATGCCCATGAACTCCATCCTCAAGTCCTGTTTCCACGCCATTTTATTGAGCACCATATTCGGCGCCATCACCGCAAGGGCGGATTCGGCTGGAGACAAATCCTCCCCGGAATCACTCTCGCAACGACTTGCGCGATTGGAAAAGGAATGGGAACAAGCAAAGCCCAACGGGGTGCGGGGGTCGGGCATCAAGATCATGGGCTTTTTGGACACCTCCTATGTGATCAATCTGGCCGATCGCGATCGGGTCTCTCCCATGGCGGGTGGTTCGCCAGGGAACACAGGCCGTGTGTACGATAATCAATACAATTCCTTTAATTTGAATGCCCTTTATTTGGGATTTGAAAAAGAAAAGGATAAGAATGCACGATGGCCTGTAGGCTTTCGAGTCGTCACCCTTTACGGCGATGATGCCACCACCGGTGCAGGGAACGATAGCGCCTTTGCCCTGCATCATGCATACATTGATCTTGGAATCCCCATTGGCAATGGCATCGGGGTCAAAATTGGAAAATATTTACCCCTAGTAAGCATGGAGCCCTCCCCCAGTATCATGAACTGGCAATTCTCAAGGTCGGATGCCTTGCGACTCACTCCTGCCGCACCAACCGGGATCTTTTTTGACTATACATGGAATCCCACCATCACGACCACCGTTGCCCTCGTCAATGGATTCGACCAAATTGGCATGAATGGAGGAACTACCCTGACGGCCCCAAATCTGAACACCAGCTATACCTTTACGGGACGAGTCGATGTCAATGCCCCCACAAACTCAGTGGGTGATATTAAGGGCTTCATCGCGGGTTGGTATGGTAATGATGACGCAACCGCAAACACCTCCAATGACGGAAACATTTCCATCATTAATTTCGGTGGAGTCTGGGGAAAGCCCTTTGGCCTTCAACCCATGACTTTGCAGGCGGAATACCTCTATCGCTCGGACGACATCAGCACCGTGATCGTCGCCAACCCCGTGACCATCGAGGCATCCACCGTCAGTGTGTATGGAAAGTGGGACTGGCTTCCCTTTTTCAACACATCCGGTCGTTTTACTTATTCGGGCTATCATAATGCCAGTGGCACCCCAGCCGGCGTGAACATCGGGTTGGGACTCCTGACTTTGCCAGCGGCGGGATTCAACCCCACCTACACCGACATGTTCTCATACACGTTGACACAAACGCTCTATCTATTTAAAGACACCATCATCCGCCTCGAGTGGCGGCGAGATTGGACCGACACCCCTCAAGCAGGTTTCGGCGCCTATGGAACCGTAGTCGATACCCAGGACACATTGGCTTTCAATCTTGTTCACTCGTTCTGAAAAAGATAACCGCATCCAACACTTTCAGGAGCCATTCCCAGGCATACCTTTCAAGGGTTGAGGGGTCAACGCACGGATGCCAGCTGGAGATTGGACGCTTTTCTGTCCGCAGTCCCTGCATGAACCGGACTTAAATCAAATTGTAACGTCCAGGAGCAACCAGGTTCTGGGGATCAAAGACCTGCTTCAAGTTTCGAACAACCCCCCAGTGCGGGTTAGTCGCATCCACCACATGCCCCATGGATTGAATTCCCACTCGATACGGAGGGCATCCTTCATCAATAAAAAATCGTTCAACAGCGTCAATGCATTGATGCGCCAACTCCACCTGCCTGGGCACCCGTTTATCGAAGGATACGGAAATCACGGCTTCCAGGGTCCTGGAATCAATGATGTTTAAGGTCGTTGCCGGTACAAATTGAAATTTTTCGAACAACTTTTCGATATGATTCATCGCATATGCGGCAAAATCCCCCTCTAAAGGCATCATAGGAAGACAATAAAGCATGCCGCATGCGCTCTGGTCCGGTTCGACAGCTCCTTTCGGAGGCAATTCTCCTATAGGCCAATACAGACTGCCGATAGCAGCATCCGTCGGAACACCCCGGCTTAATTGAAACAGTGGCTCTGTTGCCCCAAGCACCGCCCTTTTCCTTCGTGCCCAGGGAACAAATGACAGGCGATTTAAAATGGCTTTTGCCCTTTGAACCTTGGTTTCCGTTAAAAAGGTGATGCGTGCAAGATCGCCCAAACGGGTTTTCACCTCTTTTAGGTTGGATTTAAAAGAACACCGGGGTCCCAACAGGCCAATCACCGCACTCCAGGAGGCGAACCCCTCAGCAACAAGAATTTGATTTACCTCGGATTTGAGGGCTTTAGTGTCCTGGATTTTTTCACGAAGGACCTCGAATAACAAAGGCGCCAACGTGATTTCCGTCCGATTCCGACTTCCAATATGAATCACAGTTTGAACAACACCCGCACGTCGAAGCGAAGCAAGTCGATCCACAAACTCTTCAAGAGTGAAACCGTCCCGAAGCGAAGCGATCAAACAAGCATGCTCCTCCGGTTGAGGAATAAGATCCATGCCGGCCCGGGTTACAATCCCGAAATTTGATTGCAGAAAAAGGGAGTCCAGCCCCGGACCAATGCCATATCGATAGTGATGAGTGATTTTTGACTGTGGCAGATGCCCGAATCCCGTTCGTAGAAGTTCTCCATTTCCAAGAACCACCTCCAACCCGGACAAGCTTTCACCCCTGGGTGAAAAATAACCAATTCCTCGCTCCAAAGCATTTCCAATAAGGCTTGTGTCACGCCCAGCGCCTGTCACATTCAAAACAAGCGGCAATTGATGCTCGCGTAAATAATCGTAAAGCTGCCCCTGCGTCACACCAGGTTCCACCACGGCATAGTGATGCCGGACATTCACCTCCAGGATGCGATTCATGCGTCCCAGATCAAGGATCGCAGTCCCATCTCGAACCGGAAGGCGCGATCCCAGCCCCCAATTACGACCGCAACTTATGGGATGGATGGGGATTTTGAACTGATTGGCAATCTGAACCAATTGCTGAACTTCGGACGTGTTGCCAGGTCGGATCACTACTGGCACAGACCTCGAGATTGCACTTACATTTTGACGGTAAGGTTCAATCGAAAAATCGTCCGTTGCCACAAAGGCGTCACCCACCACCTGTTTCCACTGCTGAACCGCCCGCATTAAAGCAACAGCATCCATTCTCATCACAGAATTTTAAACCCACCCAAACAACCACTCCACCCCGCGCATTCTAATGAAACCCTCCCCTCCTACTTCACTCGCACCATCTCCCTGAGCAAACCATCGGTTATGCTTGTATAGTTCTTGGTCAACGCGGCGTTTTCACGAAACGTTTTGTTTTTCATAAGAACTTTTTGGAGCCTGGGCAGATAATATTGGGGGAACGGTGGGAAATAAATGATGGGCAATATGATAATTTATATTCAAGGGGGCAATCGACAGCCTTTCCAACAAAGTTCCTTCAACATGACGGGTCGAATTTAATTCATGCTCGCCCTCAAGCAGGAGGTGCTCGGCGACTCCACGTATTCTCATGAGAGCACCGGTTATTGTTAAAAGAGGCAAAACCCACAAAAATAAAAAAGGCTTCCACCCTTTCGTAAAATAAAGGATGCCCATGGTGACAAGGACATAGCCAACCCATCGAACCTGCTCGGCAGGAGTCAGCGTATTGTCGCTCTTATCTACTTTGAGCACCCGTGGCCACGGAGACCACTGCGACAGGAAAAAAAACATCTTGATCGCATTGATTCCAATGATGTCCTTGAAAAACAATTTGAAGGCCTCCACGTGAATTTTGGGCCAATCCCAATCCTCATACTTTTTCATCAGCACCCAATAGGGATCTTTATCACTATTCGTATAACGATGATGTTCCAAATGTTGCTTCCGATAAAGCTGCGTGCTGACACCTATGGGATAGGCACAAAAAATATCGCTAATCCATTCGTTGGCCCACCTGTTTGTAAATAGCCGATAGTGCGTCGCATCATGCATGATCACCGCAAGCGCATGCTGACGGGTCGCGCAAATAATGGACGCCAAAATCCAGACCGCCCAATGCCCAGTCCAAAGGGCAAGCGTCACCACGATTCCAATGATCATCCATTGCCGCGCAACAGACCACGCAGCCCGAAAATTGTTAACTTCTGACAAGAGACGTACTTCCTGGGCAAACTCCGTTCGATCCACCATGCACCCGCCCATTGCCGAATCGCGTTCTCCACAATCCATGACCGCCGAAATGGAAGAAGGACTGCTCATTCGATGGAAAACTACCTACCCCATCATGACTCCTGATTCAACTAAATTGAAACGAACAATCCATGATAAATTTCAAAAATTCATTGGAAATATATTCTAATTGCTATACACCAATAAATCGCAGCCCTCAAATTTCAAGCGCCCCTGAAATTCTGGTAGTTTTTTCATCATGGATCTGCTTGATTCATCATTGTTGACTTCATGAAAAACCGCGTCGTTGTCACAGGTCTTGGAGTTCTTGCCCCCAACGGAATCGGAGTTGAAGCTTTTTGGAAATCCTTGGTCGCAGCAGAAAGCGCCATCGATCACATCACGCTTTTTGATGCCTCCCGTCTTTCAAGCCAAATTGCAGGTGAAATCAGAAATTTCAACCCCTCCAACCATATTCGCTGGAAAATCAAACCGAAACGGACCGCCCGCCATGCCCAATTGGCTTTGGCAGCCGTCCAAATGGCTTTAGATGATGCCTCATGGACGTTTTCAGCCGATGAACAGTCCGATCCCATCCCGCTGGTGCTGGGGGTCAGCACAAGTGCCTTTGACATCATCATGGCCAGCATGAACCTCATGACCAAGCACGGGCCTTCCCACGCCACCCCCTACGTGGCCAGCTCTTCGCCCCCCCAGGCCATGACTAGTTTCGTCTCCGAAAATCTGGGAATCCCCACGCAAAACCTGACGATTTCGAGCGCATGTACCGCAGGATTGGACGCCATTGGCGCCAGCTATGAAATCATCCGCTCGGGAAAATCAGATTTGGCGATCACCGGAGGAGCCGATGCCCCCATTAGCTTGATGCC
>CAYYYL010000046.1:0-20129 GCA_964475835.1 uncultured Verrucomicrobiota bacterium | reverse complement strand
CAAAGAGAAGAGCGACGGTCGCACTGCGCCACTGGGATCCCGTCATGGTTTCGAGGACCCGAAACAGAAGGCAGGTGTTGATGATATGGAGGATGAGGTTGACGACATGCTGGGAGTGGGGATCCATCCCAAACAGGGTGACCTCAACTAATCGGCTGAGGATCGTTAGGGGCTGCCAGTAATCGATGTTCGGAGTGCTGAAAAAAAGCCCTGCCTTGAAAGCCCAGATGATCGCTTCGCGTGTGAGGCCGTGGGTGAGGTGGGGGTTGCCGTAGACGAACGGGGGATCATCCAGGTTGATGAAGTCGTGATGAGAGACGGATGCGTAGCAAAAGGCCGTGAGCGCGATTAATCCCAGGTGGATATGTTTGGATTTCATCACAAGTCTTTTCGTGCTGTCATTTTTGTGAAAATGCGCGAGAGTTTCCTGGATGACAAGGTTGCTTTTTTTGGGATTGCTTTGGGTTGCTGCGATCCAGGTTCGCGGGGATTTGACTGTGGTTCAATCCATTGAGGATCTGGAGGATGGGGTAATTCGCTCGAAGGAAATTGTCTCGGTGTTTGCCAAAGGAGATCGAATCCGGATTGATCAAGGGCAGGCTCTTTCGAGCATCATACGGAATGATTTGAAAGTCACCTACTCGATCATGCACGGCTCGAAACAGTATGTGGTTTTAAAGCATGGGATCATGGAAGGGATCGAATCGGACGAGCCACCTGTGCCAGAGCTTCAGGTTCAGGTGACCGGACATTCCGAGGAAATTTCAGGTTTTCCCACTCACCAGGTTCTTGTCAGGGAGGGCGCCGGGGAAACCACCGAGCTGTGGATTGCAGAGGGGGTCCTCGACTTGAACTTGTTCGTCAAGGAGTTCAGGAATTTCATCCAGTTTGGATTTGTTCAGTCCGATGCCCTCTTCAAACGGTATCCTGAACTCAAGGGGGTACCCATCCGGATCGTGGAATCCCAGGGCAAGAACACGCGCCGGGGGACCATTACCCGACTGGAGACAGAAGTCCTTGAAGATTCAATATTTGAGGTTCCATCCGGGTATTCCGAAAGGAAAAAAGGTGAAGGTCAGGAATAGATTTTTTAGTTTTATTTGTGAGTAGCGTCGATTTGATCGAGAAGTTCCCGTGGTTTTTTTAAATTAGGGTCGAGTTGGATTGCTTTTTCCAGGCAGGGGCGCGCTTTGATGGGATTGTTTTGCCGAAGGTACGCCAGGCCCATGTTCACATAAGGTTCAGCCCATTGGGGTGCCAGTTGAATGGCAGCCTGGTAGTGATCCATTCCCTCGTCGAACTGCTGTTGCCGGACAAGGCAGATTCCAAGATTATTGTGTGCCTTTGAAAACTCGGGATTGATTTCCAAGGCGGTTGCGAATTGTTCGGCTGCCTCCTGAAGGCGGTTTTGTTTCAAGAGCAAGTTTCCAAGATTATAATAACCATCGACAAAATCCGGCTGAAGAATGATGGATTCTTTCAGATGTTTCTCAGCGTCCTGTAGCTGATTCTGGCCCAGGAGCAATGTTCCAAGGTTGTAATGTGCCTCAACGCTTACGGGATCAAGGGTCAGTGCCTGGCTTAGAAAGCCTTTTGCTTCCTCGGTGCGTTGGGTGGTTCCACATAACAAACCAAGATTGGCATAAGCTTTAACGTATCCCGGTTCGAGGCGTATCGTTTCCTTAAAATGGGATTCGGCAATCGAAAACTCCTTTTTTTCAAAATAAGCCATCGCAAGAAAGTATCGGATAACATAATTGTCGTTGAGCTTATGGGCGTGCTCGAACAGGGTGATGCTGTTTTTCCAATGTCTTACCTGAAAAAAAGTCCCAATGGAATATATGCAAATCATGGCAAATTCCATCCATAAAAGGAATTTGGAACGGCTGGAGTTCTTTTGAACCAAGTCCTCGAAGACGCAAGCCACGATCCAGAATAGGCCAAGAAGGGAGACGTAAGTGAAACGATCGGCTCCAGCGATGTCGTTTAAGGTGATTACCGGTGTGAGGGTGATGAGGAACCAAAGCCATCCAGCCAGAAAATAAGGCCGACGCGCAAGTTGTTGGATGGCGATGAGGGAAATGGCGCCAAGAACGAGAGCCCCGGAAGCAATCTGATATGGGGTAACCGCCTGATAATAATACCATATGCTTAAATCCACGGGAACGAGGGTTTTGGAGATGTAGTTCGTGTAGGATGAGACCGCGACACCCAGAAGTGTGGAAACCGAACCCTGAAGGTGATTCGATTGAGTTTTTAGTGTCAAAAGGATCGATCCCATGGAAATCGCAAAAAACAGCAGCTTTTCAAAAAGCAGATGTGAAAAGGGTTTTGCTCGTTTCAGAATCAGCACATCCAAGACAAGGAGAATGGCTGGGAAGGTGACGTTCATGGGTTTTGCCATCAATCCCATGATAAAAAGGATCAAGACCGTAACATATCTTCCTAATGAGCTTCTGGCTGCGTACCGAAGGTAGGCCTGTAGGGAGAGAAGCCAAAAAAAGCAGCTCAAAACATCCTTTCGTTCAGTGACCCAGGCCACAGATTCAACGTGCAGAGGATGGACTGCGAACAGCGCCGCTATGAATAAGGCTGGGCGTTTCAGATTTGTGATCCGTAGAAAAATAACGTAGACCAGAATGCCGTTTACGATGTGAAATGAGAGATTTGTCAGGTGGTGCATGGCGGGATTCAATCCAAACCATGTTACGTCGACGATGTGCGACAGGACGGTGATGGGTTGCCAGTAATCCACATACGGCGTTCGGAATAAAAGGCCTGCTGAAAACGCCCATTCCAAGCTCTTCCATGAGAAACCATGATGAAGGTGAGGGTTGCCTTTGACGTAATAGACATCGTCCAGACAGATGAAGTCACACCAGGTGACCCCCCAAAATGTGATTCCTGTCAGAATCATCAGACAACCTGGAATAAACAGACGGCTGTTGGAAAGAGACCTGATCATCTCCAACAAGGAGGAGATGGCCGGTGGGGACTTCTGGTGACGTTGACGCATGTTTGGTTTGTCCATGGATGGGTCGCCCGATCTGAGATCCTACGGGAAGGGATTCATTTCCCGCAAATGCAAATCGAGAACGTTTGTAGAAGCTTCTCTCGTCATGGAACTTGTTATAATGACGTGACTTCAAGGGGGAAGGGTGGTTGTCTTGTAGGAATGCAACCATGTGATGGGAAGGTCTTCAATTTGAGATCTGTGTTCAAGCCGAGTGTGTTTTTCGCCTAGGAGTTTTCAGGTATGTTTGTTGATCGAGTCAAAATTCACGCAAAAGCGGGTGATGGAGGAAATGGATGTGTCAGTTTCCGACGGGAGAAGTTTGTCCCCAAAGGCGGGCCTGATGGGGGCAATGGCGGCGATGGCGGGGATGTCATTTTAAGGGTGGACAAGGATACCAATCATCTGAGTGACCTCCTCTACCAATCCCGCCTCATAGCGAAACGGGGGGAGAATGGGCATGGGAAAAAGATGCATGGACGGTCTTCTGCTCCGCTCGTGGTAAAGATTCCGCCCGGAACGGCGGTCTATCGCCTTCCCGAACATGAATTGGTGATTGATCTCGTTTCCGTCGGTGAAGAATTTGTTTTGTGCAAGGGAGGGCGTGGAGGACGTGGGAATTACACCTTCAAGAGTTCCACCCACCAGGCTCCCCGGGAATTTACCTACGGACAACAGGGGGAGGAGGGGAATTTTCAACTCGAGCTCAAGTCTGTGGCGGATGTTGGACTCGTGGGATATCCCAACGCAGGGAAATCAACTTTGGTGTCGAAGCTGTCCAAGGCTCATCCAAAAATCGCCCCCTATCCTTTTACGACCCTTGTTCCGGTATTGGGAACGGTTGAGTTCGCGAATGACTATAAATCACTCCGTATTGCGGATATTCCAGGACTTGTGGAAGGTGCCCACAAGAATGTGGGGCTCGGACACGGCTTTCTCCGACATATCGAGCGTTGCAGATTGCTGGTTATTCTTCTTGATATGGCGGGTATCGATGGGCGTGACCCGCGTCACGATTACGCCCAGCTCATGAAAGAGCTGGAATTTTACAATCCCGCGATCTTGGAAAAACCCATGATCATCGTGGCCAATAAAATGGATTGTGGAAGTGCAATGGCAAACCTTCAGAAATTTAAGCGAAAGTACAAAGGGTCTGTTTTGAAAATTTCAGCAAAAGAGGGCGAGGGTGTGGACCTTCTTTTGAAAGAGCTGAAAAGTCGTCTGTTGAAGTAATTAAATACCCCAGTCGAAAGCTTTGTTCAAAGTTGAGGGTGGTCCCGGAAATAAAAAATGCCGACCCCTTCCAGGGTCGGCATTTTAAAAGGACGGATGGTCCGATTAGTTATCAATCAGGATCACGCCATTGGTGCCATCAAATCCAGCATCCAAGCGCTTTTTAAAGCCGGCCTGACCACCGTTGTAGAAGATGTTGCCACCGCTACCCTTGTGAGGACTGGTGGTAAGCCAAACATTGGCAACGTTGGTGACACTGATGACGGTTTGAGCTGAGGCAATGGCGGCTCCCGCTGTGGAAATACCACGGTCGAAAACGAGAGGCTGGTCGCTGCTAACGGATTCCACCAATCCTGTGGAACCACCTGCAATAGCTGTCATAACCGCGCAATGATAAGAAATGTTTCCCGAAGCAAGAGGAGCACCCATGGTCCCGGCGACCTTTGCGGTGTCCGAAGGGCAGATGAAAATTCGACCCGCTTGAAGGTAATTTCCGTTTGTTAGGACATTGAACACGTCTTGGGCCTTAACCACTCCAAGGACTCCACCAGGAGGGAAGGTTTCACTGTTATCCAGGGAAAACTGCTTCCACGCGAGACCGATCTGTCGCACGTTGTTCATACAGGCGGAGCGACGGGCGGATTCGCGAGCGCGTCCCAATGCCGGCGTCAGCAAGCCCGCCAGAATCGAAATGATCGCGATGACAACCAAAAGTTCAATGAGGGTGAATGCTCTCGCGCGCTTACGGAGAGCCGTAATAAACGGATGGATGAATTTCATATTCAATAACTTAAGACTTAAGGATGGATGTTGGGACGCCTTAAACGAATTTTTGGTCAAATTCTTTCAAGGCATGTGTAGCCTACAAGAGATTATCGGTTGGGTCAACTGGGAACCTGAGGATTTTTTATCAAATTGTATAAGGAGATCTAATAAAAATAGGCATTGCAAAACGCAAATTGATGGAGGGGTGGATGAGGTGTATGGAGGAATTAATGATTCGAACTTGATTCGTTGGGGGGATTGGTGTTTGAGTGGGGGTTCTTTCGGGCGCGCTTAGCTCAGCGGTAGAGCGCTTGCTTCACACGCAAGAAGTCGCAGGTTCGAACCCTGCAGCGCGCACCATTCTTCGCTTTCCGGCCTTGCGGTATTGAGCTGCGGATGGCAGGCCCTCCTTCGTCTTGATCGCGAAGCAGGGCATCTTCCTTCGTGAGGCATGGGATCCAATAAAAGGTCTGGCACGGTCCATTCAACCCTTTTAGATTGGGGCTTTGATGAAGCCCCAGCCAAATCCCTCCCAACGTCGGGCGATTGAATCCCTAGTGGGGCCTGTTCTGGTTCTGGCGGGGCCGGGAACGGGAAAGACGTTTACTCTGACGGAGAGGATTGTTCACCTTCTTCACCAGGGGGTTGATCCCGGGAGAATTCTTGCATTGACCTTCACGGATAACGCGGCTGAGGAGATGCATCAACGGTTGCAGGCCCGAGCCGGTCTGAAGGGACGCGGGGTGCCAATATTCACCTTTCACGGATTTTGCAACCGACTTATTCAACGGCACCCGGATGTGTTCGAAAGGTCCCCCGAGATCCGGACGGCAGATGAGGTGACCCGGTACAAAATCATTCGGGAAGCCCTTGAAAAAATGGGGCCGAAGCATCTACGGACGGAGCGGGGGGATATTTTCTATTATGTGAAGGAGATCGTAACGAAGATCTCAGTCGTCAAGCGGGAGGCCATCCGGAAGGAGTCTTTCCTCGACTGTGTGGAGGCGATGAAACGTGAAGTCGGGGAGACCCGAAAGGCCGAGCGGCGCCTCAAGATGGCTCACAAACTTGAGGAATTCTGGAAGGTGTACGAGGCGTACAATGAGGAGCTTTACCGACGAAGTCTCATGGATTACGACGACATGATTCTCTGGGTATCCCATGTTTTCCGGGAACGGGAGGATTTTCTGCTCGAGGTGAGGGAGACTTATGACTATCTCCACGCCGATGAATTTCAGGACAATAATTCGGCACAGAACGAGATCCTGTATGCCTTGGCCGGGGAGGACCCCAATCTCTTTGTTGTGGGTGACGAGGACCAATCCATTTTTCGATTCCATGGGGCCTGTTCTGAGAATATGCGGGATTTTGTCTGGCGTTACCCGAACGCCACAGTAGTGACGCTGAACGACAACCACCGGTCCACCCAACCCATTCTCGATTTTGCCCATGAACTGATGCATTCCGGGAGGGAGTTCGGGGAGATTTTTTCGGGTGTTCATGTGGACAAGAGATTGAGATCGTCACGGCGGGGTGTGGGAAAGGGGGCGCCACGATTTGTGGCGTGTGCGGATCGGGAGAACGAACTGGTTTGGACGGTGGGGGAGATCGCCCGTTTCAAGGCTGCGGACGCCTCGTTGAGATGGAGCGACATCGCCGTTCTTTGTCGCCGGAACCGGGAGCTTCACGAGATGGGGGAGGCGTTGCGGCGGCATGGGATTCCCTTTCGACTTGCAGGGAATGAGGATTGTCTCTCATCGCCGGAGGCGCAGAATCTTTTGGGGCTTCTCCGAGCGGTGGTGCAACCCATGGATGGATTGATTCTGAGCCATGCGCTCGCATTCCCCCCGTTTGAAATCCCCTTTTCCGATCTCACTCAGTTGAATCAACTTTCCCGGAGGGGAAGGACATCGATCTGGGATCTGCTTTCTTCGGATTTGACATGTTCGGGCCTTGTCGACATGGAAAAGGTTCTGCGGGTGCGGACCCTCCTCCAGGGAGCCCGCATTGCTTTCCAAAAGAAAAGCCTCTCGCATGCATTTTTGGAATTTGTTCATCAGAGTGGATTTCTGAGTTTTTATCTCAAAGGAGCGGGAGAGGCAGACGAGCGTGTGTTGCCCGGGGCGGTGGCGACTCTGCGTCGATTGACACGGTTTGTTCACGATTTCGAGGGGCTTCATCCGAAGGCTTCCCTTGAGGATTTTCTCCGGCATGTGGAATTGGCGGAATGGTATGGAGTGGCATTGGAGGTGGACCCGATCGAGTTGGAGGACGAGGAGGACGCAGTCGTTTTGATGACGGCGCATCGGGCCAAGGGATCGGAGTTTGCGGTGGTGGTGGTAAGCCAGGTGGTGGCCTCCAACTGGGAGGACAGTCGGGCGATGCCGGATTCCATCGCCATCCCCCCGGAGCTTGTCTTTCGCGGCCAGGAGGTCGATTCCGATTCCAAGGAATGGAATCGAAGGGAGGATGAACGCCGCCTTCTTTATGTGGCGGTCACCCGCGCACGCGAACATCTCGTGGTGACCCGTCCCCTTCATCTTCGCGGAGAATTCGTGGATGAATCCCTCTTTCTGGCTGAACTTAAGGAACGTCACGCAGGGAAGATGGTCTGGGAGGAGCCGGTCCCCCTTTCGGGGCCTGAAATGGCCAGGATTCAGCTCCATCCCCTTCCCTGGGGCAGACCCATGCAGGAATTTCTTCTCGAGCAGGTTCGACGCCTCCGCCTGAGTGCCACCGCGATGTACCACTACGAAACATGCCCCCGGCTCTTTCTATACCAGCACCTGTTCCAGATTCCGGCACGACCGGATCGCGCCCTTATCTATGGAACGGTGGTGCATGAGGCTCTTCGGCGATTTTTCAACGAAGTGAAGGTGACGGGAAGGTGGCCGGATGAAAAAACCCTTTTGGGGATATACCAGGATCAGTTGAATTTGCAGATCCTAGAGTCGAACCTGGATCTGGAAGAATTGGAAAAACTGGGAAGGGAGGATTTAAATCGCTTTCACGAGTGGTGCCTTGCCCAACCACCCCCCCGCGTGCTGGAAACAGAACTTGCGGTCGCGAATGCCATTTACCGTTCGGAAAATAAATCCGAGGGTGAGGAAATCCGCCTCTCGGGGAAGTTTGATCGGGTAGATCAGTTGCCGGATGGTACATGGTTGGTCCTGGACTACAAGACCGGGAGACCCAAAACGGAAAATGAGTTTTTTGGACGCACGAAAAATTCAGACGGGGAGCATTGGGACCAATTTCGATTCTACAAACTTCTGAATGAAGTCTCAGGGCAGCCCAAACCAATCACGCGCGGCCGGGTGATCTACCTTCGGGATCCTGAACGTTCTCACGAGTTTGAACTCAATGAGAGCCATGCTGCAGAAATGGGAGGGCGGGTGAAGGAGGTGGCTCACAAGGTGTCGGGTCTCGATTTTCACCGTATTTCCGAAAATCAAACGGCCGAAGCCTGCCGCCGGTGCACCTACATTCATTTGTGCAGGGCGGGAATTTGATGTTTCCTTCCCGGAAAAACTTGTATTCAGGCCGCGCGACGGTACATCTCGTAGCGATCCCAGCTCATCACCGCATCATTGTTCGATGAAGATTCTCTATCGTTATCTGCTTGGGGCGCTCGTGTTGAATCTGTTGATGACGCTGGCGATCTTCACTTTCGTCCTTTTGCTGGGAAACACGTTCAAGGATGTGGTCTCTCTCCTCTCCAATCAGAGTGTAGGGGTGTTGACGATTTTTCATTTCTTTGTCCTCATGCTTCCGTTCGTTCTCTCCTTCTCCATGCCGATGGCGTTGATGGCGGCGACCTTGCTCGCGATGGGACGGCTTTCGGCGGACAATGAACTGACGGCGGCACGCGCATGCGGGGTGAGCTTTATACAACTGGTGTTGCCGGTTCTTGGCGTGGCCTCCCTGGGCTCGTTTTTCTGTCTCTATGTGAATGCGGACCTGGCCCCCAAGATGAAGTACCAGTTCAACCAGGCTTTCCTTGAAATCGCGTTCCGCCATCCCATCGCGCTCCTGGAGGAGGGGCAATATCTCAACTTTGGCGATGCGCGTATCTTTATCGCGAAGCGGGATATTCGCCATCAGACGCTCAAAAACGTGCGGATCATGAAGATGCAGAATGATGAGATGGTGCAGGATGTCCATGCGGAACGTGGGGTGGTGACTTCCGACACCCACCAGATGAAGGTGCGGCTGACCCTATACAATGCGACCATTGATCAGCGGGACCCCTCGGATCCGGATAGTCTGGAAAAGCGGAAATGGGCGATGACCGCTGCCGAATACCCATACGAGATTGATATTGCGAAGCTAGTCGATTCACGGCGTGCCGTGAAGGAGGTTCATCACTACACTTCCATCGAATTGTGGCGTCAGGCCCTGGAGTTGAAGGGGCAGGGGATTCACCCGACTCCCATGCTTGTCGAGCTTCACAAACGCAATGCCCTTTCCGTGGCGTGCATCGCCTTTGTGCTGATCGCCCTTCCCCTGGGCATCCAGGTTCAACGACGCGAGACGTCCGTGGGGATTCTTATCAGCCTTGTCCTGGCGGTTTTTTACTACTTCCTGATCATTCTTGCGGAAAGCTTCAAAAACAATCCGCACGTCTATCCGGAATTTATTGTCTGGATTCCCAATCTTGTTTTTGAAGGAGTGGGATTGTATCTCCTTTGGAAACAACAGCGCGCGTGAATTTCATGAATGTTCAAGCATCCGACTCCGGTGGAGGTGGCAAAATCCTTGTAGTGATACCCACCTACAACGAATTCAGCAATCTGGAGCGGCTTCTTGCGCGAATACCCGAACTGTCGGGGCTCAGCCTTCTTTTCATCGACGATCACTCGACCGATGGCACCGCCGAATGGATCCGCAAGCTCGCAGCATCCCGTACAAACGTTCATTTGATCGAGCGCCCCTCAAAAATGGGATTGGGAACGGCTTATGTCACAGGGTTCAAGTGGGCCCTGGAACGAGGATTTGATTTCGTTTTTGAAATGGATGCCGATCTTTCTCATGATCCCGCAGAAATTCCCCATTTCATTCGAAAAATTGAGGAAGGAAATGATCTTGTGATCGGGTCCCGATACGCCGGTGGTGTGCGGGTGATCAACTGGCCGCTGGGGCGGCTGGTTCTCAGCGTTTTTGCGGCCTGGTATACGCGTTTCTGGACCGGTATGCCGCTTTCGGATCCCACCAGCGGGTTCAAATGTTTTCGCCGACGGGTGCTTGAGACGCTGGATCTGAATCGCATCCGGTCCAATGGATATGGATTTCAGATCGAGATGAATTTCTGTGCCTGGAGGGAGGGGTTCCGACTCGCCGAGATCCCCATTATTTTTACGGACCGTCCCCACGGCTCAGGAACGCTTTCGAAAATGAACCGGCAGATTGTACTGGAGGCGATGTGGATGGTTCCTCGTCTGCGGATCTTATCGCCCTTTGGATCCAAAAGGGCGTCTTCTTCTGCTCCGGCCACATGACGAGACCGGTCTTGCAGTTGTTTCACTTAAAGGTTAGTCCTTGAGGCTTCCCTTTTTGATGGTAGGAGAGGGGATCCCTCGAATCTCAAATCAAGACGCATGAAAAACTCCTATTTTACACGGCTTGAGTGGCGTGGTTTCTGGATCACCACGTTGATCTCGTTTGGAGTCTATCTGTGGACACTCGCTCCCAATGTGACGTTGGAGGATTCCGGGGAATTTCTGACGGCTGCCTACAACTGGGGGGTTCCCCATCCTCCGGGCTATCCCATATGGGCGATTTCCGCGAACATCTTTGAAAGAATCATTCCGTTCGGAAATGCCGCGTGGCGTGGCAATCTGATGTCGGCATTCTATGGTTCACTGGCCGTCGGCATGCTGACTCTGATCACCTGCAAGATTGGGCGAAGGCTGTGGAATCTGGAGGCCTTCAAAGATTTTGAGGTGCCCGGCATTTCCAGAGATTCCCTGGTGCTCATGGGGGGGGTGGTGGCGGGGCTGGTATTTGCCTTCATCGATACAGTCTGGTCGCAGGCAGTCATAGCGGAGGTGTATACCCTCAACGGATTCTTTTTCACCAGTCTCTGCCTGTTGGTGTTGCGAATGTTTGATTCGCCGAAACAGTGGCGGTGGCCGTGTCTGGTGGGCCTGACCTTTGGACTCGGCATCACCAACCACCAGACCCTTCTTGTCAGCGCCCCTGCATTTCTTTACGCCTTTTTCGTAGCTGATCGCGTTCTTTGCCGCGACACGGCGTTTCTGGGGGGGGTGGTGACGGCGATCTTCGCCTGGCAGAGCGGATTGTGGTTCATGTGGATTCTGGTGGCAGGGCTGCTTCTGATCGCGGTGGTGCTTTTCCTATTGGATCCCCATGCTGCGAGCATCCGAAATGTGATCAGCGGGTTGACGACATCGGTCATCGGATGTGTGGGGATGGCCATCTTCCTCGATACCGCGCCATGGTCGACCTGGAATAGTTTGAGCTTTTGGAGCACCACCCGGGGAGCATGGCTGATTCTCGCGATTTTTCTGTTGGGGCTGGCTGTTTTGTTTGTCCTTTATGATCTTGGGGAGAAGGGGAGGGCTCTGAGAAGTCTGGCCCCATTCCTTCTGAGTTTCAGCATGTTTGCAGCGGGAGCGAGTGTGTATCTTTACATGCCGCTTTCCTCCGCGACCAATCCCCCCATGAACTGGGGTTATACGAAGACCCTGGAGGGATTCCGGCATCACATCACCCGTGGTCAGTATGAGCGGATCCGGGTGGAGCGGGACGGGGAAACGCTTCTCCGCAAGGTGGCCCGCCTCAAGGATCAGTACAATCTGTTCTTCAAGGATTTGCAGGAAAACTTCAGCCTTCCGCTAACCCTGCTTGGCATCGCCGCACTCACCACCATCTTTGTCTTCAATCTTGGAAATGAGTCCCGGGAAAAGGAAAAAGAGTATCTCATTTTTTCCGTCGCCTGCTTTGCCCTGATGGGGTTGTTGCTGGTGTTTCTATTAAACCCCAAATTCGATGTGCAATCGGTGTTTATCAATCGGGTGTTTTATTCCCTGGCTCATGGTGTCTATGCGTTGTGGATTGGCCTTGGAGCGATTCTTCTTCCGTATTTTGCCCAAAACTTGCGTTCTTGGTGGGTACTGCTGGGTGGTTTTCTTGTTGTTTTCAGCGGACTCACCCTGGTGGGGGTTCATTACGATAAAACCTGGGCGATCCAGACGAGTTGGCTTGTTCTTGCCGGTGGCATTCTGCTGGGGATGATCGTGACTTCGCGTTTCCTCCCGGTGGGGGTGCTGGTTCTGGGATACTTGATACCGGCCATTCCCCTTTGCACAAATTGGAAGGATAGCGAAATGCGGGGGCATGATTTTGGCTGGCGCTATGGCCATGACATGCTCAAGGACATGGATCGGGATGCTGTGGTCTATGGTGGAACGGATCCGGGTCGTTTCGTTCCGACTTATATGATTTTTGTGGAAAGCTTTCAGCCTGAACGTTGGAGGAATGATCCAAAATTTGACCGCCGCGATCTCTACATCATCACCCAGAACGCGCTTGCAGATAACACTTACCTTCACTATATCCGCGATCATTACGATGTGTCCCGTCCCAGGATGGGCGCGTGTGAACTTTCGCCCTCCGATTCCTGGCTTGACCGCCTCGGCAAACGCTACAGTGCCTCAGCCCAGAGTTTTCTTGGACGGGAGAAGCTCTATCCGAAGGAGCCGTTGATTCTTCCGGATGACGGCCAGTTCAATGAGATCTTCAGTCAGGTCGTTCAGTCCAGTAATGGGGCGGCAGGGTTTGTGCTGGAGAAGGATGAGACGGGAAAGGCGATGCGCGCGAATGTGCAGGGTATCGAGGGCGTATTTGCCATCAATGGAGCCATCGCCAAGTGGATTTTTGACCGTAATAAGGATAAACACACCTTTTATCTCGAGGAAAGTTATCCGATCCAGTGGATGTATCCTTATTTGGAGCCGTTCGGGTTGATCATGAAGCTGAACAAGGAGCCGACCCCGGTGATTGACCCCAATGCGGTTCGCAAAGACATGGAGTATTGGAAAAATCTGGTGGCGGATCTCATGCGCAACCCCGGGTTTCTTCGTGACGATGTGGCGCGAAAGTCCTATTCCAAGCTGCGGAGTTCCCTTGCAGGTCTCTATCTGTTCCGGAAAATGGGGCCCGAGGCGGAGCAGGCCTGTCGCGAATCCATCGCTCTCTATCCCTCCAGTGCGGAGGCAAGGTCGCGGCTTGCAGAATTTCTCGTGTCGTCGGAGCGATTTGATGAAGCGGTGCAAAATTGTGAGGAATGGAGAGACCTCGATCCCTACAATCCCGCAGCCCTCCAGGTGTTGAACCAGGTTCAACAGTTCCGGGCCATGGCGAAGAAGGAACAGGAGCTGGCGTCCTATTACGAAACCAGCAAGGATGATCCAAATTATATCTTCCAGTATGCACAGATTCTGGCCCAGAGGCTCAAAACCCCCCAGTCGGATGAAGTGATCGATCGCTTTCTGAAGGATCATCCTGTGAACATCGGTTGGTGGCAGACTGCGTTGCAGATCTACGCACAGAATAACCGCCCGGATCGTCTTTACTCGCTTCTCCAGCAATTGGTGGAACGGGATCCCAAGAATGCGGTTGCCTGGTTCAACCTGGCGGCTGTGGAATGCAGTCTCAATAAAACCAATGACGGGGCGGTTCACCTGGAGCGTGCGTTGAAACTTGACGGAAACCTCACGCAAAATGCCAAAGTGGAGCCGCGATTCGGTATCCTGCAGGAAACCCCCGTGTTTCAGAAGTATCTCAAATAATCACGAACGTTTTATGGTATCGGATATTCAAGTCAAAGATACGGCCACGATGGAAAAACTGGTGTCGCTGTGCAAACGGCGCGGGTTTGTTTTTCAATCGAGTGAGATCTATGGAGGCATCAATGGTTTCTGGGACTACGGTCCCCTGGGCGCCGAGCTGAAACGGAATGTGAAGGATTTGTGGTGGATTTGGATGACCCGGTTTCGAGATGATGTGGTGGGCCTCGAAGCCACGATCATCATGCATCCCCAGATCTGGCGGGCGAGCGGGCACACCGATACTTTTGCGGATATGATGGTGGAATGTCCTCTGACGAAAAAACGTTTTCGGGCGGATCAGGTCGATGCCCTCAGCGGAAAGGTGTTCAGCTTCGAAGGAGCCAAATCTGAAAAGGCCGGTTGGGAGACGAAGAAAGCGTTTGCGGTCCTTCAGAAAAAAGGAGTTCATCCCGACAGTCTTCGCAAGCTCGCGAAGGAGTATTATGCGCAGGGTGCGCCCCAAGGCGTGTTGGAGGACATGACTCTGGTCGAATTGGCGCAGGGTGAGGTGAAGGATTCCATTCAATTTAACCCGGAAAACGGAGTGCGTTTGTCGGATCCGCGTCCGTTCAACCTGATGTTCAAAACGTACGTCGGGCCTGTTGCGGATGAAGAGAATGTGGCGTATCTCCGGCCCGAGACCGCGCAGGCGATCTTCGCTCAGTTTAAAAACGTGCTCGAGACCTCGCGTCAGAAACTTCCCTTTGGGATTGCGCAGGTCGGCAAGGCGTTTCGCAATGAGGTGACCCCCCGCAACTACACTTTCAGGTCCCGCGAATTTGAGCAGATGGAGCTCGAGTTTTTCATCAAACCGGATGAGGTGATTGAGGCGATTTCCGGAAATGTGGCAGAACAGGGAGGCGAAACCCCGCAACCCAATTGGGGTTGGAAGGCGTGGCATCACTACTGGGTTCAGGAGCGCATCCGGTTTTATGAAAGCATCGGACTGCCACGTCAGTCGCTGGTGGAATATTGGCAGAAACCCGATGAACTCGCGCACTATGCGCGTGCCACGGTTGATATTCTCTACAAATTCCCTTTCAGCAAGCGAAACGAACAGGGAGAATTGATGGGCGAAGAGCTTGAGGGCATTGCGGCGCGCAGTGATTTCGATCTCTCCCAGCACGAGCGTTTTTCCGGAAAGCCGATGGGGGTTTTTGACGAGGAGCTTCGCGACGCTTGGTCGAAGCTTGATGATTTGAAGAAATCGGAACTTGCGAAGCGTTACTATGAGACAAGATTCAACTATCTCACCAAATCGGGCATGACGCCTGAGAAAGCGGCAAAGGAGGCGCAGGAGGATGCGGAGGGACTCGCGAAGGGACAGTACATTCCCCACGTCATCGAACCTTCCGCGGGTGTCGATCGGCTCGTCCTGGCGTTAATCTGCAATGCCTACGATGAGGAGGTGGTGACGGATGAGAAAGGTGGGCAGGAAACCCGCGTAGTGATGCGTTTTCATCCGCGAATCGCCCCGGTCAAGGTGGCCATTTTTCCGCTTCTCAAGAACAAGCCCGAACTGGTGGCCAAAGCGAAGGAAGTGAAGGAAATGCTGCGCCCGTTTATGACGGTGTTTTATGATGACGCGGGGGCGATTGGCCGGCGCTATCGCCGTCAGGACGAGGCGGGAACTCCTTTTGGTGTGACGATTGATTTCGACACCCTGGGTGAAAAGGGGCCGGAATTGAAGGATACCGTCACGCTGCGTCATCGGGATTCGATGAAGCAGGAGCGGGTGAAGATATCAGATCTTGTCTCGCAGCTTGCAGCTGCGATTCGGTGACCTGGTCCGGATTTTAACCGAAGATTCACACAGATTTCCGCAGATTAAAAAGGGTGGTTCCCGATACCGCATTGGGGCATCGGCAAAAATCTGTGTCAATCTGTGTTCACTTGTGGATGCTGGAGAAAACTTCCTTTCCCAGTTTTCTCTCGTAACCGCGATTTTCATTTGCGTTTTACCCCGGAAATTTTCACCATGGTTTCATGGACGAATGGAAGATTCAGACGCGCAGCGGGCTTTGTCATCAGTGCCATCAGGAGTTTGTTGCCGATGCCGCATGTTACACGATTCTTGGGGTTGAGATGGGCCAACATCAACGGAAAGACCTGTGCCGGGAATGCTGGGAGTCTGAGGCCGGTGTGGCTGTGCGAAATGCACCCGGGGTGATCTCCTCCTGGCAGGGGATCTACGAGCCGCCGGCTCCTCCTCCTCCGGATCCGCTTCCCAAGGAGGACGCTGAGTCCATTTTACGTCGCATGCTGGAACGAAACGACCCCGCGGAATCGGAAGCCCGTTATATTCTGGCGGTGATGCTTGAGCGTAAACGGATTTTGAAACATCGCGAAACCAAGAAAGCAGAGTCCACGCTGTTGGTATACGAGTATGTTCGAACGGGTGAGGTTTTCGTCATCACCGATCCCCAGTTGCATCTGGATCGGTTGCAGGTGGTTCAGCGTCGTGTAGCCGAGATGTTGAAGCCGTCGGAGACAGCAGCCCCCGTCATGCCGGTTGAAGCAGCGGTTTCGTGATCCTGGAGAGTTAAAATTGGTGTTGGACACCTTAAATCGGACCTTATATCGTGGGCTTTCTGTTCGGGCTGTAGCGCAGTTTGGCTAGCGCGCTTGGTTCGGGTCCAAGAGGTCCAGGGTTCAAATCCCTGCAGCCCGACCACTTTATCGACACTTGTGATTTGCCCCAGGTGCCTGTTGTCTGTTAGACACGGAGTATGAAGGTGGTGTTTTATGGTACCTCGGATTTTGCGTGTCCTGCGTTGAAGGCGTTGGCGCGACATTCTGATTTTGAGGTGGTCGGAGTGGTGACGCAGCCGGATCGCCCCAAGGGTCGGGGCGGGAAAGTGACGCCTCCACCTGTCAAAATGCTGGCAATGGATCTTCACTGCAAGGTGTTCCAGCCGGAGACCTTGAAGTCTCCCTCCACTCTGGCTCAACTCAAGTATCTTAAGCCGGATTTCAACGTCGTGGTTTCTTATGGCAAACTGCTCCAGAAGGAAGTGCTCGATCTGCCCGAGCATGGGAGTTTTAACATTCATGCGTCCCTCCTTCCGAAATACCGGGGGCCGGCACCCATTCAACGTGCGATCATGGAAGGGTGCGCCGACACGGGGGTGACGATCATGAAAATGGATGAAGGTCTCGACACCGGGGACATTCTTCTTCAGCGGGGCACTCATATTCGTGACACGGACAATGCCCAGACCCTGCACGACCGCATGGCGGAAATCGGCGCGGAGTTGATCCCCCAGGCCCTGCAGCAGGTGGCCGCAGGAAAGGCGAAGTTTGTTACCCAGGACAACAAGCAGGCGAGTTACGCCGCGAAACTGACGCGTGAGGATGAGTTGATTTTTTGGGATACCAGCAAGCGACGTGTCTGGAATCAGATTCGGGCCCTTTTTCCAGGCCCGGGGGCCTACACCTTTCTTCAACTCGAAAAAGGAGTGAAGACGGTGAAACTTCTGGTTGCCGATTTTGAACGGTTTGTCAGCGGAAAACCGGGTGAAATCATCAAAATCGACAAGCAGGGGATTCATGTGGCCTCACCCAAAGGCGCGGTGGTGGTCCGGGAGTTGCAGATGGAAGGAAAAAAGCGGATGACCGCCGAGGAGTTTCTTCGTGGATGCCCGCTCAAGGTGGGACAGTCGTTTCAATCCTCGGGACAGCCGGTCTCATAAAAACGACTTCCTTTTGTCGTGGGTAGGACAGGAATGAAATCCCGCGTTTACTTAGGGAGGGACGGAACACCGTTGCATCTGTCGTGGGTCTTGATACAATGGCCGGTCATTACATCCACCCGTTCATTTTATGCCCAACACCCTTCAGGAAATCAGCGGAAAAGCCCTCGGAAAACTTTTTTACAATCTTTCGGTTCCCGCTCTCTATGAGGCGGCGATTCGTAATGAGCGCCAGGTGATGGCGTCGAGTGGTGCGCTTGTTGCCATGACGGGAAGTCGCACCGGCCGCTCACCCCGGGATAAATGGGTGGTGGAGGAGCCCGGGTCCAAGTCGAAGATCTGGTGGGGGAAGGTGAACCAGGCCATGAGCGAAGAGAATTACCTCAAGCTTTTGAAGAAGGTGTCCGACTATTTTGCCGGACGGGATGCCTATGTGCTCGATGCCTGGGCTGGCGCTCATCCGAAGCATCGTCTGGCGCTGCGTGTGGTCAACGAACTCGCATGGCACAATCTGTTTGCCCGCCAGCTTTTCATCCGTACGACACCTGCGGAGCAAAAGGTCCACAAACCGGAGTGGAAGATCATCAGCGCGCCAAACTTGAAAGCAGATCCCGCCACCGACGGCACCAACAGTGAAGTTGCGGTTTGCATGCATTTCGGACGGAAGGAAGTGCTTATCCTCGGTACCCACTATGCCGGCGAAATGAAGAAGAGCATTTTTACGGTTCTGAACTACATCCTGCCGCAAAAGGATGTGTTCCCCATGCATTGCTCGGCGAACATTGGTAAGGATAACGATGTGGCGCTCTTTTTTGGTCTGAGCGGCACGGGCAAAACCACGCTCTCGGCCGATCCGCAACGGAATTTGATCGGGGACGATGAACATGGTTGGGGGAAGGATGGAGTATTCAATTTCGAAGGGGGCTGTTATGCAAAATGCATCCGGCTGACCCGGGAGAAGGAGCCTCAAATCTGGGATGCCATTCGCTTTGGTACGGTGCTCGAGAACGTCATGCTGGATCCCCAGACTCATGTGCCGAATTATGCAGATGACTCCGTGACCGAGAATACGCGTGCGGCGTACCCCCTCGATTTTATCGATAACGCGGTTCCCTCGGGATGTGGCGGCAATCCCAAGGCCGTGGTGTTCCTTACGTGTGATGCGTTTGGAGTCCTTCCTCCCGTCGCGCGTCTTTCTCCGGAACAGGCGATGTATCACTTCATGAGTGGTTACACGGCAAGTCTGGCTGGGACGGAGGCGAACAGTGGACGCGAGCCTGTTCCAACTTTTTCCACGTGCTTTGGAGCTCCCTTCCTGCCCCTTTATCCGACGACTTACGCCGAAATGCTGGCGGCACGTTTGCGCGAGCACAAGGCTTCGTGTTGGTTGATCAACACAGGATGGATTGCCGGGGCGTACAATGAGGCCAAGCGCATTCCGTTGTCGTATAACCGCGATTCCGTCACCGCCATTCTGACTGGTGAATTGGATAAGGCGGCTTACGACAAGGATCCTGTTTTTGGATTCGATGTTCCCAAGAGTTGTCGTGGCATTCCGGCCAATGAGCTTCATCCGCGTAACATCTGGAAGGACAAGGCTGCTTACGATGCCGCCGCGAAGGATCTTGCCTCGAAGTTCCGAAAGAATTTTGAGCAGTACAAGGAAGCTTCCGCAGCAATCGTTAATGCCGGACCACGTGCCTGAAGGGAAGGGATCATTCCTTTGCCGCTTTTGTGACTCACAGGCTGAAAATCCTGGTGGCTTATGATGGGGGGGGGTATGTCGGCTGGCAGCGTCAACCAAACGGCATCAGCGTCCAGGAGCGGATTGAACAGATTCTGAAAAGGCTCTGTGGCTTCCAAGTGGATGTTCACGGAGCGAGTCGCACGGACACGGGGGTTCACGCGTTGGGGATGGTCGCGCACTTTGATTGGTCGACCACCTCCTCACTTTCAGGAAAGGAACTGCATCGTGCGATGAACGCCCTCCTGCCGGAAGATATTCGCATCGTGAAACTTCAATCTGTTCCCACCGCGTTTCATGCTCGTTTCGAAGCAAAGCGCAAACTCTACCGATACCGGATTTTGAATTCAAACATGGGAGATCCATTCCGCCGTCGCGCCACGTGGTTTGTTCATGGGAAGCTGGATCTTGCTGCCATGCGTCGTGCCGCAAAATGCTTTGTGGGACGTCACAATTTTTCCGCGATCGCCGTCAATCCGGGGTATGAACGGACTACCATGGTGCGACGTATTTTCAAGTGCACCATACGACGGAGCGGGGATGAGATTCATCTCGATGTCGAAGGGGACGGTTTTTTGTATAAAATGGTGCGCACCATCGCGGGTACCATCGTGGAAGTGGGGCTTGGGAAAAGAGATGCGGAATCGATTCCTGGAATGTTAAAATCCCGGGATCGAAAACAGGCGGGTCGCGTTGCCCCTGCACATGGACTCTTCCTCGTTCGTGTGACGTATTGAGGCACCATTCCGAAGTGTGTGGAAGATGAGAGCTTTAGCAGCTTGCTGAAAAAGTCGGAATGGTCGCGTTGCCGTCAACTTTTGTCTGTAGCA
>CAYYYL010000045.1:0-20636 GCA_964475835.1 uncultured Verrucomicrobiota bacterium | reverse complement strand
AAATCAGACCCCTGACAACCAACGGTGAACATACAAGGACACGAAGAGCACGAAGATTTAAAAGAGAGTAGGCAGAACCTTCAGGGAGAATCTGCGGTTCCTGAAAATAAAGGTAGCCGGGCGCGTCCCTGCGCCCGGACCTGCCGCAGGGACGCGGCAGGCTACCGATTTCGGATGATTCAGGGTGAAGCGATCGCCTTGAGGCTGACGTCGAAGGCGACGTTGTCCCATGTCGGCTGCCAGGTGTTGTTCAACACGACGGCGATGGTGTTCGTGCCTGTTTGCAGGAGGGGAAGGAACGGGGTCAGATCGTAGTACACGGATCTGTTGCCCAGATCGGATACCGCTTCGATGCCGGTGGTCTGGAGTTTGGTGCCATTGAGGTAGATTTCCAGAGGATAACGAACCCCGCCGTAGTCATCCGTGCAGGTGGCTTCCAGGAGGAGATCTCCGTAGTTCACGCTGGTGAGGGTGAACTGCTTGCGGAAGTAGTATTTCGGTTTCTGGGGAGGGATGCGTGTCACGACATTGAGCGGGCCGCCGCCGGATCCGAATTTTGCCGCCCCGGTGATCCATGGGGTATCGTCGAAGGAAGGCAGATACCAGGTGGAGGGAGGGGTGGCGCCTGTGGAAACGTCAAAGAACTTCCAGTTGGACCGCAGGGGCAGAAGCGTCTGCCACTGAGTGGAGGCGGGATCGATCACCTCCCGGAAGTAGGCATTGTCGATGTAGAAGGAGCCGGTGGTGGCGCCTGCGGCGCTGAAGCGATGGCGCATTTCGACATTCGGGAAGCCCGCCGGCATCTGGAAGACGCGGTTGGCGTAGGTCCAGTTGGTGGCGACAGGTCCGATCACGAAGTGCGGGGTGAAGTAGTTGGGGAATGGGAGGGCGGGGCGTGCGGTGATGTTGGTTCCCGCAGGGCTGGAGTTCCATTCCATCCAGTGCTCGGTGCTCTGATTCAGTCCTCCGCTCTTGAACCATGCGCCGAAGCTGTAGAATTTTCCTGGAGTGACAGGAAGACTGGAGTCGGGAACGCCATATTGATTGAACTGCTTGATGCTGCTGTTGCTTCCCTGATTCACGAGGGCGATTTCCATCGATTTCGCTCCCTGATACGCCTGGCTTGAGGCGCGCATGTTGTCCCAGGGGATGGAGCCCGTATACCACTTGTCCCAACAGCAATCATTGTTCTCTTCAAAGGTGCCGTTTCGAATCAGGTTGTTGTTTACGAAGGGAACGACGTTGAAGGGCGAGGAGCGGATCCTGCCGACCGAGTACGCTACTTCGACTTCATAGATGTACATCTGTCCGGAATTCAGATTCCGATCCGTGTAGTTGGTGGCGGTTGCGGGAAGGGTGGTGACTTCTGTAAACGGACCATTGGGATTGGTGGCGCGTCGGATGGTGAAACTCAACGGCGCGGGTGATCCCAGGGGGAGCTGCCATGTAAAGGTCGCCGTGCGATATCCGGCCTGCTTGGAGGGGATGAGCGGGGTGCCGTAACGGAAGAGGGAGACACCGAGGTTTCCATTGTGCGCGGCGTTTCCGCGATGGGTGGTCCAGGAAACCTTGGCCGGATGGCCCAGGCCGAAGTTTTGCACATAGACCACGCCGTTCATCGAACGATAGATCACATCGACGATTCCATTTCCGTCAGCGTCCGCAAGCGTGGGGATGTGTTTTAATCCGCCGGGAACGGGCATCGATTGCTTGAGGGTTCCGTCGAGCTTGTAGACGTAAAGGTTTCCGCTCGAGGGAACATTCGAGGGGTGGTAGGTGCCGATGATGATTTCCTCCTGACCGTCGCCATCGACGTCGCCAACGACGGGGGGCGTGGGCAGGTAGGGCGCGAAATCCTTCGGCCAGCCGGGGCGATCGACGAGTTCGACGCCGTTCCAGTAGCGGAAATAGATCTTCGATGACTGGCAGAAGGAGAGGACGTCGATGTGGTTGTCGTGATCGGGGTTGCATGGGATCATGCACGCGCTGTTCTGCCAACCATAGCTGTGGGAGAAAACGGCGGCGGATTTCCACTGCCGCCAGAGGATGCTGCCGTCATCGTCGAGAACCGTCTCATGTGGGGTCCAGAGCGGACTGACTTCACGGGTGGGGACAAGCAGTTCGTCGCGGCCGTCTCCATCGATGTCCGCGGCGTAGGTGTCCACGCCCAGTTGATAGGTGCCTGAGATGAGGCGCTGGTTTTTTCCGAATTGCTTCCAGAGATTACCCTTTCCGTAAAAACCGTGGGGCTTGGTCATGTCAAAACAGACGACGCTGTCGCTGTCGTTCAACGCATAGATGTCCAATGGCTTCTTGGGGGTGCTGTGCCCGATGCCGAGTCCTGCTTCCACCAGTTGATGGATATGGTAGATGTATTTCTTGGCGCCGGTTTTGGCGTCGAAGATCACCACACCGCCGGACCACGTGTCGCCGACGGTGCCCCATTCCCCGCTGCCGTAGATGTCATTGATGAAGGGATTGAAATCCTGAAAGCTGCTCGTGGTATCGGGATCAATTTTCCAGGCGGTAATGACGTCGAGTTTGCCGTCGCCATCCACGTCGGCCACGATGGGAGGGGACACTTCCGAGTAAAAGGCCGCGGTTGCGGGGAGGATCGGAATCTCACCCCCGCCGTTGCTCCAGTAGAATTTGCCTGGGACCACCTGGTAGCCGGAGTCCGGAATGTAGTTGTTCCGGTTCACCTGGGTCGACCAGATCACGGCACCATTGGCCCCGTTCAGGGCGATGACTGAGGTGCCTGCTGTGAAGACAATATCCTTCACCCCGTCCCCATTCACATCCGCAAGAGTCGGGGATAGATTGGCTACATTGGAGCCGCAATTGTAGGGAAAACCGGGGAGCCGCGTTCCGTTGTACTTAAAGGCGTCAATTTTCCATTGATTGCGGGTGTCACGATAAGGAACCACAATCTCCAGTTGCGCATCCGCGTCGATATTGCCGACACTGAGCGTGCCGAGCTGCCAGTTGCCATCGCCCGCCTGAAAGGTGGAGAGGGTGGTGACGGCATGCGTCAGGGTGCATGTCAGGAAGACAAAGGAAAAAATGTAAAGTGGCTTCTGACAAATGTTTATGTGGCTGATTTTACGGTTGTTCATCGCAATCTCCTTCTCCAAAAGTTTCAAGGGACTTCAATTTGTCTAATAGACGATTTGGGGATCGGCAATGGTTGTCTTCCAAAAAATCGAAAATAAATACAGCTTGCCTATTGCGGAAATTTATTGAGAGGGCATGGGAAAATACGTGGACTTGCCGATGTTAGACTTGAGTCTGATCTCATTTTAGAAGAGGAAATAAAACACAAGGTGAACAAGGTAATTGGAGTGCGACGCTCGGTCGTGGCCATCCGGAGGATCAAATTGTTTCTGTTGTGAAATCCCGTTCCCAGCTTCCCTCGTCCATCATTGATTTTGGGCGATACAATCTTCTGCTCCAATTGGGGCGTGGAGGCATGGGTACGGTGTTCCTGGCGCGTCAGAAAACGTTGCGTCGATTTTGCGCCATCAAGGTGATGAGTTCGGTCTTTGCGGATGACGCCGAAGCTGCAGCCCGTTTTTTACAGGAGGCCCGGGCGACGGCTTCGCTGTCCCACCCCCAGTTGATCGATGTGTTCGACTGCGATCAGTACGACGAGCAGTACTTCATTGCGATGGAATACATCGAGGGACTGAATCTTGCCGAGGTCATTCGGGAAGGCGGGCCGATGCCGGTGTCCCTTGCGATCTATTGGTTGCTTCAGGCGGCGTTGGGGCTGGAATTTGTGCATCAGCGGCAAGTCATTCATCGGGATATCAAACCGGACAACCTGATGATTGATGCGCAAGGCGCGTTGAAGATCACGGATCTTGGCCTGGCCAAATCGCGTGCCGAATCGAATTCGAGCATGACGATGACCGGAACGATGATGGGATCGCCCTTCTACATGAGTCCGGAACAAATCAATGATTCAAAGGCGGTTGATTTCCGAACGGACATCTATTCGCTCGGCATCACGGCGTATCACATGCTCACGGGGAACGTTCCGTTCCATCGATCTTCCGCGGCGGCGATCTGTGTCGCGCACCTGCAGGAGCCGATGCCTTCCGTGGGGTTTCCGGATGTTTCATTGACCACGGCGCTGGATGGTTTGATCGGTCGCATGGTGGCCAAGGATCGTGAACATCGATTTGTTTCCACCGGGGAGCTTCGGGCCGAGTTGGAGAGTTGGGCGTCACGGTTTCCGGTGGATGAGAACGCGTCGGCGTATTTGCAGAAATTAAATCTTCAGAGCCGGAAGGTGGAAACCTTACTTGAAGGGGCGGGCATTTCCATGAGTGAAGTTGATCTGGACTACTCGGCTCCTGTTCCCGTCGTCGCCCAGATGGAACCACCGGCAGCTACCAACGGTGGATCAGGAGAACCATGGATGGCCTGGGTGGTTGCAGCAATCTTAATGCTTGTCTTTGTGGGGGGCGGTTTGTGTTGGGTTCAACTTCGAAAATCGACCCGATCCAAAGCCGTCGCCGCCGCGCCGTCACCATCGGTTGCGACCGTGACTCCACCACCACCAGTTGTTTCAGCCACCCCGACTCCAGCTCCGGTGAGGTTGGGGATGCTTAGAGTGCGAACGGATCCCTCGGGTGCTATGGTTCTATTCCGGTCCAAGTCCAAATATTCACCGGCCACCTTTGAAGATGTTCCCGTGGGAAGATATACCGTCCAGATCTCCAAGCAGGGATATGTGGATGTGGAAGCGGAAGTGTTGATCCAGGAGGAAAAACCCGCACAGCTGGAGATGGAATTAGAGAAAGCCACGACAGTGATTCATGTGGAGACGGTTCCGCCGGGAGCAAAATTATTTGCAGACCAGGATTATGTGGGAGAGACGCCCTGCGATGTGAAGGGCAAGGTGGATCAATCCGTGCAGGTGATCCTGGAGTTGCAGGGATATGGGCGGCATGAGCAGACGCTGAAATTTCCCGATCAAAACCGTAGCCTGAGCATCCGGCTTCGGGAGATCAGCAAACCCAAACCCTCCACGATCTCCATGGGAGAAGACGAGCCGGAGAAGGCCCGTACGCCTGCGGAAGGCATGTTGGGGTTGATGGATCATGTCCGCTCCCTGTCCGATCAGGAATGGAGTAATCAGAAGGAATCCGTTCTTGCCGACGTGGAACTCAAATTGATGGAGGCGGGTATGAATCACCAGGAGACCCGGAGGATGGTGCTGCAAAAAATCGGAGCCAAATTGGAAAAGATTCGGGAATTGTCCCAATCGGACTATGACCGCACCCGCGAGCGTCTCGCGGCGGAAGTGGGGGGAATGATCTTTGTTGCGCGTCGGAATTCTCCAGGAGGGCGTCCCCCGTTTCAGCAGGGGCCGTAGAAGCCATCTCATCAATAGGAATAAGGTGCACATCTTATTCCTGTTGATGAGATGGCTTAGCTCTGTTGAGATCCTCAAGACAGATGTCATCCTGAGCGAAGCGAAGGATCTCTTTTGATTTCAATGAGGGGAGAGATTCTTCGCTTCGCTCAGAATGACAATCATTTGATGGTCTTTAAGAGAAAAGGATCTCAACAAAGCTCTATGGCTTCCAAGTCGTTTGAATGGAGTTGTGCAGATTGTGCCATCAGAAATTGAATCACAGAGGCACAGAGCGCCGCTACAGGGTTTGGGATCGAAGGGGGCTGGCGCCTTGCTTGAATGAGCAGGGCTTTCCTGTCATGATGATCGCCGTTTTACGATATGAATATCGACATCGATCGTTCTCTCGTCATCAGCGTTTGCATGGGGCTCGGCCTGAGTGCCGCGTGCGGGTTTCGAGTCTTCGTCCCCCTGCTCGTGCTCAGCATCGCTTCGATTTGGGGATATGTTCCCCTGGGACCCGGCTTTGAATGGATTGGAACCTATCCCGCGCTCACTGCATTCGCCGTGGCGACCGCTCTGGAAATTGCAGGGTACTACATTCCCGCCGTGGATCATGCCCTCGACACGATTGCCGCACCTGTGGCGGTGCTGGCGGGAGTCGTCATGACGGCTTCCCTCCTCGGCAGGCAGGATCCGTTTTTGAAATGGTCCATTGCCGTCATTGCTGGTGGGGGAGCTGCGGCGGTGGTCCAGGCTGGAACCATGTCGTTGAGGGCACTTTCCACGACGGCAACGGCGGGACTCGGAAATTTCATTGTCACCACACTGGAAATTGTCGCGGCGCTTACTCTTGCGATTTTTGCGCTTCTGATTCCTGTGATCGTCGTCGTTGGTCTGTTGGTTGCCGCCGTTCTTTTTCTGCTGCGCAGAGGCCGGCGAATCCGAATGCAGAGAGATCCTTCGCTTCGCTCAGGATGACAGCGTGATAATAGAATTTGTCATCCTGAGCGAAGCGAAGGATCTCTCTGCATTATTTCATGGTGGCATGTGCTCTTTATCTTGGCGCAAAGGGCGTATTGGTTACGACAATTCGTTCGTTGTTCAAAATAGAGCATCAATCAACGACTATTGTTTTTGAGAATCTGCGGTGTCTTTCAATAGCACCACTTTTACCCCGCCGGGCGATGCGGGTTGAGAGAGGCTTTCAACCAGGTTTCCAGAAGAGGAAGAGGGGGTGGATGTACGTGGGGCGGGGGATTGCGTCAATGCGGATCGCAGGGCGCCTTCGACCAGCTGGGTACAGTGAATTTTCATGGGAGGGAGGGGGCCCAGATCAGCGGCGAGATCCTGGCCTGACATGGTGAGTGCTTCCTCGGCGGTCTTGCCTTTGATCAATTCTGTGGCGAGGCTGGCGACGGCAATGGCGGTTTCACAACCGAAGGATTGGAAGCTGGCCTGGTCGATGACCTTCCGGCCGTCCTGCTCCTTGAATTTCACCCACATGCGAACCATGTCGCCGCAGTCGGCGCTTCCTGCGGTGCCGATGGCGTCGGCGTTTTTCATTTCGCCCATGTTTTGGGGATTGCGGATGGCTTCCTGAACTTTTTGTTCGAGGGATTTTTCGGTGGTCATAAGTGGATGAATGTTTATTTCAAAATGTTTCACACCGAAGTCCGGAGAGATCCTTCGCTTCGCTCAGGATGACAATCAAGAGAAACGCGTCATTCTGAGCGAAGCGAAGAATCCCTCTTCAAAGGCCTTCGGCTGATGGTGAGTTTTGTTCCAATCGATAACGAGGGACGTTTGGATCGACCTCCTGCGACCACGCATCGATTCCGCCCCGGAGGGCACGAACTTTTTCGAACCCATGGCCGAGAAAATAGGCGGCGGCATCCATGCTGGAGTGGCCGGAATGATCGTAAATCACAAAAAGCACATCGCGGGGCCAGTTTCCCAGAATGTCCTGCATCAATTCCTGGGAGAAGAGCACGGCGCCCTCCAAATGGGTGGCATCCCATTCCTCCCGCGTGCGGATATCGAGCAGTTTCAACGGCTGGCGATTTTTCAGCGCATCGGCGAGTTCGCGCGCGGGGATCTGAAGTTTTTCGTCCTCAAGATGACTCGACTCGATGTGAGCCAGCACCTCGGTGACATTCAGGCCTCCGTTTCGGGAGCAAAGATCTTCAAGAGTTTCCGTGGGTTGAAATCCGCAGCTGCTGCAGCCGCCGATATGATATTTCCGAAAAAGCGCGCGCCGGGCGCCGGGGAAGACAGTGAGGACTTCCTGCATCGTACTTTTGGAGGATATCGTTTCTGTGTTTGGCATACTTTTTCAGATTCAGAGAGATTCTTCGCTTCGCTCAGGATGACAAACCATGATTTGCGCTGTCATCCTGAGCGAAGCGAAGGATCTCTCGGGTTGTCTTAAATATTATTTTAAGACCCAAAAAACTTTTGAATTTCGCGAATAATCTCCATCATCCGGTCGACTTCGCCTCGGGTGTTGTAAAAATAGAAACTGGCGCGGGCTGTGGAGGAGACCCCAAGCTTGCGCATGAGTGGTTGGTTGCAGTGGTGTCCTCCGCGAAGAGCGAGGCCGTGCTGATCGGCCACGGTCACCACGTCATGGGCATGCACGTCAGGTAACAGAAAGCTGACGAGACCCGCGCGGTCCTTGGAGGGCCCGAAGAGCCGGATGTGGGGAATACGGGCGAATTGTTCGTATGCGTAGTGGGCGAGATTTTGATCGTGCTGAAAGATTCGATCCCGTCCGATGGCATCGAGGTAGTCGAGGGCGGCGTGCAGACCGATGGCGCCGGACATGTCGGGCGTTCCCGCCTCGAACTTGTGCGGTGCCTTGTTCCACGTGCTCTTTTGAAAGTCCACACTGGAAATCATTTCACCGCCGCTCTGATAGGGCTGCAGGGTATCCAGCACCTCGGCGCGTCCATAGAGGGCGCCGATGCCTGTGGGACCACAGATTTTGTGGCCGGAGAATGCGAGGAAATCACATCCCATGGCTTGAACATCGAGGGGGAGGTGGCCGGCGCTCTGAGCTGCATCCACCAATGTGATGATTCCGAGTTTTCGTGCGCGTTCGCACAGTTCCGCGGCGGGGTTGATGGTTCCGAGTGTATTGGAGATGTGGGTGAACGCGAACAGTTTCACTTTTCGCGTCAACAATTCCGAAAGGCGTTTCCCATCGAGGAGGCCGTCGTCGCCCGTGACGGGGACATAGACGAGCTGGGCGCCTGTTCGTTCCGCGAGGAGCTGCCACGGCACGATGTTGCTGTGGTGTTCCATCTCCGTCAGGAGGATCTGATCGCCCTTGGAGAGGTGGGAGAGTCCCCATGCGGAGGCGACAAGGTTGATTCCCTCGGTGGTGCCACGTGTGAAGATGATTTCATCGGCGCTGCGGGCGTTCAGGAATCGGGAAACACGCATGCGAGCGGCTTCGTAGGCCGCGGTGGCGCGGTTGCTCAGTTCGTGTATTCCCCGGTGCACATTGCTGTTGTCGTGCTCGTAGTAGTGGCGGAGGGCGTCGACGACCTGGGTTGGTTTCTGGCTCGTGGCGGCGTTGTCGAAGTAGATCAGAGGATGGCTATGCACCTTCTGATCGAGAATGGGAAAGTCGCTGCGAAGCTGTTCCCACGTCCTGCCGTTGCGGGTGGTGATGCTGGTTGGGGAAAGGGTGGCGGTCATGGCGTCACAGGAGGCCAAGTTGAAGCTTGGCTGCTTCGCTCATCATGCTTTGATTCCAGTTGGGTTCCCACACCAGTTCCACCTGGGCCTGGGTAACGTTGGGGATGCTGCGAAGCTTGCGTTCCACATCGCTGGCAATGGAGGGGCCCATGCCGCAGCCTGGCGCAGTGAGGGTCATCTTGACGTGCACCTGGTTCCCCCCCTCGGGAGTGGGCGAGACCTTGCAGTCGTAGATCAGGCCGAGGTCCACGATGTTGACGGGAATTTCGGGATCGAAGCATGTGCGCATCTGGTCCCAGAGAAGTTTTTCATCCACGGGGCCCTCCGCCTTTTTCGGCATCGTGGCTTCCACGATGGGATCCTTTCCGATGGCATCGGCATCTTTCCCTTCGATGCGCGCCATGTTGCCGTTGATGACGACCGTGTAGGAACCTCCGAGCGCTTGAGTGATCTGGATGGCTTCCCCTTTGAGAAGGGTTACTCGTGTTCCCGATGGAACAAGGGTGGCGTCGCAATCGCGACTGAGAGTGATGGAATCGGTGCTTTGCATGTCATTCAGTGGAAACGGGCTGATCCTTGCCTTCAAGGCCTGCGGAGATGGCGTGCCAGGGAAGAATGGCGCATTTCACACGGCTTGCAAATTTTTTCACTCCACCGAAGACGGCTAGTTTGCCCAGGGATGCCTCGTCCGCTTCGCCGCCGGTCACCATCTTTTGGAACTGGAGAAAGATTTTTTCGGCTTCGCCCCGGGTTTTTCCCTTGAGGGCGGAGGTCATCATGGAGGCGGACGCCTTCGAGATGGCGCAGCCGGATCCCTGGAAGCTGATGTCCTGAATCACATCGTTCTCCATGCGGAGAAAGATTTTGATGTTGTCGCCGCAGAGCGGATTATGTCCCTCGGCCACACGGTTGGCATTGGGCATGTCCTTGAAATTACGGGGGCTTTTACTGTGGTCGAGGATGACCTGCTGGTAGAGCTCTCCCAGTTCGTCACTCATGGGAGCTTCCTCCTGCCACGGCGAGCGATTCGGCGTGTTCCTCCAGGCGATCATAAATGTGTTGATCGAGTTCCCGGCGCACAGGTTCGATGGTGATCCGTTCAAGGATTTCGCTGGCGAAGGCATGCACGAGCATCTGGCGGGCGAGGGGAAGGCCGATACCCCGGGAGCGAAGATAGAAGATCGCGTCGTCGTTCAACTGACCGACCGTGGCCCCATGGGTGCATTTCACGTCGTCCGCAAAAATCTCCAGTTGGGGTTTGGTGTCGATGGTGGCGGAGTCGGAGAGCAGGAGATTGCGGCTGGTCTGCTTGGCGTCGGTTTTTTGAGCGTCCTTGCGGACGAAGATCTTGCCATTGAAGACGCCGCGCGCCTCGCCGTCGAGGACGCCGTGATAAAATTCATGGCTGGTGCAGTGGGGTTTCGCATGGTCCACGATGGTGTGGTGGTCCACCAGCTGGCGATTGCTCCCGATGTAAAGGCCGTTGAGAATGGCATCGCCTCCCTCTCCGGTAAAGCGTGTCTGAATATTGATTCGTGCGATGGAGGCGCCATGGGAGATGGAGTGGGAGATCCAGCGGCTGTTGCGCTCCTGCACGGCCTGAACGGTGGCGATGTGATAGGCGTGGTGGCTTTCCGCCTGAATCCGGCAGTGTTCCACCTGGGCGCCTTCGCTGACATGAATCTCCGTCACGGCATTGGTGAAGTACGGGCCATCAACGAGACTGACGTAGTCCTCAATGAGAGTGAGGCGCGCATCACGCTCCGCCACGATGAGGTGGCGGGGATGTTTGGTGGAACCCGGTTCGCTCCTGGTCTGAACGTGAAGCATGTGAATGGGGTCCTGGACTGTCTCGCCCTTCGGGATCACAATCAAAACGCCGTCTTGAAAAAATGCTGTGTTGAGGGCCGCAAATGCATTCTCCTCAAAAGAGGCCAGGCGTCCGAGATGTTGTTCGGGGAGGGAATTCGTCCCAAGGGCTTTCGAAAGGGGTTGGATGCGGAGTCGATCCTTCGGCTGAAGGGTTGAAAGCTTTTCGGAAAAGTGGCCGTCCAGGAACACCAGACAGTTTCCCTTGAGGTGATCGAAGGTGAAGGGGGCGATCTGGGCCGCCGTCACTTTGGTGGAGGAGGGGGAGAGGATGGGGTTGAAGGAAAGTCTGGCGATGGCGGTAATGGGTGTGAAACGCCACTCCTCATGATTCGTGGTGGGGAAGCCCAGCTCTTCGAATCGGGTGATGGCATTCCTGCGGAGCGCGAGGAGCCAGGATGGATTCCCGGAGGCTTCCGTGGATTCGAATTGATCGAACCGGGCGAGTTGGGAGTTTTTTTCTTTCACGCGGGATGGAGCTTCGGCGGTGATCATGGGGGTGCCTTTACGCATTCACCGGCTGGGCGGCATCGGTGATCCAGTCGTAACCGCGTTCCTCAAGCTGGAGGGCGAGGTCCTTGCCACCGGTCTTGATGATCCGGCCACCGGAAAGCACGTGAACATAATCCGGTACGATGTAGTTCAAGAGGCGTTGATAGTGGGTGATCACGATCTGCGCGTTGTTCTTGCTCTTCAGTTTATTCACCCCCTCAGCCACGATACGAAGGGCGTCGATGTCCAGGCCGGAATCCGTTTCGTCCAGAATAGCCAGGCTGGGATCGAGCACGGCCATCTGGAAGATTTCATTCCGTTTCTTTTCACCTCCGGAAAACCCCTCGTTCACGGGGCGACTGAGCAGGCTCTGATCGAGTTCAAGAATCTTCATCTTCTCCTTCACGAGCGTGAGAAACTCCATCGCGTCCAGTTCCTCAAGTCCCCTGTGTTTCCGGGTTTCGTTGTAGGCGGCCTTCAGGAAATAGGTGCTGTTGACGCCGGGGATTTCCACGGGATACTGAAACGCCAGAAAAATGCCCTCGCGTGCCCGTTCTTCAGGGGCGAGCTCGAGCAGATCCTTCCCCTTGTAAATGACGGATCCCTTGGTGATTTCGTAGCCGGGCCGGCCGGAGAGAACGGAGGCGAGCGTGCTCTTGCCGCTGCCGTTCGGCCCCATGATGGCATGGACCTCGCCTTCCTTGACGGTGAGATTGAGGCCTTTGAGGATTTCGCGTTCCTCGACGCGTGCGTGCAGATTTTTGATTTCCAACATAAAATAAATCGTTGATTGCTTCAGATGGTCGGAACGTCAGCCCACACTTCCTTCAAGACTGACGCCCAAAAGTTTTTGTGCCTCCACGGCAAATTCCATGGGCAACTGCCGGAATACCTCCTTGCAGTAGCCGTTCACGATCATGTTGACGGCGTCCTGGGTGGAGAGTCCGCGTTGATTGCAGTAGAAAATCTGGTCCTCGCCAATTTTTGAGGTCGTGGCCTCGTGCTCGACTTTCGAGGATCGATTTTTGACCTCGATGTACGGGAAAGTGTGGGCCCCGCATCGGTCGCCGAGGAGAAGGGAGTCGCACTGCGAGTAGTTACGCGCGTTCTCCGCATTTTTCATGATTTTCACGAGACCGCGGTAGCTGTTTTGCCCGCGCCCGGCGGAGATTCCCTTGGAGACGATCGTGCTGCTCGTATCCTTTCCCACGTGGATCATCTTGGTTCCGGTATCTGCCTGCTGACAGTGATTGGTCAGCGCGACGGAGTAGAACTCCCCCACGGAATGGTCGCCCTGCAGAAGAACGCTCGGATATTTCCAGGTAATGGCCGAGCCTGTCTCCACCTGCGTCCAGGAGATCTTCGAGTGATTTCCTTTGCAGACTCCGCGTTTGGTTACGAAATTGTAGATCCCGCCCTTGCCGTCCTTGTCTCCGGGGTACCAGTTTTGTACGGTCGAATATTTGATCTCCGCTTTTTCCAATGCCACCAGTTCCACCACGGCGGCGTGGAGTTGATGTTCATCCCGCATCGGGGCGGTGCAACCTTCGAGATAGCTCACATAGCTGCCTTCGTCCGCGACGATCAGGGTTCGCTCGAACTGTCCGCTACCCGCGGCATTGATCCGGAAGTAAGTCGAGAGTTCCATGGGACAACGAACTCCCTTGGGAATGTAGCAAAACGAGCCGTCGCTAAACACCGCTGAGTTGAGCGCGGCGTAGAAGTTGTCCGTATGGGGAACCACGCTTCCGAGATATTTCTGCACGAGGTCGGGGTGCTTCTGAACAGCTTCGGAAAACGAACAGAAGATGATGCCGTGCTTTTCCAGATCCTTCTGGAAGGTGGTGGCGACTGAAACGCTGTCGATGATGGCATCCACGGCCACTCCTGAGAGGCGCTTCTGTTCCGATAGCGAGATGCCGAGCTTTTCAAACGTTTTCAACACCTCGGGATCGACCTCGTCCAGGCTGTTTAGTTTTTTCTTCGGCTTCGGAGCCGAGTAGTAGATCGTTTTTTGAAAATCAATGGGGGGGTAGCTGACGTTCGGCCACTGCGGCTCCTTCAGGGTGGTCCAGTGACGGTAGGCGCGAAGGCGCCACTCCAACATGAAATCCGGCTCGTTCTTCTTTTTGGCGATCTCCCGGATGATGTCCTCATTCAGCCCCGGCGGCAGGGAGTCGGATTCGACATTGGTAACGAACCCGTATTTGTAATCGGATCCGACAAATTCTTCGATGGCGTCCATTCCTGTGCTCATAGTTTCCTCAAAACGGCGATTGCACCGCGGCGCAATCCTGCCGATCCTTCATGATAGAAATAAAAGGGTGTGGGGTCAATAATAAGAACTATTCTAAAGTTAAAATTTCCGTCCCAAGGAGGTTTTTTTAGCCCCGACGGCGGATTTTTGAGGGCTGGCAGGAGGGGCACAGGCCCCGGAAGGAGACCTCGCATCGTCGGATTTCAAAACCGGAGGGAAGTTTTGCCTCCGGATTCTGGGGGGAGGTCGCCACAGGTACATCGAAGACACTTTCACAAGAGTCGCAGTAGAAGTGGTGATGCTCGTGCATGTTTGGGCAGTAGCGGGTGGCGGCGCGCTGGAGGTTCACCTGTCGGACGAGGCCACATGCTTCGAGAGCTTCGAGGCAATTGTATACCGTGGCGAGGGAAATGGCCGGCATGCCTGCCTTGGCGCGGATGAATATCTCCTCAGCCGTGGGATGATCCCGCTCCTGAAGGAGGATGTTGTAGACGTGCTCCCTCTGCTTGGTGGGGCGGAGGCCGCTCGTTTCCAGGGTGTCATGGATCCGTTTCATGGAGCAAAAAGTTTACCCACCCCCGGTTTCAAATCAATAGTTAAAACTATTCTAAATGGGGATTTGCCTTTGAATTCGTTGGGAAAGATCCTGATTCATCCAGGGAAGGGCACCTGGGGGCAAAGGTGTATGCGGGTTGACCTGGAAGGTTTTCCCCGGATAAGCTGGTTTGGGTACCACCTTGGTCAACCCCCTTGATGAGGCCATCAATTTATGTCGTCCCAACCAACCCCGAAAGTCACAGGTGCGGATGTCGGGCGGGTTGTTTGTCGTGATTTTCCTGCAGACAATGTGAAACAGGTCCTTTCGATTCTTGGGGAGTATGGGGTGGAGAGCTGGCATCGTGAGTCCGATAGGGTCCGACTCGCCGTTCTCAAGCTTGCAGCGGGGAATATGGAGCGGATTCGGCAGGGAATTGAGGTTGCCAAGCGAGACTATCGCGACGTGCTTGCTGCGGCGGAGTACCCCTCCTATTTCCTGCATGTTCCTCTATCTGGAGCGCTGCCTCCGGATCAGGAACAACGAATCATCGACACCGATTGGAAGCAATACCGGGAATGGCTGGATCGATGACCTCGCAGCCTGTCCTGCCCGTATGCGAGGTTTCCAGTCATGAGATTCTGGGAATTAATTGAATGAAACCTTCCGCGCGTCGGCCCGCTTCTTACGAGACCGTGGTCCTGGGCATTTTGGCTCAAGAGTTTGATTTTTCGGATCCGGTTGAATTTGAGGAGAAAGTGAAGGTTGCGATTCGAACAAGGCACCTTGGATCTTATGATCCCGCCCGCGTTCAGTTGCTTCGAAGGTTTAAGACAACCGTTCAGAACGAAGTGCTTCAGGGGGAAAACTCACAGTATTTTATTGGTCGTCATGGTGGCAAGGCGCCCTCGGGAGGCACCTATGGGGACATGGATGATTTTGATAGGGGTCGAATGGCAGAGGATTATGGCAAAGTCTTTTCAGAGTTATCCCGGGAGACCATTGAGGGATTTCTGAAGCTTGCGATGGTGTTATACTATTTGAAGTAATGAGGACCCCGCAGGTTGCGGAACCAGAGGGAATGGCTATGAAAAAGTGCATTTTGACCTGGCCGAATTTTCAATCAGGGTGGCGAGCATTTCCTGGCTTGAGCTGCGTGGGCGAATCCCTATTTTTGAGGGGTGGGGAGCATGTTGTTCAAATGGATGCCAGTGGCATGGGGTGGGGCTGCATTGTGGCTCCTGATTCTGCCGCCCCATTTTCTGAGTGGCTTGGGGTGGTTCCGATGGCTGATGCTTCTGGCCTGTTTGTTGGCAGGTTTTTTTTCCTTCTATCTCCTGATGCTGCTTCACGAATTGCCGGAGGAAGTGAAGATCGTGCCGGTTCCTGAAGCCGATCTCGCTCCCTTCAAGGCTGAGACACATGTGCTGTCAGGCTTGGGGTTTGTGCCGGCCGGGATGCCGATGGAGGTTCGTACGATGGTGCCTGTGGTGGTTATTCCTTATTGGAATGCGGAGTGGAGCACGTTTTGTTTGTTGGGAAGGACGGTCGCCTGGCCCCCGAAGCCGGTGTACGAGATGATCACCTGGCTTGATGGAGGTTATGGATATTTGAGCTCAATCTCCGATGTGGGTGGAGACACGTTCCCTCTTGGAGTGGGGGAGTTTCGTCAGGTTTTTCCGGGCGCCAAACTGGAGGATCTTTTCAGCAAACACCGGGAGGGAGTGCGGCATTTGCATTCTAGGGAAATTCATCGTCGGGAGGTGTCGGCGATGGAACTTTCGGTGGAGTTGCAGGCGTTGCACCGCCGTCGGAGGAAGGTGTTCCTTTCCTCACTCGTTCGTTTTACCTTTCAGATCCTTCTCCAGAGACTCTCCAAACATATTCCCCATCGCGGGGTGTTGTTCGATCAGGCTGTTTGATGGATGGGGGGTAGGAGATTCCACTTGCAACAGGCGGAGACAGGTCGTAGTTAACCTGTTTGTCCGAATCACTTATGCGAAATCGCGCCTGGATGTTGGGAATGTTTGCGTTGAGTCTTCTGGTGTCGTGCCGGAGGGATCCCACCCACATGATTTCGAACCTGTGCCATGAATCGAGTGTGATTGTGGTGGGGCAAATCAACACCTATCAAATCAAACTCCCTTCCTCCGATCGGGGCATCCGTTATAAATGGGATGCCAATCTCGCCGCGTATGACATCCTCCAAGGGGTGCTCAATGAGAGTCAGATCCACATCATGTGGGATGAGCCGGAATGGGCTAATATTCCGGAGTACGAACTTGGTGATCGTGGAATCTTTTTCCTGAGCGAACATCGCGAAAAAAGGGCCATCACTTTCTACACCGTCACGGCATTCCTTCCCATCGACTATCTTCCTGAAGTGAAGAAGTATTTTCCAAACAAGGATTGAAACTGTTTTTTTTGGGGTAATCCTGTCGAAAGTCGTTGTTGTTTCTGAGGAAATCGGGCATCAAAGATGGAGTTTCCTGCATGTCGAAAAAACCTACAACAGGTAGTGGTTGGTTCAGTGACTTCCCACCTTATTAAGTGGTGAATTTCACTTGAAGTACTTCTCCTCCTTTGTCATTTTCGCAACACGGGCCTTATCTCTTTATTATCATGTACTTAAAGAATCTTCAGATGGTTGGTTTCAAGAGTTTTGCCGACAAAACCAGCGTGGATTTTCTGCGTGGAGTGGTGGCGATTGTCGGGCCGAACGGGTGTGGCAAATCCAACGTATCGGATGCCATTCGTTGGGTCCTGGGTGAGCAGTCGGCGAAGGCGCTTCGCGGGGGTGAGATGTCGGATGTGATTTTCAGCGGCACGGACACCCGCAAGTCCTTCGGCATGGCGGAAGTGAGCATGACGTTTGCGGACTGCAAGGACGTGCTCAAGACGGGGCAGTTGGTGGAGATGGATACGAACTACGATGAGGTGACGATCACCCGTCGTGTGTTTCGCGACGGCAATTCGGAGTATCTGATCAACAAGACTCCGTGCCGGTTGAAGGACGTGCAGACGCTCTTCATGGACACGGGCATCGGTCGTTCCTCGTACTCCATCATGGAGCAGGGGAAGATCGATAAAATTCTCTCCTCCCATCCTGAGGATCGTCGTGCGATTTTCGAAGAGGCTGCCGGGATCACAAAGTTCAAATCGCAGAAGAAGGAGGCGCTTCGCAAACTCGAGTACACGGAGGCAAATCTGGTTCGTGTGGAGGATATCATTCGTGAAGTGAAGCGTCAGATCGGCTCCCTTCAACGGCAGGTGGGCAAGGCCCGTCGCTACAAGGCGCTTACCGAGGAGGTTCGCCTTCTCGACACCCAGATGGCGCGATATGACTATGAGAAAGTGATGGATGTCAGCCGCCAGCTGGAGGAGGAGGCGTCGCGGTTGAAGACTCAGATTGAGGATGTGCGCCTGGAGATCGAAGCCGCAGAGGGAAACATTGTGAACCTGCGCTCCGAGTTGACCGGCACGGAATCGCGACGCCAGGAGGTGTTGCAGCGCCAGCGGGACTTGCAGAGCGAGATCGAGCGCCAGGAAACGCGCATCCGCACCCACCGCGACCGGATTGCCGAGACGGAGCTTTCCATTCAAAACGCGGAACGCGAAGCCTCCGATTCCCGCACCCGTTTGATTGATTTGCAGGACAAGCTGGCGTCCACCCAGGAGGCTCTGGATGCCGCCCGCACCCGCCTTGGGGAACAGGCTGCGGAGTTGGAACGTGCGCAGAAGGCGTTTCAGGAGATTGATCTGGAGCGCAAGGAACACAACACGGTCATCCAGCGGCTTCAATCCACCCTTCTTGGACTGGAGGGAACGCTGGCCAATGTGCGCAATCAGGCGGTGACGCTCGACAAGCAGCGCAACGAATTCTCCGTCCGCCTTCAGAAACTTCAGAATGAGCGGGCGCTCGCCTCCGAGGAACGTCACAAGTTGGTGCAGCGCAAGGATGCTCTTCTCATCGAACTCCAATCCTACAAGCACACATTTGAAGCGAGTCGACATGCTGTCCTGGGTGGTGAGGATGCTTTGCGTGAAGCGGAGCATGAGTGTCAGAATCTGACGTCCCGCATTTCCGAGGAACAGCGGGTGCTTTCGGAACGGACTTCCCGACGGGATGTGTTGCGTCAACTTCAAGCATCTTACGAAGGGTATTCCGATGGCGCGCAGGCCCTCCTGCGTCAGGTCACGGATCCAAGTCAGGAACCTCCATCGGATGTTCCCAGTGCTATTCGTGGAACGCTTGCCAATCTCATTGAAGTGGAACCGAAATTTGCCACCGCGATTGAAGCGGCGATGGGGCAGGCCTTGCAAAGCATTGTCGTGTCGGATGTGCCGACGGCCATGCACCTCGTCGATCAACTCCGCATTCGGGAGTGGGGACGCGCCCTGTTTGCCATTCAGACTGCGTCCACTCCGGAAAGCACTTCCATGCATTACACGCGGGAACCTCTGCTTGGTGCCCTCTGCTGGGCCAATGATGTGGTTCGTCCCGGCGAATTAGTGACCGATTTTGTGCGCAAACTGCTCGCCGACACGGTGATCGTGGAGGATCTCGGTAAAGCCGTGGAACTCCGCGCGTATCATCCAGGACTCACCTTTATTACCGTCGATGGGGATGTGCTGGACTATCAGGGGATTCTCTCAGCAGGTTCAAAGCGATCCTCCCCCCTTCAGTTGATCGGACGCCGGAACGAAATAGCCTCACTGGATGCCGAAATCGCCCGAATTGAAACGCGCATCAACGAATTGAGCGCGAGTAAGGGGGAGTGGGAGGGGCGTCGTGCCCTTGCTCGACAATCACTCGGAGATCGCCAGTCCGAACTCCGGCTTCAGGAGAATGATCTTACGAAAAAGGAGGCTCTGGCCGGAGCGATGCAATCGGAGGAGCGCGATCACGAGAACCGCATGACGACGATCGATCTTGAAATTCAGGAGATCGAACGTCAGCAGCGCCAAAACGATGAGGATCATCAACGCGTGCGGCATGAACTTGCGGAAGCCGAATCCAAACAGCTGACGGTGCAGTCGGAGCTGACGGTGGCCACGCAGCGTGCCGAGGAGCTGGCGGCAGAACACCACCAGCGCAGCGTTCATGCGAATGATCTGCGTGTGGGCCACGCGACGACGGAACAGCAGATCCGTGGATTTGAAACCCAGCTTCAACCAATCGAAGCGCAGCTTCAGGATTTGCGCCAGTTTATCGCGACCCGCGAGTCGGATGTCCGTTCCAATCGCCAGCGGATTGTTCAGTGGCAGGGTGAATGTGCCGAGGCCACGCAGCAGATCGAGGCCTTCCACCTTTCAATCACCCAGGTTCAGGACGAACTTTCCCAGCTGGAGCTGGAGAAGGCCCGGCTGGATGGTGAAATTGAAGCGGCCACCGAGGCTCTTCGCCAGTTCCGTCAGCAGATGGAAGGTTTGCAGCGGAATATTTCCGAATACGAGGTGAAGCTGACCGAGAACCGGGGCACGCTTCAGCATCTTGGGGAACGAATCCAGCGCGAATATCAGATCGATCTTGCCACTGTGGAATTGCTTCCTCTTCAGGCGGGCGAGGACCTTCCTCCCCCCGGGCGGAAAACCACGGAGCCTTCCGAGGCGGGAGACGACGAGTCCGCTGCCGCGACTCCGGTCGCCACGGAAACTCCGACTTATCTGGCATTTGAAACTTGGGAACAAGTGGCGGCCCGGGTGGAGGAATTGCGTGCCAAGATCGCGAGCATGGGGCCGGTCAACCTCGAGGCGGTGCAGGAATACGACGAACTGCAGCAGCGCCATACCTTCCTGACGCGTGAACATCAGGACCTGATCACTTCGAAGGAGCAGCTCCACGCGATTCTTCAGAAGATCAACACCACGACGCGAAAGATGTTCTTCGAAACGTTCGAGAAGATTCGTGAGAATTTCCAATCGGTCTTCAAGGAGCTTTTCGGTGGCGGAAAGGCGGACCTCATGCTCCTCGACGAAACCGATCCGCTGGATTGCGGCATCGACATCGTGGCGAAGCCCCCCGGAAAGCAGCTTCAAAGCATCATGCTTCTCTCGGGCGGTGAAAAAACGATGACAGCCGTGTCGTTGCTTTTTGCCATCTACATGGTGAAACCGAGTCCCTTCTGCGTGCTCGACGAAATGGACGCTCCGCTGGATGAGTCAAACATCAACCGGTTCATCAAAATGCTCGAGCGATTCCTTGTGCACTCCCAGTTTGTCATCATCACCCACAACAAGCGCACCATTGGCATGGCGGACGCGCTCTATGGCGTGACCATGGAGGAGCGTGGTGTGTCGAAGATCGTCTCGGTGAAGTTCAACAAGAAGGAATCCTCGCCAGCCCGGACCGAAGCTTCAGTGGAACAGGAGGGCGAACCCTCCGAACCTCGTGAAGGGACAAAATCCCGGTT
>CAYYYL010000044.1:0-22442 GCA_964475835.1 uncultured Verrucomicrobiota bacterium | reverse complement strand
TCCGCTTCATGTCGAATCCGTTGCATGGGTGACGGAACGGAAGGATGTGCTCGGTGCGTTCTTTTTCATCCTCTGCCTCTGGAGTTATCATCGATACCGCCTCTCCCCCTCCGTTCGGCGATACACCCTCCTCTTCGCCCTCTTCGCCTGTTCCCTGATGTCCAAACCCATAGGACTCACCCTTCCTTTTGTCCTTCTGTTACTGGACGTCTGGCCTCTCAAACCATTTGGAACTGAAAAGTCGGCCCTCCTTTTGATCCAAAAGACCCCCCTTCTCGCCCTCACAGGCGCATCCATCTGGATCACCCTCAAGGAACAGGGACAACATCTTGGGAACGCAACGGGCGCCCATCCCATCGCGGCGGCTCTTATGGGATATCAAAACTACCTTCAAAAAACCTTTCTTCCCATCGGGCTTTCCATCTGGCACACGCCTCTCACCACCACTCCCGTTTTTCAGCTCGTTCTTGCCTCTCTCCTTTTATTAGCCATCTCCATCTGGGTGTGCTTCAAGCTTCGAACCCATCCCCATCTGTTCGTGGGCTGGTTCTGGTTTTTGGGAATGCTCGTTCCGTCCATCAGTCTCAAGGATGTGGCATGGGCGGAGCGCTTCACCTATCTGCCTCTCCTCGGAATATTTATCATGATCGCCTGGTCCCTTCCGGATCCAAAGCGTCTGCGGGCCGCGGGGCAGCAGATTTTCTACGGATCCACGCTTTTCGTCATCACGAGCCTCTCGGTCCTGACGTACCGGCAGGTCGGCTGTTGGAAGGACAGCATCACTCTTTACAAGCATGCATTGAGCGTGGAGCCAGGCGCTCCCCTCGTCCAATACAATCTGGGGCTCGCCTATTTTCAAGCGGGACGTCACTCCGACGCCAGAACACACTTTGAGGAGGCTCTTCGTTTGAATCCCGATCTTGGGGAGGCCTGGGACAGCCTCGGGGCGCTTGCCCTGATGGAAGGCCGCGTCGAGGAGGCTGTTCGTTGTGGAGAAAAAGCGATAGCCCTCAAACCCAAACTCGCTGCCGCACATGAACACTTTGCCTCCGCCCTCGTTCAAAAGGGGGACGAAGCGGGCGCAATGATTCATTATCGGCAGGCACTCGAATTAAATCCTGGTTCCGTCAGCGTGCTCTGCAACCTGGGTGTCCTGGTGGCCCGGAGGGGAGATCCGAACGAGGCGTTGCAACTCTATCAGCGCGGACTCCAGATCCAACCCCGGGACCCTGAAATACTCAACAATCTCGGAAATCTCTATTTTCGTTGCGGCATGCAAACCGAGGCGCGCGGCTGTTACCAGCGCGCTATCGAAGCGCGTCCGGGTTATGCCGAAGCCCTTTTCAGCCTGGGATCCATTCATGCCCTTAATCATGAAAACGACCAGGCCATCGAGTTCTTTCACCGCGCCCTTGTGGCCCGTCCGGGAGACATTCTCATCCAATACAACCTCGGGGCAACCCTGGCGGAAGCAGGTCGCATGGACGAGGCCAGGGGATTCCTCCTCCCCATCGCTCAACAAAACATCCAACCCAATCTCGCCCAACAGGCTTCCCAGATCTTGCGCAAGGGGAAGTGAAGCTGGTCAATCCCTCAAACGCAGGGCCAGAGAATCGCCGTGGGCGGGAAGGGACTCCGCCCCTGAAAACGCCTCCACCTGAGTCCGGGCGCATCGCAGAGACGACTTGGAATACGCAACCAGGCTTGTCCGTCGCATGAAATCCACCACCCGCAGTCCGGAGAAACTCCGACCGGCACCAGCCGTTGGGAGAGTGTGACTCGGGCCCGCAACAAAATCCCCAAGGACCGTCGGCGTTTCATTTCCCAGGAAAATTCCACCCGCCGTTGTGATGCGTTCCGCAAGTCGATCCGGGTGCCGGGTCATGATTTGCAGGTGTTCCGGCGCCAATCGATTGGCGACCTCAGCAAGCTGTTCCTTGCGGCGCGTTTGAATCCAGAAACAACCCTCCACGAGAACACGGTTCAAACCCCGATTCCCTTTGAATACCCCGGCTTGCTTCAACAATTCGACATGGATCCCTCTCAAAACCTTCACCGACGCGCTGGCGATATAAATCCTTTCGCGCCCACTTCCATGTTCCGCCTGGGCAAGAAGGTCCGCCGCCGCCCATGCCACGTTCGTCCCCTCATCGGCGAGCACCATCAGTTCACTGGGGCCCGCCAGCAGGTCAATTCCCACAACCCCGAAAACCTGCCTCTTGGCCTCCGTCACATAGGCATTTCCAGGTCCAAAAATCTTATCCACCGCCGCCACGGTTTTCGTACCATAAGCCATGGCCCCCACCGCCTGGGCTCCCCCAAGCCGATAGACCTCGGTAGCCCCGCATAGACGAAACGCCCAGAGCAATTCCGTGGCAATGGTCGGGGGGGTGCAAACCGCAATCTGACGAACTCCGGCCACCCGAGCCAGGGCAACGGTCATAAAGACGGAACTCACCAGGGGAACGGAACCACCCGGAACATAAATCCCCACCCGGTTCAGCGCATCGAATTTCTCACCCACCCGGGCACCGTGCGAGTTGCGACGGGACCAGTCCTTTGGAAGGGACGCACGGGCAAAATCGGAAACGTCCCGTAACGTCGTGCGTGCCGCCTTTTCGAGAAGAGGCGGGACGGTTGCCTTCGCGAGTTCCCGGGGCGAAACCTTAAGCCGGGATGGCTTCAACCGCACGCCATCGAGCTGCCAGGTCAAATCCACCAGAGCACGATCACCCTGACGACGCACCCGATCGAGTATAGCCGATACCCGGTCTCGAATCGCTGCCGGAACTTCCTGGACGGATCGGGCCGTTTTCTCGAAAGCAGGGGATGGATAGTTCAAAACACGCATCCCGTCAGACTACAATAAAGGATCGCTCACGACGACTCTAATTCCGCGGGAATGCGGGTCACGACAAAACCACCATCGCCAGGTTCCGCGGCTTCACCTTGGCGGCCTCCTCGCGAATGTACGACAGGATCTCATCCCGCACCTCGGAGGATCGCTTGCTCCAACGGCGCCGCCCCGCAAGAAACTTGGCGCACCGGCGCAACCCTGTAATCCGCAGCGGCCATACGCCATCCCCTTCGGATGCAACCCGTTCCTTCTTCACTGAATCCGTCCGCTCCACAAGGAGTCGTTTGATTTCCAGAAAGAAATCGAGTTCAAACGCGGCATCACTGCGATGGGCCACCTCAAACAGATCAATATCCCGGACAACAGGATGTCCGAGCTGGTCCTGCACGAAATCGTGGATCAACCGTTGGGTCAATTCCAGGATCTGTGCAAAGGGTACGGTTCCCTTCTCCAGTTCCCTGCGAAAATGATAAATCACACTCTCCAAAAGGTGCTCCATGATCCATGGCTCGACCGTGCCCACAGCCACGTTTTCACTCTGCAGAAGGGCATTCATGATGCCGCGCAGATCAAGCGGCTCCATGTGTCCATCGGGATAACAAACCACCAATGCCTGGGAATGGAGTTGGATCATGTTTGAAGGGATAGGGTTTGGATTTCCTTCACAAATTCACCGATATCGCGGAACTGGCGATAGACGGATGCGTAGCGGACGTAGGCCACCTCATCCTCGCGTCGCAAATGCTCCATCACTTTCTCCCCCACCACCCTCGCCGGCACTTCGCGTTCATATTCGTTTTCGATCTCGGCCGTGATCGCATCGACCATGCGGTCGATTTGTTCCATGCTCACGGGACGTTTTTCACAGGCCTTCTCAAGTCCCGCCTGGATCTTCTGTTTGAGAAATTTTTCGTGACGTCCATCTTTCTTGATCACATGCAGATCCTCCTTGTGAACCTCCTCATAGGTGGTGAACCGGTGATCACATTTACCGCACTGCCGGCGACGTCGAATGGCAGCCCCTTCGTGGATGAGCCTTGAATCGACCACCTGATCTCGAACGGAACCGCATTTGGGACACTGCATTGAGGAGCTTGTTAACCCAACCAATAGACCCTAGTCAATAGGTAAACCACACCTAATGGTGGAGGTCCTTATTCCGCTTCGCTCTGCAAACGGGCGGCTTTCAAGGTGTTGGCCATTAACATCGCAATGGTCATCGGGCCCACGCCACCCGGAACCGGAGTGATCCAGCCCGCTTTTTGAGAGACCGCTTCAAAATCGACATCTCCCTCGATACGATATCCGGATTTTTTGGAGGGGTCGGGGATGCGTGTGATGCCGACGTCGATCACCACCGCCCCATCCTTCACCATCTCGGCCCGCACAAAATGATGCTGTCCAAGAGCGGCGATCAGAATGTCGGCCTGCCGAGTCACGGAGGCAAGATCCTTCGTTCTGGAATGGCAGACCGTCACGGTCGCATCCGCATGTTTCCCTTTTTCCATTAGGAGAAGGGCCATGGGCTTTCCAACAATCCGACTCCGCCCGAGCACCACCACATGCTTGCCCGGAATGGGGATACCACTTCGGATGAGAAGCTGATGAACCCCGGCAGGGGTACATGCGACAAAGGCGGTTGCATCCCCAACGGCAAGCTTCCCCATGTTCATGGGATGAAAACCATCCACGTCCTTCACCGGTAGAATCGCGGAAAACACACGATCGGCGTTGATTGGTGAGGGAAGAGGGGATTGAACCAGGATTCCGTGGATATTCTCCTGTTGATTCAAGGTATGCACCAGATCAATCACTTCATTCTCCGTCGACGAGGCCGGAAGGATGTACGTCTGGGATTGAATTCCAAGGCGTTCGCTCATCTTCGCCTTGGAACCGACATAAACCACCGAGGCGGGATCCTCCCCCACCCGGACAAAGGCGAGCCCGGGGGCATAACCATGTTCCTCCCGAAATTGTGTCACCGATGCCTGGGTTTCTTGCAACACCTGTTCGGCAATCGCTTTTCCGTCGATGATTTTGGCGCTCATGGCAAAGCAGGCATGGTAACAGGTTGCTGAAAAAGTAACAACGATCGCGTTGCGAGCAAACAAAGTTCGCTCCCCCGAGTCATTGGATTATCGGAAACCTTCAACTTCCTGATCCTTCAGCTCCCGGTATTCGCCAGCTTTTAAATTTCCGAGTTTCACTCCCCCGACTTCCAATCGCACCAATCTCCGGACCGGATGATTCAAGACGTCAAAGATCCGGCGAATCTCGCGATTTTTCCCCTCAAGCAGAACCAAGCGGAGCCGGCTGCTGGATTGTCCACTGTGGGACGATAAAAACCGAATCTCCTCCACCTTCAACCACTCGCCTCGGCTTCGCACCCCCGATCGCGCCTTTTCAAGAACCTCCCCCGAGGGAACCCCGTCGACCTCCACCTCGTACACCTTGGGAACTTCGTGACGAGGGTGGGCGATACGGTTCAACCACTCTCCATCGTTACTCAACAGGACAAGCCCCTCCGAATCCACATCCAGGCGCCCTGCATAGTTCAAGTGCTGACACTCCTTCGGCAACAATTCATAAATTGTCCGCTTCAGGTGGGGATCGTTTCGCGTACAGGCATACCCCGCCGGCTTGTGAAGCATCCCGTAGTGATGAACCTTCAATACCACCGGCTTTCCATCACATAGAACCACATCTTTCGAAGAATGAATCCGAAAGGACAAATCCTCCACCCGAACCCCATTGACGACAATCAGACCGGCTCGAACCAGTTGCTCCACGGATCGCCGCGATCCCAGACCCGCCGAGGCGAGAAAGACATTGATCCGGACACGACCGCCCTCTGAATTACCTTTTTGCATGATCACCCCAAAAACCAATCCTCCACTCAGGGCGACTGGCTGGGGGGAGGACAAGGATCGTCCCGAGCCGGGTGGAGGGTCCCCTAGGACTCCGGTTCAGGACTTCAAGGATTCGAAAAATATTCAGAACAGAAGACCGACTCAAACTTCGGGCTTGGTCTTGGGCAACGCGAGTCCGCGATCGCCTTCCTTCCACTTGCCGCGCTTCTTCAAAAGCTCGACGCGTTCGAGACGCTTCAAAACGTTGCGTTTGGCAGTCAGTGTATTTCCCGAGCGAAGTGAGCGATGGCGCGACATATCAATTCTCCAATATATAAAAGCTGATCCTTAAACGGTTTCCTTCAATATCCAATCCATGTAGGGCTGAAAACCCTGATCCACCCGAATCGCCAATATTTCAGGCAATTCATAGGGGTGAAGAGTCTTAAGTATTTGGAGTGCAGAGGGCAAGGCTTTTTTTGACGTTTTCATCATCAAATTCACCTCCCGGGACCTCTCGATTTTACCCTTCCAACGGTAAATCGACGTCCCCTGAGGGGCCATATGAACACAAGCTACCCGTTTTTGACGGACCATTTCTTCGGATATCCGGGTTCCCACTTTTCGGGAAGGAACCGTCGTAAAGATTAAATAAGCACTCATGGAACCAGCACCTTTTCCTCCTTCATGATCCATCCACCCCCCAACACGCGATCGTCCTCGTAAAACACCGAGGCCTGTCCCGGCGTGATTGCCCGTTGAGGTTCCTGGAGTTCCACACGCACCCGCCCTCCCGATTCCGGATAAAGTTTTGCCCGGGCGCCCTCATGACTATGCCGGATTTTCACCGTCACCGGGGTTCCAGCCGCCACCTCCCCCTCCACCCCCCAGCACGCGCGGTCCACACGGTAAACCGACCCCCAAAGCTCCTCATCATCTCCCACGATCACCCGTCGTGTGGCCGGATCAATTCCCACCACATAAAGGGGCTTTGGTGATCCCACATTGATCCCCTTTCTCTGCCCCACCGTGAAAAGCTCGATTCCCTGATGCTTTCCAAGCAACCGGCCATCCCGATGAACAATCTCCCCTGGGTGGAAATCCGTCTGCCCCAGATGACTCTTCAAAAAGGCCGCATAATCGTTCTCAGGCACAAAACAGATATCCTGACTCTCCTCCTTGTCGTGAACCCGCAGGCCGATCTCCTTCGCCACCGCACGCACCTCCTCCTTGGTCATCGATCCGATGGGCATCAGGATGTGAGCCAACTGCTCCTGACTCAGGGAAAATAGAAAATAGCTCTGATCCTTGCGGAGATTCACCGACCGGCGAAGAACATGGCCCCCACGGTGCGGTTCGACCCGCGCATAGTGTCCTGTCGCAATGGCCGACGCCCCCAGGCCAAGCGCCCGCTGAAGCAAATTCCCAAACTTGAGTTTTTCGTTGCAGAGAACGCACGGATTCGGGGTCCGCCCAGCCTGATATTCCGATGTGAAGTAATCGATCACGACCTTCGTAAAATCGTGCGTCTCATCGATAATATAGTGCGGAATCCCAAGCTTCGCCGCCACGCTCCGCGCGTCGGCCATCGCCTGCGGACCACAACACTTGTCCTCCACAATGGCGCCACAATCCTGAGGCCACATCTTCAGCGTCACCCCAATGACCTCATACCCCTGCCGCAGCAATAACGCCGCCGCGACACTGGAATCCACCCCCCCACTCATCCCCACCACCACTCGCTTCTTTTCAGACATCCGATAAGTTTACGATTCTGAGTTCATGGTTCAAAGTTCAAAGTTCAGCCACACGATTCCTTTAAATTGAGGGTTGACACGGAATCTTTATACGACTAGTTTAGTCGTATATGAAAATTTCCAGGAAAACGGACTACGCCTTGAGAGTCCTTTTCGATCTGATTGCGGAGCACAGCAAGGGTCCGATCTCGATCCGCGAGCTGGCACAGAGGAATGACGTGCCGAAACGATTTCTTGAACAGATCATGTTGGAAATGAAATCCCGGGGCTGGGTCAACAGCAGTGCAGGAAAGGAAGGCGGTTACTTTCTGGCAAAGGAACCCAAAAACATCACCATGGGCGAAGTCGTCCGCCACTTTGACGGCATCCTCGCCCCCATCGGGTGTGTCTCCGTCACCGGATACGAACCCTGCACCCAGGAGAAACGGTGCCGCTTCCGGCGTCTCTTTCTCGATGTGCGAAACTACATCGCACGCCTGATGGACCACGCCAGCCTCGCCTCCGTATATCTAAACCTCCCCGTCGCCCATCGCGAAGTCTTTGCCCATGAATATGTGGCCGGGGACGGAATTTAAAACCTTGCATCATCCACATTTTTTACGATCGTCAGTTAACCATTGAATAAATCCTCCGTGGCCAGCCATATGAAATCCCTCCTCTTTTTGTTTGGGCTCCTTTCCTTGTTTCTTCTGACGGCTCATGCAGAGGAAGCGAAAGTGCTTCGCCTTGGGCACTTTCCCAACATCACGCATGCCCAGGCTGTGTATGCCCACGCCACGGGCGATTTTGAAAAAGCGATCGGAGCTCCCATCCAATGGAGCACCTTCAACGCGGGCCCCTCCGCCATCGAAGCCCTCTTCACCGGCGCCATCGATGCCACCTTCATCGGACCGAATCCCGCCATCAACGGTTACATCAAAACGGATGGTGAAGGACTCCGAATCGTGGCCGGTGCCGCCAGTGGCGGTGCCGCCCTGGTGGTTCGGTCCGACGCAGGGATCGCAAACGACAAGGATTTCGGTGACAAATCGATCGCCACCCCCCAGCTTGGCGGCACCCAGGATGTCGCCGCGCGAAACTGGTTCCAGGACAAGGGCTACAAACTCAAAGAAAAGGGTGGGAACCTGACGATCATCCCCATCGCCAACGCGGACCAATTCACGCTCTTTCAGAAAAAGGAGATCGCCGGGGCATGGACCGTGGAACCCTGGGTCTCTCGTCTGGAACAGGAAGCGCAGGGGAAAGTTTTCCTCGAGGAAAAAGACCTCTGGCCCAATGGAAAATACGTCACCACCCATCTCATCGTGAGTGCTGCGTTTTTGAAAAAAAAACCGGAACTCATCCAAAAACTGATCCGCGCGCACATCGAAGTAACACAGCGAATCAACGCGGATAAGAAAGCCGCAGCGGTGATTTTAAACAAGGAGATCAAGGCGCTTACAGGTAAAGCCCTTCCGGATTCTGTGATCGCCTCCTCGCTTCAACGCGTTGAATTGACATGGGATCCCATCAGCACCTCCCTGAAAAAGTCCGCTGAGGACGCCCACAAGGCGGGTTTTTTGCGGGAAAACCCCGATTTATCCCACATTTATGACCTCTCTCTTCTGAACAACGTGCTGAAAGAGAAAGGATTGCCGTCCGTTCAGTGAAATGCTAGTTTACCCCTTCTTGCTCACTCTGTTTTTGCCGTAATCTATCCCAGGAGTTCACCATGCCTCGCATCTTCAATGACATCACCGAAACCATTGGCAACACGCCACTCGTCCGTCTGAATCGCACCGCCCAAAAACACGGCGCCGTCGCGGATGTTCTGCTCAAGTTGGAATTTTTCAATCCGCTCGCCAGCGTGAAGGATCGCATCGGATTCTCGATGATCGACGCCGGTCTCAAGTCGGGAAAAATCACGAAGGACACCATTCTGATCGAACCCACCAGTGGAAACACCGGCATCGCCCTCGCGTTTGTCGCCGCCGCCAAGGGCATCCCCCTGATCCTCACCATGCCTGAAACCATGAGTCTGGAACGTCGCAAACTGCTGAAGATTCTCGGCGCGAAACTCGTTCTGACCGAAGGCGCCAAGGGAATGAAGGGGGCCATCGCGAAAGCCGAGGAGATCCATGCGAAGATCCCCAGCAGTGTCATTCTCCAGCAGTTTTCCAACCCTGCAAACCCGGAGATCCATCGGAAGACCACCGCGGAGGAAATCTGGAAGGATACGGACGGCAAGGTGGACATCGTCGTCGCAGGCGTCGGCACCGGCGGAACCATCACGGGGGTCGCCGAAGTGCTCAAACAGCGCAAGGCATCCTTCAAAGCAGTCGCCGTCGAACCCGCATCCTCCCCAGTCATGGCCGGCGGCAAACCTGGACCTCACAAAATCCAAGGTATCGGAGCGGGTTTCATCCCGGAAAATCTGAACATGAAGTTCGTGGATGAGATTATCCCCGTAAAAGAAGAAGACTCCGGCCCCTTGAGCAAGGAAATCAATACGCTTGATGGAATCCCCGTCGGCATCTCCAGCGGCGCCATTGCATGGGCGGCCCTTCAGATCGCGAAACGTCCGGAGAACAAGGGCAAGACCATCGTGGCTGTAATGCCCTCCTGCTCGGAACGCTACCTCTCCTCGTGGCTTTTCTCGGACATCAACATTGAAAGCGATTTGATCAACGGCGAGAACTTTGATTCTCGTCCGAAGACCTAATCCCCCCTCTCCACCCATTCTTCACACGTCGACCAGTCCGCCTGGACTGGTCGCCTTTTTTTCGACATGTCGGAACCGACCCCTCAACCCAGCTCCGAAGTTCTTCAACTGGAGAACCCAATCGCCCCCGCCAAGGTGAGCATCCTCGGAGCGACGAAGGCGTTCGCCACGCGCAAGGGCATCGTGGAAGCCCTGCAACCCACGACGCTGGAAGTCCGGGAGGGTGAGTTCCTTGTGCTCGTCGGTCCCTCGGGATGCGGAAAATCCACCCTATTGAATTTAATTGCGGGCTTCGAATTTCCCACCAGCGGACAGATCCTTGTGGACGGGAAACAGGTCACAGGTCCTGGCTTTGATCGCATGGTGATGTTTCAGGAGCATGCTCTTTTTCCATGGCTGACCGTTGTGGACAACGTGGTGTTTGGTTTGAAGCGTAAGGCCAAGCTGACTCGGTCAGATCGACGGGAGGTGGCACGCTACTATTTGAACCTGGTGCATCTGAGCAAATTCGAGAATTCCTATATTCACGAACTTTCCGGAGGAATGAAGCAACGAGTGGCTCTGGCCCGCGCCCTGGCTCCCAACCCCCGCATTCTTCTCATGGACGAACCCTTTGGAGCGTTGGACGCGCTTACCCGGGAACGGCTCTATGGCCACGTGCAGGAAATTTTCGCGCGCACGCGTAAGACGGTGATTTTTGTTACACACAACGTGCGTGAGGCCGCCTGCCTTGGCGATCGCATTTTGATGTTCACGTCACGACCCGGCCGCATCAAGCGGGAGGTCGTGGTGAACCTCTCTCGCCCCAGGGATTTCTACGACCAGGATGTCAGCCAGCACGCGGCACAAATCCTTGTCGATTTGAAAACTGAACTTGAAGAAGAAGGTGACGATGAAACGCAATATCACAGTGGCGGTCTTCTACCTATCCCTGATCATTTTCTGGCAGACGGTATTTGAACTCCACCTCCTCCCCAAATACATCCTTCCTTCCCCATGGATGGTGATCCAGCGGCTCCTTGAGCTCTGGACCGATAACGTTTTCCTCCCAAGCCTCAAGGCCACGGTGCTCCGCATGCTCGTGGGTTTCGGGATTTCCGTGAGCATCGGTCTCGTGTTGGGACTTATGATGGGCATGTTGCCGACCGTCAAACACGCCCTCAAATCCCTCCTTCTCGGGATCCAAACCCTGCCCTCGGCCGCTTGGGTTCCCTTTTCCCTTCTCATTTTCGGACTTAATGAAAGCGGCATCTACTTCGTCATCGTGATGAGCTCCATGGGCGCAATCGCCATCGCCACCGCCGATGGCATCGCCAACATCCCCCCCCTCTACCTCCGGGCCGCACGCACACTGGGAACATCCCGCTTCGCCATGGGCTATCGCGTGATCGTTCCTGCCACCCTCCCCAACGTCGTCACCGGAATCAAACTGGGATGGACCCTCGGCTGGCATGGGGCTGTCTCAGCAGAACTCATCAAATCAAGCCTCGGTCTTGGCTTTCTCCTTCATATGGGGCGGGAACTCAACGACATGGCCCAGGTCGTCGGCATCATGATTGTGACCATTCTTTTTGGATTACTCCTGGATCGTTTCCTTTTCGGAATGATCGAGCAACGCATTCGTGTTCGCTGGGGATTAACCCACATGTAAGCTATTGAACATCAATTAGATAGACTCATAACTTCGAATTAGAAAACCTCATCACGACCAAGTAAGAGCATTGTTTTAAGTGTAAAACATTGATTGTCAATGTATATTACATGAAACAGGTGAATGGATTTATGGGGCTAAGTCATCGACGCTTTTATTGGCAGGGGTTCACTCTCGTGGAAGTCATGATTTCCGTCGGGGTTTTTGCCGTCGTGGCAGGAGCGATGATCAGCACCCTTCTGATAGGCCAATACTCCACACAGGCGGCCCGCAATCGGAATATCGCGAACAACCTGATTTCCACCCAGATAGAAAATGTAGGCACATGGACGGAGGCAACCATCCGCGGAATGGTGAACGCGGGAGGTGGCACGGCCTCAGTGAATGAGACCAAGGTGCCTTCAGTCGTGACCGATCCCGTATTTGCATCTGGATTTCAAAGCCGGATCACCACAATCACCCCCAAGGAAAACTATTTTCTCGTGACGGTTGAAGTCAAATGGCGTCAAAAAGTACACGGTGCCAGCCGAATCATGACAGAAACCGGAGCCACCTATGTTTTCCCGATGCGCTAGCAGCTTGCTGAAAAAGCGGGAAGAGCCGCGCGATCATGCATTTGGAACGGGGTGTATTCGCAGCGCGTTCACGCTGCCGGAACTGATGATCGCCATGTCCATCGGTATGGCGGTTGCCGCAGCTGCATTGATTCTCAATATCTACATCTATCGCGGACTTTCCGATACTTCTTCCAAAATCCAGTCGCAGCGCAAGGCGGACATGATCATTGAGAAAATCACCCGTGGTCCGATGGGCACCTTTGGAGGAATTCATTCTGTCTACTACAACGATCAGGGAACCCCTGGAAGTCCCAACCCTGTTATCGCAACCATCGCCACTGCCCCCACGAATCAGACTTTCACCTTCCGGGCTCAGACAAATTTCACAGCCTTTGGTTACATCAGTCTGACCAACTATACCGACTCCTCGATGGCCGCCCTTTACACCATTGGGTACGACACACCCAGCAAAACCGTTTACTATCGAGTCAACGGGGGGGACCAGATTCCCATGGTGAACGGTTTTCCCAACACCATTTCCATGGGACGTTTCATGTTTACCGAACCCGGAACCAACGCCATGGTCAAACTCACCTTCGACCTCCTGGTTCAAAAGGCGGGAGGCCGTGTTCTCACCAATACCTACGAGACTACCGCGTCCTACCGGAACAATCCCCAGGAATAAGCCTGATCATGAATCCGATTTTTCACAAATTCCGTCGAAATGATTCCGGTTATTCGCTGATGATGACGCTCGCCGTGGTGGCCGTGTGCGCCATCATGCTGGCCGGCCTGCTCGAATATGCAGGGTCAGAAGTGATCCAGGCACGGAGGGAAAACGATTCTACAAAGGCTTTCCTAATCGCCCAGGCGGGAATGGAAGCCGCCAAGGCCGCGGTGGTCAGCACCAACGGCCTTGTGAGTGCCAAAAACAGTTTCGCAAAGTACTACGTCTACAATGACCCGGCCACGACTCTGGACGAAACCCAGGGGCCGAATAAATTCGATTTTTTCAGCAAGAAATCCAGCATGACGAGCCACTCGATCAGCTACAATGGTTTCACGGTCTCATTCCCCAACAACGTCGATTTTCAAGGTGGAACCTACGATGTCACCGTAGTGGAGAAACGGGGTCACAGCGATGACATGAACAGTCTCTATGCCATCGGCGATCTCAAACTCATTTCGGTGGGGACCTACAATGGAACACGACGCACTATCCACGAAACGATTCGATTCAAGCAGGCAGCTTCCAGAATTTTTGATTACGCCTATTTCATCAACAATCTGGGATGGCACTACGGTCATACGATCCAAATCGATGGCGATGTCCGCTCCAATGGAAACTTCAACTACAAGCACGGCCCCACCATCAACGGTTACACCATTGCTGCAAAGGCGAATGGAACCGAGGGTGTCGTCAAGGGTGATTCCCGGGCTGATCGGCTTGAAAAATATTACACCGACAAATCGGATCGTTCCCGTCCCGGCAACCCTGCCGATCCCAAAAAACCAACCACCTCCAAATATTCCTCAGGCTACGACGGGGTCGCCTACGTTTCACCGGATTCCGCCCACCGCGAGCACCAGGACCCTCTCACGATGCCTTATATCGGCACCGTCGATGCCTACGAGCAACTCGCCAGTGATAAAACCGGCTATGTCGAATATTGGGACTCAAGCCTGAACAAATACACCCGGTTGGATCAAAGCTTCGGGGACGAAACCACCGTTGGAGTCGTTGCCAAGGGCGCCTATGCGAAATTTTTCAGTCCTGCGGGCAACAAAGGCAAGGCCATGTACATTGCCGGGGACGCAAGTCATCCCATCAAACTTCACGGACCTTTTGTGGTCCAGGGAGACCTTGTCATCAAGGGCGTTTACACAGGACAGGGAACCATCGTCGCCCGTCGCAATGTCCACATCATCGGCAATCTCACCGCCAAGGATCCCCCGATCTATCCGGCCACCGATTCCACTCCCTACTCCACCTATGCCACCAACCGAAACAAGGACATGATCGGTCTCGTCGCCCGTGGAAATGTGATCTTTGGAAACTATACGGGTTCCCCCGACTTTTTGGACTACGCCACACCTCCCTTTACTTCGAAATATATCGTGGACCCCAAGGATGAAGACAACGGGTACGTATCCTTCAAATCCGGTTCTGACTCCTTTTTCAACGGAAACTATGACGCCATTGATAAAAATTTTGACGGCACGACAGGAACCAAAAGCGACGGCGTCACTTCCCGAAAATATTATGAATCCACTTTTTCCGATGTGGATCTAAAGGGCCTGTTTGTGGATCGCAGGGAGATGACACGCATCGACGGGGTCCTCTACTGTAATCACTTGATCGGAGGAAGCGTCGGAGACATCACCTTCAACGGCACCGTAGTGGGCCGGGACGAGGGAATCGTCTTCATGGGGCATGCCCGCTTCCGCTATGACGAGCGAATCCACAGCAGTCACGGAGAAAACGTGCTCGACATCTTCCTCCCCAAGGATCTGGCCCTTCCCATTCGCTTGGCGTGGCATGAAGGAAATTGATGAAAACATTCCTCCTCCCCCTCCTTTTCGTTCTGCTCTCAGTTCCCCTTGGCACTCAGGCGGCATTCAACACGGAGGAGGAACAGCCAGGACTCCATCAGGAAGTGGTCCTCAAACAACGGGATCAACTCGAGGAAGGCGCCACCAACCAAATCCATCAACAGCCGACCCCCTCCCCTTCAAGGGAGGGGACTGATTCCACGGAATCCCCCTCCGAAGGGTCCGAATCGGATACAGCCGCCGCACCCGCAAGCTGGCTGACGGGAATCGGCATCCTTGCCTTTCTCATGGCAGGCATCGCCATGCTCTTTCGTTTTATCAAACACCGCACAGGGGGATAGGCGATTTTGCCTGCCGCAATTTCCCATTCGTGTGCTATATTGACAAAAGCATGGGAATCGGAAGAGGCTCCCCTGCTTGGAGTTAGGCATGGTTGATTTTCAATTTTGGGAATCACCCTGGTATAGTATTTGCTGTTTTGAATGAACTGGCGAACGCAACATCGCGGAATGACACTTGTGGAGATGGTGGTCTCCCTCAGCATCATGGGGCTGGCGCTTGGCGCCATGCTCGTCGGGTTTGTAAAAACCCAGGAGCAAACCAAATATCAATCCGCTTATGAAACTTCCGTCAGCTATGCGGAACAGGCGATGGAATACGCACTCTACACCCCCTATTCTGATTTCTTCACGACAAACACAGCCTCGGGAAGGTACATGGCCGGAGGTTACTTTTATTCGAATGTTTCCTTCACGAACTTCATCGCCACCCAATACCGTGGGCACTCCGTCACCCTGACCAACATCTCCAATCTCGCGACAGAACAGAGCCTCCCTCTGGACGACCTAGGAAGCTACGTCATCAATCGTCATGTAAAAATCTCCACCCCCACAGGAACGGACACCAACCTCGAATACGTGCTCATCACCGTGAGCAACACATGGACCTTCCTCGGACGCCCCCAGGCCCCCATCGTCCTGACCACCATTCGAAACAATCCCTGAAATGCGCCGTCCATTTTTCCAACCCTTCCGTGGCATGACCCTCCTGGAGGTGATGGTCTCCATGGGGATTTTTTCCATGATCATGCTCGGATTGCTGGAAATCTACCTCCTAAGCACCAGGCTTTCTTCCGGTAACTTTGGGCAACTCAACATCCAGCGCCAGGCCCGGGCCGGAATGGATACAATCATGGGAGAACTCCGTCGTGGTAGCACGGCGACCATTTACAACTCCTTTTCATCTTCTCCTGTGATCAGCACCAGTTCGCAGGGGATGTATTTCCGGGTCTACTCACCCACGAACAGCATCACCACCACCAGCGAACTCTACTCCCACTTCTTCGTCAGCAACATTACCCGGCTGGCAAACGGCGCTACCAATGCCTCTCTTTACTACTACACCAGCACCAGCAGCAACACGGCTCCCAACCGAACCAAAGGTGAACCCTTTCAAATCATGGACGGCATTACCAACCCGGAGATGGTATTCCAGCAATACGGAGGTGCTTTCGTCGTGAACATCCGGCTGGTGGATCCCAATGACCAGGACGGCAAACAGGTGATCTTCCTCCGCTCTTCCATAGCCCTTCGGAATCAGGGCCTCTACTGATCTACTGAACATGAAAAGGATAACCGCCCCCCCCTCCTTTATCACGCGTGGGTCCGCCCTCATCATCACGATGGCCTACATCGCCGTGCTCTCCCTCTTGCTGGCCGGCCTGATGCAATGGGCGGGTACAGAGAATGTTCAAATCGTCCGCCGTACCGAGCGCATTCAATCACTCTATGGAGCCGAAGCTGCTGTCCGCCGTTCTATGGCACAAATCAAGAATCTAATGGTGGGGCAGTATCCGCTTAGTGGGTATATGGCCAACTACGTCGCACCCTCCACCGCCGATCTTGCAAACCTTAACCCTCCTTCAAGCGTGGCCGGCCTTTCCCAATCCTCCTTTACGGGAATTTCGAACTACTATCCCTCCTCGACGAGTACCAACGTTTTCGTAAGAACGCTCATCCCCACCACAAGCACAGATCCGTTCGCGGGACTCACCAGCAGCCGTGCCACGGTCATCTGCCAGGCAACGGCCATCCAGAATGGTCGATTCAACATCCCTCAGACGGTTCGTCAGGAGCTCTTCATCGACTACATTCCCATTTTTCAGTACGCGGTCTACTACAACGGAGACATGGAACTTTTCAACGGCCCTAACATGATCATCGATGGGAAAGTTCATGTTAACGGAAACTTCTATTTCAACAACCATGGTTCGATCGACATTCGGGATAACCTGACCTTGTCTGGTGACCTTCTTCGGGGTTTGAAGCAGTGGAATTCGCGAACCGGAACGTGGACATCCTCCGGCCCATGGGACAATACACCCAATGGTCCTTTCCGTGTGAAAAACCCCCGCTCAGGCTCCATGATCGACGGACAGGAGCGCTCCGGGGGTCAGAGATACTACGATAGTAATGCCGGGGATTGGGCCACGGGTGCTCTAACGAAATGGGGTGGAGGGGTAAAAACCTCCGACCAGGGAATCAACACCATCAACCCTCCCCTCCCACCTGAAGTGCTTGCCACCGCCACGGATCCGGATAATCCTTATCACGTCATGATCGAAAAGCCTTCGATCGTCACCACAGACAATGTCGTCTGGAGTCCCAGCACTACCTCCGAAAGCTCTTCATCGAAAAAAGCCAAAATGGCTTATTCAGCCTCCCTGGTCATTCATCGCAGCGGCACCAATGTCTTTTTCAAAGTTCCAGTCAAGGACGCCGGTAATAATGTCCTCGGGTTCCGAACCATCAATCTTTACAATAAAAACAATATCATCCCGCCCGCCCGGACCACGGTTCACGATCATCGGGAATATGTCATGGATGGACAAAAGATCTCCATGTCGGAGCTTAATCTGGAATCCCTCTACAATGCCGTCAATCCCGACGGTACCTTCAAAGCTGATTCCACGGGAAATCCCATTGTCAACGACGCCGCTGGCAATCCCATTGGCTCCGCCATGCCCGTAAAATTCAATGGCATGATTTATTTTTACGACGATGGCTACAATGGTTCCGGCACGTCTCCGGCCACGAGCGACGGTTTCGCACCGGCAAGCTACCGCCCCGGCCTGCGCATCAATGACAAATCCTCGGGTGGAGCCAGTGCGACGAAAAACTTCACCCTTCCCACCTCCTCCCGTGGGATTAGCATTGTCTCCGAAACCCCCGCCTACGTGCTTGGAAACTTCAATGCCGACGGAGATGGCGCCACGGCCCCCGAAGGGGGGACGGGGGGAAGAGGCACTCTTTCCAATCCAAACCGGGAAGCTTCGCTCGATCCCACCGGAACCATCAGCAGTTCCAATCCCGCCACGGGAGTCAAACCGGCGATGATCGTCGCAGACGCCGTCAGCTTCATGTCGAGCAGGTGGGCTCAAAATGTCCTCTCCGGTTCCGGATCATGGGACAACACATCCTCATTCTCTCCGGGAAGCACCCTCTTTAATTTACGAAAAACAGGGGGCAATGTCGTCACCGAGGTGAACGCCGCCGTAATCGCCGGTTCCTCCCACAGCAGCAAATCCGCTCGCTTCACCAATGCAAATGGAGCCGCCGGTGGTTCGACGGGGGGAATCCATAACTATCCCCGCTTTATGGAGGACATGGGGGGTGCCAATTTCAAAATATCCGGCTCGATGGTCAGTCTTTTTTTCAGCAAGCAATCCAAAAGCTATTTTGTCGACGCGGGTGGCGGTGCCAATAATGTGTATAATCCTCCGACCCGTTACTATGCCTTTAACACGGAACTGCTAAACCCCAACAAACTCCCCCCGGGGACCCCGGTTGTACGCCGATTTGCCCCGGGCGTCTGGCGTGATTTCTAAAACTTTTTAAGGCCATCGATATGCGTATGTGGATCTCAAAAGATCGGCAACGAGCCCTCCTTCTTGCGTGTTGCCTTGGACTTCAACACGCGATGGCGGAATCCGTCGAAATCTTTCCCGCTGTCCTTCCCTCCGAAAATGAGGAGAGCGGAGAACAGAGCGTCATCCGGATCAAGACCCAGCAACACCTCTTCCAATTTCCTGAAATTCCGGGCTGGAGGTGGAGCAACAATCTTTTTGGCTACGATGCGGCGGGAGCCACCCCCGAAATGGGCACCGCCGTCATTGGATTCAAAATCGAAACCCTCCTCGACAGTAAACGCAATCCCATCACCACCATGTCCGGGGCACTTGCTATTTTGAAAGAACGTTGGACGGCAAACACCGCCACAGGCAACTTCACCATCGATCAGTGGACGGGAACTGAAAACGATGCCCAGGTCATCGTACGCTTTCAACAAACGGAACCGATCGGGGTTCTTCACGGTTTTCATCGCTACTGCTTTCTCGACAGCCAACTCGTTACCCTCGGCTACCTTGCCGATTCTAAATGGCTTCCAGAAACCGAGGCGCTGTTCGTTCGCTTCGCAGGCTGTTTGACGGAAGTCAAATAGTGCCACCTCATAGCCCAACTAGGGGGCCTCAGACGCCGGGTGTTCTTTAACTCTCGATTGAAGGGAAGCCAATTGCACGTCTTGTGTTAAAGGAGGTTGCTCCATATTTTCATAGTGAATGGACTTTAACATATTGGAATAGCTCTGCCTTGTACTTCCAACCAATCGACTCCTTACTTGCAAAGTCACTTCATAAATATTGGGGGCAACATAAAAAAAAGTGGATATTCGATTAGGAGCCTCTGTTTCAGAGGCCGCAAGAATATAAGTTTGAGGATATTCGCCAATCACTTCCCGAATTCGAGCATCCTTGACAAAGGGCTTTGGGTATATGGTGTCTAGTCTAGCAAGATAAAGCTGAAAGGCCTCCTTTTCATTAGACGGGGGTTTTTCAAGCTTGGTCACCACCACATCAATGGAGCAACCGTCCTGGGAACGATCATAAAATGAAACCAGGGAGTCACCTGCCGGACAAACAGCCATCCAATTTCCTCCAGTTTCGACCGTCATATCCTTCCCATCCAGGCGAAAGTGATGTATCAGTCGATGTGGGTCATCAGGATGGAAACTCTGGTAGTACATTGGCGCCTGGGATTCCTCGGCATACAAACTCATTGCAATAAACAAACAAATCCACCATGAAAATGTTGTTTTCAAAATTCTCTCCAGGATACTAGCAAATAGTTGGTGACTCTTCCCTGATTCGCCAAAGCTTCATCATAATGGAAATCTATGGTTCCTACGGCGTTGATGGAGCTCGCCACCAAGGCCCCCTCCATATAAGCTCCTCCCGCAAGGGTTGCAGTAGCATTAGGCACATAAACAGCTGCTTTCAGATCGGCTGTTCCATTAATGGAAAATGAGGTGCATGTAGGCAAACCATAGATGTAGCAAGAGGGGGCAAACTGACTTGTGTTTGCAAGGCCATTTCCATCGAGGTTAATGGAACCGCCAACGTAAAACTCCACTGTAAGTGTTAATCCCGCAGTAGGAACAATTTCAATTCCTGCATTGCCACCAATATCAATCGCACCAGACACATAGATTTGAACCTTCCCAGCGCCACTAATAGTTAGAGTTTTCCCGCCACCGTTCAAATTAATAGAGCTCATCTGATATTGGGTCGTCGCTCCGGAAGCCCCGGTGACCGTCGTGCTGGAGGTCACATTTCCATAAGTCGTAGAAGGCGAAAAACCTGTAGGCAGGGTCACATCTGGAATGGAAACTTTTAAACCATCTGAAATCGTGTTAGTTCCAGAATCAGATCCCCCAGGCTGAAACATATTGAATCCCGGGGCTGTGGTCACCACGCCTCCAGGGCCTGTCTGAGCGCTTCCATAAAGATCGAGTCCCGCGGCATCGATTAGACTGCCATTCGTGCCAATATTGCCATGTGCACGCCGGGTTCCAGCGCTATATGCCGCAGTAGTCGAATTAAAGGAATCAAGAATGGCCGCATTTCCATTAAAATCGATCAAACCTTTCGAAAGTATCGCCATACTAAAGGGATAAACAGGTCTCAAAATAGCAGTCACATTTCGAGTTTGGCTGATGACAATTCCCGGGGAGGTTGTGGTTCCGCTTGCAGTGATTGTAATGTATCCTGCTTGGGGAGAATTGGTGGTGACCAAAACAGAATAGGTTGAATTACTCTCGTAACCACCGAGTGCCGTAAGGGTCTGATTGGACAAACTCCAGGTATTCGCCCCCGAGCTCGTCCAGCCGGACATAAAAGTGCCATTGGTATTGATCGCCGTCAATTTATTCACCTCATTCCATCCCGTATCAATCCCGCTTTCTGCAGTGTATACAGCCTGATTCCATGCCAGAGAGCGTTTACTCAGAACATATTCTTGAGCAACCATTACGATCATGGATCCGGAAACCGCGGTGAGAACAGTAAGCAGTACCAATACAGAGATGAGGGTTGACCCTTTGTTTTTAAAAAACAGGCTCATAAAACCTCCTAATTCTAAGATTTATTTCGCATCAGCACTCTGGTCTGCAAAAGGTCACTGGAGATTCGAAAAGAAGAAGAATTGGTGACCGTCAAACTTGCTCGTATTTCATAAGTGTCGGTATTATCTGATGCTGGAGCCCCAGGATTGGTCCAGCGTTCGAAATTCACATAAGTAACATTGTCTGTTAAAAGATTGGTTGTGAACGTAGATGTTCCGGTAGTGACACTTCTCACAAGATTACTGTTGATCAGCTGGTAACGAATTGTGTCCACTGCTCCAGTGGAATTGATGACTTGAAGTGTAATGGCCGAGGAAGCAAAACTTGAAACATTGCTAGCCGAACGAATATCGCGACTGATAAATGCCAGAGACTTCCTGGCATCTTCATGAATATTTCGATATGCCGTGGCGGCTGCAAAGTTTTTATAAAGCTCGACAGAGGACGCAACCGCCATCCCAAGCATGGTAACTCCAATAGTCATGGCGATCATGATTTCCAATAACGTCATCGCCAGTTGGTCCAGCTTTCTCCGCCAATTTATTTTAATAAACATCTGCAGTCATTCCTCCCTTTGTGATGCTAACGGTCATGGAGTTGGTCACTGTTTTTCCCTGCATAGAGTCCCAGGAAAGCAGGACCGTCGCACGAATCATCGATGTCGTTGAAGTAACTGTGCTTGGACTAAACAGAAAATCGCGTTTTGCGTTCTTTAACCCCATTCTCAGGGGATCTGTCGAGAGAAGCTCCAGATGAGTGCAAACAGGGCTGTTTGTCGTTCCCGAAAGGACCACATAATTGATGGATTCGATGAGATTTGAACTGCTCTGTGAAGGAATCGTTGCCGAAGTGGTCGTATAGACATTTGTCAGCTGGGTCCAACTTCGCGTTCGCAAGTACTCCACGTTTGCCATGAGAACATCCTCCGCACGTGATACCTGACGCAAACTGTCCAAAACCCGAACACTCTGCCCATACACCAAAAAGAGTCCTGCAAATCCCACTGAGCTGCCCCCCGAAAACTGGACCAAAAAATTAGTGAGAAGGCCTGGGTTGGA
>CAYYYL010000043.1:0-23212 GCA_964475835.1 uncultured Verrucomicrobiota bacterium | reverse complement strand
TTGCGTGATCTGGTTCACGTTATTCACCGTCGCCTTCGTCACTCCCGTGTCAATCGACTCGGAAGTGCGATTTCCCGCCTTATCGTAGCCATACACATATTGCTTCAGGATGGCCTGAGTCGACGTGTTTCGTGACACTGCTGCGACGAGCTGATCCGCCTGATCGTATGACAACTCATAAGCCTCGGGCGTACCCGCATCCGCCTGTCGGGTCCACTTGGTGATTTCCCCCTCGGCATTGTACTCATAGTCAAACTTCGACACCGTGGTTCCACCTGACTTTTTGTTCAAAATCGTCTTCAACCGTTGATCCCCTGAATTCGAAAAATAGTCAAAGGTCGTGCTCTGGCCATTGGGATAGGAGATCGAAGCTAGGCGCGTGGTTTGATTGGTATAGGTATAAGTAAAACCGCCAAGCGAATTGGTGATCCCCGTGACACGCCCCAGAGCATCGTAAACCATCAAGTTCGTGGCATTATTGATGATACGACTGGAAACACGTCCCAATTTGTCATAGGCATACGTCACTGTGTCATTAGAAAAAGGTCCATCGATCGATTGAAGCCGGCCTGCGCCCAGCGGTTTGCCTGAAACCGGATAGTACACATAGGTATTGGTCCCCACTCCATCCACCATCGTCACCACCCGATTGTAGTTCGTGTCGTAGGTGAAACTCACGCTGGGCGTAGCCACCACCGCATTGGAATAGCTGACGGAGGAAAGATTATTATCCAGCGCGTATTGATAGACTGTAAATTGCCCTTTGGCATCCTGGACGGAAGACAATCGTCCGAGATCAGTTTCATAGGCGTAATGCATGGTCGTGCCGTCGGCATACGACTTGTCGGTCACCCTTCCCTGAAGGTCCCGGAACCATGTTGTGGATTGTCCGAGGGGATCGATGATCTTTTCCAAACCACCACAGAGACACCATTGAAACTGGGTTAAGCGTCCTTCCGGATCCTGAATCGCTTCAAGTTGACGAATGGAATTGTAATATTTTCGCGTGATCCGTCCCAGTCGATCCTTGACCTGAACCACATCCAGCTTGTCGTAGGTGAACTGTTCGGTGGTGCCATCGGGATAGGTGTTTTTAGTCAACCGGTCCAGGGCATCATAGTTTTTGGTGATCGTGTACCCCTCCGAATCCGTCACCGAGCTGACCCTTCCATACGAATCATAACCGAAGCTGGTGACTGCCCCTGCAATGGCGCCCACAATATTCGTCACATAACCATTGGCATTGTAGTTGAGGGTGGTGGTTTCGCCTTTGGGATTGGTGATCGTTTTGACCTGTCCCTGGGCGTTGTAGGTGAAGGAGTTTGTCTGTCCCGCTGCATCCACGATCGTTAGCGGATTGTGGTTTGCGTCATAGGTGTATGAGACTAATAGATCATTGGTGGCACCCGTCACCTGGCGCACCTCCAATAGATCGATGTTGTTAGTGCTGTAGTTGTAGATTGTGGCCCGACCAAGGGGATAAGTCTTTTTGGTCACCTTGAACAGACTATTGTATTCGAACAGCTGGGCCTGACTGGCTCCAGAACTCATCTTCCGTTCAACAATGCTAGGACTTGTATTGGTCACAAGCACGTTCACAAAAACCTGATCGCTATAAAAATACCATGTTCGTCCTTCGAGCGGCATTTTCTCGCTCTCCAAAACACCTGAAATGGTCTGAATGTCCGGCTTGTGCAGCCAGTGAAAAATATGAGCTTTGGTGTAATCCCCCGGATAATCCTTGCTCGCCTTTTTGTCCCAGTAAAATGTATTTCTATATCCTAGGGTATATGCATATTCTGGAGGAAACCATGATGGGCGAGTGTTGTCAATCGAGGTTGGAATTCCTGGAGCAAGGTCCCGATATTCCACATGTTCGGTCGCACCCTGTGGATCCTTGGCTTCAATCCATCGTATCAAATCACTTCCTTCGCCCATAGAAAACTCCGTTGTGCCATAAGGAGTGATTAAGGACGTGATGAAATCCGTGACATCATAGGTGAACTGCGAAGTAAGCCCCACGACATCGGTGATCTTGCTTAAGCGTCCCACGGAATCATATTCGAAGGTGGCATAACGGCCGAAAGGATCGGTCACTTTGGTGATTTTTAGTGGATCTTCATTCTCGTAGGAAACAACGGTTGTCTGTCCGATGGCGTCTTGTGCCGCTACCAATCGAAGTTGGGAATCATAGGTAAACGTCAACGTATTTCCGGAAGGATCGACTTCCTGGGTCAGAAACACCCGTCTTGGAAAAGTCATGCTACCGTCTGGAACCCCAAAGACCCGCTTGCTACCATCGGAATTTCTGAGCTCATAGCTGGTGGATGAAGTGCGAACCAAAACACTGGAACTTTCAGGGTGTGTCGCAAAGCTCTGACTGTTGGTATTGAATCCGGTGAAAGTATAAACACCACCACCCTGAGCGAACTGAGTCACATCCACCGAGGTATTTAACGGATCATCAATAATCCAGGAGATCCAGCCAAATGTCCAACAGGGCCCGAGATTGCCAAAGGAAAAGATCCCGGGTTGATTGGCTTCGCGCTGATTATAGGTCACATGAAACTGAACGGCGGGTCCTCGCGGGGGGGTATACCCCACCGGATTGTCCTGAATATGGAGACTCACAAGCATCGCATGAATGCTGTAGTTCGCCATTCCCTTGCAGGAGGCGCATCCCCCTCCTGTTCCCGAGCTTCCTCCAACCTGTTTGTCATCACACCGGTTACGATCCTTATCCCTGCCGGTTACAGGTCCTTTCCCCCAAACCTCTCCACCCTCCACGGAACTGACAGGAGTCAGGGCAGAGGACATCTTCGCTGCGGGAATTAAAAAATAGCCACTCGCTTCCGAATCGATTGTCTCCCTGGTGACCCAGAGTGAATTTCCCGTCGCAGGATCCTCGATCAGATACCGATTGTTTTCTGCCTTAAGAATGGTTCCGTAGTGCCCCAGTTTCCAATGAACAAGGGAGGGAACCGTCACCACTCCTCCAACATCTCTTTTTACCATGACACAGTTCATGCCCAGATCACTAGCGAGGGTCACGAGCTGGCTCATGGAAATCCCCTTTGAATTTGATGAATAATTCTTCGCTCTTTCATCCATCTTGTGGGAGGGATCCATGTTCATCTGAAGCCTGGCAAGCGCAAGGGAACCACAGCGAAAGGCGATCTCCGGTTTGTTTCGCATCATCCAGAGTGTTTCCCTGGCGGAAACAACCTGTTCACGAGCAGAACCGGAGATGCGATACGATTGGATTTCCCCCAGAAGCAATTCCAGAACCTCCTGTCGGCCAAAATGCGTATTCAGATCAATGAGTTCGGAAACCGCCTGTTCCGCCACCGAATGAATCCGAGGCTCCGTTTCGTTCTTTAACAGGTTCCATGCCTCTTCCAAAACCGAGAGCGCGCGGGTCCACTGCCCCGTCTTCCGATAGACAAGTCCCAGATTGGTCAACAGAGATCCGCGCCAGCGCGATTGCGGATGATCCGTGAGAAAATTCAATATCGCCGACACATCCTCATTCGCTGAGCGCTTCCGATAAACCTCCAGCGCATCAACCAAATCCTGGTTTTCCTTGTTTGGAGAGGACTTTGTCACAGGCACCAGCGGCTCGGAAAAGACATGCATCCCAAAAATTTCGTCATCGGTAGGATAGTTGGGGGAGACCGGGACAGGTTGCACAATATCCCCTCCTGGCCCCTTGATCTCGGATAAAAAGGCGATCGTCTTCGCTTCATTCCTGACAGGTTCCTGCGATTTGGTAGTTTGAAAAGGATCGGCATCGGTAGCCAAAGAAACCACAGGAATGCATGTAAGGAACTGCAGGCAGGCCATCAGGAGCGCCGTGAAGCGCATGACCATGGGAAATCGACGAGTAAAACGTCGCGGATGACTCACTGTCTCCGGCTGCAAGGACATCAACATGCCCTGGCGTCTGGACTGGGAGGAAGTTGAAGAAGCGGAAAATTTCATATAAGCGGAACTGAATTAGAACCACATAGCCCAGAGGCACGGAGAAGTTTTTCCTGATTCATTCATGGGCATTACAGTTTCATGTGGTCCAATTAAGGCAGGAGGACGGCATTGCTCGGTTCGGTCAGGTTGATCCCCGGCGCGGTGTGGTCAGCGGGATTTGGCGAAGGCGCAAACCACCGGGTCGGATCCAGAGGAAAGGCGTCACTCCCATCAATCACCCCATCCCCATCCGTATCCGCGGCAAGAGGATTAGTGCGCAACTCCAGTTCCTTGGCATTGATCAGACCATCTCCATCCAGGTCGGTGTTGGTCGCGCTGATCCCGATGGCCACGGCGATCCCGTCAATGACTCCATCGCCATTGGTGTCCGAATTGTTGGGATTGGCTCCCCGCTGAAACTCTTCAATATTCGTCAGTCCATCACTATCAGGATCTCCATTGGGATCCTGGCCGGTCGCTCCGAAATTGGAGATCTCCCAGGCATCGGACATTCCGTTCTGATCGGTATCATTGACGTAAAAGATAGCAGTAGCCACTGCGCTGTCATACGAATTGGTTCGAAAAGCTCTAGCATTGATCGTGGTGCTGTTGGTGAGGGCGAACACTCCGGAATAGAGGGAAGAAGCCGTTGTCGGAGTGCTCCCATCCGTCGTGTACCGAATGATCGTGTTAATCGTAAGGGTGGAAATCGCTACGCTTACCGAATTACTGTAAGAGCCACCATTAGGAGAAATGGCTGGAGTGGCGATACTGAGGGGCATGCCGTATTTTTCGCATAAATATTGTTCCGCTGTTTGTTGAGCAGTTCCGGAGAGAGCCTTGTCATACACCATGATTTCAGCGATACAGCCATTTAGAAAGAAGGTATTTTGCGCCTGACCAATTCGAAAATCAGAATTAATCGGCGTGGGAATTTGAATGCCGTTGGTCGTCGCACCAAAAAACTTTCCGTTTATATAGTGTGCATAGTTGCTGCCGTCCTTAGTTATTTCGAAAACATAATAGCGATTTGCCGACTTTGTAAAAGGCGTTGAAACCACATTCAAATTGCCAGGTTGTATGTGAAATGTCATTCCTCCTTGATCATACCAATAAATCCATTTTTGAGCTGTAGCTTTCGAAATAAGAGCCCTACTACTCGAATCGGGCGTGTCGAAAGAAGCTACAACATAATAAGTCAGATTGCTGTAAGTCAGGCTTGGACTATCACCCGCCGAAAAATAGTCATTCACGCCATCGAAACGAAGGGCGGATCTGCCATTGATGGCATTGGTCACAACAAACGGCTGGAGGCTCGCGACAGCCTGGGTGGCGTTGTTCTGGTAGGTAAATTGATCCTGCCACTTGGACACAAAATTGGTTCCATTTGTGGTTTGCACCGTCAAACCCGCATCAGCTTTAAGCCAGAGCACCAGATTGTTCGTGGTGGGCGCCTGGAATGAAGCCGTTTCCGAGAACACCACCTGCGAGGTGTAGGTGCCGCTGGTCAGGAAGGCGGTCACCAGGTTGGTGCTGGTATTGGTTCCAAGATAAATCGCAGCCGTCGCAAAGCCGTTGGAATCCGTGCGATTGGTGTAGGTGATGAAAAGCGCGCCTCCATTGGTCACCGCCACTTTGCCCACACCCTGAGTCATGCTGAAGACGACGGGATAGTTGGTCACCCCAAACCCATTGGTCGCCGCCTGAACGATCATTGGGAGGAAGGCAAAGGTGTTGGTCAGCCCAAGCTGGTTGTTCCCGCTGTACATGCTCAGTTGCAGTGCCCCGTTGTATTTATCGGTCGGATTGGTCCCCAGACGAAATTCCTGGAGATCAGTGGTGCTGTCTCCATCCGAATCCACTTTTCCATCCTTATTGGTCACGCTGCCAAAATATTGGGTCTCCCATTTGTCCGGAAGGTAATCACCGTCGATATCCCAGCCCGCAGCCCCACCCACCCGGTATGATCCATACGTGGAGCTGAAAAAGGTGGATAGATAATTGGTTCCATCCATGAAGAGGAAAGCGACCTGGGTCGTATCCTTGTTCTGAAGGACAATGTCCGCCTTGCCATCGCTATTGTAATCCCCCGCACTCACCACAATCCATGGCGCTATATTGGTGGTCACCGTGCTTTCCCCCACCTTGGTGATCCCATCCATGAGCCAGATCTTGATCGCGGTGGTCGCAGAATCCTGCAACACGATGTCGGTCTTCTGAGTGTCGTGGAAACGACCCGTGGCCACAGCTTTCCAGTTCCCGATATTGGTGGTGGTCACTGCGGCTTCACTTAAGAAGGTCGCCCCGTTGAAGTAGTCCACCGTCAGAAGAGTGTTGGTGGTATTCTGGAAAAGGACATCCGCTTTCCCATCCCCATTGAAATCTCCGCTGGAAACGCACTTCCATGTCCCAAGATCAATTGTGGCGATCGGCGCTGAATTGGTCACGACCTGGTTGGTCAGGTACGAGACGTAAATGTAGGTCGAGGCTGCATCCTGAAGCAGGAGGTCGGCATGCCCATCGCCATTGATGTCAGCCGTTCCAAACACTCGAAAATTGCCAATATTGTAGGGTAGTCCCCCATTGTACTGGATGTATTCGGAGCTGATCACGTTGCCGAGACCATCCTGATAGACAACCCCCACCTGGGTGTCGTCAATGTTCTGGATGATGATGTCACTCTTGCCGTCATGATTGATGTCCGTGGTATGCAGGGGCTCAAACGTCGCCGCCACAGACCGGGTTGCACTCATGGTCAGGTTCTGGGTTCGGTTGGTGCCAGTAAGATCTCCGCTCCAATACCCAAATCCAAAGTTGTTGGTGGGAATCGCCGTGAGAGTCAACACCGCCCCGCTATTGTAGAAGGCTCCATTGACTCCACCGGTGATCACTCCTCCATATTGAGGATAGAGGAGCAGCTGGTACTCTTTGTTCGTGGGATTGGTCCCATTCTGGTATTCCTGAAGATTGGATCGTCCGTCTCCATCGGTGTCGTAGTAGGTTGCGGGAAGCTGGCCGATCCCATTGCTGGAAATGACCGATTTGTAGAGGCGGGCTTCATCCAAAAGAAACACCGCGTTATTGGTCACACCCAAACGAAAAGTGGAAACCTTCTTGGGGCTCCAGTTGGTGATGGTAGCCGATGCCAGGGGTATCCCATCCACATAGACGACGGCCACAGAGTTGCTTTTGGCAAACACCCCCGCCAGGTGATGCCATGTGTTGTTGTTGACGTTGTAAGCCGCATTGGTGACCTGCACGTTCTGAACATTATTGAACAACAATCGGGGAAGTCCATTGGTCTGAACTCCAAAAATCCAACTATTGTTGTTCGTGTCCCTCCATGTCGCGATATCCACTCGCTTCGTGGTATTGGTGGCATAGTACCATGTCGAGATCGTGAAATGGTTGGTAATGGTCAGAACGCCACTGTTCGTGGAGAGGTTCGCGAAGGAGTTGCTCGAAAATGAAATCGCGTTACTGTAAAGCCCCGTGACAAAGGGAAAGACCGTGAAATTGCTCAGCGTGCCTGTGACGTTGTTCGTGGTGCGATCGGCAACGTTCGTGCTCGTTGTTTTGTCCATCTGCCACCAAGCCACCAAATTTGTGCTCTCATATCCATTCGTGGGAAATCCATACTGAATCTGCCAGCTGTCCACGAGCCCATCCGCATCGAAATCTGCGGCCATGAGGGAAGACGACAACCCTGCAAGGAGAAACACCACCCAGCCGAAAATGGAATCCGGGCGTCTCATAGACGGTTGGCACCCTAGGCTTCCCCGTTTACGTTGACAAGCTCAGTTTCACCTTGAAAACGACTTTCACGCCACCCGATTCCGATCCTCTCCCCGCAGAAAGGCACGGATATTTTCGACCACTTCATTCAGCAATCGGGATCGCGCCTCGCGGGTCGTCCACGCGGTATGAGGGGTGATCATGAGATTCGGATGCCCCAGCCGAAGCAAGGGATGATCCGGAGGAGGCGGCTCCACTGAAAGCACGTCGAGGCCCGCACCCGAAAGTTGTCCCTGCTTCAGAGCTTCCACCAAGGCCGTTTCCTCGATCAAATCACCGCGCCCTGTATTGACCAGAAACGCCCCCTTCTTCATCCATCCAAGAGACTCCCGATTGATCAGGTGACGAGTCGAATCCGTAAGCGGACAGTGTAGGGACACCACATCGCTCGCGCCCAAAAGTTCCTGCAATGCCAGCCTTGGCCAGCCACCGTTCCCTTTCCCACCCGGCCTGGCCCACGCCCGCACGGTCATCCCAAAAGCTTCGGCCAGTTTTCCGAGGACAAAACCAATCCGTCCTGCACCCACTAATCCGATGGTTTTGTCGACAAGTTCGATTACAGGATAATCCAGGCGTGTGAACACGGGGGACTCCGCCCATTTTGAAGCTTCCGGAAGCCAGCGGTGCATCTGCGTTGACCAATTCAGAATAAACGCCATGGCGTGCTGTGCCACAGACTGGGTGCTGTAACCACTCGCATTCACCACCCGAATCCCCTTCGCCCGAGCAGCATCCAGGTCCACATTATTTACTCCCGTGGCACAGACACAGATGAGCTTGAGTTTTTTGGATCCATTCAACGCCGCCGCATCGAGCATTACTTTATTGGACAGCACCACATCGGCCTCCGACACTCTCTGTCCCACTTCCGACGCCGGAGTTTGATCATAAGCGGTGACCGTGCCCAATGCCTCCAGCGGTGAGAGATCCAGATCCCCCCGTGTCCACGTGGCATGATCCAACAGGACAATGGAGAAATCACTCACGCTCCACCTCCCGCCAGGCGCGTTCCACGTCATCGACGGATATATCCTCCACCGACCTGGAAGAACTCTGCAACACGCGAGCGCGCGGAGTCCAGGGGCGCCATCGAACGGGATCGGACTGTCCAAAAAGGGCCACCACATTCAACCCCATGGCCGCCCCCAGATGCATGGCGCCGCCATCCGGCGTCACGAGGGTTCGACATTCGCCCAGCACCGACATCAATTCCGAAAGGGTAGCCGTGGGTCGTGCCTCCACCCAATCCGGAGCTTTTCCCAGAATGGACGCCGCCTTTTCATCGTCACCGGGATGAGTGCGGATGAGTTCACTTCCAGGGGACCACAAGAGAATCGGTTTTCCCTTTCCTTCCGCCGCAATCCTCCGGCTCAATTCCACAAAGGAATCCACCGACCAGCGATTTCCCGGCTTGCGACTCGTGATCTGGAGGGCAACCCGATTTCCCTGTGCGCGAACAGGATATTGAATCTCCAAAGGGACCGGACGATCCACCCCGCACGCATGGCACGCGAGATGCCAGCTCGATTCCACCTCATGAACCCCCTCTGAATATCGCAAGCCACCGGAAGGAAGATCGTATCCGACAATCTCGGAGGCACGTGAATACGTCGCAAAGGCATACGACTGGCGGCTGAATCCACCGACGAGAAGAATGACCCGATCGTAATGAGCGCGTCGCAGCCCCAGATAAAACTTCACCAAGTGAAGCAACTGGCCGGGACTCCAGCCCACATGCTTCGTCTTTTGATAGATCACCAGCCGGTCCACCCAGCGTGGAACCAGCGACTCGACAACCGGAGCATTGTAGCTGTTCACCAGAAGATCGATCCTGGCGGAGGGATGAATTTCCCGAAAAAGCTGGATTGCAGGAATGGAACAGACCAGATCCCCGATATTATCGTTCCGGACGAGAAGAATACGCTCCACGGAAGTTTTTCCCGACGCGTTCGGATTTGAAGCCGCCTCGGGTCTAGTATGCATTTTTAAAACTCAGGATCGTGGCGATCATGATGCGCAGATCGAACCAGATGGACCAGTTTTCAAAATAGAAAATATCGTACCGAACCCGCTCCTCCAGGGGCGTATTGCCCCGAAGTCCATTCACCTGCGCCCACCCGGTCATCCCGGGCTTCACACTATGCCGCGGCATATAGTGACGGATCTCATCCTTGAACTGGTCCACAAAAAACGGGCGCTCCGGTCGCGGCCCCACCAGACTCATCTGGCCACGAAGCACATTCCAAAACTGCGGGGTCTCATCAATATTCGTCATTCGCAGAAACTTTCCAGCACGCGTCCGCCGGGTGTCATTCTCCGCCGTCCAGACCGGCCCTGTCTCCTTTTCGGCATCCGTCTTCATCGTTCGTAATTTGAACATGCGAAAGACGCGTCCATCCCTGCCACATCGATCCTGCACATAAATAAACGGCCCTGCCGACTCGCGACGCACCCACAACGCACCCAATAACATCAAAGGACTCGTCAGGATCAACCCCACGATCGCCCCCACGATATCCAGGCAACGCTTGAGGAAGCGGTTGAAGGGACGATCCAGCGGAAAGTCTCCGATGCCCAGCAATGGCACGCCGCTGATAAAATCCACCTGAACTCGGGTGGCGAGAATCTCGAAAAGATCAGGCACAAGTCGGAATTGCACCAGACGTCGCTCGCAGGCGAGGATCCACTGACTGATCTGCGTATGAGGCACCTGGAGCGTTCCCAGAATCACCTCATCGATTTCGTTGCGATCAAGAACCTGCTCAAGGTCCGAGGTCTTTCCATAAAACTGAATCCCCTCCGGAAGGTCCTTGGGCCCGCTGTCCGAAAGGACTCCCAGCACCTGCCGCCCGGAATTCACATCGTCCTGGATATGCCTCACAATCTCCGCATTTCGATCCCCCCAGCCAATCAACAGCACCCGTCGCAACATGTTTCGCTTGCGGAGAAACTGCCCCCAGGTGTTGCGTAAAATGTTTCGAAGGAAAAGCAGCCAGATCAGGGCCAGGCCCGTCATGAAAAAAACGGTCAACCGAGAAAACGTCAGGCTGGAGCGGAAGAAAAAGTTGATCGCAAACAGGATCCCAAGGGAGATGAACATGCCCTGGGTTACTCTCGCCGCCTCCGTCAGGAACGGCAGCGGCATGCGAATGTTGTATAGGCCCAGGGCCTGGAACACGAGGACAAGCACCGCCGCCCACAGGGTCACCACCACGAGGTAGTGATGCAGGTGCGGGGTATCAGCCAGGGGAATGATGCCCAGTTTGAAACGCAGCCACCAGGAGATGACAAACGAGACATAGATGGAGAGGGCATCGCACAGAACGGTGAACGTCACGGTATACGCACGGACATCTTTTCTCAGAAATGCGCCAAACATAAGAAGGGGAATTCAGGTCAATAGTAGAATGGCAATCAAGGGGAGCCAATCCAATTTCACCACACGCAGGATTGGAAATCGCTTTTCATTCAAAACGGAGGGCGGCGCTTCGTCACCGCCCCAGGGACAACACCTCCACACCGTTGTCATTTTTCAAACACCCTTTGATTCCAGATAGCCCGCCATTTCCATGCGAAACCGGGACCTGCTGAAACGTTCCGCCTGCTGGCGGAGAATAGACACATCCCACTCCAGGCTTTCAAAGCGATCCAATGCCTCAAGCAGGGCTTTTGTCGACTGCTCCGGGAAAAACACCCCCGTCCTTCCCTCCACCACGGTCTCCAGCAACCCACCCACACCGTAACCGACGATCGGACATCCACATGCCTGGGCCTCAAGTGGAACGATCCCAAAATCCTCCTCGCCGGGAAAAATAAGCGCCCGGGAGCTTTGATAAAGTCCGCGGATCTCCTCATCGGAACGCCATCCCAGGAATTCGATGTTGGCAGGGGCATCCTTTTTCAATCCTTCGAGCATCGTTCCCTTCCCCACAATTTTCAAGGAACGCCCCGAGCGTCGGAATGCTTCGATGGCAAGATCCACTCGCTTGTAAGGCTCAAGCGCTCCCACCATAAGGTAGGGAGCCTTGCGACGTTCCTCGTTCGTAAGCAAGCGCTCTCCCGGCCGGTAAAATTCTACATCCACCGGGGGATAAATCGTCTCGCCTGGGCGTCCGTAAAACCTCTGGATACGGTCACACACATGACGGGAAATTCCGATAAATTCGTCCACCCGTTCGTTGGAGCGAAGGTCCCACGTCTTGAGACGTCCTTTCACCACATTCAACGCAACCTGCTTCCAATTTCCACGATAGTAGTTCTCCGTCTGACACCACAAATAGCGCGCGGGAGTGAAGCAGTAGCAAACCCGGCGCTTCGCCTGACGAAATCGAACCCCCTTCGCCACACAGTGACTCGAACTCAACACCAGATCGTAGGCCTCATCGCCGGTATCCCACCCCTCAACGATCGCGGGAAACAGGGGAAGATAGTACCGATATCCCTTCTCTGCAAAGGGCAACTTCTGGAGTCCGGACACCCGGATATCCATTCCCTCGATGGTTGGGGATACACTCCCGGGCACATGCAATAGGGTATATAGGTGCGCCTCGGGAAACATCTCGCAAAACACCTCGAGACATTTCTCGCCTCCCCGCATCCCGGTCAACCAGTCATGGACAAGAGCTACTTTCATGAAAATGGAGCGAACGTCACCAACAGCAAGTATCAAGGGCTGGAGAACAAATCAAACACAGTCGTCCCATGCTCCGGTCGGGTCCGCCCCATCCATTTTTTCCACTTGCGCCTGGAGACATGCTCCTTCCTACTTCCTGGATGCACGAATTCCGTTACCGCCAGGGCCAGCTTCATTGTGAAGGAGCCAATCTCCACGCGCTCGCACGCAAGCATGGCACGCCACTTTACGTCTATTCCAAAAAAACCATCGAAAGCCATTTCACACGACTGGATCGCTCGCTGGCGGGAATCCCCCACATGATCTGCTATGCGATGAAGGCCAATTCCAATCTGGCCGTTCTCTCGACCCTGGCTCGCCTGAACTCTGGTTTCGACACCGTTAGCGCCGGGGAACTCTATCGCGTCGTCAAGGCCGGCGGTGCCCCCTCCCGATGTGTCTTTGCAGGAGTCGGCAAGACGGATGACGAAATTCGTTATGCCCTTCGACTCGGCATCCACGCATTCAACGTGGAAAGCGAGGCGGAACTCCATCGCATTCAAAGGATCGCCTCCCGACTTGGAAAAAAGGCGCCCATCGCCCTTCGCGTGAATCCCAATGTGCAGGCGCGCACTCACGCAAAAATCACGACCGGCACTTACGAAAATAAATTTGGAATTCCCTACGAGGAGATCGATCGCATTTACGACGAGGCCTCGCGCATGAGTCACATTCGACTGCGAGGAGTTCAGATGCACATCGGCTCCCAGATCACCACCGTGGGACCCTTCACCCAGGCCGTCCGGAAAATGCTCCCTCTCGTTCGCAGTCTCAGGGATCGTTACCGGTTGGAATTCTTTTCCATCGGAGGCGGCATCGGCATCGTCTATCGCCCTGCTCTGGAAAGCGGCACCATGACCTGGTGGGATCCGCAAAAGACCTCCCGCAAAGCCGGCGCCTCCTCCCTTCCCCTCACCATCGATCTCTACGCGCGAACCCTTGCGCCCCTACTCCAGCCCCTCAAGATGAAAATCCTTCTGGAGCCCGGACGCTTTATGGTCGGAAACGCCGGGGTGCTCATCACCCGCGTGGAATATCTGAAACGCACGGGACGGAAAAACTTCGTGATCGTGAACGCTGCGATGAACGATCTGATCCGCCCGGCCTTTTATGATTCCTATCACCAGATCGTCCCCCTGGATCAACGATCCCAGACCAGCACCGTATCCTCCGATGTGGTGGGCCCGATCTGTGAGTCCGGAGACTACTTCGCCAAGGAGAGACCGCTCCCTCCGATGCAGGAGGGCGATCTGCTGGCACTCATGAGCGCAGGCGCCTACGGGTTTGCCATGGCCTCCAATTACAATTCCCGACCCCGGGTCGCGGAAATCCTGGTGTCTTGCAAATCCGCAAAATTGGTGCGGCGCCGGGAAACGCTGGGCGATCTTGTCCGGGGCGAACGCTCTTGATGAAGGAACCGCTCTATTGCGAGATCGTGGAACGATGATACGCAAAAGCCGCTTCGAGATTATCGAGACGTGAAAGCACCTCGGGCTTGATTCGGGTTTTCACGTAACACGGAACGATTTCAAGAAGGCTGTTTGTCAGGAAAATCGCCTCGGCATCCCGGCATTCCTGAATTCCAAACTTTTTCTGTTCCACGTGATACCCTTCCTTCTTGGCCACCTTGATCAACTCCGCGCGGGTGATCCCCGGCAGGCAGCCGGTTGAGAGCGGCGGAGTCACGATGTGGCCATCGTTCAACAGAAAAATATTGCTCCCGCTGGCTTCGATCACCGTGCCATGGGCATCCATCAAAATAGCGTCGTCACACCCGGCATCCTCCGCCTCCTTTTTGGCCAGAACATACGGCAGATAGCTGAGCGACTTTAATGGAATGGGGGCGATGGGGCGCTTCGAGGGTAATAGCTTCCAGACCTCCTTGCTGCGCATCGCCACCGGCCTCTCGCGCGCGCAGATGGCCACATGCGGCGTGGCCGACCCACGGGGGGAAAACCCGAGGAACCCCTCCCCACGACTCACCACCACCCGGGCAAAACCCTCATTGATGCGGTTGGTCAAGGCCAGTTCACGCACAAAAATCTCCAACTCATCCCTGGAATAAGGAATCTTGATTTCGAGAACCTTCAATCCATCCATCAAGCGCTTCAGGTGTTCGGAAAGACGAAAAAACTTTCCGCTGTAAATCCGGACGGTCTCAAAAAGTCCGTCGCCATACAAAAGGCCACGATCGAAAACAGAAAAACCCGCTTCGGCTTCAGGAACAAAGCGCCGGTTGAGAAATACAAGTTTGTCGCTCATAGAAGATGATCTGTTTCTCTATATACAAGCGCAACTCGGAGAAACGCTATCTAAATTTTCATGATCGCTCAATAAACCTCCCCCCCGAACCCTCCCGAAAGGCCCAAATCAGGCTTATCCCGCACTCCCACTATTTCAGCGACGAACCCACTTTGCCCTTTGAACTTTTCCCGATAGCCTGATAGGATGGATGGCTCGATTGATTTAACCGGAGGAAACCCTTGAACGTTACCGTAGAAAACGTGGCCGCGTGCCGCAAAAAGTTGAACATTGAAGTGCCCGTGGATGAAATCACCCGTGAGTGGAAGGGTGTGCTTTCAGAATTTCAAAAATACGCCCAACTGCCGGGATTCCGCGTCGGTCGCGCACCCGCCGCCATGCTGGAAAAACGATTTGAACAGGAAATCAGCTCCGAGGTTCAACGCAAGTTGATCCCGCAATCCTTTCGAGAAGCTGTCGCCAAGGAAAAGCTCAAGGTCGTCAGCATGCCTTCCATCGAGGAGGTCAAGTTCTCCCGCAGTGAACCCCTCCGCTTCCAGGCCACCGTGGATGTGGCCCCGGAATTCAAACTCCCCAAGTACAAGGGACTCAAGGTGAAGAAGCCCAAAGTCGAGGTGAAGCAGGATGAAGTCGACAACGCCTTGAAAATGCTCGCCGAACAGCAGGCCACCTTCGCCGACGTCACCGACCGTGCGCTCAAACTGGGTGACTTCGCCGTCATTTCCTATACCGGCACGTCGGATGGCAAGACGTTGACCGAGTTCAGTCCTGCCGCCCGCCCTCTCGCCGAAAACAAACAGTTCTGGCTTCTCATGGGCAAGGACTCCTTCCTTCCCGGATTCTGCGAACCCCTCGTCGGCGCCAAAATCGGCGACGCTCGAACCATCCAGGTGGAGGTTCCCAAGGAATTCCGGGTGAAGGAACTCTCGGGTTTGAAAGTGGACTACGCCGTCACGGTTCTCGGCATCAAGGAGAAAAAACTCCCCGAATTGGACGATGCCTTCGCCGCCACCTATCGGGCCGCAAACCTAGAGGAACTCAAGACCAAGGTTCGCGAAAATCTTCAGCACGATCGTGAGCAGGAGACAGATCACTCCGTCCGCCAGCAGATCATCGAGCAACTTTTAAAGGAAACCTCCTTCGAACTCCCTGAGAGCATCGTCAATGCAGAGACCCGCAGTACGATGGTCGACATCGTCCGCGAAAATCAGATGCGTGGCATCGCCGAGGATTCGATCCGCGAAAAAAGCAAGGACATCCTCGACGCCGCAGCGAAGAATGCCCAGGACAAGGTTCGCTCCTCCTTCATCCTCGCCCGCATCGCCGCCGAGGAGAAACTCGAGGTCAAGGATGACGAGCTGCAAAAACGCATTGAGGAAGCCGCCCAGCGCGCAGGTAAATCCGTGCGTGATTTTACCCGTCAATTGCAGAGCAATGAGGATGTCGAATCCTTGCGCGAACAAATTCTTCTTGGACGCGCCCTTGATTTGCTGGTGACCCATGCTAGTGTGGAAACCGAATCGTAACTGCACGAGTTTCAGCGAACCATATGGAATACAATCAGACCCTCATCCCCTACGTCATCGAGCAAACCGGCCGCGGCGAACGCGGAATGGACATCTATTCCCGCCTCCTGCGCGATCGCATCATCTTCCTCGGAACACCGATCGATGATCATGTCGCCAACATCATCATCGCCCAGCTCCTCTTCCTGCAGATGGAGGATCCCAAGAAGGACATCAATCTCTACATTAATTCCCCCGGAGGAGTCGTTTCCGCCGGCCTCGGAATTTATGATACGATGCAGTTTCTCACCTGCGACGTGGTCACCTACTGCGTCGGTCAGGCCGCAAGCATGGGCGCCGTTCTTCTTGCCGCCGGTACGGCAGGCAAGCGGTTCGCCCTCCCCAATGCCCGCGTGATGATTCACCAGCCCAGCGGCGGCGCCCAGGGCCAGGCCTCGGATATCACCATTCAGGCTCAGGAGATCCTGCGACTGAAGGACCGCCTCAATGAAATCCTTGCCCACCATACCAAGCAGCCCATTGAGACCATTGCCAAGGATACGGATCGTGATTTTTTCATGTCCGGACTTGAAGCGAAGGCTTACGGAATCGTCGATGATGTGGTAAAGTCCAGGAAAGAGATCACGGACAAGAAACTCGACGAAAAAAGCAGCAAAGCCTGACACGCCTGACCTGGTCAGGCCAACCCTATGGCCAAAGCCGGCAACATCACCATGTGCAACTTCTGTGGGAAAGCCCACAGCGAGGTGCGCAAGCTCATTGCCGGACCAGGGGTCTACATTTGCGACAACTGCATTACGGTCTGCAAAGGAATCCTCGACAAGGAACTTCAGGAGGAAAACAAACGCCCGGCCGCCCGCCCCAGTCTGCTCAAACCCGCTGAGATCAAGGCAAACCTCGATCAATACGTGATTGGACAGGAAAACGCGAAGAAGACCCTGGCCGTCGCCGTCCATAATCACTACAAGCGCATCTTTGCATCAGATCTTTCCAAGAACGATCTGAGCGACGTGGAGATCGAAAAGAGCAACATCCTGCTCCTCGGCCCCACCGGCTCCGGAAAAACCCTTCTCGCACGCACCCTTGCGAGAATCCTGGACGTCCCCTTCTGCATCGCCGACGCCACCACCCTCACGGAGGCAGGCTACGTGGGCGAAGACGTGGAAAACATTGTCCTTCGCCTCCTGCAAAATGCCGACTACGACGTGAAGCGGGCCGAAATCGGCATCGTTTACATCGACGAAATCGACAAGATCGCACGGAAGACGGAAAATGTTTCAATCACCCGAGACGTCTCCGGCGAAGGGGTGCAGCAGGCTCTCCTGAAGATTCTTGAAGGCACCGTGTGCAATGTCCCCCCTCAGGGCGGACGCAAGCACCCGCATCAGGAATACATCCAGATCAACACCACCAACATCCTCTTCATCTGCGGCGGCGCCTTTGTGGGGCTCGACAAAATCATCCGGCGGCGACTTGGCAATCGCATCATGGGCTTCGGAGCAAATCCGGAAAAATCCCGTACTCAAAGCGATCCCGAGGATCACCTCAAGCTCACCGAGCCCGAAGACCTGCTCACCTACGGTCTCATCCCGGAATTTGTCGGCCGCCTGCCGGTCACCTCGGTACTCAGCCCCCTCACCGAAGACGAATTGATCCACATTCTCACGGACACCAAGAACGCCATGGTAAAGCAATACCAGAAACTCTTTGCCATGGAGGGAGTTCAACTCGAGATCACCAAGGACGCCCTGCGCGCACTCGCCCAGGAGGCCATCAAGCGCGGCACCGGTGCCCGCGCCCTCCGAGCCATCCTTGAACGTATCATGCTCGATCTGATGTACGACATTCCCTCCCGCCTCGACATCGCGGGCGCCATCATCAATCGCTCCGTCGTCGAAGGCAAACGTCAGCCCATCCTGCGAAAGAAGCAGGAAAAAGACGTGGCCTGATCACGCCCCTCAGTCTTTCTCCAGCCTGACCTTCTTTTTTACTCGATTTCAGCGTTTGCTTGGGAGGGATTTATCCTTCTTCCATTCCCGCCCCAGATTCCGATACTTCCAGAAGACCTCCCGGGCACACATCCAGGCGATGACAAATCCCCGCCAGCCGTCCAGCCATCCCGCCTTCAGGACAATAGCACGAAGGAATCTCAGCGGGGGACGAAGATAGAGATCGGACCAGATGAACGGCCGACCCTTCTCAAACTGATCCTCCGCCCAAAGTTTCGCGTAGGTTTCCATTCTGCCCCGCTGATCGGCCAGATTCCTGTAGGTGTAGTGCAGAATATCACTTCGAAGATAGCGGATCGCCCCATTCACGTGAGCGGACTCGTGCACCCGCCGTCCTTCAAACCTTCCCTTTCCGCGCTTCCAGAGGCGGACGACATAGTCGGGGTACCAGTCCCCATGGGTGATCCATTTCCCCAGGTAAAACACCTTGCGCCGAAAAGCATACCCACCCACGGAGGAATCGTTTTTTAAAATCAATGCACGGATGTCTTTCTGGGCTTCGGCAGACAACTCCTCATCCGCGTCGATCGATAGAACCCAATCGCTAGACACTTTTGCAAGACACGAATTCTTCTGAGCCGTGTACCCCTTCCATTCTTCACTAAAAACCTTCGCCCCACGCGTCCTGGCAATTTCCAGGGTGCGATCGGTGCTTCCAGAATCCACGACAATGATCTCATTCGCCCATCGAACGCTTTCCAGGCAGCGAGGCAGGTTTGCCTCCTCGTTCTTCGTGATGACAATGACGGAGATTGAACTCATCCCGCAGATTATTCGAAACTTTCCTTTTTCCCGGGAAATTTTCGGTTTCGAACATCGTTTGCGTATTTTTCGAAGGCCTTTTTCATGGTGGGACCCAACTCGGCATAACGACGTGCGGCCCGGGGCGCAAGCCAGCTTTGCAAGCCAAGCATGTCCGTCGATACGAGTACCTGCCCATCACACTCCACGCCGGACCCGATGCCGATTGTGGGAATCACAGACATTTTGGTCAGTTTTCGAGCCGCATGAGCACGCACATATTCCAACACACATGCGAAAGCCCCGGCCACTTCCACCGCCTTCAAATCCGCTTCCAAAGCCTCCACCTGGGAAAGATCCCTTCCCTTCACATGATATCCTCCCTCCTCCAGAATATCCTGGGGCAGGAGGCCAATGTGAGCGAGCACAGGGATACCGGCCCGCACAATGGCCGCGATCGCGGATTGCCGCTTTTTTCCTCCCTCAAGCTTCACGGCATCAGCCCCTCCTTCGCGTACAAGTCTTGTCGCATTCCGTACCGCCTGGGCATCGGACTGATGATAAGATCCAAAGGGCATATCCGCCACCACAAGCGCCGAAACCTTCGCCCGGGTCACCGCCCGGGTGTGATGCACCATTTCCCGCATCGTAACAGGAACGGTGCTTTCATATCCCAGCAGGGTCGTCCCCACGGAATCCCCCACCAGGATCAGATCCACTCCCGCTTCATCGAGAAGCCGGGCGGTAATGAAATCTGCGGCCGTCAAAGCCACAATGGGTGTCTTGCGCCGCTTCATCCCACAAATCTGGCCGGGAGTGATCTTTTTTCGAGTTGTCATGAATGGTTCCATCAGACTAGCAGATCAACTGTAGAACACCAAGTGGTCTGATAGGTTGGCAGCGTCTAAAATTACGACCAAAGACTCATAAAAGTTTTGGCTCTTGAAAAGTATTTGGTCTTTGAGTTCGGAAAGGGCGGACAAAAATCACAGATTCACGCAGATTACAGAGGCAGATTGCCGATGCCGTAATGCGGCATCGGCAAAACCTTCAGAAAAAATCTGTGTGAATCTGTGTCAATCTGCGGTTTCTTCTGTTTTGAACTGACTTCAGCGAGGTGAATGACCCTCGGCCAGTGCTCAAACTCACCCAATCTTGTCGCGAAACACCCGAGGTTCCTCCACCACGGTCAGGGCACACAGAATTTCATGCACACTTTGAGTCTGCCCCGGAAGGATCAACTCGGGACGAACATCCGCCAGCGGCTGAAGGACAAAACGGCGTTGAATGAGTCGTGGATGAGGCAGCGTCAATTCCTCCGTCGCGATCACCTCAGTCCCAGCATAAAGCACGTCCATATCCAGGGTGCGGGGCGCATTTCGCTCATAGACCTCCGGACGCCCCTGGGCCCTTTCCAGCGCACGCATCCCACGAAGCAAAACCAGCGGATCTTCATCGCTCAATATTTCACAAACCGCATTTAGAAACGCCGGGGTACCCGCCGCGCAACCCACGGGATCGGTTTCATAGACACGGGACGAACGGACGGGAGTCCTCGATTTCAATCTAAGCCAGTTGAGCCCGGCCCGTAAATGTTCCAATCGATCCCCCTGATTCGAACCAAGAGCTACACCGACTGGACGCACCACTCTCATGCGCCCCTTAACTCAAGGACATCCAGCATGTCGTAGAGTCCGGGCTTCTGACGGGCGACCCACTTGGCAGCCACCAAAGCCCCACGCGCGAAAATATCACGAGAACTCGCCTTATGGGTGATCTCCACCACTTCACCATCCCCCGCATAGAGCACGGTATGTTCTCCCACAAAATCACCTCCACGAATCGCATGAACGCCGATCTCCGAAGCGGTGCGTTCACCTACATCCCCCACGCGTCCATGGCGTGCCGCCTTAGTGGATTTCTGCTTCAACTCCTCCGCCACGATCTCCAGCAATTTCGCAGCTGTCCCGCTCGGGGAATCCTTTTTCCGGCGATGATGCTTTTCAATGATCTCCACATCCGCCCGATTTTTCAGAACCGCGGTGACTCTTCGTGTCAGATCGAACAGGAGATTCACTCCCACGCTCATATTCGGAGCAAGCATGACAGGCAGTCTCTTCGAAGCGTTTCGGATCACCTTCAACTCCGCCTCTGTAAAGCCGGTGGTCCCAATCACCATGGGACATTTTCTGGCGGCTGCCACCTTGATCAACTCAGGCGTCGCGGTGTGAATGGTAAAGTCAATGACCACCACCCCGGGCTTCAAAAATGAATCCAGCTTCTCATCCCGATCCAGAAAGCCTGCAATCCGGATTTCGGGATCCTCCTTCGCACATCGGAGGATGGTCTGCCCCATCCGACCGTTAGCGCCTGTTACCACTATCGATGTCGTGCTCATGATCAATTAATTCACGGGAATTTGAGCATCTTGCGGCAAAAAGGGCTGAAAAGTCGACTTCTCAATGGCCTTCATGTACGCCTCCACCGGGGTGACCAACTCCTGCTTCAGGAGATTCATGATCGCGTCATCCATGAACTGCATCCCTTCTTTTCGGCCACTCACGAGAACGTCGAGTAGCTTTTCCGTTTTCCCTTCCCGAATGATCGACGCCACAGCGGAAGTGGCGACAAGAATCTCATTCACGGCCAGACGCCCCTTCCCATCCGCACGCTTGAGCAGAAGCTGCGCCACTACTCCGCGCAGGGAAGCCGAAAGCATGGTGCGAATCTGGGGCTGCTGGTTGGACGGAAAAACGTCAATAATTCGATCCACCGTCTTGCGGGCATTGTTCGTATGCAACGTTCCAAAGACAAGCATGCCCGTTTCAGCCGCGGTAAGTGCCAGAGCGATCGTTTCCAAGTCGCGCATTTCACCGACCAGAATCGCATCCGCATCCTCACGCAGGGCCGCACGCAGACCGCTCTGAAAGCTTTGGGTGTCGACCGGCACTTCACGCTGCGTGATGACAGAAAGTTTGTTTTTGTGAACAAATTCAATCGGTTCTTCAATCGTTACGATATGCTTCGCCGAATTTTGATTCATGTAGTCCACGAGAGCGGCAAGGGTCGTGGATTTACCACTGCCCGTCGGCCCGGTCACCAGCACAATTCCCGAACGAAGAGTGGCAAAATTCTTGATCACGGGGGGCAGCCCCAGATCATCAAGAGTCAGAATTTTGGTGGGAATCAAGCGAAACACCGCCCCCACGCCATCATACTGCTTCAAATAGTTGGAACGGAACCGGGAGTTTTCATCCAGCTGGTAGGCAAAATCCAGGTCCCCCCCCTCCATGAAATGTTTCCACCGAACCTCGCCCGCCGCCTCCGCAAGGATCGACGAGATTTCATCATGCCCCAACGAATTCTCCGTAATGGGAAGAATCTCCCCATGCAGGCGCGCCTTCGCCGGCTGGCCCTCGTGAAGGTGAAGATCCGAGGCCCCATGCTGGACCATGATCCGAAAAAGTTCGTCGATCTTTGCCATGAAATTGAAAGGATTAGTCGATCAGATATTCCTGAAACATCGCCTTTTGCTCGGCCCTCTCAAAGGCCTCCCGGGGCGTGATAATCTCATCCCGCAACAACTCCATGAGGGAATCATCCATCAACCGGCATCCGAGTTTCTTCCCCGTTTGCATCACCCCCGGCAACATGTATGTCTTCCCATCACGAATTAACGCCGAGGACGCGGGTGAATTAATGAGAATTTCCAGCGCCAGAGCCCTGCCCTGACCATCCTTCCTCGGCACCAGTTGTTGACTGATCACCCCACGAAGAGACCCTGCAACCATGGTCCGAATTTGAGACTGTTGTTCCACGGGGAAGGCGTCCAGTATCCGGTCCATCGTGCGGGCCGCGCTGCTGGTATGCAGGGTCCCCAGAACGAGGTGCCCGGTTTCCGATGCCGTGATCGCCAGTGAAATGGTCTCCAGATCCCGCATTTCCCCCACCATGATCACATCCGGATCCTCCCGCAAAGCCGCACGCAACGCCGTGCCGAAGGATTTCGTATGCGTATGCACCTCCCTCTGGGTAATCTGACAGTGCTTTGGTTCAAAAACGTATTCAATCGGATCCTCCAGCGTGATGATGTGATCGTGCCGCTCCTTGTTCACCTCATCCACCAATGCCGCCAGGGTCGTGGATTTTCCACTCCCGACAGCCCCCGTCACGAGAATCAACCCATTTTGAAATTTCGTAAGCCCCTTGAGCCCCTCAGGAAGACCGAGTTCCTCCATGCTGCG
>CAYYYL010000042.1:0-23851 GCA_964475835.1 uncultured Verrucomicrobiota bacterium | reverse complement strand
GCTACGGGGATGTTCAAGCCTTTGGCGTGAACGGCGTGGTTCACGACAAGACCTCCTGGTACCAGGTCGGATCCGAAAAGAACAAGATCGCCGACGCCGCCAATCAGTACGCGGCTCTCTATGGGTTTTACCTCATCAGCATGTTTGTCGATCTCGATGGGAAAGTCATTTCCGTCAACGACAAGGATCCCAAGGGCAAAGCCATTGAAACCGCTTGGCTTTATCAGAAAAACTTCAAGTCTGCCCCATGGTTTCAGAAAGTGATGGAAGGAAAATTCCTGAAAAGCGACATCCTGGATGGGACCTACGTGGAAGATGTCTATCTCGATGAAGATGTCAAAAAAGCTTATGGCAGTGATACTTTGATCGTCGGATTCGCCGCCCCCGTCAAGGATACTCAGGGCAAGGTGATGGGCGTCTGGCATAATTGCGCCGCCTTTTCACTGGTTGAAGAGATTGTGTCTTCCGCCTACCTCGATCTTAAGAAGCAAGGACTGACCTCCGCCCAGCTCACCCTTGTGGATCATACAGGTCGCGTGCTGATCGATCATGACCCCTCTGCCGCCGGCAAGGAGGAAGTTGTGCATGACTACGGCGTGCTTTTGAAAACCAACCTCGCCGAGGCGGGTCTTCCCGCCGCCAGGGATATTGCACAAGGCAAATCCGGGCATGGGGAAATTGAAAATCCAGCGACCAAATCCGTGGATGAATGCGGATATGCCGTTTCCGAAGGGGCGCTCGGATATGCAGGCTTGAAATGGGGCCTGATCGTACGAATCGATAAATCTGAAGCTAGTCGTGCCACAGCCCCGGTTGTTGCGATCAAAAAGGAACTAATGTGGGTCGCAGGATTCAGCATTCTTGGCCTCGCGCTGATCGCCGGATGGATCGGCCACCTGATCTCGACCCCCATCCGACGCCTCGGCCAAACCCTGGACCATTCGTCCCAGGAGATCGCTTCCGCCAGCCAGAATCTGGCAGCAGGCGCGGGCGAGCAAGCCGCCTCCATGGAGGAGAGCAGTGCTTCCCTCGAGGAAATGACCAGCATGGTGAAACGCAATTCCGAGCACGCACAGACCGCACGTGAAGTCGCCAATCAAACACGCACGGCCGCCGACGCGGGTTCCGGTGACATGAAGGAGATGACCGCCGCCATGGACGCCATCAAGGTTTCCAGCAACGAGATCTCCAAGATCATCAAGACGATTGATGAAATCGCCTTCCAGACAAACATCCTCGCCCTGAATGCAGCCGTGGAAGCCGCTCGTGCCGGTGAAGCCGGAATGGGTTTTGCCGTCGTGGCCGATGAGGTCCGCAATCTCGCCCACCGTAGCGCCGAAGCCGCCCGTGAAACCACTCGCAAGATCGATGACTCGATCAAGAAGAGCGATCGTGGCGTCGAACTGAGCACCAAGGTCGCCGAGGGACTGAACAACATCGTCGCCAAGGCCCGTCAGGTGGATGAGCTGGTCGCCGAAATCGCCCTTGCCACCAAGGAACAGAGCCAGGGCATCGAGCAGACCACCATCGCCGTCAGCCAGATCGATAAGGTCACGCAATCCAACGCCGCCGGGGCCGAGGAGCTCAGCGCCAATGTGATGGAAATGAAATCGGCCATCATCGCCCTTACCACCCTCATCGATGGCAAGGAGGGCGCTCCGGGTTCGGGAAATCACCCCGCACCCAAGCATTCGAATCATTCCACTCCGGGACCGAAGGCCTCTTCAAAGAAAGCCGACCACCCCATTCCCCTCCCCTCTCCCAGCCCCCGGCAGCTGCACACCCAGCCTGCGAAGGCTGAAGCTGCCAATGGATCGCTGGAAAAGGATTTTCGGGACTTTTGATCGGTTCTGAATATTCTCCTGCAAAATCTGGAGGTAAGCATCGAACTTGCAATTCTTCATGCCTGGGTCTAAGCCCTGACCAGGCATGATCCACGCGGAAAGCGTCCACGGGAGTGGTTCCATGTTCCGCGTGTGATCTGGATGATCAACGTTCGCTCACCTTCACAACCGAAGCACCATGAGCTCTCCCTCTCTTCGACCACTGGCCCTCGTTCCACTGCCCGAAATTCAAATGCGGGCCGCCAAGGACGATCTGGAGGCGCAATTTGAGCTCGGAGTCCGCTTTGTTCACGGAGAAACGACGCTGCGTGTGGACTTCGCCGCCTCCATCTTCTGGCTTCGAAAAGCCGCAGACCGCGGACATGCCGGAGCCCAGGACAGTCTGGGTGTGCGCTATGCCACGGGCCAGGGAGTGCAACAGGATGACAGAGAGGCCATCAAATGGTACCGCAAGGCCGCAGACCAAAACCACCCGGTCGCCCAATTCAACCTCGCCCTCATGTACGTCTACGGCCAGGGGGTGGCTCAGGACTATTCCCAGGCCTACATCTGGTTCAGTCTGAGTGCCTCCCAGGGGGATCCCATCGCCGCCGAAAGCCGGGATCGTGTGGCCGAAGCCCTCTCCTTCGAGGATCTGGAGGAGGCCAAGCGGCAGACCACGGAAAAATCCCGTCAGCTCTCCTCGAAAAATCCGCGCAAGGATCGTGCCACCGCCACTTGAAAACCAATTTTTAAAAACTCCCTTTCACCCGGAATACGTCCATGAAACACGAACTGAATTCCACCAAACGCATCCTGAATGTGACATTGCCCGGAGATGTCCTGAGCACCAATATCGAAGCGCTTCGCAAACAGATTTTTGATTTGCTTGCCTCCGAACCTGTCAATAAGGACTCCTGGGAAACGCTGGAAATCGATCTCACCGCCGCCAAAATGGTCGATTCCATGGGACTCAACTTTCTGGTCGCCCTCCTCAAGCACGTCCAGGAAAGAAAAGGGAAGATGGCCATCAAAGTCTCAAGTACGCATATTCACCGCACCCTTCTGTTTACCCGTCTCGATAAACAGATGGATATTCAGTTGGTGTGACCCTTCCATCGAGGAACGATGGAGCGGGGGAAAAGTGACATCCTGGCAGGACCCGGAGGGTCTTTTGTCCTGCGAAATATCGTGCGTTCTGGGCTTGCGATTTTCCCTCCACCGGGTAAGACTGCCCGAGCTTTTTTGTCTCTCTCTTGGCTTTGTGAACCCTTGCGACCAGCCCTGAATTAACCCCCCCCTCTGGCATGAAGGATGGATCCAAGATATCAGGCCTTCTGATTTATGGAGGGATTGCGCTCCTGTTCCTGTTCATGGGGGGCATTATCGAGCAGATTTACCGAAAGGAATCCGCAACAGCGGACAAGATTCTCTGGCAGGAATATCACGAACGTTCCCTCACCACCGCCCGGGATCTCTCAAAAACCTTCCGCTCCATCTATGAAAGTCTGCGCACCATCGCCCGTCTTCCTGGTGTGCGCAACATTGATCGCTATGGAAAATCCTTTAGTGCCGATTCGCGCGCAACCGTACAGGAACTTTACAACAATCTCTCCACCTCAGTCTTCATTTCCGAATTCTATATTGTTCCTCTCGATTTGGAACCCGACCGAATTGATCCCCAAACCGGAAAGTTGCAGGAACCCATTACGACGTTTGATAATTTCATTGTGGGGCGTCTCGGTGGGCTTTCCCGCAAGGATCAGGAAAAATCGACCGTACCTGAGATCGAGATCCATGAATACCGTTTGATGAAGCAACAGCTCGCCTGGTTTCGAGCCCACTGTCCCACTGAAGAATCCATCATTGGCCTCAACTATCCCGCCCTGACCGGCCCCGAAGTCATCACCTGCAATAACTCTCATTTCGATCCCAAGAATCCCCGGGATGCGGACCGTTCCGGGCTCGTCTACTCAGTCCCGTTCTTTGACAAGGAGGGACAGCTCAAGGGATGCATTTCCGGAGTGATCCTATCACGCGATCTTCAACCCCTTCTCCCCTCAAGCGCCTTTATCCTTCACCATGCCTCACATCACTATCTGCTTTCCTCAACGGAATCCCCTTCGACCTCCCTTTCCTGGATCGAAAGGGATGAACCCGACCCCAATCTACCCTATTCTGAAGTCCTCCCTTTAAATGTCGTGGATGAGGGAGGCCCCTGGTTTCTCTGGAGTGGACAATCTCACGAAATCCTCGCTCGGGAGGCCGAGCGACTTGCCGTTCATTCCGCCCGACGGCAACATTGGCTCGCCTCCACCCTTTTGACGCTGGCGCTTGCCGGCATCACCGCTCAATTCCGTCGCAATCAGCGGATGACCCGCGAACGAAACGCGACCCTTGAACAGATCGTGGAGCAACGCACCCTTGAATTCCGCCAATCGGAAGCGCGCGCCCACGCCATTCATCAGGCCTCTCCCCTGGGAATTTTCGTCATGGACGCCCTGGGACAGTGCCTCTACACCAACCCCGCCTTCGAGGAAATCACAGGCCGAACCCTGCAGGATGTGATCCGTGAGGGGTGGCGGACTTTGATTCACCCGGATGATCGACTGCGGATCCTCAACAAATGGTCTGCGGCCATCAAACAACGGGTTCCATTCGAAGTGGAGTTTCAGATCGTTCATCGCAACGGAGGCGTCCTTTGGATCCATATGAAGGCCGCTGCCATGATGGATCATCCCCAGGCCCCCGAATATGTCGCCACCATTGAGGACATCACCACGCACAAGGTGACTAAGGAGGCCATGCGCCAACGCGAGGAAAAGTTCCGGGCGCTCTTCGAACATTCGATGGATGCCCACCTGTTGTATGATGATCACGGGATCATTGACTGCAATCAGGCGGCCATCTCGATGATGGGCGTTTCAGCCAAGAAGGACCTCCTTCGATTGCATCCACTCGCACTCTCTCCAGAGCAGCAGGCCGACGGACGTCTCTCTGTAGAGACATTCCCTTCCATGGAAAAGCTGGCCCGGGAGAAGAAGTACCACCAGTTTAACTGGATTCACCGGAAAAAGGACCAATCTGAGTTCCCTGTCGAAGCAAGTCTCACTCCGATCACCCTCGGTGGACATGCCGTCATGCTTCTTGTCTGGCACGACCTCACCCTGCAGCGAAAATCCGAACAGGATTCCGCCCGGCTGGCCTCCATTCTCGACTCCTCCACCGACGCCATTGTCTCCAAGGACCTGGAGGGAACCATCACCCAGTGGAATCTGGGCGCGGAACGTCTCTTTGGTTACAGGGCCGACGAGATCCTGAAAAAAACGGTTTACTCCATGATCCCCCAGGAACTTCATGAAACCGAAAAAATGCTTCTACAGGAAATCAGAAGGGGGAAACATCTCGAAAATCACGAAACCGTGCGTTTGAGCAGGGACGGCAGGCGAGTGAATATTTCGCTCTCCGCATCCCCCATTCGGGACCTCACCGGGAAAATCACCGGGGTGTTCACCATCGCACGCGATATCACCGAACAGATTCGCGAGGAGGAGCTCCTCAGGAGGAGTGAGGAACAACTCCGCCTCGTCATGAGCGCCACCAATGATGGCTTCTACGATTGGAATCTTTCGAACTCCTCCTGCCACCTCTCAGCCGGTATCGCGCGCATGCTCGGATATTCCCATTCCACACCCCGAATCGCCGTCACCAGCCATCACGAATGGGTGCATCCGGACGATCAGGACCCCATGATCGAGCAGTGGGAACTGCATTTGTCGGGAAAATTGGAAAACTTCGAAATGGAGTACCGCCTGAAAACAGAGAATGGTTCCTGGAAGTGGGTGCTCGATCGCGGAAAGGTGGTGCGCCGTGATCCCGCAGGCAAACCACTCCGGGTGCTTGGCACTCTGAGTGACATTTCCGAACGAAAAGAGGCCGCCGCCCAGGTGGAGTTGCTCCACCAGAACCTGATCACCGCCTCTCATCAGGCAGGAATGGCGGAGGTGGCCACCGGGGTGCTCCACAATGTCGGTCACATTCTCAACAGCGTGAATGTCTCAGCCAACCTTGTCATTCAATCTCTTCAGGAATCGCATGTTTCCCGCCTGAGCCAGGTCACGGACCTTTTAATGGAACATCGCGAAGACCTGGGAAGCTTTCTCACCAGGGATTCCAGAGGGATTCAGATTCCCAATTTTCTCAAACTCCTCTCCGAATCGCTTAAAAAGGAACAAACCTCCTTCGTTCAGGAACTCGAGTCCCTCATTCGTAATATTGATCACATCCGACAGATCGTCTCCATGCAGCAATCCTATGCGGAAACCTCCGGGGTCATCATGGAAGCCTCCATCGTGGATCTGATTGAGGACGCCCTGAGCATGAACAGCGCCGCCTTCATGAAACGGGGCGTTCAAATTATCCGCGAATACGAAAAACTACCCATTGTTTTCCTGGACAAACACAAAGCCCTTCAGATTTTGGTGAATTTGATCTCCAACGCCAAGCAGGCTCTGTCCCAGGACGGATCTTCCGAGGAGAAGAAACTGGTTCTGAAACTTGAAGTGATACCTGAACAACGATTTCAGGTAAAAGTGATTGATAATGGGATCGGAATCCCTCAAGAAAATCTTGTTCGAATTTTTTCTCATGGCTTCACAACCAAACGTCATGGACACGGCTTTGGGCTTCACAGCTCTGCCCTGGCCGCACACGAAATGGGCGGGTCACTCACCGTCCAGAGTGATGGACCTGGCACGGGGGCCACGTTTACGCTCCAACTACCATTGAGGGAGGCAAGACAATGGAATCGACAGACAGCAGCTTGAATCGACGCATCCTGATCATTGATGACAATGAGTTGATCCACGAGGACTTTAAAAAGGTTCTCTGTTCCGACGACACCCAAAAGGCGGCACTTGCCAAAGCCACATCTGCTCTATTTGGCAACACGGAGCCTGTGCCCCATCGGGTTAGTTTTGAACTCTTCTCCGCCTTTCAGGGCAAGGAGGCTTGTGAGTTGATTCGTGACGCGCTCTCCAAAAAACGCCGTTTCGCCGTGGCCTTTCTGGACGTCCGCATGCCTCCCGGCTGGGATGGCGCCGAAACCCTGGAACACATTTGGAAGGACGATCCCGATCTTCAAATCGTCCTCTGCACCGCCTACTCCGACTATTCCTGGACCCAGATCATTGAACGTTTCGGCACCACCGACAAACTTCTCATCCTGAAGAAACCTTTCGACAACGTTGAAGTGCTCCAACTTGCATGTGCCCTCACCGAGAAATGGCGTCTGACTCAGACGGCCCGGATGAAGGTGGAGGAACTCGAAGCGATGGTGGATGTCCGCACCTGCGAGCTTCTCCAGGCCAAGGACCTTGCCGAGGCGGCAAACCAGGCCAAGAGCGATTTCCTTGCCATCATGAGCCATGAAATCCGGACCCCTCTCAATGGAGTGGTGGGATTTTCAAATTTGATGCTCGAGACCTCGTTGAGTTCAGAACAAAAGGATTACGCTCAAGTCATCCAGTCCAGCGGACATGCCCTTTTCAAACTCGTGGATGACATTCTGGACTACGGCAAAATCGAATCCGGAACGCTTGAGTTGAAGATCGACGTCTTCAACATCCATGCCACCTTCCTCGATTGTCTCAAGTTTTTTTCCCATGAAGCGAAACTCAAACAGATCAAGTTGCAACATGAAATTGCAGCCGGTCTGCCTGAAACCGTCATTGGGGATGAAAACCGCCTCCGACAGGTGATCATGAATCTGATCGGAAATGCGATCAAATTCACGGAACGAGGAGGCGTCTTTGTCTCTTTGGAAAAAAACACCGAGGTTCCGGCGGAACCCGGGTTCCAGACATTTCACCTGAAAGTGGTGGATACCGGCATCGGAATCCCCTCGGGCAAGGTATCTGAACTTTTTAAAGCTTTTTCCGTCGTGGACGCTTCAAGCACGCGCAAGCATGGAGGCATTGGACTCGGACTCGCCATCTCGAACAGGCTACTTCAAACCATGTCGGGAAGCCTCTGGGTCGAAAGTCCCGTGGAATTCTCCAACGGTTTGCCCGATTGGACCCGTCCCACCGCAGGAGCTCCGGGCGCAACCTTTCATGGAAACTTCACCCTGGCCCTTCCCAGCAGCTCCTCATCCAGCAAATCATCCGAACCGCCATCCTCGACAATAAAATCTCCGGGTGGAAATAGTCTGAAAATTCTGATGGCCGAGGATAATCCCATCAACAAGAAGCTTCTGATCCAGATGCTGCGAAAGAAGGGGCATGAGGTCCATGCGGTGGATACAGGACAACAGGTTCTTCAAGCTCTCGCCCATGGACAATATCACGCCATCTTTATGGACGTGCTGATGCCGGATATGGATGGGATCGAGGCATGCCGCCGGATCCGCCGTGGGGAAGCAGGCGCCGAACACAGCTCCATTCCCATTGTCGCCATCACCGCACTCGTCATGAAGGGTGACCGGGAGAAATGCCTCGCAGCCGGAATGAACGAATATGTGAGCAAGCCCATTCGCGCCAAGGAGTTGAACGATGTCCTCGAGAAAATCTCGAAGGGCGCTTATCGCTGACGCGATTTGAAATCACGGACAGGTCGCTGAAGTGGAAAAAATCCATTGGAGGGCGACGCTCCGTCGTCGCCCTCCATTTTTAAAAAACAAACAGGGTTCCACCTTCCTTGAGTCCGCTTCACGAAAAAGCCGCGTTTCGGCTATTGAAAAACTTAAACGGTTCTTAGGGAGTTTCAAAAACGACAGCGGATTTGACGCTGAGGGGAAAATGATCCTCTCACAGCTTGAAATCCATGTACAGACAGGCTCCCTGACGCTCAACTTCAAGTCTCGTAGGGAAATGCTTGATGAGAAGAAGCCCTGCATGGCGATCCAACACACTGCTTTGGTCATCGGTCAATAAAATCTTGGTGTCAAAACCCCTCCCGGGATCTTCCACACGGACTCGAAGGGTTTTTTCGCCCGGATGAAAGCTTGCATCAAAATCGCAGGTTTTTTCGGGGTCCCCTCCGCAGCCATGGACGAGGGCGTTAAGAAGAGCTTCCCGGGAACAAAGGAGCACATCGTAAAGCCGATCCAAAGGACATTCCGGAAGGGCAAACTTCAGACTTCGTTCCCAATAAGCCTGGAATTCATCAATCTGGCCATGACTTCCCCCGTGGTAGTGCTCGTGAATGATTATCTGATGGGCACAGTCTCCGCACTCCTCCGGGCTCAAATCCAGACGCAGGAGAGAAATGTCGTCCGACGCATTTATCAGAATCTCCCTTCGATCCTTTTCTGTCGCACTCAACAAACGGAAATTTAGAGCCTGAATCGAGATGGATATACGCGAAGCGTAGTCCTCCAAACCATCCGTCCAAAGATAGAGATATCGCCCGGGGGGGTTCCCAGGGGGCTGAAGTTCCTCAACCACATTGTGCTCGAACCAGCCCAGAGGCGATGAACCGCCGGAAATCCAATGATGGCCATCATCGATATCGCAAAAGAGAGGGTTGGGACAGCCGCTGTTCCACAGCTTCAAAGTGTTTGCCTTCAAGTCCAGAAACACGGTGCACACCGAGATCGAAACCCGCGTTCCACCCGTACTAGTCCCTGCGTTCCACTCTTTCAACAGGATTTGATTGAACAAATCGAAAATCCGCCCAATCGGGGCCTTGCTCTCCAGCATTCCGCGAAAAATCCCATGAAAATAAGCGGAAAGATATGCCGCCTTCAAATCATGCCCGGAAACGTCTCCAAGCAAAATGACGTATTGAAAATCACCCACCGGAAGAATCTGGGCAAAATCCCCGCCCGCCCGATGTAGGGCGTGAAGGCACAATCTCGCCCGACTGAACCCTGTCAAAAGTCCCGACTGCTGAAGCTGCTCTTGAGCCTGTCCCACCTGTTCGACAGCGAACTCGGCGGAATTCAAATGCCGTCCCCGACGCGTGCGGTCGATGGCTTTTTGAATCGACTCGTAAAGCTGGGCGGCCATGATCGGTTTGTCGAGGAAATCGATCGCCCCTTCCCGCAAAGAGGTCATGACCAGATCCTTGTCCGCCTCCGCCGTGAAGAGAATGCTTGCCAGCGTGGGATCGGTGACACGCATCCAGGAAATCAGATCCAGCCCCGTCTTTTGGGGCATCCGATGATCCGTGAGTAAACAGAGAAAACTTTCCGCGCCTTGGGCCCGGATGATCTCCTGCGCTTCTGCAACCCCTCTTGCGGGCACCACCTCGTATCCCTTTCTCCCCAGCATCGTTTTCAATAGCTTGATGGAAATGGGATCATCATCCACCACGAGAACGCGACCCGCGTTCTTCGTTCCATCCTGACCTGGAGGAATCGCCATCATTCGAACTCCGTTCCTGGGCGCGACCGCGATTACTTGTGAAAACTCCGGTATGCCACCACAGACTGCAGATAGCCTCCGTTATAAAGCAGCACCTCGTTCATGCGATCGCAGGTGAGAATGCGGGTCAGCAATCCCTGAATCTGGGCGATTTTATCACGAATCGCACGATACTGCGGCTGATTGCGTTGTTCTCCGAGAAGGTGCCATTGCTTTTTAAAATTTTCAAAGGCCAGGGAAAGGTGCTGGGACTTTTGCAACGCGAGATGTTTCTGCCGAACAAGGACATTCCATTCCGCCACACTGCCCCGCACGGTCAGATGCGCATGCTCCTGCTCCTGAAACAGTCGGTATTTTTCATAGCTTGCAAGAATATCGTCCAGGGCAGTGGCCATTTCAGCAATTTCGGTGGGATTCATAATTTGGTGGTGGTGGAATCTCCCTCGGGTTCCTTCACAGGATCGGGGAGATGGAGTTGATCCTGTTTTTTCAAAACATCTGAAATCCATTTGCACACTTCCATGAAGCGCGTGGCAGGTTGGGTGACTGACGACGCGTTCTTTTTTTCGTCCTTTATCGCGTCCCCCGGAGAATCGTTGTTTGCATGGGGTGCCTGAAAGGCCAGGACGGCCTTGTTCCACTCCCCACGCTGAATCCAAAGAATGCCGCGCCAGTAGGCGATCTGCTCGCGCCATGCGGAATCGGCATCCAGTTTGTCGAGCACATCCAGGATGCGGGATGCAAGCTCGTCGGAGCGCTGTTCAAACAGGTGGCGAAAGAGCAACTCCCCCGAACGCTTTTTCCAGTACGTCACTTCAATGGGCGCCATCCGGGCGATGGTCAGGGAAAGATCGTTGACCGCACGGTCCACAAGATCATCGTTCCCCTTCGCCAGGGCAATCTCGAGGATTCCAAATCGCGCCTCAGGGGCGAGGGTGTTTTCGTCGTTGTTGGAAAGGGCGCGCACGTAATCCACGATCGCCTGATCCTCAAATCCCATGGCCTTGGAACAATCGCCCATGCGGTAGTAAGCCGTCTGGGTCAGGGGGTTGTCGTCATGATATCCATCGGTGAACATTTCGAACAACCGCCGGGATCGCTCCCAGTCATGAATTTGATAGGACGTCTCCGCCACCTGCCACTGGGCCACCATGATGATTTCAGCATTGCTGTGCTGTTGCCGGGCCACGCGCATGGCACGATAAAAGCAATCGACCGCGGTTTTGATGGCGCCGACTTCACGATAAACGATGCCCATCTCCACAAGCACCTTCGGGACATCGTCGTCTTTGTTCACCGCCTGAAGCCAATGTTCGTAAAGCAGAATCGATTCCCCAAAATGGTAGTGAGCGCTCAAATATCGTGCGGATATCAGCAGCGCCTCGGATAATTCATCGCTCTCGGGAGGAGCCTCCGCAAGGATGCGGTCGAGCAATCCCCGGCTCACATCCCATCGTTGATGAGGCAGTTGTTCCCGCAACAAACGGACCAGGTCCGCCACCGTGGGCTTCTTCATGGCATCCGTATCAAGGCGGGTTGCCTCCGGTTGCATCGATGGCCGCCGCTTCTCCTCGTGCTCCGCCGCATAAACTCCCCCAGTCAGCACCCCACCCAGGGTGAGAAACCAGAGCCAGGTCATGAAACTGTGTCGAGGAGAATTCATTTCCGACAATCAGAAGGGGATTGCAGGTTGTTAGGGCTTTGCGTCCGGTTGAGAATAGATCACCGCACTTGCAGGAGCCGGTGGGTTGTAGCCCGGGGTGAACGAAAAGGGTAAATAGAGATCCGAATTTCCACCCATAGCGGGCTTTCGAATCCAGGCTGGTCCCGCAGGTCCCTCCTGCCGGGGGGCTCCGGGGGTTCCGCCTACCGGTTCACCGGTCACCACGACCGGTTGAGGGGTGGGATTGGGAGTGAGCATCCACGGGGAAGTCGTCACCTCGGGAACATCGGTCCCGTGGGGTTTCACTCCAGCTCGGGCGTCCGTCTGGGGAGAAGGAGCTGAAAAAAGGGAGGGCAAGGGAAGGCTTGGATCCATGCGCATTCCAAACGACGTGGGCCCGGCGTCAGGAGCCGTGGGGGTGGCGGAGGCGGCCCCACGAGCCTTCTTTTCCTCCTCAGCTAGGCGGGAAAGCGCTTCCTTTTTCTCCTGGTAGGATGCCAACTCCCTCCAGTCGGGAAGAACTGCCTCCACCTGCCACGGACTCAGGGGGGTCTGTTTCTTCAAATAGTCGCGGCTCGGCAAGGCCGGCCGTGCAAACGGAGGAGGAAGATATTGGTGATAGTCCTCAAGACCAGCGAGCACGATCACGGCGGTGGTCAGCCAACAGATGAGGAGGACGTTGGAATAACCAATTCTGGATGAAAAAAAATGTTTCATACATTTTCCGGGTTACACGGTGGAAGTGATACGAATCGCGAGCGATGTTCCCTTTTTTCCAATTTGACCCACAAACTTCGCCGACTCACCCACACAAAGGGATGTCTGCCCAAAAATGTTCGGGTCAAGCATCAGCACATCATCCTTTTTCAAGGACGCCACCTCGCGAAGGGCGATCTGGAGACCGCTCCAGCGGGCATGCACAGGGATGGGAAAATCCATGGTGACCCCCTGGGATGACTTGACCGGAGCTGGCGCAGCCGCAGAAACGGGCGCGTCCACGGGCACCTCTTCCGTGATCTTCTTGATCAAGGGATCGATCGCGCTCTGAGGCAGGGCCAAACGGATCTGTCCCGTTGCATCCGAAAACTTTCCTTCAAAGGTCAAAAGAAAGATGGGGGCGTTTTCTGATGCAATTTTCAGAAATTGGGCACTCGTCTCATTTTCCATCGAAATCATTCTCCAGTGCGGCTCATAGTTGCGACAGAGCAGCGAATACGTCTCCAGAATCACGTCCGTGAACCCCCCGAGAAGACTGAGCTCGATCTCGGTAAAAGGACGGTCCGTCTTCTCCGAACGCCCCTTGGCTCCGAGCAACCGGGCGACAACCCCCAAACCAATCATGGGGGAAACCTCCAAAAGCCCGATCTGCTTCGATGGCTCCACTCGGATTAATTTCAGGTGCGTCGGTCCCTTCAAGGTATCCACCATCGTCTTGTGCGGGATGGTTTCAAGATTGGTCAGCCGTATGCTGAACTCGGTACGCAGAAACTGAGAAAGCCCCACTGTCAGTGAATTGCTCAGATCCTCGTGCTTGTTTTTCACCCGACGTAACTTGCCTTCCGAAAGATAAGCCGACGTATGGAAATGATAGGGACGAACCGTTTTTTCCCCCAATTTCTCAACAACTTCCTTCTCGCCCGTCGGGCCTTCCGGCAAACCCGTCAATAACGAATCGACCTCTGCCTGACTTAAAATTGCTTCCTGTTTCTCGGGATCAGCCATAAATGGGGTGGGTTAAAGTCAATTCCTTGCTCAATGGAAGTTCTCCCCTTTAGCTAGCAACTCAGATGCCAAGACCTTGGTTGGGCTTCCCTCCCCAACCTCCCCTGAATTCCCAGGGTATTTTTGGGGATTCCAGGTTCAAACCGGCAATTCTTGCCCCGAGAGGCGGGGGGCAGGCGTCAAACCATGTCGGATTTGCCGCCACCGGAAACGTCAATTTCGCCCTGCCCTTCGAGCTTGCGCATGGCCTCGATGATGCGATCCTGGGCAGCTTCGATATCCTTCAAGCGAACAGGTCCCATGAACTTGATTTCGTCGCGGATACCCTCTGCCGCACGCTTGGGCAGCGCGGAGAAAATGCTCTGCTGGAGCGCCTCGCTCGCCGTCTTGAGGGACAGCGCCAGATCCTTGCTTTCGACTTCGCGCAGCACCTTCTGCAGCGACATCTGATCGAGCTTTTTGAGATCTTCGAAGGTGAACAGAATTTTCTTCAATGAACTGGTAAGCTCCGGATCCTTCTGCTCAAGCGCAGAAAGGAGCGCCCGACTGGACTCGTTGTCCATGTTCTTGATCACGTCACCCACGGATTGCAAACCACCCGATTTCACCGCCGGCGCCGTCGAGGAACCCACTTTGCTTTTGATCGTCATCAGAACCTTGCTCAGCACCTCGGATGGAATCGGCTCCAGCATGGCGATGCGGGTGATGATCTCCGAACGAGCCTCGGGAGTGAACAGTCCGAGGATCTGGCCGCATTTCACCGCATCCACATAGGAAAGAACAAAGGCCACCGTCTGGGTATCCTCCGATTTCAATAAATTGTACAAACGCTTCGCGTCCAGATCCTGGAGAAACGTGGCATCCACCGAGATCTGCTTCGAGGGAGCGATGTTCTGGAGCATCTCGGAAGCCTGGTAAGCCCCGAGGGATTTTTCCAGAATCTGCTTCATCATCTGAGTCCCGCCAGTCACCGATGTGGCCGCCTGGACGGCCAGCTGGGAAAATTCCCCAAGCACCTCCTGCTGGGTCTTGAAATCAATGATGCTCACTCTCGACATCTCCGTGGTCAATTCCTTGATGTCCATCGAATCAAACGACTTTAAAATCTCCGAAGCCAGATCCGGTCCGACCATGATCAAAAACATGGCGAGCTTCTTAATCTTCGATCCGCGATCCTGCTGCGGTGCGGCCGCAGGTTGGTCTTTTTTTTCTGCTGCTGCTTCGGCGGGGGCTGCACTCATTGGGCCATCCATCGTTGAATCATTTGAATCAGACGCTTCACATTCTCCTGAAAAAACGTTTTCACATCATGCTTCGCCACCGGGAGCGGTTTCAGAGGGGGCAGGGGCAATTCTTCATGAAAAGCCTGCTTCGCCATCGCCGCTTCCGGGTCAAAACGCTTCGAGGTGCGGTACTTTGGCGAACTGCACGAGGTGGTATGAATCTTTGGAGATGTTTTCTCCGTGAAATTTCGAAATCGGTTGTGGGGATGCATAAAGGATCTGTCTCATTATTAGCAACTTCCGTGCCAGAAACCGGGGCTTCTCATTTTTTGAAGGAAAATTTCATAAATCCACGGTTTCCTCCTAATGAATCGGCAAGAATTGCCGTTGCATAAGCAGACAGTTTTTACGGCCCTTTCACTTCATTCCCATGAGCACGCAAGACGATCTCCTTTTGAAATACAAAGCCTGGTTTGAGATCACGCTCTTCGAACATCACGTGATCAAGGAGGGGCGCTGGAAGGAACTGAACGCCTACGAAACGAAAAAAAACACGATTTTGCGTGAGATCGAAGCCATGGAGTCCTCCCTCCCTTCGGGGGAACCGTCCGAAGATCTCCGACTTCTTGTCCATCAATTGACGGATCTGGAGCAACTCAACCAGACCTTGATTCAGGAGAGAATGAAAGAGACGCGTTCCCAAATTTCGGATGTCCAACGCCGTCAGCGCACCGTGCGATCCCTTCGCAAGCGCTACGAGGAACCGGGTGGCATTCCCTGGAAATTTACGCAAAACGCGTAATTCAAACGGGCCGTATTTTCAGGCTCCAGTTTTCAGCACCTGCCGTGTCGGCAATCCACTCAAGCTTGTTCGTGTCCGACGTCAGGTAAACACGCGAGCCTGCGGGAATATTGAGTGACACCGTATCCGTCGCCAGAACCTCCTCCGTCCCGGGGGGATCGATAGCAGCCTGCTGAAAAAGTCAGAATGGTCGCGTTGCTGTCAACTTTTGGCGGTGTTCGCGCCCCGACCTGTCGGGGTATCCGCAATTCGGCCAAATGCATTTTCGCGCGACCATTCCGGCTTTTTCAGCAACCTGCTACACCCTCGAAGAAACACAGAGACCTATTTGGCTGAATTGCCTTCCGCATCCGTGGGCTGAATCGACCCTCATCGCACTTGCTATATGTGTATAGCAATGCTAGGTTTCGTCATGCTCGCCATTCGACTCGACGCCGATATTGAGAACCGTTTGGATCGACTTGCCAAAAAGACGGGTCGCACCAAGACGTTTTACGCTCGTGAAGCCATTCTGGAGCATCTTGAGGAACTGGAGGATATCTATCTGGCTACTCAACGCTTGCGCCGTCCTGCAAAAACGTATTCCGCCCGGGATGTGAAGCGTGAACTGGACCTATAGATTCGATGAACGGGCCTTGAAGGAACTCAAAAAGCTCGGACATCCCGCACAACAGGACATTGTCGCTTATCTTGACGAACGGGTTGCGAGTGATGCAGATCCGCGTCGTTTCGGCAAGGGATTGAAGGCAGACCTGTCGGGCTTGTGGCGTTACCGCGTTGGGGATTATCGGATCGTTTGTCAGATCAAAGATCGTGAGTTGGTGGTGCTGGTGCTTGCCGTTGGCCATCGAAGGGAAATTTACGGATAGCTTCTGTGTTCAAAACAGACCCTTGGGGGGAATTCGCGGGAATATTCAGCGATACGGTATCCGTCGCCAGAACCTGCTCCGTTCCCAGGGGATCGTTGAGCCCCATCTTGTTCGTGATTTTGCTGATCGAATTTGCCCCAAACGGATGCGCTGTTTTTTGCCCCGGATCCTTCGGATTGGTGTGGTTGTTGAAATTGGAGATATTACTTTGTCCGTTGGCCCCGACTTGAGCCGCATCCGTTGCCACCTGCCCCTCCATTGCCGCCCTGGCCCATCACTGTTGCGGCCTCGCGTCCCACTCCGTGAACGATTCCGCCACCTGAAAGAGGGTTTTCGTACGTACCAATACTTCAGGGATTGATCTGCTTTGTTGGATCATATTCCAAATTGCGGGAACCAGAGGGATTGAGGTAAGAATCGATTTCAAAAAAATGATCTCCCTGAGCTATCATATAAAAGGTCAATCGTGCGTAATAGTGGCTCGGAAGTTTAACAAAGTATTCTTTCTTAGCCTGTGGCTGCCATCGTTCTTCTGTTCGAGACATCACAATTTCATCAAATGGTTTATAGCCATCTGAGGGAGCTTCAAAAGCAAATTTGTCAGTACGTTCAATCAATCCACCGCCAGGAACTGATATCCGGCATTTCCAATCGTGATGCTCACCGCGCTTTACTTCCTGATCTTTAGTCCAGGCCTCAATTCGAATATCACCGCGTTCCACCTTTTGGCCCGTTGAAAGGCTAATTTCAACAGGGCTCCCGGTACGGGAAATTAAAACATTTTTTTCCCATCTAATTAAGGGTTCAGTCTCCCCTTTTTTTTGCAGAACAAACACCGCCGGATTGTCTTTTGTTGGAGGTGGCTTTGTAGAACTATCGGGGCCGATGCCATAAGCAAAAGACTGACTGGATTTGTCTTCAATGTAATAATAACCCTCTTTGCTTGCGGTTACAGTTACTACGGCCCCGCGAATACCGCTCATCTCAAAATATCCTTTCTCATTCGTATAATTGTGATAGTTAGAGCCAGGTTCGTTAAATTTATCGAGAACTCCATATCCTATGCGCGCCTTGGAGACTGGTTTACCATTCTGATCGATCACCTTGCCGTAAAAAACGATTGGCGTACTTAACACAGTCATTACTTTTTTCACAACCTGCTGTCGTTTTTCTTTCTCAATTCGCTCCACCGCATGTGTGTCGACTGATAAGGATTTTACAGTTTCATTTATCGCGGCTTGTGGCGGTGCTTTTGACTTTGGTTCAATGCCAGGTTTTGTTAGCGACCAATGCCAAAGGCAAAGCGCAAGAAGCAGGATTAAAGCAATCAAACCGACAATGATGACATGTTTGCGTTTCATGGATTTCGATTGATACCAAAGTTTCGCAAAAGCTCATTATAAAACGGCTTCAACTGCTGAATACTGGCATTAAACTGACCGCTGTGTTTGTCGCCAAAACCTGGGAACTCTTCGCCGGAAAGCTGATATGTCGGAGTACCTAAATTCACAAAACTATTGATCCTACCTTGAGTGTTGGCCTCCGCACCAACCGTTTTTCCCCAGCTTCGGCAGGCATAAGGCATGGCTTCGTAGGGATCGGTCAAATTATACTCAAAAACTTCCTGTGGCAGGCTGTCCACATACGTAGTGTGGTACCTGTAAAGCTTGTGAGCGGCGGCACCATTCACGTTGTACTCGTAATTCTTCAAAAGCGGAAGAGGTCCCGGTGGTTTGGTTTGATCGTTATTGACCTCCCAGGCAAACGCCGTCGCATAATCACGAGGCAGGCAGAAACTCACCAGATTGCCACTCACATTATTTTTCAACCGTCGCCATCACTACCGATCGTTTTTGCATTTGTCCCAAGCGGATTGATGTTGAGAGACCAAGGGCAGCTTTCCATCTCACGGTTTGATCTGTTTCTCTGGATCGTATTCTAAATTCCGGGAACCAAAGGGGTTCACAAAAGCTTTTACGTCGATAGCGGCCTCCTGATTGTATTGTGAAATAATATCGACTTCGACACTTGCGTAAAGTTTTCCAGCACGACTTTTTACGTAAAACTTCTTCTTCAATTCTAATCGCCACTGCGGGTCGTCTTTACTCATTTTAACTTCAAAGGATTGTTGATAACCACTCTCCGGCGCAACAAACATGAACTCGTCGGTGGATTCCAAAAAACCTCCATCGACAGCTTGAAAAGTCACGCTCCAATCGAAATGCCCTTTTTCATCTTTAGGACCACGAGTTAATCGCACGATAATATCTCCAGACTGTTCCTTCCGATTCTTACCTTCCATTAAATCAAGGTAACCCGGCGCACCGTTTGCGCTAAAACCGAAAAGGGTTTGTCGATAAATCAACGGCTCCGTTTCTCCTTTCTTTCTTAAATGAAAAATGACGGGGTTATTCGTATCAGCTTCGTGAAAATTGTTCTCCCAAAACGCTGCGTATTCAAAACTAGGTTGATTTTTTTCTCTCGATGTATGGTACCCATCCTTAAAAACTTTAACTCCAAGGATTTTTCCATTTTTGCCAACTAACGAAAACAGGCCTTGAACATCACTTTTTGTCTCAGCAAAAGAAGTTCCTCTGGACGATAAATCATTCCAATCAAATTTAATGGTAGCTCTCTCTACAGATTGTCCTTTTTCATCCACAACTTTTCCATAAAAAGTGATTGGCATTTTCCATTGCCAGTCATGATCCTCTTTATCTCGCCGATGAATTTCTTCCCACCTCGGATCTGAAAGATTTTTAGACACTCCACCTGTCCAAGGCTTGTAGGAACCATCCGGATTCTTCCAACTTTTTGTGGGAGGGATAGATTTTCTGATTTGATTGGAAATAGCCAAAGCCGGCTTCTCATCGACTACAAGAGCTGGACCTTGTCCCTGCATTTTGGACAACAACCAAAAAGCACTTCCAAGGAGAAGTAATCCGATAAGTATCCCGAAAATTAACTTTTTTAGATCCATAGTCATACTGTGCTCATTGAGGTGGGAAGACTCCAAGACTCACTCCCAACTGCCTATAAAATGGTCCGAGTTGCTGGATATTTCTCGTGAACTCCCCACTGTGATCTTCGCGGGTTCTTCCAAATCCAAAACTGGCTTGCAAATCGGTTCCTCCAGAAACAACTCCCGCTGTGGCTCCTTGCGCACCGGCAGCTTTTGAGCGGGATCTTGCCACAAAGGCCATTAACTCTCTTGGATCTGTAACCGTGCGAACTGAATAAAATGGACTTATCTGCTGATATCCCGTCGTTGCATTTGAAAATATCCTAATCCACTATCGGGCTTGTAATCCAATTGATTTTGCTCCCAATGGGTAGAAAGACCAAGCGTGGTGCCAGTTGCTAAAGCAAAGTCGTCCGGATTATAAAAATTGGTGATTCGACCCCTCACCGCGTTATTGATTGCTCCAGGGTAGCCGCGATATGTGTCAGGTGTTGGACGGGAAATTTCTGCATCAACAAATATTTGGAGGAGGGGTGCATTCACGTCATAGCATTGAGCCGACACGGCGGCCTGCATCATCACGTAATTATCGATCGCCTGAAAACCTCCCACCAACTGTTCTTTCATTGCTTGCAGCATCACATTGTTGCCTTGGCTGTGCGCTACCACGTTGATCGAATACGAGGAAAATCGGCTTCGCAGCCGGTTAAAATAATTCGATGCTCCCGCACCTGATTTGTGAGCGATAAATTCGCTCGTGTTGTAATCGTTCGGGATCGTCCCGAAATTTCCGACGTCCAACGCCGCCAGCGCACCGTCCGATCTTTACGCAAACGCTACGAAGAACCGGGTGGTGTTCCCTGGAAGTTCACTCAGAGCTCGTAATTCAATTGAAGCGTAATTTTCGGTCGTCCGTTTTCTGTCATCGGTAACTGCAATCGATGTTTCACGGCCCATCTCCATCCAAATCGCAAAGGTGTGGAAATTGTATCAGACGCCTCGAATATCATGATCCTGCGATGTTAATGCAACGACTGACCAAGACCTTTTATCAGAATGTGACATCCTGCAACATTCATGATGAGAATGGCTGCCAAAATTCCGAGACCAAAATAAAACCATTGTCGGTTTGAAATGGCTAGAATCATGGGAATGATGATCAAATAAACAAAGTAACCCAAATATGATAAATTTTTGTACTCATTCGGACCGGATTTTTCGCCAAAAATATAGGTAAATAGACCTAATGGAAAAAATGGAATCAAGATGATTCCACGAGGATCCGGACTTGTAAGGATCAGAGCGATCAGAATGGTGCTGGAAACTAGCATGAAGCGGCGTTTGCCTCTTATATGATCCTCATTCACAGGTGCAGGCTTATCCATGATTCTAAACCAACTGGCCCCTACAGACCAACAGGGCCTTCAGTCCTTTCCAGATTTTGAAACAGATTTTGGTGGATATCAAATTCAACGTTCCGCGTCCCATCGGGGTTCAGGAAGTAGGAGAAAAGGATGACGGCGGTTTTTGCATCAATCACGTCAAAGTCGATGTTTCCATGAATTTTGCCGTACATGGCCTTCCTTATGTTACCCTTACTGTCCAAGGCTGTTCGAACGCGAAAGAAAAAGTTTTGATCAACTTTGGTATAAGTTTTTCCAGGTTGTCCCGGACTTCGACTCTTTGAAAACGTCACCTGATTCTCATATCCACTTTCTGGCGCCTGGTGCGGCAGTCTCAATTCACTCTCATAAGTATAAGGGGCAGAAACCGGTATTAGCCCATCCGCCGAATTGGAAAATCCAATCTTTAATTCGGCGTCATAATCCTGCCAGTTCACATATCTCCGCTTCGCCTGGAAAATTAAATCTCCTACATGCCCCTTTCCATAGGGTGACACCCAGTCATATTCAACCAAATCGAACCCTATCGGCTTATCAAGCTCTGGAAGCTCAATCTGTAACTTCCTCGCATACATCGCCACCGGCTTGATGATTTTCTTCAATACCACTTCTAAAGTTGGATTCCAAGGCTGCCATTTGCCACCCTTGGGATTTTGAAATAAATATTGTTGGTTTGAGTAATAAAAACCCTCCATTGAAACTCCATAGGAAACACGCAGGAACGTTGGGTTGGTCGCAGTAAACATCCCCTTCTCATCTGTAACCCCTTGGATTCCAGTAGTAGTAGGATCTTGAGCGCTTGGAGCTGTAAAACCCACACCAACCGTAGCTCCATGAATCGGTTTGCCGTCCTCATCGATAACTTTAATTGTCACCTTGGCTTCAGGAAGCGAGCTCGCCAGGCCAATCGAACAATTTAAGACAATGAATCCCATCAGAATTTTTTTAAACAGCGTCATTTCAATCCTCCTTGCGTTACCAAATTATCGTACAGCATATGAACATATGGATAAGCTACGTTTTTCATATCGCTGTGTCGCCAATTTAGATCTCCAGTTGCTGTCCACCTTTCAGCAGGCCACGAATTCAACCATCCATTATCTTTGTCCTTAAAGTCACTGTTCTCATCGAAGTTTCGATTTGCAGGAAACCGTACCGCCGGATTTGCACCTACCGGCAAAGCACGCGTGGGGATCATTTCAGCAAGCAATTTGTTGCGGTAAACCTGGGCGTAGGAGTTACCTGAGGCACCTGGCTGGTAAAGCTCGGGAGGGCCCATTTTGAAGAAGGGCTTTGTCATGAGCTGCGCATCGCCGATTGCGGAGGTCTGGTTTTTCGGAAGGTGAATAAATTTTTGAGGATTCGCTGGATCAACAATGTCGTACGCCGAATTAAATCCCCAGCCTCCATAGGTACTGGACAAAATGTGACCGGTGATCGATCTGCCTTTGAGTTTTTCCTCCAATGCCCATGCATTGATTCCAGCCGGAGGCCCTTTAATATCCAAGACATCCGGATAATCTGAAAATGGCAACGTGGCCAACACTTCTTCCCCACTCGAATAAAAATTATAAACCGTGGTGCTTCCAAAGTTTGAAAGCCTGTCGCGCCACGTCAGCTTGTTGCGCGCATCCGTGGCTGGAAAGAGTTTGTACCATTCCGTGGCCCACAGCCGCTCTTCATAGCCATCCCAATCCGGATGGATCATATCGATACTCTGCGCTGCCCCTCCATCCAGCGCTTCGATCGAAATCGCTCCATCGATCATGATGAAGCGATCCATCACGGCCCCCTGGTCGCTGATGGCGCTGGCAATCACCATATTGCCAAGACTGTGTCCGGAAATCGTGGTAGGACCAGTCAATGTTCCGAGAAAATCACGCAAGAATGGAGCGGTAATAAATGCATGCTGCATATTTATCTGCAAGTTCACCGTCACCGCGCCGAACACTTGACTATCCGATCCCCACCACGTCACCGCATAAAACTTTGCTTTCGACCCCGACCACCACAAACGTTTGAACGCTTCACTTGCCCAACCACGTGCTTGTTCCGGATTAACATTATAACCGTGCAGGAAGACGAAATTCCGATTGATCGTCTGGCTGTCCGGATAATTGACGGGCTGGCCAAGCTCCGTGTCGCGTCCGCCATGGACGCCTCCCGCAACAGATGTCAGATTCTGATGGCGGAACATCTTTTCGACGCCATCGATGCTTAAAGAGAGTTGAGTCTGGGAAATCCCTTTCCCTCCTTGCTGCAATTCGAGAACGAGCGGCTGCGACGTTTTCATTCTTCCTTCGATCAAAAGAACACCTTCACCCCCGTTGGCCCGCACCTTGTTCAGAAACTTCGCGCTCAACTCAACTCCCCCTGAGGTGACTTGAATGGTATCCGCCAACTGTGGAGCTCGCGCAAAATCCGAACCAAAACCGGTGCTAAATTTTTTCGTTTGATAATCCGACGCCTGATTCACCTTCAGCTGGGTATAGGCAAAATTGACTCCGCTATCTGCGTGTTTCAAAATAAACTTCATGTCCGGACTGTACGCATCGAGAGCTTCTTTGATTTTGATAGCCACAGGGAACCAATCGATCAAATCTCGAGTTCCATCAATGCTTGAAACATTTGCAGGCGAAGTTTTGTAATCTGGAATATCCGCTGAAATAAGTCCTGAAGCCGCCGCAGGAACATCCCCGTCACCGTTGGTTTCGCTCGCGGTCAGATCATTGTCATCGTTGATCCACCAATACCATTTCTTTGCGTTAAGAGTGTCGTCGTAATCGGAAGCTTCGATCCTATTGCTCCGATTAAAATCAGCGGCAACGTAGACTTTCGGCGGAGTCCTCACCACAAGCCACACATCGCGATTGCCTTTGGTGGGGAAGGATGGATCCTCCTTCTTCTTTGGTGCTTCGGGAGTGCTCGGCTGAGCCAGACCACCCCCATTGCGGCTTCCCTGAGTGGGCGAAGGATATTGGGTCACACCTCCACCCGTTCCGCCACCACCACCGCCTC
>CAYYYL010000041.1:0-24809 GCA_964475835.1 uncultured Verrucomicrobiota bacterium | reverse complement strand
CATACAGCTAAATGCATTTTCGCGCGGCCGTTCCCACTTTTTCAGCAAGCTGTTAATCCGCAATTCCCTCAGAGATCAAAGGATTGTCTCCCGGTAACGTTGGGCGATGGGCATGCGACGTCCGACGCCGAAGGCTTTGCTGGTGACGCGCAGGCCGGGAGCGGCCTGGCGCCGCTTGTATTCGTTGCTATCGATCCGGCGTGTCCACTCCTGGACGAGTTTGGAATCCAACCCATTCCGGGCGATTTCCTGCGCTGGTTGCTGTTGTTCCACATAGGCCGTAAGGAGCTGGTCGAGCAGGGGATAGGGGGGGAGGGTGTCCTGATCTTTTTGATTTGGGCGCAATTCAGCTGAGGGCGGTTTTTCGATCGAATCTGCGGGAATGACTTCGCTGGCAAGGCAGGTGGAAGTCGGGTTTCCGTTGATCCAGCGGGAGACATCATACACCTGCATCTTCGAAAGATCGGAGATCACCGCGAGACCGCCACACATGTCGCCGTATAGGGTGCAATATCCGGTGGCAAGTTCGCTTTTGTTTCCCGTGGTAATGAGGAGCGATCCAAATTTGTTGGAAATCGCCATGAGGGTAAGCCCCCGCACGCGGGATTGAATGTTTTCCTCGGTTGTATCCTCGGCTTTGCCGGCGAACACCGAGGAGAGCGAGGTGCGGAAGGCATCCACCTGGGGCTGGATGGGAATAATCTCGAAGCGAATGCCCAAGTTATGTGCCAGTTTTTGGGCATCGTCGATGCTTCCCTGTGATGAAAATTTGGAAGGCATGGCCACCCCGAACACATTCTCTTTTCCAAGGGCGGCGACGGCAATGCAGGCGGTGAGGGCGGAGTCAATTCCACCCGAGAGTCCGAGCACGACGGAGCGGAATCCACATTTGTGCACGTAGTCGCGCAAACCAAGGCCCAGGGCTCGGAACAGAAGCTCAGCATCGGATTTTTCCTGGAAGGCAATGGAGGGAGTGAACGGTGTGAACAACAAATCCTCCTCAAAACTTTTTCCAAGGGCGGTTAATTTTCCGGTTTTGTCGAAAGCCATGCTCTGTCCGTCAAAAAGGAGTTCATCGTTTCCTCCGACGGCGTTGCAGTAGGCGATGGCGATGCCATCGTTGCGGGCGATGGTTTCAAGCATACGATACCGGGTCTGTTCCTTTTTGAGATGCCAGGGGGAGGCGGAAATGTTGAGGAGCAGGGTCATGCCCTGGGCCTTCAGCTCTTTCACGGGATCCCTCCGATAAATGCGCGAGGGCCAGAAGTCCTCGTCATTCCAGATGTCTTCACAGATGGTGATGCCGATTTTTTCCCCGAGTAAAGAAATCACCGGATTGGTTTCAGCGGGTTCGAAATAACGGTCTTCATCGAAGACGTCATAGGTGGGGAGAAGCGTTTTGTGAATCCGGTGCGTGATGTTTCCATTCTGGATCACCGCCGCGGAATTGCGAAGGGGCCGTCCGGGACCTGAATTGCGATCGACGTAGCCGATGACGACTGGGGGACCTTTGATCTCCTTTGCCAGATTTTCAAGGGCAGCAAGGTTATCCTGAACAAATGCGGGTTTCAGGAGGAGATCGCGAGGGGGATACCCACAAATGGCGAGTTCGGGAAAAAGGACCAGATCGGCCTTTTGGGCACAGGCACGACGATAGTGTTCGAGAATGCGGGCGGTGTTGCCCGCGAAATCTCCGATCGTGGTGTTGATCTGGGCTAGTGCGATATTCATCCGGAAAAGACAGTCTACCTGATGTGGGGAGGGAACGGAAATGCGATTTTAATTCTAATCTCCGGGCGGCTTTGCGTGTGTGAGTTGCTGTTTTTACGGAAGGCGACGCTCCGTCGTCGCCTTTTGAAACTTATTTTTTAAATTGCTAATGGGGTTATGCATCAAAGACGGGAGCACAAAACGGCTTGATGGCGGAAAGGTATTTCAAGGCCTCGGTAGACTGCATGCCACGGTCCGAGAGTTTGTGAGGCCAGCTCATCCAGACCTGGCGCCGGGCACGGGTCAGCATCACATAGAACACGCGCGCCTCCTCCTCGGAATATCCCATCCAGGGTTTCACCAGCCGTGGAAGGATGACGGCGTCGAATTCCAGTCCCTTGGCGGCGTGCGCGGTGAGAAGCCGGACGCGCTGAGGCTCCACATCCATCATCATGTCCCGCCGACTGAGTGAGACTTGTTCGAGAAATGTGGGGAGGGCGAGTTGTCCGCGTCGCGTATTCAGGAAGCGGGCAACGTCGGCAAGATCCTCCACGTGGTGGGTTCGTGCGGGATTTTGTTTGTAGTCGTGTTCCCCTGGGGTGTTCTGAAGGAGTTTCCAGATGCCAGCGATCAACGAGGGAATGTCGGGGCTTGTGAATTCGAGATCGCGCGCCTGCTGCAGGAGAGTGGTGACTTTGCGAAAAGCGAGCCCAAGCTCGCTTCCCATTTGAGCGATGAGGCGGACGCGTTCCGGCTGCTTTTCCCGAAGCTGGGGCATGAGTTTTTCCAGAATCTGGAGGCATGCGAGCGCATCGGCGTCGGCGTGATGAGCCTCCGTGAGCGAGAGCCCGAGCGCCTTGACGACATGTCCGAGCCTCAGTCCCGCGAGCTGTTCGCGTGGAAGGCATGCGGCTGCCAGGGGCATGGTGTCAAAATAAACGGGAGGATGGAATTTCCTGCCGATCCGGGCGCAGGCGTGACGCAGCATGCAGAGATCGTACGCGAGATTGTGACCCAGGAGGATTTCACCGGGATGAAATCGGAGTCCCTCCTCCAATACAGCTGCAACGTTCCGTCCTTGAAGGGCGAGGAAGTCATCGGTGAAGCCATGGGTGAAGACACTGCTGCCGACCTTTCCAGAGGGGCGGATCAATTCGGAATAGGTGCGTTGGGGATCCTGGCCTATTCTGGAGAACTGGATGATTTCGGACGTAAGGGGATCAAGACCGGTGGTCTCGGTATCGAGGGCCAGAATTTGTTTTCGATCCCACGCCTCCAGCAGGGCATTCAACGGATCGCCGGGGGCACCACGCACGAGATAGCCGAGGTGGAGGCCGGTTCCCGCACACGATTTTTCAAACCCCTCGAAGGTTGCCGCGCGTGCACCGAATCGTTTGAGGAGGCGCAGAATGGGATGCCGTCGAAAAGGGGTGACCAGATGTTCGAGAACGGCGGTGACGTCTTTCACCTCCTGCCGTCGGAAGAAATCAAAGTCATCGGCCACAAGGTGGGGGAGTTCGGCGCCGCGAAGAGCAAGGGAAATTTCCACAAGAGTACGGTTTTCACGGGCTAGAACGGCGATTTCTCCGAGCGCGACACCTTCACGTTGCCAGGTTCCGATCTGGGAGACGACCGCTTGCGTTTCAGCGGAGGATGTTTCGAACTCCTGAAGGGTCAGATTTCCGGGCCCGGCGGTGGATGCTTCCGGGAAGGCATCACTGCTTGGAATGAATTCCCGTCGCAGAGCATTGGTGGCGTCCACGAGCTGGGGCGAGCAGCGGTAGTTGGTTTTGAGGGCAAGCTTCGTGGGATGAAAGTCTCGGGTGAAGGCGTCGAGCACATCACGCGGCTGGGCAAATCGCCATTCGTAGATGGTTTGATGGGTGTCCCCGAAGAACTTGACGCACTGGTGAAGGCCTCCGAGGAGGGAGATGATCTGGTATTCGGCGAGATTGATGTCCTGTACTTCGTCCACAAGCATCCATGCGTAGCGATGCTGCCAGCGTTCCCGCGCCTCGGGGTGGATTTTCAAAATGCGATAGGCGCGGGCGATGAGGCCGGTGAAATCGACGCAGCCGTCGCGATAGAGCGCATCCCGGTACATGCGAAACTCTGGCGGGATGGGGCCCAGGGATTCGGCAAGGAGGTATCGAACGACATATTCCTCATAAGCATTGAGGGCCTGTTTGGGTTTGTCCCGGTAGCGTTCCTTTCGATCCGGTTTGGAGATGAACTGCCATAGGAGTTCGGAGGCTTCATCCTCGTCGAGAATGGAAAAATCCGGAGGGAGATCCGCGAGTTTGCCCTCTTCGCGGAGCAATCGGGCACAGAGGCCGTGAAGGTTGAAGAGCTGGACCCGATGGCTTTCCGCCGGAAGGGCCTGGGCGACGGCGGCGCGCATGGCCTCGGCCGCGCGATTGGTGAAGGTGAGGCCAAGAATGCGCTCGGGTTCGATCCCCGAGCCGATGGCACGTTCTATTGCAGCGGCGGCGGTGCGCGTTTTGCCCGTTCCCATGGGGGCAAGAACAAGCAGGGACTCCCTCACCGCGTTAATGACCGTGGCCTGTTCGGTATTGGGAAAGGACATAAAAAACCGTTTGAAAAGCCTCGAGCGGCCTGATCAGCAGCTTGTGAATGAATTTTTTCCTCCTGGAGGGCGACGCTCCGTCGTCGCCATCGCGACACAAAAGGCGACGACGGAGCGTCGCCCTCCAGTTTTGAATTTATATTCGCTGCGGATATGTTTCCGATATTCCATATCATTTCCGAATCATGTTTAATGAGGCTTCACCACAAAAAATCCTTGGGTCATGTTGATGGCGGCCTGGAAGGCCATGCGGTCTTTTTCGTGACCGACACCCCAGGAATCGGTGTAGATGATTTCGCGTGTTTTCGGATTGATGCCGATGATCAACCGCAGATGCTGGGGGATGCACCAGAAGATGGGAATGCCCTTCGAGATGAAACTTTGAAGACGTCCAGGCGTCGCCACCCCGGTGATCTCCTGAACCGCCAGTTTGCGTCCGGGGGCGATCTGACGAAGAGCGGAGAGGGCGGTGGTCAGGTATGTGCCACCTCCTGCCTCGGTGCCGCAAACTTTGGCAAGTTGATGTTCATCGATGTTCTGCTGGTAGTAGCGCATGACCCTTTCGATGGTGGCCACGACGCAATACCCCTTCTGCCCCTGGTCGACCATGGGCATGTTCAGGATGAGGATGTCGCCGTTGGATTCGGTTTTCACATTGGCAAGGGCGAGTCTGGAAAGGTCCTGCTGGGGTGAGGGGGGCTTTAGTGCGGAGGATTGGAGGGAGGTGGGAGCTGGCTTCTTTTCCCTGGGATCGGGGCCCTGGGAAATGGTCACTTCCAGGAATTCACCCCGCTCTGCGTTGACATCAAAACAAACCCTTCCGGAGCTGTAGCGCATGAAGTCATCCCGCATTCCGGAGGCGATGCGATTTTCAACCCGCTTGGGAGCTCCCATCGCCTGTTTAAGTAATGCCTCGATCCGTTGTTGCCGGGCTCGAATTTCCTCGGTTCGGGCATGGGTGACATCCCCCTTGTTGTAGAGATTGATTTTGATCGTCTGCAGGTCGTTGGTTGTAAAATAAACAAGACACTCGATGACGGGTTCGTCAAGAAACGTAAAGGACGCCTTGGATTGCAGGATGGTTTCTGTGGTGGTGACGGACACCTTTTGCAAAGCCAGGGCGGGGCACGCTGAAGTGAAGCTGTAAGGGGTCTGCTGCCAGTAGTTTTCATCCGTCAGAAGTCCTTTTCCGAATGGAAGTTTGGCATCGAGCACCTGAATTTCCGGTTTTGGTTCTGCCGGTTTCTCGGGCTCGGGAGGAGGAGTTGCTTCCGTTCCGAGGGTGGGTTCAGGTTCCGGGGCGGGTGCTTCCGCGGGTGCGCTCAGCGGTTCCGATTCGGGGAGAGGAGGGCTATTGGTCGGATCATTTTGTCCAAGAAGGATGCCGGATAGACCAAGGAGAAGGGCGGGAAAGGGGTTCATGGGGGCATTGTCAAAGGCGCCATGGAAAGATCAATAAGGAATATGTTGTCACACGATCGTCACAATTGAGTCATATGGCTGTAACAGGATCCTCCTACCTTCATCATCAAGTTTGAAGCCGGTGCTTCAGACCCTGGAGGAGGAAGCTCCTCCTTCAACACTTAAAGGAGAAAAAATGAAACTCAATCGACTGACACTTTCCCTGGCTGCAGCGCTCGCGCTGATGGCGGTGGGAACTGGGAATGTTTTCGCGCAGGCGGATGCCCTGGTCGAAACCCTTCAAAAGAAGGGGCTGCTGACCCAACGCGAAGCCAATGAAATCAAAGAAAAAATGTTCGGGGATGTGCGTGAACAATTTCCGGGCACCAAAATGAAAATTGGCGGCTGGCTGGATGAACTGAAGATTTATGGGGATGCCCGGGTGCGTTACGAGCAGTTCTGGAATCGTCGTGTAGCGGGCACTCTCACAGGGGTGAACGAAGAGCAGGATCGCACGCGTTACCGTTTGCGTCTGCGCCTTGGAATGGAAGCCCGTGCCAAGGAATGGACCGCAGGTCTGCGTCTCGCCTCCGGTGACACCTCGGGTCCCCTCGCGGATGCCATCAGCACCAACACCACGTTTGACAACTATGGTTCCAAGAAGAACATCAATATCGACATGGCCTATCTGTCCTTTGAGCCTGATTTCATCAATGGTCTCAAACTGACTGGAGGAAAATTCGAAAATCCCTTCTGGGAGAGCGACATGGTTTACGATAGCGACCTGACGCCCGAAGGATTTGCGGAACAGTACAAACACAAGTTCATGGACGAATTCTCGGTGTTCGCCAACGTCTCGCAATGGGTGTTGACGGAAAATAACACGGCGACGGGATCCCCCTCGGGCCCGGCGGATGGATCAATTCGTGGTAAGGACGCCTACATGTTCGGTTACCAGGCTGGATATGAATGGAAGGTTGTACCGAAGAAAATCGAACTCAAACAGGCGCTTGCCTTTTATGACTACGAAGGTCTGAACAACGAGGATCGCACGGTGGGGGGAGCTTCGGTTCCAACAAGTGCGGTGATTCGTAATTCGACGGCGGCACTTTTTGGCAATACCGTGCTCGAGGATCACTTCCATGTGCTCTCAATCAATAACGAGGTGCGTCTGGGTTATTGGGAAAAATATCCCGTCCGTCTTCAGGGGGAATTCATCAGCAATCTGGGTGGAAACAGCCTCCTGAGCGGAAACGATGCTTATCTGAACGAAGGATGGAAGGTGGGTGGCATTCTTGGCGAAGCCAAGAAGAAGGGACAGTGGCAGTTCGGTTACTGGTATGAGTTCCTTGGGGCGAATGCGACCCTGTCGAACTTCTCGGACTCCGACTTCGGCAATGGTGGCACCAACAACAAGGGGCACATCATCAAGGCGACGTACATGCTGACCGACTGGGCCAGCCTTGGCCTTTCGTACTGGAACGTGACGGCCATCAAGGACGTCGTGAACTCCGGTGCGCTTGGCACCCAGGTGAATCAGAACGCCGCCAACACCGAGCGGTTCCAGTTCGATGTGGCCATGAAATTCTAATCTGACTTAAAGGGGGGAAGGAGGTGGATGTTCCTTGGTATATCGCATCCACCTCCACGCTCTCTTAAAAAATATGAAACTAAAATATCTAGCCATCACACTGATTGGCGCGACCCTTCTGAGTCGCGTCGCGCATGCCGAAAGCTCCCATGTGGATGCGAACCTCTCAGAATACAAACCGCAGAGCGGCGTCTCTGGCAGCATCAATAGCGTGGGTTCCGACACACTGAACAACCTCATGACCTTCTGGGCGGAGGAGTTCAAGAAGCTGTATCCCAACGTCGACATTCAGATTGAGGGAAAGGGATCGTCCACCGCGCCTCCCGCCTTGATCGAAGGGTCTGCCCAACTCGGGCCGATGAGCCGCAAAATGAAGAGCGAGGAACGCACCCAGTTCTTTCAGAAATACGGAGTGTTTCCTCTCGAAGTCCCTGTGGCCGTAGACGCCCTGGCGGTGTTCGTGAATAAGGATAATCCCATCAAGTCGCTGACACTCAAACAGGTCGATGCGATCTTTTCATCCACCGCCAAACGCGGTGGAAAGCCAGCCATGACATGGGGGGATGTGGGGTTGACCGGAGAATGGGCTTCCAAGCCGATCTCAAAGTACGGCCGTAATTCAGCCTCCGGCACCTACGGATTCTTCAAGGAACACGCGCTCCAAAACGGGGATTTTGCAGGGGATGTGAAGGAACAACCCGGCTCCGCTTCCGTGGTGCAGGGAGTGGAAAAAGAATTGGGTGGCATCGGTTATAGTGGCATCGGTTACAAGACGCCCGGAGTTCGCGCGGTTCCCATTGCCGATAAGGGGGAGCCTGTTGCCGCGGACTATGCGAACGCCACGTCGTTCAAATATCCCATCGCAAGGTTTCTCTACATCTATGCGAATCGTCCCAAAACAGGGGGGCTTACGCCAATCGTTCAGGAGTTTTTGACCTACGTCCTTTCGAAGCAAGGGCAGAAAATTGTTGAAAAGGATGGCTACTTCCCGATGACCAACCAACAGGTGAAAGAGTATCGCGACGCGCTCTGATCCCAAAAACAAACTCACAAAAGATGCCGGAGACTGGAGTTTTCCAGCCTCCGGCTTTATTGTGAAAACTTGATGCTATGCCGCACACGCTTGAACGTCCCCCTTCCGCTCCTGTGATTCGGGTTCGGAAACTGGCATCCTATGCCGCGTCCACGCGCGTCCTTTGGGGTGATCGGGTGGCTCGATGGGTGATTTGCAGCTTCGGGGTCCTGGTCCTGCTCTCGGTCGCTCTCATTCTTGTGTTTGTTGGCAAGGAGGCGGCTCCTCTTTTCACCGCTCCGCAGAGTGAGGTTAAGCCCGTGTTGAAGCTGCCTGTTCCACCGGAGACCCACATGCTCACCTGGAGTGTGGATGACTTTCAAACCTATAGCTACGGGCTGGGGGATGATGGAAAGTTCTATTTTATTTCCAATAAGGATGGGACGTTGGTTCATCAATTGCCCCTCCTGGTTCCTCCCAAGGAACGGGTGGTGAAGGCTTGGACCATCCCTTCGGGAGATGTGGTGGTTGCCGTGACGGATTCGGGAAAGTTCCAGGTGGTGCGTGTTTTGTTCAAATCGGACTACGATGTCAGGGGTGACCAGATACTAACTCCAAGGATTTCAACGTCCGATTGGTTCCCTGTCGGAGGGGCAGGCGCTGCCCCTTGGACGGTGTTGCAGATGGGCGTTTCCATGAATTCGTCGGCGGAAACCTTGGCACTTGCTTTTGCCTTGAGCGACGGCAGGTTTGTGATCGGAAACTGTCAGTTGATGACGAAAACCGTTGAGACGCGGGAGATCCAGCCCTCCCTTGAGGGGGGAGTCACGGCAATCTCGATCGATTCGGATTCCCGATTTATGACGGTCGCGACGGATGCGAACCATCTCTATCGCTGGGATTTCGAATCCTCCCCAGATCAGGCCATTGAGGATATCCGCCCCTCGGCGAAGGGATCTCATGTCACCCGCATTGCCCTGCTTCTGGGAAATTTCACCCACATCCTCGGATACGCGGACGGTTCCGTTGAAGCGTGGTTTAATGTTCGTCTGCAGCACGACTCGCCCCCAAAATTCACGCGGATCCGCAGTTTCCAGGGGCATGATTCGTCGGTGAATGGCATCGTGCCCTCCGCCGTGCAGCGCAGTTTCTGGACGTTTGATGAGCGTGGGGATTTGAAAATGCACTTTAACCCGTCGGCGAGGAGGCTTTACGATTTTCAGCTTCATGCCCCATTGACGGGAGTGGCTCCGAATGGGCACCTCAATGGAATCAGCGTGCTTTTGCAGGATGGCCGGATCGCGCAGTGGGCGATCCGCAACCCACATCCTGATATCACTCTAAAAACGCTATTCGGAAAAATCTGGTACGAAGGTTACAGCGAGCCGAAATACATCTGGCAGTCGTCCAGTGGGTCCGACAATTTCGAAGCGAAGTTCAGCATGGTCCCGCTCATGTTCGGCACCTTCAAGGGGGCTTTTTTCGGTTTGATTTTTGCCATCCCGGTGGCCGTCCTTGCGGCACTTTATACCTCTCAATTGATGCATCCCCGTATGCGCTCCGTTATCAAACCCACCATTGAGATCATGGCGGCGCTTCCCAGCGTGGTGATTGGATTTTTAGCCGGATTGTGGATTGCTCCATTTCTCGAAAAACATTTGATTGCTTCGGTGCTGGTGTTTCCGATGTTTGTGACTCTCATTCTTATTGCTGCGTGGGCTTATTTTCGGATTCCGCTGCAGCGTCGCAGCCATATCCCCCAGGAGGTCGAGATCGGCATCATGCTGGGCGCGGTGGCCCTCTCCTTGTTCTTTTCCCAGATGCTCGCTACCCCGGTCGAAAACATTTTTTTCCAGGGGAACATCCAGCAATGGGTTTATGACAACTGGCACCAAAAGGTTGAGCAGCGTAATAGTCTCGTCATCGGTCTTGCCATGGGATTTGCCGTCATTCCGATCATCTTTTCCATTTCCGAGGATGCGTTGTCGAATGTGCCCCGCCACTATGTTTCGGGATCACTTGCCCTTGGCGCCACACGATGGCAATCGGCCGTGAGGGTCATTCTTCCCACGGCGAGCCCTGGAATTTTCTCGGCCATCATGCTGGGTTTGGGGCGGGCCGTGGGGGAGACGATGATTGTCCTTATGGCCACGGGCAACACTCCCATTCTGTCGTTCAGTCCGTTTAATGGCATGAGAACCCTTTCAGCCAATATTGCCGTGGAGATTCCTGAGGCCCCTGTGGGTGGTTCGCTCTATAGGGTGTTGTTCTTCGGAGCCATCCTGCTGTTTCTGCTGACTTTCGTGGTCAACACGGTGGCCGAGGTGATCCGGATGCGGTTGCGTGACCGATATCGTGCCCTGTAAATCATCATGAAACGCACCGCACTCATTCAACGTCACGAGACGCTTTCCTTATGGAAGCGAGGGGATCATATGGTCTGGTTGACCGGCGGAAGTCTTGCGGTCTGTCTGTTTATGATTTTCATGGTTGTGGGAGTGATTGTCTGGAACGGGGCAGGTTTCTTCTGGCCCAAGCCCGTGATGCTATATGAGATGAAATCAGGAGAGAAACACCTCGCGATTTTCCGGGAAAAGGAAACGATCGCACTGGCGCAGGCAAGGGAGCAGCATCTTGAGGAGAATCCGGTGCGGCGGATGGTGATGGTCGCCAATCGGGATCTCTATGGACAGGATTTCATCTGGTTGAACGATCAGGATATCGCCTCGATTTCAATGCCTCCTGATGCCTGGGTGCTTGAGCGGGTCGAGTACGGTCCGTTCATCGGGTTTATCCGGTCGATCAAAATAGAGGATCGGGAGCTGGTGGGGGCCCATGCGGTTGAATCCCTTTCAGGTGCCATTGATGAAGCCGCCAAGATCGCGAAAGCGATGTACCAACTCGAGCGATACGAAATCGGCAGGGTCAATGCCAGGATTGAACGGAATCGAATTGAGAAATTGAAGGTGGAACGGCGTCTCTCGGGGGCAGAGCAGGCTGGGCGCTTGGAGGCGCTTGCCAGGGAAATTGAGCCCTTGCAGCAACACTATCGAGATCTCGTGGCCCAGGTCGCAAAGCTTCGGGTTTCAGGCGCCAAGTATCAAATCGAGTTGATGGATGTGAAGGGAGCCACCAAACGGATGTCACTCTTGGGAGTGTTGGACGCCTGGCAGCCGAATCGGATGACTTTTGGGGACAAGGCGAGACACTACGTTCAGAGTGTATGGGAATTTCTCGCCTCCGATCCGCGGGAAGCCAATACGGAAGGAGGGGTTTTTCCGGCGATTTTTGGAACGGCCATGATGGTGATGTTGATGACCCTGGCGGTGGTTCCCTTTGGGGTGCTCACGGCCTTTTATCTGTCGGAATATGCGAAACAAGGCCTTTTTGTTCGAACGGTCCGGATTGCCTTGAATAATCTGGCGGGTGTTCCCTCCATTGTTTATGGAGTCTTTGGTCTCGGATTTTTTGTCTATTTTTGTGGGGGGAGTATAGATCAGATTTTTTATCCTGAGAAATTGCCCAATCCCACTTGGGGAACAGGAGGTATTCTCTGGGCGTCCCTCACGCTTGCCCTTCTGACAGTACCCGTTGTGGTGATGGCGACGGAGGAATCGATCTCCGCCGTTCCCCGGGGAATGCGTGAGGGCTCCCTTGCTCTTGGGGCATCCAAGTTTCAAACCCTCAAAAACATCCTTTTGCCGGCATCGTTGCCGGGCATTCTCACGGGAGTGATTCTGGCGATGGCCCGCGGGGCCGGGGAAGTGGCGCCTTTGATGATCACGGGTGTGGTGAAGCTGGCTCCTTCGCTGCCGGTGGATGGGATCGCCCCGTACGTGCATCTGGAGCGCAAGTTCATGCATCTCGGATTTCACATTTATGATGTGGGATTTCAATCCCCCAATGTGGAGGCTTCTCGCCCCATGGTTTTTACCACCGCGCTTCTGTTGATCCTGCTCGTGCTCGCCTTGAATCTGGGGGCGATCCTGATCCGTGACCGGGTTCGAAAAAAGTATCGAACAGGAGCCTTTAATTGATCGGTGAACCTTTTTTGACTATGCTCTATGAAGCTCGATCTTCTTGAACCCGAATTCGCATTGAATGACATGAATGATACAGCTCCGGAATCGCGCTCGGAAGGCATTGCAACCCTGTCTGAGGTGCATATTGCCATTCGTAAATTAAACTTCTTCTACGGCAGCAGCCGTGCCCTGTTTGATATTGATCTCAATATTCCACGCAAGCAGGTGGTCTCCTTCATTGGGCCGTCAGGTTGTGGTAAATCGACCTTGCTTCGTTGTTTCAACCGGATGAATGACCTGATTGACGGCAGCCGGGTCGAGGGTTCGATTCATATCGATGACGAGGATATCTATCATCGGGGCCTGGATGTCATCGCCCTCCGGAAAAAGGTGGGGATGGTTTTTCAAAAATCGAATCCCTTTCCAAAATCCATCTTTGAGAACGTGGTCTATGGTTTGCGCATTTCGGGTGAGGGGAATAAGCGGGTGCTTGAGGAAACGGCGGAGCGGGCTTTGCGCGGAGCGGCCCTCTGGGATGAAGTGAAGGATCGCCTTCATGGCAATGGTTTGAGTCTTTCGGGGGGACAGCAGCAGCGTCTCTGCATTGCCCGGGCGCTGGCCGTTCAACCTGAGATCATCCTCATGGATGAGCCCTGTTCCGCGCTGGATCCGATCGCCACGATGAAGATCGAGGAGCTGATCCAGGAATTGAAAAAGGATTATACCATTGTGATCGTCACCCACAACATGCAGCAGGCCGGACGGGTTTCCGATCGTACCGCTTTCTTTTACCTCGGACGCCTGATTGAATACGATCAGACTGAAAAAATCTTCACCAATCCCACGCAAAAACAGACTGAAGACTATGTCACGGGGAGGTTTGGTTGAAAATGGGGTTCAAATCACCTTTTCTCATCACCTGTAGTGAAACCATTCTGACTCCTGACTTCTGACTTCTGGCTCCCTCTCCCTATGGAACTTCATCTCGATCAGGAAATCACCCAGGTCAAGGACCAGCTTATGATGATGGCTGGGCTGGTGGAGGCCAATTTCACCCGGGCCCTTCGTGCGTTGACAGAGAGGGATTCCTCTCTTGTCGAAACCGTGGAAAAGGAGGACGACCAGATCGATGAACTCGAGATGCAGATAGATGACATGTGCATCAAACTCATCGCCCGTCGGGCTCCGCTGGCATCGGACCTGCGATTGATCACCGTTTCCATGAAGATTTCAACCGATCTTGAACGCATTGCCGATCAGGCGGTGAACGTGGCCCGTTATGCGAAGGAGTTGAACAAGGAGCCGCTTTTGAAGCCCCTCGTGGATATCCCCAGAATGGGGGTGCTCGCCAAGAGCATGATGCGCGACGCGTTGGATGCGTTTATCCGGCGGGATCCCGCCCTGGCGCGATCCATTCCCGAACGCGATCAGGAGGTGGATGTGATCAATCGTCAGCTTTATCGGGAATTGACGAGTTACATGCTGGAGGATCCCGGTACAATCACCCGGGCTCTGCGTCTGATGTTCATTTCCAAGTTCATCGAACGCATTGCGGACCACGCGGCCAACATTGCCGAGGAGGTCGTTTATGTGTTTGAAGGGCGTGATATCCGGCATCCCAGCGCATCCAGGGAACCCGCTGCGCAATGATCCCTTCCGAAAGCCGGTGAGGGTGGTTGATCATGCGTTGACATCGTTTGCCAAAGCGGGCATTCCACATGTCAGCTCATGAAAATCTGCGATGTGACCCAGTTTTATTCCCCTGTGAGCGGGGGGGTGAAGCGGTATCTCACGGAGAAACGGGATTATATCGCCCAATGCACCCCGTATGAGCACGTTTTGATTGTTCCGGGGCCTCAAAACAAGGTCGAGCGCGATGGGCGTTGTTCGATTCACTACGTCAAATCACCCCGTGTATCGCTCAAATCCCATTATCGTGTGGTCTGGAATGTTTCGCGCGTGGAGGAGATCATTCACGATGAAAATCCGGATGTGATCGAGGCGGGGGAACCCTACCAGCTTGCCTGGGCATGCCTGAGGGCGGGTGAAAAACTTCACCGACCCGTGGTGGGATTTTATCACTCACATTTTCCCGAAAGTTATCTTCGGACGCTGGGTCGGTTTGGAGGACGGGTGGTGGCGTCGCTGGTGGAGGGGATTTCGTTTTCCTACATCCGCCGATTGTATGGGCAGATGGCGTGCACGTTCGTGGCCTCACCCAAATTACAGACCTTGTTGAATGATCTGGGGGTTTCGGCGACCCGTCTGGTTCCTCTCGGGGTGGAGACCGATGTGTTTCGGCCGGGAGCGGTCGATCCTGAATGGAGAAGACGTGTGGGGATCAAGGATCGTCAGATGGTTCTGCTTTTTGTGGGACGGCTGGCACGCGAGAAACGAATCGACTGGCTTATTGATGCCTTCCATGTGATCCGCCACTATACGGGCGACCGATTTGCGATGGTCATTGTGGGTGAGGGTGGCGAGCAAGACCGGGTCATTCAAGCCCAGAAGAAGACCCCGGATCTCCATTGGCTGCCTTATGAGGGAAATGCCGGGAAACTGGCGTCGATCTATGCGAGTTCCGATCTGCTGGTGCATGCCAGCCTGTGTGAAACATTCGGGCTGGTGGTGCTTGAGGCGCAGTCGTGTGGGACTCCCGCCATCGCATTTCGGGGAAGTGGAATGGATGATCTGATCTTCGGCGGACCTGATTTTCTGGCGGAGGATCAGAGCCCCGGCTCGCTTGCCAAGGCGGTCCTGCGTTGTTATCAACAGGATTTGAAGGAGGTTGGATTGCAGTGCCGGGAAGCCGTCATTCAGCGTTATCCATGGAAGACGGTGTTCAAGGGGTTGATGGATATCTATTCCGAAATCTCGAAATAATTCATGATCGAGGAAAAGGTACAGGAAGAGGCTGCAGCCTTTCGGAGTCTATGGGCCGGGCGTCTGGGGGATTTTCCTGCGCTGGTGCCTGACAGTACATGGCCTTCCTTCTGGGCTGCGGATGCGCTCTGTTATTTTTTGCGATACCGGGAGGATTGGTCCCAGGAGGAGTCCGCCTTTCTTCGAGGAACGGCCGCTCATCTTGCAGAATTCATCCACGCAAGTTGGTCCACCTTTTCCAGGGATGTGACGGTTCAGTCGGGAAAATCCGGCATCGAGTGCGTGGTGAAGGCAAAAGTTGGTTTGTTTCGTTCGGAGAAATATATCCTTCCTCTGGAGCGCGTCATGACGTCCATATTGCAGAAACCCCAGAGTCCTTTTCCTGTGCTGGGGGCTCAATACATCATGGCAAGTGATGCCACGAATCTCCTTGGATCGTTCGGATTGGGCGCCTGTTTTGCGATGAGTCCCCATGGTGAGGGTCCGTGGGGAAATAAAATGCCGGGGGATCTGATGCATCACTTGGACCAGGCCACCCCACTCATGGCGAAATCGACTGGGGACTACTACCGACGCGTTCATCCGGACGGGGGTGGGGCACCGGCCCAGGATGCGTTTTACATGAATCAATTGATCTGGCCCCCCGGGGGATATCACGGAGATTATTGTGGAAGTGTGGCCGCGGGGGGGATTCGCAAGTTTGAGAAGGAGAGTAAAACCGAATTGAGGACGGAGGATCTTTTGAATCTCGTAAAGATGCCCGATCCCACCATTTCCCATGGCGCTGCGGTGCATATCATCAAGCGGCTTGGAGAGGAATTCTTTCCACGCGAGATTTCGGAGATTTTTTTTCAAAGTCTTGGCAACGATGCCGGAGGATATCGCCAAGTCGCTCTTGAGCTCGCAAAGGAGAGGGGGGTGACCCTTGATTGGATGAGGACGCGGGACATCCATCGTTTTACTCTTGAGAAGCAGATGAACCTTCTCGGCCTGCTGGTGCTGGAGTTCGATCAATGTCTTTCCGGTGGTTACGCCGACCTTGTGATGGCCCTGATCCAGTTGGATGTGAAGCGTGCCATGGAGGAGCTCGACCGGATCAAATCCCCTTCGCCGCATCTCCTGTTTCAACGGGCGGCCATATTGAAGGCTATGGGACAGCATGCAGAGGCTTATGCCTTGCACGAGGAAGTTTTACGCAAGGAACCATCGTTTTCGAACAGTGAGTTTTTCGACAACCAGGGGATGATCTGTTTGCATCTGGACCGCGTGGATGAGGCGATCATGCACCTGACCCGGGCGGTGGAGATCGACCCGGCCAACGGGCGGGCCTGGAGTAATCTGGGATGGGCTTATCTCAAGGCCCAGCACCTGGAGTATGCGCTTCAGGTTCTTAACCAGGCCGTTGAGTTTGCGAATCCAGTGATCACCATTCTATTGAATCGGGCGATTGCTTATCGCCAGCTTGGAAAACAGGACGAGGCATGGCAGGACATCCTTCAGGCCGCCCATTTATGGCCCTTTGATCGTCGCTGTGTGGCGAACCTAATGGCGCCGTATTTCCTTCAGGGTCAGGCCTGAGAGGTTTGATGGGAGATGTGTTTCAAGGCCTCCTGCACTTGGGAGTCGGGGGTTCGAAACCCAATGGCAACCAGATAGGTCGCCAGCGTGCCAAACATCACGCGCCACTGAAATTCAATGGTGGGAATCCAGGATGGGGCCTCCCATTTTTCACCTGTGACAAGGAGGATGACATCCCGGTGGAGACCGCTGAGATAGGCGACGACGAAAAATCCGATCAGCATGGCGATGACATTGCCCCGTTCGCTTCCCCGCGTTCGTGTCGTCATGCCGACGAGAAAGACTCCGAGAAGCGATCCGTAGGTGTAACCAAAGATCCCCAGAACAATGGGGATGATGCGTGCATGGGGATTTTGAATGCGGGCCCATGCGGTAAGCGATCCGATGACGATAAGGATGATTGCAAACACAACGGTGCTCCATCGCGCCGCTTTAATGACGTGTTTTTCATCTGCGTCGGGATGTCTGGGAACGTACCAATCCTTCGTGTAACTCGTGGCGAGGGCGTTTAACGCCGTGCTCAACGAACCCATGGCGGTTGCAAAGAGTCCTGCTGCAAGCAGGCCGCGGACCCCCGGTGGGAGTTCGTGGAGAATGAAATAGGGAAATGGATTTTTGATCGAAAGTTCCGGATCCGGATGAGCCTGATAGAAGGCATAAACAAGGATGCCGATGGTCAGGAAAGCGGCGACGATGGGAAGATCCGCCAGACCGGAGAGAATGAGGGCAAGCCGGCTTTTGTGATGGTTTTTTGCGGTGAGCATCCGTTGCACCATGTCTTGGTCGGTGCCATGCGTGGCCATGGTGACGAAGGTCGACCCGAGAATGGCACAGGGAATCGTATATTCACTTTCGAGCACCCCCTTGATGTTGCCCCAGATGCCCTGTTTGGAGGAAATGCCCCAGTCCCAGAAAACAGGTTGGGTCAGGTGTGCGGTGGCTGCACTCCAGCCTCCTGGGATCCTGTGCAAAAGGGTGTAGATGGCAAAACCGATGGCGCCAAACATGACGCTTGCCTGAATGACATCGGTCCACACCACGGCCTTGATTCCACCCGCGGCCGTGTAAAGCGCAGTGAGCACGGTGATGAAAGTGAGGGCTGCCACATAAATTTGAATTTCCTGGGCCTCGGTGGGATGGGATCCCGTTACCATCTCATAGCCCAGGACAAGCAGAATGGCGGCCACGTAGAGTCGGGTTCCGCTGGCGAGCGCGCGGGTGAGGAGAAAAACACCGGAGGCTGCATTGCGGGTCGTTACGCCAAAACGGATGCGGAGAAATTCATAAATGGAGACGACACGGTAGTCGTAAAACGGTTTGATGAAAATATAACTGACGATGATCCGTGCGAAGATGGTCCCGATGGCAAGCTGGGCATAGGTGTAGTTGCGCAAGGCAAAACCCTCGTTCGGGGTTCCGATGAAGGTGGCCGCGCTGATCTCCGCCGCAAGAATGGATGCGAGTACCGCCCACCAGGGGATTTGACGGCTGCCCATGGCGAAGCCCTCCATGGTTTTCTCGCCACGGCCTTTCACAAGGCCGATGGTAATGATCACCACGAAGTACGCGGCGATGACAATGAGATCGAGGGTGAAATTCATAGATGAGAGCTGTAAGCCGTGAGCGTTAAGTGTCAGGATTGGGAGGAAGGAGTCTCACTCCGGGCGGGCGGTTGCCTGGTAATGTTCGAGGGCATCAAGTACCCCCAGGCTGCAGGGATGGTTGGAAACAAATCCTCCTGCTTTTTCAACGATTTCCTTGGCTTCAGGAATGGCATTGGAGGGGGCGGCTACCCAGCGGGCGTGAGTGCCGTCGAGCATGGGTAGGTCATTGAAATGATCGCCTGCGGCGAAGATCTCGTTCCGGGTCAAACTCATGAGACGACCTACTTCCGCAAGGGCCGTTCCCTTGTTGAAGCGGTCGTGACTGAAGCGGAAATACCCGCCGTTGCGGACAATGGAAAGACCGGGAACCTCTCGACAGCGTGCTTCCGTGTGATTATGGATTTCATCCGCATCCGCTTCCGTCTTGGCGATGATGCAGAGTGGGGACCAAAGCTCTGCGTAAAGATGAGCGTCGAAATTTTTTACGATCCAGCCGCGGATTTGATGAATCAGGTCCCCTGCCTGTGAAAACAAGGTTTCATGCTCGGCATGACAGGACGCATTCCAATCGGTGTGCTCCTCGTAGCAATGACGTCCCCGGATGTGAATCTGGCGTTCAACGGTTACAATATAATCGGGAAGGACCGGTGCGCACGATACCTGCAGTCGTTGGGAAAGGTCCGATAACTCCCGTCCGGTGTTAATCACCCATTTCACGTTCTGGGTCTGGAGTTTCTGGATTTTTTCAAGAAACTCAGGGGTAATCCCAGGTTCGTTGTCTGCCCAGAAAATCGTTCCGTCAAAGTCTGTTGAGATCAATCGGATCATGATTACAAATCCACCTTTCCGAGGTAGTGGCGCAGCACGTCTTCAATGGTGACGATGCCCACATCATTGCCATCTGAATCCCGTACAAATGCCATGGGGGAATGGGACTGGCGCAGGATCTGGAGGACTTCCTCAAGTTTGGTGTTGCGGCGAATCCTGGGAGGGTTGCGGCTCATGATACCTGTTTTGAAAAGAACATCGTAGGTGACCCAGAGCCCATTCCACTGAGTTGGGTTGGAGGAGTCTTCCAAAGGCAAGCGGGAGAAACATGTCTGCGTCGACCGGGCGCAGCGTTGTTCTGTCGATTCCGTGGTGGATGTGGTGATGACCTCCGCTTTGGGGCGCATGACGTCTTTGGCCGTGGCGTTGGGGCTGTCCAGAATGGATGCCACGAGATTGCGTTGCTCCCCCGTGAGCGCGATCCCGTCATCATCCTCCCGGGCCAGGAATTTGAGCTCCTCCCGGGTGACGAACATTTCTCCGGACGAGAACCGGCCACCAAGGAGTTTGAGCATGGAACGTGCAAGAAGGGCGAACAGTTGCACCAGGGGCCAGAGCACCCAGTACGTCAACCAGAGCGCGGGAGCGAAACGGGTGGCGAGTCGATTGGGAAACCGACGAAAGAGCGCCTTGGGGACGAGATCGCCATAAAAACCAAGAATTAGGGCAAAGAGAAGGGTTGCAGCGAGCGCGGCCTTCAACCCGACCTCATGCATGAAAAAGGTGGCGATGAGCACGGTGGCCACGCTGTTCACAACGGTGTTTCCCACGAGCACGGTTGAGAAAAGGTGGCTGGGGTTTTTCAGGAATCCCATAAGAATGCGCGCCCCTGAGGAACCCCGCTCTTGGAGGTGCCGGATGCGAACCCGGTTCAGAAGAAGTACCCCCGTCTCCATCCCCGAAAAAAAGGAGGAGAGAACGAGGCAGAGAAGGATGATGAGCATCAACATCATCGTTTCCTCCGCATGTCACGAACGAGAACATTTCCCACCCGAAGGCGCTGCATGGCCTCCACTTGAAATTTCACTCCCCGATATTCAAGGTCTTCCCCGACTTTCGGCAGGGCCCCCATCCGATCCGTCAGCCATCCTCCCAATGTGTCGATGCCATCAGCTTCCATGGGGATGTTGAGCAGGCGTGAAACCTCAGGAAGGTGGGCTCGTCCCCGAATGAGATAGACCTGAGGTTCGAGCTCCTCCCAAGCGGGCGGTTCCTGATCGTACTCATCCTGAATTTCGCCAAAGACCTCCTCGACGATATCTTCGAGGGTGATCAGACCTTCCACCCCGCCGAACTCATCAACCACCATGGCCATGCGTTGGGGACCCCGGAGAAAGTTTTTCAACAACTCGAGGGCTGTCATGGTTTCGGGTACAAAAGCAGGGGGGTCGATGAAAGCGATGGGATCAGCCTCGGGCTGTAGGAGGAAATTCCGGGCATTCAACACTCCGATGACGGAATCCGGGGAACCGCTGTAAATGGGGATGCGTCGGTGCTGGAGCTGGGCGGCGCGTTGTTTCATTTCAGGGAGGTCGAGCTCCACATCGAGGGCTCCCATTTCACTCCGTGGAGTCATTAATTCCCGAAGATTTCGGTTGGCGAGGAGAATGGTGCGTTCGATGAGACGGCGTTCAGCGGGACGCAGGGTGCCTTCCCGCGTTCCAATATCGAGCATGGTGATGTATTCCTCATCCGTGAGGCCGTGGAGGGGCTGGGTGGTGCGTGACATGAAGCGCCCGGACCATTGTTGGGCCAGCCGGTCCAGGTGAGAGGTGAAGGGGCGTGCCAGTTGTTCCATTCTGCGGAGGGTTCCCGCAAAAAAAGGAGCGATGGATCGTACTCGGAGGGTGCCAAGGGCCTTGGGAACCAATTCGCCCAGGACAAGGAGGAGAGTGACGGTGACCAGGATGGAAATCCAGATGTTAGCGGCGAGGAAGCGATCGCAGAGGAAAACCACCCCCAGGGTTACCACCGCGTTGGAGAGAACGTTTCCTAGAAGGATGGCAACGAGGTACTTGCGGGGCTGTTGATGGATTTCCTCGATCCATGCGACGCGGGGATCCTTCCGCTTATGAAGCGCCTGGAGGATGTCGGATCGGATCGAAAAGATGGCCACTTCCGCTGTTGAGAAAAAAGCGGAGGCCAGCAGGGAAAGTGCGGTGATCGCGATGATGGCTTCGACAACCCAAGTCATGCGGGGACATTAGCCCGCAAGATGTTTCAAGACAAGTGTTGGTGAGTATCGCCCTTGGATGAAGGTGTCCCAATCGATCCTATTTTTCAATCGGTCCAATATCCGGTTGGGTCCCGTTGATTCTCGGGCGACCGTTGTAATCGAAGGCCGGGAGGATCACCCCTGTGGCCGTTCCGGCATTGATGAGCGGAGAACCGGTTGCGGGGGTGAAGTTCTTGGCGGCGACATCGGTGAACATCGGGCTGACCGAGATGTTGGCTGAGGAACCCGCCTGAGTGTTCAAGGTGCTGACACTGGTGATGTTTCCACCGACGCCACGTTCAAATAAGCCTCCACGCATGTCGAAGTATAGCGAGTTCTTGCTCGTCATGTTGTTGTGGACGACATAGAAAGGGCCATCCAGATCAGTAAAGATGCTGTTCACAATTTCCAGGGAACCCACAATGGTGGGATCAACTCCGTATCCAAGGTGGGCGGTATACCCATTGTACTTGGACATAATGAGGGAGTTGACGACACGGGCAGGTCCTTCTTTCATAACGAAAGCTCCATCGTTGATGGGGGTGCAGTGGTAGATGATGGAGTTGATCAGTTCCCCATTTCTCCAGAATTTCACCCCGTTTCGCCCGGTGCCCTCAACATAGGTATTAATGACAGCCACATCGAAGGATTTTGTATCGATGCCGTCATCGATGGTGTTGACGATGGTGCTGTCATCGATCAGTACCTTATAGCAATTGACGATGGCCATTCCGTCGTTGGCGCTCGATCCATCCGTGGTCGGGGGTGGATTGATGACGTTGAAGTTGGAGATGCGCAAGCCCTTGATGTTTGCATCGTTTTCGTCTCCGATATTAATCGCCATATCCGTGTCGTGAACCTCAATATTGCTGAGAATCATCCCTTCATTCTGGAAGTGAGCCGTGGTGGGATCATTGAGGATGATTTTTCCTGTCCCATAGACATCGGTTGACAGATAGGACGTTGAAAGGAAACTGCGGACATTTCCAATGTATCCGTCGCGGTGCGTGAAGTTTTGCGCGATGATATTTTTGATCACCAGATTTTTCTGGGAGGTTCCGGTACCGGAGGAACCTCCGACTTCGAAAGCGATCTGGTAGCCTTCAATGGTCAAGCCGTCGATGGTGAGGTTGCTGTACCCTCCGTAGGCGATGAAACAACGCAGGCTGTTCCAGTCCGTCGGATTTCCAGGCCAGAAGGGGGGGCGGATCGTGACCGATTCCCCGTTGTAGCGGGTGATGTAGAGATTGCCGCGGTTGATCGTAACAAAGGGATCTGCCTTCTTGAAGGTGTGGATTCCGCCCCGCAGGTAGATGGTGTAAGCGGTCGCGGGATTGGCATTGGCCACATTGATGGCTTTGTCCAGGGTGGCAAAGGGCGCCGCCAAGGTTCCGGGATTGGTATCACTTCCTCCGGTGGCTGCCACGAACAGGGAAGTCAAGGGTGGAGTGAATGAATCCACGGGAATGTCACCCGTCTTGAGCCATTTGGTGGCCGACAGGAGGTCGCTCAGGGGGGGGACGACCCGCGCGGTGGGTGTGCTGGGTGGAGGAGTTGTCGTCGCGGCATTGACCGTGATCTGAACATCATCCGTGGTGCTCAGGGAGGTATCCGTGGCCGTTAATCGCAGGACGTAGACTCCACTGGCGGAGAAGCTCGCGCTTGTACTGAGGGCGGATCCCGCCGTAAAGGTCACCGTGCCGGGCCCTGACACCTTGCTCCAGGAGACGCTCAGACTGTTCGAGGGAAGACCGTCATCAGTGGCTGTTCCGCTCAAGGTCGCAGAAGCGGGCAGAGTGACGGTCTGATCGACGCCCGCGTTGGCGGTGGGAGCTTTGTTGGTCGGTGCAGGCGTGGGAGTGGTACCGCTTTTGGCGGGGCGGACATCAAAGAGCGTTTTGGGGAAGTACCATGTGGCAGGAGGTGTCCATCCCGAAAGAGGCTGACGATAGGTTGTGGTGATGGAGGGGTGGGCTGCTTCCCAATTGTGAATCTGCTGCCAGATATTGGGAACAGTCGGGCACTGACCATACTGCTCATCATACGGGAACGAGAAGTTGGCGTAGTCGAATTTGGCAAAAAACTCCGAGTGACCTGCCCCGGGGACTTCCACGAGCTGCCACCAAGTCTTATTCGTCGCCGAGGCGTTGAGCCGACGGGAATAGTCCACAGGAACCGTATCGTCAGCGGTTCCATGGAGGATCATGACGAATTTCTCATTGAAGAATCCATTCGCGACCTGGGTGTTGATCTGGTCCGAACCCGTGTTCACCCAGGGCCGGAACCAGAGCGCAGGACACGAGGCGACGCATGCGCCGACGTGGGATTGTGGCAGGAGTGAGAGGAATCGGAGTGAAGAATACCCCCCCATGCTGGCGCCGGAGGCTGCCACATAGGAGATTTTGTACATGGACATTAACTGGTTGAGGACTTCCATGGCATCGGCGCGGATGGCTGCAGCCAGGGCGGGATCCATGTTCTCGTTGTCACCGAACCAAGCATCCCCGGTGCCGCGAAGGTTGAGTCCGACGACGATGACCTGGTTGTTGTCACAATAGTTCCAGGCGTGGCTGGGGCCGTTGGAGTTGCTGCCCGAACCAAAGTAGGGACGGAACTTGAACCAGACGGGATAGATCTTGTTCGGATCAAAGTCCACCGGCAGGAACAGCGAGAACCAGTCGGTGGCACCGTCCACCTTACTCTTGAACTGAATGTAGTACGGACGATGCAGGAAGGCCACATCAGGGTATTGTCCCGGCGAATCGGGCATGTATGTCGCAAAAGCCGTGGGTGAAGGTGTGGGTGTGGTGCCGCCGCCTCCTGTGGCGGGTGCGCTGATGGTGATATTGATGGTGGCGGTAGCCGAGTCCACTTTGCCATCGTTCACCTTGAAGGTGAAGCTGTCTGTCCCGGAGTAGTTTGCCGTAGGGGTATAAGTGAGGCTGGGAGCGGTGCCCGTCAATGTGCCATGGACGGGTTGTCCAACAATGGCAAACGTGAGCTTGTCACCATCCGCATCAGATCCTGTCAGGGTGATGGCTGTTGAGAGGTTGGCACCCATCGCGATACTCTGCCCATTGGCCACGGGAGCCCGGTTGACCGCAACAGGAGCGCTGATGGTGATACTTACTGTAGCTGGCAGGGAGTTGGTCTTGCCGTCATTGGCAAGGAAGGTAAAGGCGTCCGTGCCGCTATATCCCGTGGTCGGGGTGAAGGTCAGGCTGGGGGCCGTTCCTGTAAGGGATCCGTGTGCGGGATTAGTGGCCACCTTGAAGGTGAGCGGGTCTCCGTTGCCATCCGTACCCGTGAGAGTAATTGCTTTGGCGGTGTTGGCGGCAGTGGTCACGCTCTGGGCGGTGGCCACAGGGGCTTGATTGA
>CAYYYL010000040.1:0-25071 GCA_964475835.1 uncultured Verrucomicrobiota bacterium | reverse complement strand
ATCTTCCCAGGAAAAACTCGCTCTTACTTTGGTCCAATAAAGGGGGGCAGCTCACCACGACAAACACAGCCATCGCCACCATCACCTCAATCAGGGTAAAGGAGGCTGTGCTGCCAACCCTCGATCGGCAACATCTGGAAAGACAGGGGTTTATGAGTTTCAGCTTTCTCATAAATTTAAAGCACAAATACTGCCATCCCCTCGCAACAACTTGATCAAGGGAAAGCAGAGCCACTATCTCAATATCGGTAAACTGAACCAAAAACCTCCCGAAAAATGATAATAATTTGGATTTCAGGTTAAGGGAAAAAGACTACAAATAGTTGTGTTTGTAATTTTGATAAATTTTCTCATTTTTATTATACTTTTAATATTTTAATAATCATCCCAAAAATGGCAACCGCCATGCTCCCTTAAGAGATGAAAGTTTTTTGGCGTACGAACCAAAAAAATTTACCTAACTTATCAAAATCAGAAAATATTATCATTTTTGAAAATATTTACTGAAAAAATCATGTCTCGTTCCTTCAGACATCAAAAATGGAAAAATGGTTTTACCCTTGTTGAAGCCATTGTGGCGGCCGCAATCAGTGCGATTGCCTTTGGCGTGGCTTTGACCGCGATCTATCGGGGAATGGAGGTGGCCAAATGGCAATCTGCCTACGAAACAGCCTGCACGTATGGGGAACAAGCTTTGGAGTACTCCCTCTACATTCCCTATGGTGACTTTTCTGCCAGCAGCCCTGCAACCAGCGTGAATTACGTCTCCAATGGACAACTTTTTACCACCGCGACGGCGACCAATCTGATTGCGACCACAAAAAATGGTTCCCCCTATACGATGACAAACATCACCTATCTCGCCACGCAAACCTCTCTTCCCCTGGACGACCTCGGAAGCTACATCCTGGTGCGAACGGTTCATGTCCAGGACCGGACTGTGATTGAGCCCGCTCAAACCAATTTGAACTACAAATTAATCACCGTTTCCAACACCTGGGTATTCCTTGGCCGCGTCCAAACCCCCATCGTGTTCAAAACGATTCGGGACAAACCATGAACAGGATCCATAAGATAAGGGGCATGACCCTGATGGAAGTCATCGTGGCCGCAACCGTGGCGAGCATCATCATCATCGGCATTCTCATGGTCTATCTAGCTTCGACAAAAATGGCTTCGGCAGGCATGGGCCAGTTGAATGTCCAAGCCAAGGCACGTCAGGCCATCGATTTCATTCTCAACGATGTCCGCCGATCCGAACGAGCCACGGTCTATTCGGCCTATAATGGGTCTGTAACTTTTTCGGGAATAACCAATGCAGACGCAGGTGCCTACGTGATCTTTCAAATGCCCACAAATCTGGTAGTCGCCCCGGACAAGCAGTTTCACCACTACTACATCGGAAATTTGAGATCCCTGGGCAATGGAATCACCAACGGAACGCTCTACTACTTCACCTGTGACGCTGAAACCAATCTCTCCTCCAAGACCGCCGATGTGGAACTTGTGCGTGGCGTCACCAACCCCGACCGCGTCTTTGACTGGATCAATGGCGTCATGAATCTGAATGTTCGCATCGCGGATGAAAACGATGCCGACGGCAAGCAAATCATCTACCTTCGATCCTCCGTTGCCTTTCGAAACGGAGATTAGCTTTAGAAAAGAGAGGGGTTTATGAAACGTCCACTCATGGAACTCGGAAATGTGAAATCCCTGCACAGGCATCGGATCCGGAATGCAGCCGAACGCGGAAGCGTTCTCCTCCTCTCGATGGGATTTCTACTCCTCATGACGGTGACCATCGCCAGCCTTCTGAGCTGGTCCGGAACAGAAACAATCATGGTGAGCCGGCGAACAGCCCAGGTGGACTCCATGTATGGCGCTGAAGCCGCCATCCGCCGTGGAATGGCACAGGTCCGAAAACTTTACTTCGAAGGCTATTCGAGCAACTCCTACTACACGGGATCCATGGCGGCCCCATCGGATGCCCAGATCGCCGCTCTCACCTCCGGAGCAGGGCCCTCAACTGTGAGCGCCTTAAATAACTTCACCTACACCAACATGTCGATCGCCTTCACTTCGGGCACTTCCGCAAACCGGTACACCACCAATGCGATCGCCGCAAACGACGAAACCCTCAGTGCCTACGCGGGACTTACCTCGCAGCGTGCTACCATCGTCTGCCAAACCCAGTCCACCGCCCTCAACCGTCGGTTCCAGATTCCCTCCCGGGTGAAACAGACCTTCAACATCGACTACATCCCGGTCTTTCAGTACGCGGTGTTTTACAACATGGATATGGAAGTGTTTAACGGCCCTGCTCTTACCATCAATGGAAAGGTTCACGCCAATGGAACCCTCTACTACGCCCCTGCGGCAACCCTGACCATTCAGTCGGCCCTCACTTCGTCTGGAAATATCTATCGGGGAATCAAACTGTGGAACAGCTCCAAGCCCAAACTCCTCACAGGAACCAGCGCCGCTACCCAGGCAGCCTACGGCAATAGTCAGGTGGCATATGAAGCCGATGGAGGCAACTGGAGCGCCGTCGATCCCACGTCGTCCGGTTATGGTGAAGCCAGTTTCCTCGTGAAAAATCCTGTCACCGGAAGTCTCGTCGATTTTCAAACCTCTGCAACCCCGACCTACTATGACAGCGCCTCCTCTGGATGGGCTGGCGGCGCGCTCACCCGCTGGGGGGGCGGTGTGAAATCCAAGGACCAGGGCATTGACGATGTCACCCCACCTGTCCCGGACGATGTGATCAGTGCCGCCGCGGATTCCACCAACCCCTATCACACGATCATCGAAGCTCCTGTTCTCAATAGTTCAGGAGTTTCCACGGAATCAGGAACAACCCAGTCCGCCAAGATGGCATACAACGCCACGCTCATCATCCAGCGCACAGGAACAAACGTCATTTTTCGCGTCAAGGATGCCACCACCGGAGCTTATCATCAGGTGAATCTAAGGGACGCCAGCACCATCGTTCCCACAGCCACCACAACCGTTCGGGATCAACGCGAATATTTGCAAAATGGAAACGTCAAGATGACGGTCACCGATTTTAACATTGCCGCCTTCTACGGAGATTCCAACGCAGACGGAACCATCGATGCCAACCACGGAGCCATGGATACCTCAGGAAACTGGATTGCTCCCGGAAACACAGCCGTGAACACGGACACTTCAGGCAACTCCTTCACCCCCAAACCCTTTGATGGAACGGTCTACATTTACGATGACAACTATTCTTCCACACGCAAACCTGCCATTCGAATCAAAAACGGGGCAAAAATCTTCGATCGGGATTCCAACAGCGACACAACCGTGGGATCCAACGGAAATCTCGGCTTAAGCATCATCTCAGAAAACCCGGTTTATGTTCAGGGCAATTTCAACGCCGACGGTACCACCACCACCGGTCCGGAAAAGACAGGTGGAAGCAAGGAGACGGTTCCTCCCGCCATGATTGCCGCAGATGTGTTGAGTGTTCTTTCCACTTCCTGGGACAGTTCGGACGACGACCCCGCAAGCAGCACCAGCTACTACGGCAGGTCCGCGAGCTCAAATACCGAAATCAATGCCGCCATTCTGGCGGGTGTCAACCGAAGCTCGCAAGATGTGGTCGCCAGCAGCTTCGACGGAACCACCGGCGGAGTGAACAACTTCCCCCGATTCATGGAAAACTGGAGCAGCACCTTTAAGTACAGCGGGTCCATGGTATCTCTCTGGTACGGAAAACAGTCAACCAGCACCTACAAGGGAGCCGGCACCGCAAACAACGTGTTCAGCGCTCCCACGCGCGATTGGGCATTCAACACGGACTTCATGAATCCCAATCAGCTCCCTCGAAGCACCCCCATCATCCGGGTTTATACCACCTCAAACTGGACCCTGTACTGATCAGATTCATTCCAATTCCTGAGATCGCTCTATTGGAAAGATGAGTTCGCTGATTTTTTTTTTGATTCATGGGGTGTTTTGAAGTCCAATGTGGGAAAGTTACCCCCACTGTGCTCTTCACATTTCAACGACTTTCATTTCCCGATCCACTGATCCGGATTGCCGCCATTCTGTTGATTTGCACCTCCTCCCTGCCTGCCGCCACGGTCACCATTGAAACGGTCCATCTGGAGCCGGCCAAAATCGAGGAAGATCCACAAACCTTTTCCAAGGTCTTTATCGATGGGACCTACTACAAGTGCAGCCTCCTCCCCAAAGGATGGAGCCTTACTTCCAACCTCTACGGAATGCACCTGGTGGCTCTCCCCCCTTCTGGGGATTCAGGATTTGCAGCCATCCGCGTGGAGCCCTATGCCGATCCCAAAGGCAACCCCATCACCGTCTTTAACAAGGAATTGTTCGATTCGGAATTCAAACGGATCAAACCGGAAACCCTTCCAGAGGAAGGAGCGGACTCGATCGTTCAGACTTCTCCCACCTCCGTGGAATTTGATTTCATACGAATCGAAAATGGTTCCCCGTGGAAGTGCCACTATGCCCTGAGCATTGTGGATGGTCAGCTCTGGACCTTTGGTTGCGAAAGTCTTTCCCCCAACTTTGAAAGCGTAATGGCGACCTACCACCTCATGTTCGCGAGTTTTTCAAAAATGGAGGAATCGAAATGATTCTTCCCATTGTTTATTACGGCGATCCCATTCTTCGGACCAAAGGGAAAACCATCCCAAAAATCACACGGGAAATCGTTCAATTGGCGAAGGACATGATCGAAACCATGCACGATGCCAACGGAGTGGGGCTTGCCGCACAACAGGTTGGCAGAGCTCTGCAAATCGCCGTAATCGATGTCCGTGCATCCGATCAGCCATCCCAAATGCTGGTCGGAGCCCAGGAGGTCCCTGTGGAATCCCGCATGCCCATGGTGCTGATCAATCCATCCATCTCCAGCCCTTCAGGAGAAGAAACGGGCGTGGAAGGCTGCCTGAGTTTCCCGGACATCACAGGACCAATTTCGCGCGTAAGCTCCATTCAACTCCAGGCCACGGATTTGAACGACATGCCCGTTCGTTTTCTCGCCACTGGGCTCCTCAGTCGCGCCATCCAGCACGAACTCGATCATCTTAACGGGGTATTATTCATTGATCGGATGGATCCCGCAGAAGTGCGACTTTTGCAACCCGCGATCGATAAACTGGAAAAAACCACCACGAGCCGCTCCAGGCGGGGGAAATAAACCAGAATTTCAAGAGCCTTGGGGGGGCGCGACTTTCTCCTTCACCTGTCGCTTCAGAAATTCGGATGCAAGCTGCCGATAAGCCCTTGCCCCCAATCCCACCGGATCATAAACCACGATGGGTTTTCCGTGACTTGGCGCTTCCCCAAGGCGGATCGTTCGTGGAATGGCCGTATCGTAAATAAGATCGCCAAAATATTTTTTAACCTCGCCGACCACCTGCCCCGATAGGTTCGTGCGGGAGTCGAACATCGTCATGACCACCCCTTCGATGGCAAGGTGCCCCTCACCTACGGTCTGGCGGATCTGCTCGATCAAACTCGTGATCACACTCACCCCTTCGAGGGCATAATATTCACACTGAACGGGAATAAACACCCGATCCGCAGCCGCAAGGGAGTTCATCATCAGCACCCCGATGGAAGGAGGGCAATCGAGAAAAACATAATCGAATGAAGCTGATTCACGGAGAGGCTGCATCGCGTGCCGCAAACGCAACAGATAGTCCTCCATCCGAGCCACCTGGATTTCCGCAAGAGCAAGGTCGCTTTCGGAGGGAACAAGGAAAAGGTTGTCGTATCCCGTTTGAACCACACGATCCAACAAAGTTTCGTTTCCCAAAAGAGCCCCACAAATACTCCCCCCCGGGGATTTGGCCACTCCGAGGCCGCTGGTTGCGTTCGCCTGGGGATCCACATCAATCAGCAACACGGTTTTGCCCTTCTCCGCAAGGCAAGCCGCAAGATTGATACTGGTGGTGGTCTTTCCCACACCCCCCTTTTGATTCGCAACAGCAATGACCTTCATTTCCTTCCATGTGAACGACTTGAAAACGAAACGCACGACAAAAATGCGCCAAAAAGAAAATGACAACCCTCATGCTTCATGACAAACTGACCTTTACCCTTATCCGGCTGCCCTTGAGATCCCGTTTTTCACTCCTCTGTCCCCTCCTTTGGTTCGCAAGCGTTCTTGCGGGGCTTACAACAGCCCAATCCCAGGACTGGACCAACCTGGACCGCCATCAGCAATCCATCACCCGGACGGAATTCTGCCGCCTTCTCGATAAAATCTACAACCCGAGCAAGGCCATCTATCCCTATCTCAATCTCACCGACGAATACGCCGAGTTCTTCGACAGTCCCTCCAAGACAAACCTCGAATACACCCTTCAATTTGCTTCACCCAACAGCGCATCCGGGACCGGGAAGCAGACGTTCAAGACCATTGACGATCTCAAGAGGCTACACAACACCCCCAGCCGTCCCCTTCAGCACATCCGCATCGTGATCGATCCAGGCCATATCGGCGGGAAATGGGCCAGCATGGAGGAACGCTCGGTCAAATGGGGCAACAATCCCGTGATCCGTGAGGGGGATAAAAATTTGCAGGTTGCCCGAATGTTGAAGACACGCCTCGAGGCTGCCGGGGCAAGCGTCTACCTGACCCACACCAATGCCGAACCCGTCACGCCTTCGCGCCCCAAGGATTTCGTGGAGGAAGCCACTCAATTGGTTTATCAGGAGAACAAGGTCGATGAAGTCACCGCAGCCAAACGAAAAGCCTACTTCGATCGGTTGATTAACTGGCATGCCGAACTCTTTTTCTACCGTCGTGCGGAAATCTCCCAGCGCGCGGAAAATATTCGACGCGATTTCATGCCCGACCTCAATATCTGCAATCACTTCAATGCCACGGAAAAAAGTGGTTCGGGTGAAATCGTAAGGGACAACCGCCATGCCGTCTTCATCAATGGATGCTACGGGCCGGATGAGGTCTCCAACGGACTCACCCGCTATTTCATGTTTTCCAAACTCCTCGAACAACCCCTTGGCATTGAAGTCCCCCTGGCGGATTCACTCACAGGGAAAATGTTGAAAATCGCGGCCCTGCCACCCGTCAAATATGGCCAGGAAAAATATCAGTGCCGGGTGAATAAAAACCCCTATCTCTACGCTCGCAACCTCGCCGCAAGCCGGCAATATCCGGGCCCCTGCATCATACTGGAACCCTTTTACATGAACAATCCCTGGACGGCGGAACGCCTTGCTGCCGGAGATTATGATGGATATCGCAACCTCGCAGGCGGTCGCTATCGAAGCCTTTTTCGTGAATATGCCGACGCCGTAGCCGACGCGATTATCGAGACCTACTCCAAATGGACCGTGTCGCGTCCGCCCTCCAAACAAGCCGTTCCCGTTTCCGACGTTGATTAATATCGGGGCACAGCTGGATCCACGATTTCGCTCCAGGCATTGATTCCGCCATAGAGGCTTTTCACATCGGCAAATCCATTTCTTCGAAGGAGTTGTGCGGCACGAAGGGAACGCACGCCGTGATGACAATAGACCACCACGGGTTTATCCTTCGGAATTTCGTCGTATCGTTCCGCCAGTTCAGTCAGAGGAATAAACTTTGAATTCTCAATCCTGCAAATTGCGTACTCACTTGGATTGCGAACATCGAGCAGGGTGGCGCCCGGCTGTTTCTCAAGAAGGTTTTTCAAATCCTCGGCTGTGATCTCATCCTTCGTCAACTTTCGCAACGGACTGCCCACCGCCAGTTCATCCGCCTCGGCGTTTTCAATGCCGCAGAACTGCTGATAATCGATCAGTTTCGTGATGCTCGGGTTTTTTCCGCAAATCGGGCAATCAGGATCCTTGGGAACCTTCACCTCACGGAATCGTGCTTCCAGGGCATCGTACAAAAGCATCTTCCCGATCAAAGGCTTCCCCTTTCCAAGGAGCAGCTTCAATGCCTCCACTCCTTGAAGCAAACCGATCACGCCAGGCAACACACCGAGGACTCCGCCTTCCGCACAACTCGGGACCATCCCCGGAGGAGGGGGCTCGGGAAAATGACACCGGTAACACGCCCCCTGCCGGGCATCGAACACCGAAACACGGCCTTCGAAACGAAAGATGCTTCCGTACACGTTTGGCTTTTTCAAAAGCACACACACATCGTTCACGAGGTATCTCGTCGGAAAATTATCGGTACCGTCGATGAGGAGATCGTAATCCCGGGCAATTTCGACGGCGTTCTCTGCGGTAAAATGGGTTTCGTACGGAATGAACGTCACCTCCGGATTGATCTGTTCCACCTTCTCCTGTGCCGATACAATCTTGGGACGACCCACATCCTTGGTAAAGTGAAGGATCTGGCGTTGAAGATTGCTGAAATCCACCACATCAAAATCCACCATGCCAAGAGTCCCCACTCCCGCCGCGGCCAGGTAGTAGGCCAGAGGCGAGCCGAGACCTCCGGACCCGATCAGGAGCACGCGGGACGCCTTCAGTTTCTCCTGCCCATCCATACCCACCTCGGGAAGGATCAGGTGACGGGAATAGCGGCGGATTTCTTCGTTGCTGAGGCTCATTTTAAAATAAAAGGGAAACAATCATTCAAGCAGACGTAGTCACGCCGCGCAAGTCAGAGATGTCAGGGACAGTATAGCGTCAAAGAGATTCCTCGTCGTCCTAACAGGTTGCTCAAAAAGTCAGGGCGATCACGCGCAAATGCATTTGGCCGTACCAGTCAGCCATTGCTATCGACTATTGGCTATTGGCTATCCGGCCTCAGCTATCTCCCCAAAAACTCTCCAATGGGCGCCAACGGCTCGACGTGGTCGCAAAAGATTTTGAACGTCACCAGAAGAGGAACTGCCAGCATCGCCCCCACGATCCCCCACATCCAACCCCAGAACACGAGCCAGAGGATGATCACCACAGGGTTCACCGTCAGACGCCGACCCAGAATGAACGGGGTCACAAAATTGCCCTCCAGCACATAGAGCACAAAGTAGGTCGCAGGCACGAGAAGGATGTGCCATACGTCGTCGAAGGCGAGCCCCGCCACCAGCGTCACCACCACGATTCCCACCATCGCTCCAAAATAGGGCACGTAGGTGAGCAGGGCGGCCATCACCCCCCAAAGCAGCGGGTTGGGCATTCCAATAAAGTACATCGCCAGCCCGACACAGACTCCCAGACCGGAATTGATGAAAGTAATCGTGTAAAGATAGGTGGAAATATTCAACTCCATCTCCCGCGCAATCACCACCGCGCGGCGCTTATTCTGGGTTCGTGAAAGAACCTTGATCAACTTCCGAAGAAACAAGTCCCCGGAGGCGAGCAGGAAATAAAGGAGAATGAACATCACCACGGCCGAAGCCGCGAAATTCTGCACCCCCCAGAAGAGATCATTCAAAAGAGGAGATCGCCGCACCTCCACCATGGGAGTTTTATGCTCGCCCTCCATGCTTGCAAGCTTGGCCACCTGTTCCGCAGCCTGGTTCATTTTTTCAACGGGACGCCGCCAGTTGTGAAGCCGTTGCTCGAGCTTGGTCAGACTTTCCGGAGCCTTGCTCATCCATTCGGTGGCGGGGTCGGATAGGCGGTAGGAGAGCCAAACCATCGATCCGATTACAAAAGCCAGGACCAGGGTCGCGCCCATTCCCTCTCCGATGCCGAAACGACGAAGGCCGCGCACCAATGGTTTGAGGAGAAACGCGAAAAGGATCGCCACCACGACGGGGATGAAAAAGGTCTTCGCCAGATAGAGCGTGTAGAAGCTCGCGAGCAGAAAGAGTCCGACCACAGCTACCGAGGTCAATTCACCTGGCTTTTTCAGGAGGTCCAGGAAGTGTTTGATGTTCGGTGGATGGGCCCCGGGCAATGTCATGGACCTAACTTAACAGGTTCACTCGCAAATGGAAACGGCAAGTCGCGTTCGTTTAAATCAACGGGCCTCAGAACCAAACTCATCGACCGGAGGACAGGAACAGATCAGGTTCCGATCTCCATAAACACTGTCGATCCGGCCCACAGCAGGCCAGAATTTGTGTTCGCGGGTCCACGAAGCGGGAAAGGCCGCCACTTCCCGGGAATAGGCATGGCGCCATTCGTCCGCCGTCACCATCCGTGCGGTATGAGGTGCATTTTTCAGAGGATTATCCAGACGATCCATTTTGCCCCCTTCGATGTCCATGATCTCCTTGTGAATGGAGATCATCGCGTCACAAAATCGATCCAGTTCCTCCTTCGACTCGCTTTCAGTGGGCTCCACCATCATCGTCCCCGCCACCGGCCATGAGATGGTTGGGGCATGAAATCCATAGTCCATTAATCGCTTGGCCACATCCTCCACCTCGATCCCAGCACGAGCCTTGAAACCACGGAGATCCAGTATGCATTCGTGAGCGACCCGTCCCATCCTGCCCTTGAAAAGAACGGGATAGAGGGATTCCAGTTTGCCCACAATGTAATTGGCATTTAAGATCGCAGCCTTTGTCGCCTCGGTGAGCCCCGCAGCGCCCATCATGGCGATATACATCCAGGAAATCGTCAAAATGCTCGCGCTGCCCCATGGCGCCGCAGAAACCGCGCCTATGCCCCGTTCGCCACCCACGTCCACCACGGGATGTCCGGGGAGAAACGGGGCCAGATGGGCGGCAACGCCGATCGGTCCCACACCAGGTCCGCCACCTCCGTGGGGGATGCAAAATGTTTTGTGAAGATTCAAATGGCACACATCCGCCCCCATGTCCCCAGGACGGCAGAGGCCGACCTGTGCATTCATATTCGCTCCGTCCATGTACACCTGTCCGCCGGCAGCATGAACGATTTCGCACACTTCGCGGATCGTATCCTCAAACACGCCATGAGTGGAGGGATACGTCACCATGAAAGCCCCCAACTCCTTCGAATGAAGCTTCGCCTTTGCGCGCAGATCATCCAGATCGATCTCCCCTTCACGGCAAGCCACAGGGACAACCCGAAACCCCGCCATCACCGCGCTCGCAGGATTCGTTCCATGTGCCGATTGGGGGATGAGGCACACATTCCGATCTTCGTCCCCCCGGCTCTGATGATACCGGCGGATGACTAGGAGGCCGGCGTATTCGCCCTGCGACCCAGCGTTGGGTTGAAGCGAGACACCGTGAAAACCCGTGATCTCCGCAAGCCAACGCTCGAGTTGTTCAAAAAGACTCCGATATCCCTCCCTCTGTTCCGGAGGGGAAAAAGGATGGATGCGGGAAACCTCGGGCCACGTAACGGGCAGCATCTCGGAAGTGGCGTTCAACTTCATCGTGCACGATCCCAGGGGAATCATCGACGTCGTCAGGGAAAGATCACGACTCTCAAGACGACGGATATAGCGCAGCATCTCGGTCTCCGTGTGATGCGTGTTGAACACCGGATGAGTGAGAAAGGGGCTCTCGCGACGAAATGCCTTTGGCACATTGTCCAAATCCAAAGCAGGCAACTCCCCTGGAGTTTTTCCACTCAACAACTGCACCAACAGGCGTACATCCTCCTCCGTCGTCGTCTCATCGAGTGAAATACCCACACTCCGTTCATCCAGCATCCTGAGATTCACCTGCCGGGCCCATCCCGCCTGAATCACATCCTCGCTGCGTTGACCCACCAGTTCGACACGAAGGGTGTCAAAAAAATCAGAATGAACCACTTTCAACCCCGCCTGCTTCAAGGCTCCAGCCAGAACCCGGGCAAGACCTTGAATCCGGCGCGCCATGTTTCGCAAACCCTCGGGACCATGATAAACGGCATACATCGATGCCATCACCGCCAGCAAAACCTGGGCCGTGCAGATGTTGCTCGTCGCTTTTTCCCGACGAATATGTTGCTCCCGGGTTTGGAGGGAAAGTCGCAAGGCAGGCCTTCCCTGTGAATCGTGGGACACTCCCACAAGCCGTCCGGGCATGGAACGTTTGAACGCATCGCGTGTGGCAAAAAACGCCGCATGCGGTCCTCCAAAGCCAAAGGGCACTCCAAATCGCTGACTGCTGCCAACCACCACATCGGCGCCAAATTCACCCGGCGGGCGAAGCAACGTGAGACTGAGCAGATCCGCCGCCACGATGACCATTACTCCCTTGGCGTGTGCTTTTTCAATTTGGGAAACGTAGTCCTCGATCCGTCCATCGGTTGCGGGATATTGCAACACCAGGGCAAACGTCCCCTCGTCGGGAACAAAGGAGTGATGCTCCTGGACCAGCGTCCTGATTCCAAGCGGTTCGGCCCGAGTCCGGATAATTTCAATCGTCTGGGGATGGCATCCCGAGGAAACAAAAACCGTTTTTCCTTTTCCATGCAGGGTGTGGCACATCGTCACCGCTTCGGCAGCTGCCGTCCCCTCGTCCAAAAGCGATGCATTCGCAATCTCCATCCCCGTCAGATCCCGGATCATCGTCTGGAAATTGAGCAACGCCTCCAGCCGTCCCTGGGCGATCTCCGCTTGATAAGGCGTGTACGCCGTGTACCAACCGGGATTCTCCAGAATATTACGCTGAATCACCGGGGGGGTGATGCAATCAGAATATCCCATCCCGATGAATGAACGATAAATCCGGTTTTTCGAAAGAATATCCCTGAGGGCCCGCAACGCCTCATCCTCTTCCTTCGGCGCTGGAAGGTCGAGCATCCCATTCAGGCGGATCGGCTTCGGAACAGTCTCTCCAATGAGCTTATCCAAGGATTCCACCCCAATCACCTTCAGCATCTCCGCAACTTCATTCGTGCCGGGTCCAATGTGACGTTTCGCAAAAGTCCCGACCAGTGGCGAATGGCCGGATCCTCGAGGAGATTTGGTGGGAGAGGCCTTCACATCCTTTTCAGGAGCCGACAACAGGGGAGCTTCGGTAGGTGACATGGGAAAGCATGGAAAAATATCAGTGACCGATCGATTTGGCGTACGCCTCGGCATCAAGCAGCAGACTGAGTTCGGATGCATCGGAAAGGCGGACCTTGAAGAACCACCCATCTCCATAGGGATCGGTATTAGTGAGGGCAGGCTCCCCCGCTAGTCGGGAGTTCGATTCCACCACTTCCCCGCTCACAGGGGCGTAGATATCGGATGCTGCCTTGACTGACTCGACCACCGCGCACTCCCTTCCAGCGGAAAGCTTCTGCCCCTTTTTTGGAACCTCCACAAAAACCACATCGGTCAGTTCCTTTTGGGCGTGATCGGTGATTCCCACTGTCACCACATCCCCATCCACACGAACCCATTCATGGCTCGTGGCATACTTGAGTTCCTTGGGTACATTCATGAATTTTTTCGATAAATCGGTTTCTTAACAATCGAAGCAGAAACGTATTTGCCACGAATTTCAATGTCAACGGAGTTTCCAACCACCGCTTCGGAAGCGCTCACCAAACCAAGGCCCATCCCAGTCTGCAGGGAGGGACTTAACCCTCCACTCGTCAACACTCCGATCGGTTTTCCGTCACGCAAAATGGGATATCCCGCCCGGGGAGGAGGTCCACCTGGTTTTGAAACTAACGCCACCGACTTGCGGGGCACCCCGGCTGTCTTTTGAGCCAACAAGGCCGCCTTGCCTCGAAAATCCGGTTTTCCAAAATCGATAAAAAATGAAAGTCCGGCCTCCAACGGTGAAATTTCTGGCCCCAGCTCGTGGCCATTTAATGGATAGCAAACCTCCATCCGAAGGGTGTCCCTCGCCCCCAATCCACAGGGCACAGCCCCGTGAGCAAGGAGACGATCCCAAATTCCACAAACTGCCGTGGCTGGACAAAGGATCTCGAACCCGTCCTCCCCCGTGTACCCGGTCCGAGCCACCCATACATCCACACCTGAAACGGAAAATTTACGAATGGCGTGATGGGATAGTTGTCCGGAAGCCCCTGAAATCCAGGCATCGAGGGTCTCCGGACTTCGGGGACCTTGCAGGGCAATGGCTGCGGTGGATTCACTTTCATTCACGATTTCAACCCTGTCTTTTGCAAGGGAGGACAGAAGTTCAAAATCGTCCTCAATATGGGAAGCATTGACCACCAGGAGAAACTCCGAGGGAGCCACGGCATAGACAAAGAGGTCATCCACCACCCCTCCCTTTTCAGTGAGAAGAAGGGAGTACTGACTTTCCCCAAGTTTGATTTTGTGAAGATTATTGGTGAGGACTTCGTTGAGGAAAGCATCCGCCCCGGCGCCCCGGACACGAATTTCTCCCATGTGGGAAATGTCAAAAATACCCGCCTCCGAACGAACCGCTGCGTGCTCCTTTAAAATCGAGGAATATTGAACGGGCATCTCCCACCCACCGAACTCGACAAGCCGTGCTCCTAAAGCCAGATGCTTTTCAAAAAGCGGGGTTCGACGCAATGGGGAGGTTCCTGAAGCCATCTCCTCATCCATAAACATCCCTTCACATTTGTCAAACGTGAAGCTCCACATCCTCACATGGGACGCAATTCGCGCAAATTTTGTTCAGACACAAGATCCCCGCCATTCAGGTCGAGGGCCTTCTGAAATTCCGCAGCCGCTTGCTCCACCTTCCCCTGTTTTTGAAAATGAAGACCGAGACGGTTGTGGTAGTACGGGTTTCCGGGATCAAAAGCCAGAGCCTCATCATAATATTTCCCTGCAAGTTCGAATTCCCCCATCAAATCCAACACCTCCCCCTTGCGTACATGAATGATGGGATTCAGGGGATTCAGCCTCAACGCCCCATCACTGACCTGCGCAAACCTCTCCTGAAACCTTGATCGTTGCATCACATTGAGAAGGACCCTCTTGTAGAGAAACTGGGTGTAGTCCTCCCATGTTCGGGAATTCCGAGGATCCGCGATCAACGCCGCCTCATAGGCTTTTTCGGCCACATCCCACTCCAGGACATGCTCCGCCTCCAGGGCCTGGCTCCGCTTCGCCTCTCCTGTTCGATTCCGCTGGATGCAGGGGGTCGCCAACAGCACCCCGACCAGAAGGAGGGTCGCCGCGCCATGCCGAGTCATGAGAGAAATGGAACGATTCCGGGAATGCTTTCTTTTTCCTGCAGCCATCGAAACCAGCAAACCGAGAAGGGTGACAAACACCAGAGAGTTTGCAGGAATATGGAAATCAAAATCAACCCCCACATGGACGCCCATCGCCACCAACGATCCTACGCCTCCTGCGAAAAAGGCCCTTTGGAATGCAGATTTGCCCACAGACCGATTCAGAAGGTGGATGGGAACATTCAACCAGCAATCAAATCCACGCGCACCTCGGAGGAGGGATCGCGTCACGCACACCACTATCCCTCCAACAAGCAAGCCTCCCACCACTCCATAATCGGTCAACACCTGAAGATAGTCGTTATGCACATACATGGCACGACTCAGCAAGGCTCCCCGATAGTGCGCATGCCAGGCGTCGAACATCATCGGTCCGACCCCGAAGAGCCAGTGATCCTTGAACATCGCCCAGGCTGCGGGCCATATCATCAACCGGCTCACCTCCCCATGCTGGCCCCCATCCAGAAACCGTTGCCACTGATCCGGATGATACCGATGGAGAAGCAGCGCCACCGCCACCCCACCCCCCACAAAAAGCAAAAACAGGAAAACAACCGCAGATCGTTTTCGATAACTTCCAAGAAAAATGGCGGTCGCCATGCCGACGGATGCGGCAAGCCAGCCGCCCCTGGAAAAGGAAAAAAAGATTCCACCCGCCATGGCAAGCAGGGTGTATACCAGAAAAAGGCGATAGGAGGGGATGCGATCCCCCCATATTAGAATGGCCAGCACCAGGGGCATGGCCATGGCCATGAGACCCGCAAAGTGATTGGGACATACATAGGTGGCACTCACCCGTCCTGCATAGTTCTCGTGCTGCACCTTCCAAAGCACATGACCGGAATGGGCGTAATGCTGCCAGATGGCATAAACCGCCAGAAATGCCGCCAGGGTGACAAAAAACCCGGTGAACACCTGCAGCTGCCATGTCCGGCGCAGCATCAATCGCACCCCCATATAAAAGGCACCGGCGGTCAGAACGTTCAACCACTCCTGCCGGCTTTGAAATTCATTCCCGGAAAGAAAATAACCCAGGGTCACCATCCCCATTCCACAAAAAACCAAAAGATCGATTCCCTCCCCCCACTTCAATTCGTGGTCACAGACACACCAGAGAGCACTGAACACCGCCAGCCCCAAAGCACTGAAATGAAGGTAGGTCGCCCACTCCACATGTACTGCGCCAAAAAACACACACCCCATGCCCAGAGCCAGCAGCACGATCGTGAGGGTGACGACTCTCAGGAACCGTTGCATGAACAACTCCTACCAGACCCACGGCCTAGAACAAGGCCCGCTTCACACTGATGTCATCCCGGGGAAAAATCTCCACATTCTTGGAAGGATCCTTTTCGGCTTCCTTGAAATCCACCTTGATCACCTGATCCTTGCGTCGAATCTCAATATCCGAACGATTTGCATAATCCGAAAACCCTCCCGCAAGTGAGATGGCTTGAACTACGGTCAGACCAGGGGTCCACGGAAGGCGTCCGGCAAGCCGGACCTCCCCGCGGGTGTAAAATTCACGCTGTCCCGGAATCACGCTCACACTCAACTTGGTATAGTACCCCCCATCGATATAGGCCTTTTCGATATTCTGCGCCAAAACGCCAGGCGTATACCCCGCAGCCTTGACCTCCTTGATGTACGGCATGGTGATCGTTCCAAATTCGTTGACGACCTCCTGCTGATCAATCGGATTGTTGATCCCTGTGATGCGCACTTCAATGATGTCCCCGGGCACAATGGCTGCGTCGCTCACTCCCACATTTGGCGGCGGAATCTTTGTCTGGGGAGAATTGGACGAAGTGGAGGCGCATCCGACCAACACGACCACGGAAAGGATGGGCGCCAGAAAAGACAAACGGGTCATATTCCTAAGTAGGGGCACGAAGGACAGAAATTCAAGCCCGAACCTCACAAAGCACACCTTCTCCCATGCAACGGGATGGTTTTAGAAACTCTCCGCCGTGTCTCTGGTGGGCTCCGGAGCAACCAGGAGGCTTTCAGAGGAGGCCTCTCCACCCTTCCGCCTCTCTGTCTTGTAATATTCGTAGTTGTAGTTGTAGTAGTCCTCGTCCTCAGGCTTCACCTGGTTGAGCACCGCACCCAGAAGACGCACGCCGGCCTTCTCCAGAGCGGCCTGGGCACGCAACACCACCTGCCGGGGGAACCGGCGGAATTGAATGACCAACACGGCCAGGTCCACCTCACGGGCAAGAATGGTGGCATCACTGATCCCCAACACGGGAGGCGAATCGAAAAACACCATGTCATAGCTCTCCTTCAACTGCGAAATCAATTCCCGCATCCGCCCCATGGCCAGGATCCCAAGCGCATCGGTGTGCATTTTACCGCTGGAGATGAAGTCGATGTTCGGGACCGAGGTGTTCCGGATAGCCTCTTCCACGGGAACGCCCTTCACGATCACATCCGTCAGACCGACCGTGTTTTCCAATCCAAGAATCCGATGCAGAGAGGGACGCCGGATATCGGAATCCACGATCAACACCCGTTGGCCGTGTTGTGCGTAGATGAAGGCGGTATTCACCAGAGTTGTCGATTTGCCCTCGCCCGCTCCGCCGCTGCAAAAGGTGATCGAATTTGCGCCGGCATTCTTGCGGGTAAACTCAATATTCGCCCGCAAGACACGATAGAACTCGGCGAATTCGGATGCATCCGCCATCTGCGTCAGGGGCTGCACGTCGCGGGGAACAATCGCCAGCACGGGGATCTTCAGATGCTTCTCAATATCATCCACCTTGTGAATGCTTGTATCGAGGTACTCCAGAAGGAACGCCATGGCTATGCCCAGAATGCCACCCACCAGGACGCTGAGCGTGATGTTCAAAGGAATATTGGGCGCCGCAGGGTAGTTGGAAGGCTCCGCAGCCTCGATCACCCGGACAGGACTGCGGGGCAGCCCCTGTTCGATCCGCTCCTGTTTCAGGCGTGCATAGATGCTGTCAAGAATAGCCTGCTGAGACTCCACATTTCGCACTGCTTCGATGAAGGGGGTGTACTTGGACGAATGACTCAACCGCTCCTGATCGCGGAGTTTCTCCAGATCCTCGGAAAGGATCCTCACCCGCTGCTCCTGCTCATCGACAGCAATCTTTAAGGCCTGCATCACCCCATTCAACTGACCATCCAGTTGGGAGTGAAGCGTGTCATAAGTCGTTTGAGCCTGCTTGTAGTCGGGGTGATTCGGGCCAAGCGCGGAGGTTTTCAACTCCTGAAGGCGGCGTTCGCTATCCATCAGTTGGTTGATCAATACTGGAATGTTTCCCTCAGGCTGAAGAAAGTTCACCGCATTTTTCAATTCGGGCAGTGAAAGCTTGGAAAGACTCTCCAAACGCAGCTTCTGCGTTTTCATCGAGATCTCCGCATCAAGAAGCTCTTGTTCCTTATGACGCAGCTGATCCTGCTCCTCACGCCCCACCCCCTGAACCAGTCCGCCAGTATCGCTGATGTTCAATTCCTTCCGCAACTCCTCCACACGATCCTTCGCCTTTTGAACCTCCTCGGACTGGGCGCGGTATTCATCCTGAATCTTGTCCAAACCGCGCGTGGTCTCATTACTCTTCTGGTCCAGGCGGTACTTTTCGTATTGATGAGCCACGGCATTGGCAATTTCGGCTGCCTCATACTTGTCCTCCCGTCGGCAGCGGATCTCAATGATCGTGGTGCCATGGGAAATGGTGGGATGAAGGCTGTTTTTCAAAATCCCATAGGCATACTCCTTGGGAAGATCTCCCATGCCACCCTTTTGTCCCCAGCGCTGCTGAAGTTTTAACTGCTCGATCACGGGGTAGAGAACGGACTTCGACTGGATGATCATGAACTGATTGTCGAATGTGATCATGTCGAGCGTCGCGGACTCCCGGCTGTAAATGGATACTGCGGGATGATCGCTTTCCACGATGATCCGGGCCATGGAGTCGTACTGCTTCGAAGCCGTCAACGTCCAGACTGTGGTCGCCGTCACCACCAGCAGAAAGACGAGCAAACAGAAAAAACGATGAACCTTGATCACTCTCCAGTAATCAAGAAAATGGACGGACGTTTCTTCTGTGGAATTCATGAATCAGGGCTGCTGGCCATTCGGGCGGAACCGGGTCGCACCTCAGAAATAGTAGTTCACACCCAGCGAAATCAAATTCCGATGGTAGCTTCTCAAGGCAAAATCGGAATCGAGGTTGGTGTAACTGTATCTGAGTGAGAGATTGAGATTCTCAAACACCTGCCACGAAATCTTCTGGGTAAGCACCCACGTGTGCTCATTTCCATCCGGACTCGTCGTGGACAACGGATCGCTGAGGTCGCTCATGATCAAATTGATGGAGGATAACGAGGCGACTTCCTTGCTGATCTGCCAGTCGAGTGACACATTACCGCTGATGCTCCGTGACACAAAGTAGCTATTCACATCCGTATCCTGAAAAGAATAACGCACCCCACCTGAAAGGATCGTCTGTTCAGCCAGTTTATAGGAGGTGCCGAAATCCACATAAGGGGAATAAAGAGTGCTTTGGGCGCTGGGATTGTCCTCGTGTCGGATTTCCTCACCACCATTCAGATTCACATTCCACCGGGGTGTCAAATCCTGACTGACCCCCAGACTGCCGACATGATCATCCGCACTCCGCGGACTTTGATCGTATTCGTTGCGGAAGTAGCGGTAGTTCGCGCTCAACGTGGTTCTCTCAGACAGGCGGTAGCGAAGGGAGGGGCCGCCACCCACAGTCTGCCGATCCAGCACGGAAGCCAGCACGGACTCGTCGTAGGACCACAGATCGTGCGCAAACGCCAGATCCACAAACCATTGACGCGTGAGTTGGTACGCAAGACCCGCCGATAAACCGTTGTTGATATAGTTGCCCTGGCGGCGGACAAGCACATTGTTATCAGAAATTTCAGGTTCCTGCCCGTAACGGAAGTGATCCCTAACATCCAGATTCAGACGCGGGCTGAAGGTGTGGGCAAAGGTAAAATCGAACGAGTTGTTAAAATCAAAATCACTCCCGGGACGATTGTAGAAAATATTGCCCAACGCTCCCGTGCGAATGCTCACGTACGTTGTATCCGTGGGATAGGCATAAACTCCACTCAACTCCACCGTGGAAAAAATACTCTCCTGACGATCCGTTGTGGTGGTGAGCACATTGTCATCATACCCGGTGCGAACTCCCGTGGAGATGGCCCAACGTTTACCCTTTTTGACCACCAGATCTGGATTGTAGATCGCTTGGACCGTCGCAGCCGAAATCATGCTCCACACCAGGATTCCCGAAAAGAGGTAAACAAAGGTTTTTTTCACGAGAAACGAATTAATGAATGGGGGTTACGGCATTGGAAGCCGGATTGGCCGAGACACCGGAGCCCCCCAATCCTTCAAGGAGCGCCACCAGCTCGGGCATCGTCAAAAACCGATCATCCGCAAAATGAGGAGGAAAGGTCGGAAGGGAAGAGGCTTCACGGATCAAAGAAAGCAATGCCCGAAAATCCGCCGCCGAACGAATAAGCACCTGGATTCCCCCATCCGGAGCCCCGGGATTCAAGGTCGCCACCAGGCTCTGTCCACTCCCCACCCGTTTCAAGGAAACACCCCGGGTGTAGGTCCCTCCACCAGACGAAACCACATGTTTGCATTCGCGGGGTTGTACTTCCAAAAGTTCCAAATAGCCATGAGCCAGGCGACGTTCCTCAGGATTCAGCGTGAGCGACTGATCATCCGAAACCTGGGAGGTGAACTGGCAGCCGGAAGCCTTGTCCACTTCGAAAGCCCCAAAGGGATCCCGCATCACAAACTGGGACGCCTTGTTCATCGGATCGACCAGACTGACAGCCGTCCCCTTGCTGATGTAGATCACCACCGCGCGAACCGGATTTCCAGCAACCTCCTCCTCGCGCAGCATTTCCACCTTCACCTCGGACTGTTCATAAATCCGCTGTGCAGCGCCTCGGGCGTACACCACATCAATGTAGCTGTCCGGCCCAGTTCGAAAGGACATGCCCTCCTTGACCACCTGAAGTTTTCCGAGTTTCACCCACGTGCCATCCGAAACTTCGCAATATTCCGCATTGCCCTTCACCTCGATCACCAGTTTGCTGATCGAACGATCGCGTTCCGCCAGGTCCCCTGAGGCAACCTTGACCGCTGAATCCTTGGTGCCAAACGTGAAACCTGCCGCAGTCAGGGCTTCGTAATAACTGTTGGGATCATCAGGATTTTTCACCTTCAAACCCAGGTACTTGGCCATCACCACATAAAAATCGTCCTTGGTGGCAAGCGCGCTCACACGCCATCCCTCGATGGGAACCCATCCTTGTGTCGTCAATGCCGCCGCCGAATTGTCCCCGGTCACGGGTGCCGGAATGCCATCGGCTACTCCACTCAGAAAAGCAACCCGACGGGCGAGCTCGCCCTGAGTCATTGGCTTTGGATCCAGATTTCCCGCCTGAGCCACCGAAAGGCAAAAAAGAGAAAGAAGGAATGATCGAAGGACAAAGCCGGATTGCATGGTCATAGGTTTTGAGGGATCCGCCTCAACGGCTACGACTGAAAGTAGAATGTTTTGATGAAAGGGGTCAATCAATAAAATGGGATGACATTAAGTTGCTAAGTATTCTTTCAGAAGGATTTGCGTCGGCTGGTTCAGATCGAGCGAAAACACAGCTTTGAGATCAGTCCAGCGAAATTCCTGAGCTTCGTCATTGAGTCTGACATTTGTGGATCCTGCGCGTGCCACATAGTTCAACAACACAAAATGCGCTTTTCGATAAAACTCCGTGGAGTTCACACAATCCTGCACCATCACAAACTTGATGTCGTGGAGTTCCAACTGGGTCTCCTCGCGAATCTCACGCACCAGAGCATCGATGGCGGTCTCCCCGCGGCGAATCTTCCCACCAGGAATCCCCCACTTGTCGCTCCACTTCCGGGTGCGCACCATCAGGCACTCGTTTCGATCATTCAGGATCAACGCGCCCACCGTGGAGATCGGGTGTCCATCCAATGCCGAGAACTGACTTTCGAGCATGAGCCGCAGTTCCCGCAGATCACGCAACCAGTGATCTGGTTTCACGGCAGCCAGCTTTGCCTCAGGATCAAACCCGGTCAGCACCGCGCACGCCCCCACGCCGCCGTGATGCGCCGTTTCCACATCGTGAACCATGTCTCCGACAAAAAGAGTTTCAAGGGGATCAAGCTGGTTTTCCTCAAGGATGTGATGAATCACGGCACGCTTGTCCTCCACCCCCACATAAGCCTTTTTGAGAAAGGGCGAAACCCCCAATCGATCCGACTGCCCCCAGAAACTCGTCGGATCAACCGTGCTGCAAACAAAAAGGGGAAGTTGATGAGTTTTCGCAAACATCAAAAAATCCATCGCATGGGGAAGCAGTCCAATGCCCTTCTGCTCGGGCAACATCACCTCCCAGAAGACCTTGTCCAGGCCGTCGCGGGGAATCTGGGGCAAATGCTCCTTGTAAAACTCGATCCACGGCAAGCGGAACTTCAAACGGAATTCGTCGCGCGAAATCTCGGGGGAACCGTAACGTCGCAGCACATGGTTCGTCGCGCGAAAGACTGCGTCGAGATCGTCCACCACCGTGCCCGACCAGTCCAGAATCAGATTTTTGATCATGAGACGATCCTGCAACAGGCCGTCGGAAAACGGTCCGTCAGGAAACCGTTTCGGCCGTCGTCTCCTCTTGCTGCTCGCTCACGACAGGCGCGATCCCCTGCAGGTGATCCCCTGCATCGAGATTCATCAGCTTGACGCCCTGGGTGTTCCGCCCAGCCTCCCGGATCAATTTCACGGAGGTGCGAACCATCTGCCCTTTTGAGGTGATCAGCATAAGCTCGTCGGAATCCGTCACGGTCAACGCTCCGATGACTGCCCCGGTTTTTTCGGTGGTCTTCATCGTGATGATCCCCTTTCCACCTCGGGATTGGCGGCGATATTCATCAAAAGGCGTACGCTTTCCGACAGCATTTCCGCCGGCCACAAGCAGGGTGGCCTTCACATCCACCACAGCAAGCGCCACCACCATGTCCCCCTTCTCGAGGGTGATGCCACGCACTCCATACGTCGCACGCCCCATGGGCCGTGCCTCCTCCTCATGGAAGCGGATGCTCATCCCCTCACGCGTGATCAGAACGGCCTCATCATTGCCACGAGTCAACTTGACATCGATGAGGAGATCTCCCTGATCGATATTGATGGCGATGATGCCCCCCTTCCGCATGTTGGCAAACTCGCTTAAAGGTGTCTTTTTTATCGTCCCGTTGCGTGTCGCCATCAGCAAAAATTCGTTCTCCGTCCAAGTCTGATCCTGATCATCTGCGCCACGGCGGGACACAATCCGGATCAATGCGGCGATTTTTTCCTCGGGTTTCAGCTCGAGCAGATTCGCGATGCTTCGGCCCTTCGAGGCGCGCCCCATGTCTGGAATCTCATGCACACGCTCCACATAGGCCCGCCCCATGCTCGTGAAGAACATAAGGTAGTCATGCGTGGACGCGGTGAATAGGTGCTCAATGAAATCGGAATCCTCCTTCGCCTCCCCTTCGCGCGTGGTCATTCCAATCACCCCCTTGCCTCCGCGTTTTTGCGAACGATACGAGCTGACATTGGTGCGCTTGATGAGACCCGCATGGGTGATCGTGATGATCACCCCTTCGTTCGCGATCAAATCCTCGATGGCGATCTCCCCTTCATCCGGAACCAACTCCGTACGACGCGGGGTCGCATATTTGTCCCGGATGACCTTTAACTCCATCTTGATGATAGAGAGGACACGCATCTCCTTCGCCAGAATATCCCGCAGATCCTTGATTCTCTCGAGGAGTTCGGAATATTCCTTCTGCAATTTTTCGCGTTCAAGCCCCGTCAGCTGATACAGGCGCAACTCCAGGATCGAATCGGCCTGCTGTTCGCTGAACACATACCGGTCGTTCACGAGACGGGCGGGGCTTCGGATTAAAATTCCAAGCTTCTCGATCTGCTTTCGGGAAAACTCGAACGCAAGCAGCTTGATGCGCGCCTCGTCCCGATTCGAGGATTCACGAATGATCCGAATGAAATCGTCGAGATTTGCCAGAGCGATCAGATATCCCTCAAGCACCTCCGCACGCTCCTCCGCCTTCTGGAGTTGAAAACGGGTGCGGCGCAAAATCACCTCGCGGCGATGCTCGATATACGCCTGGATGAGCGCCTTCAACGAAAGCGTCTTCGGACGTCCGTGATCAATCGCCAGCATGTTCACCGCAAAGGAACTCTCGAGCTGGGTGTATTTATAGAGATTGTTGATGACGACCTTGGCAATGGCATCGCGTTTGAGCTCGATCACCACACGGGTATTTTCATCGGACTCGTCGCGAATCGCCGTGATATCCGTCAAAACCTTGGTATTCACCAGCTCCGCAATCTTCTCCACCAGGGTTGCGCGATTCACATTGTACGGAATCTCGGTAATGACAAGCTGCTCCCGTCCGCCCTTGAGTTGCTCCAGTCCGAGCCTGCCGCGAACCTTGACGCTGCCGCGGCCCGTTTCAAAATATTGTTTGATCGGATCAAGCCCGCACAGCATGCAGCCCGTTGGAAAATCGGGCCCTTTCACGTGCTTCATCAACTTCGCAATCGTGATCTCGGGATCGTCAATCTGCGCGCAAATCGCATCGATCACCTCGCCCAGATTGTGGGGCGGAATATTCGTCGCCATGCCCACAGCAATCCCCGTGCCGCCGTTGACCAGGAGATTGGGAAATGCCGCAGGAAACACTACGGGCTCGGTGCGCGTCTCATCGTAGTTCGGAACGAAATCAACGGTATCCTGCTCCATGTCCTCCATCAGAAGCGACCCGAGGTGGGTCATGCGCGCTTCCGTGTAACGCATGGCAGCGGGGGGATCGCCCTCCACCGAACCGAAATTCCCCTGCCCATCCACCAGCGGTTCGCGCATCGCCCACGACTGGGCCATGTGAACCAATGTGGGATAGATCACCGCTTCGCCATGGGGATGATAGTTTCCCGAGGTATCCCCGCAAAT
>CAYYYL010000039.1:0-25190 GCA_964475835.1 uncultured Verrucomicrobiota bacterium | reverse complement strand
GGGGGCATGGTCATTTCCTTCGGCCAGGTGCGGGAGTAGCCTTCACTGGGAAGCTTGGAGGTGGCATCGATGCCCATGTGGCTTCCCAAATTCGGAAGGGATTGGGCATGGTCAAGGCTGTCGCACGGTCCCTTGGTGAAAATGGTGTCACGCTGGGGATCGACATTGGAGCAGAGGTGGAAAAGCACATCGCTGGTGTTCTGCACATCCACGTGTTCGTCCACGACGACAATGATTTTCGAAAACATCATCTGACCCATTCCCCAGAGGCCGTTCATGATTTTGAAGGCATGATAGGGGTATTGTTTCTTGATGCTGACAAAGACGAGGTTGTGGAACACTCCTTCTGCGGGGAGGGCGATATCCACAATTTCCGGAAAATTCATGCGAAAGACGGGCAAAAAGATGCGAACCGAAGCGGTGCCCATGTAGAAGTCTTCCATGGGGGGCTTTCCGACAATGGTGCACGGATAGACCGCATTTTTTCGGTGAGTGATGCACTCGACGTGAAACACCGGATAGGGATCGATGGGGGTATAGAATCCTGTGTGATCCCCAAAGGGGCCTTCCGGGAGGGTTTCACCGGGTTGAACGTAGCCCTCGAGCACGAAATCGGCGTCGGCGGGGACTTCGAGATCGTTGGTTTCGCATTTGACGAGCTCCACCGATTTCTGACGCAGATAGCCGGAGAGGAGGGCTTCATCCAGTCCGTCCGGGAGTGGCGCGGTGGCGGCAAAGGTGTGGATGGGATCTCCGCCGATCGTGACGGCTACGGGCATTTTCTTTCCCGTTTCGTAATAGCGGCGTCCGTGCCGAGCACCCACCTTGTGAACCTGCCAGTGCATGCCGGTCTTCCAGCCGTCGTACACCTGCATGCGGTACATGCCCCAGTTGCGTTCCCCGGTGTCGGGATCACGCGTGGTGACGACGGGAAAGGTGATGAAGGGGCCTCCGTCGTCGGGCCAGCATTTCAGGATGGGCAGATCGTGGAGGGAGAAGGAGCTTTGGTTGCGATGATGGATAACGTCCTTGCATGACCCTCGGGAGACGACTTTGGGTTTGGCGTGGCGGAGGTCCAGGGCTTGCTTGAGAAGGCCGAGGGCTTCCGAGAAGGAATTGGGCGGCTTGGCTTTGAGAAGGGAGCCGAGTTGGCGGGCAACTTCGTCCACGTGGTCGACACCCAGGGCCATCGCTATGCGCCGAGCTGACCCCATGGAGTTGATGAGAACGGGAAAGGGGGAGGATTTTGAAGTGGCATGTCCGATGCGGACATTTTCGAAGAGCAGGGCCTTGCCGCCGCCAGGGGATTTCATCTGGCGGTTGGCGATCTCCGTGATCTCGAGTTCGGTGGAGACCGGGACGGAGATGCGCAGCAGCTCTCCAGCCTGCTCCAGCGCTTGAATCCAGGTTGTGGTTGAGTCGAACGCCATGGGGGAAACTCAGATATAAACAGGATGTTTCGCTGGTACAAGAGGATATCCTGCTCCAGGGTGCAAAGGGTGTATCCTATTCGGAATGTTGTAGACGTTTGCAGCCTGTCAGGGTGTTCAAAACTTCGTGCTCTTCGCGTCCTTCGTGGTGACTCCATGAACCCGCTCAAGTAAACTGTTTTTTACCACGAAGAACGCGAAGAGCACGAAGGGGAGAAAAGGGATTCTTTGCCCATGCTGTTGCTTTGCTTTTCCCGGTTCTTGCACTATCGTCTGACCGCATGAGTGGAGAATCCGGCGTTGCCCAAAAAATTGATCAGGCCATCGAAAAGATGCCATCGATCTCTCCTGTGTTCAACAAGCTCACCGAGATGGCGCGCAATCTGGAGACGGATTCGCGGGAGATGGTGAAGGTGATCATGCTTGATCCCGTGCTAACGGCCAAGGTGATCAAGCTTGTGAATTCAGCGTTTTACGGTCTCAAAAATCCAGTGCATTCGCTGGTTGACGCCGTGCTTTATCTAGGGGTCAATACCGTGAAGAACTTGGCGATGAGCACGGCGGTGATGGATAAATTGCTTGTGGGTGGGAAAACAGCCCCGATCCATCCGGATGCCTTCTGGCAGCACTGTCTGGCGACGGCGGTGGGGAGCAAGATGCTGGCACGGATGACAAAGGTGCCCGGCATCGATCTGGAAATGTTTTTTCTTGCGGGCCTTCTTCACGATCTTGGGAAGGTGTTATTCATCCAGGCGGCCCCGCAACTCTATCAGACCGTGGTGCAGGAGTGTGAAGGGGCAAAGGCACCGTTGCAGGAGGGGGAGGTTCGCGTACTGGGGATGAGTCATGCCCAGGCGGGGGGAGCCCTTGCCCGCAAGTGGAAGATGGAGCCACCCCTGATCGAGGTTATCGAGCGGCATCACGAGCCGGATCTTGTGAGTTCAGAAAATCCGATGCTCAAACTTGTGGTGGTCGCAAACAATCTGTGCAAGCAGAACGGGCTTGCGGGGGGAAACTCTTCTGTGGACCCTGTGGCAATCGCGATCATGGAATCGTTGGGACTTGATTCCGCAGGGTTGGAACCCATTATCTCGCAATTGCCTCAGGAATTGGAAAAGGCAGCCCAATTTTTGGGAATTCAATCAGCGGCAAAATCTGGATGAAAATCAAATTTTGGGGAGTACGCGGATCCATTCCAGTTCCCGGCCCCACCACGGTACGGTATGGGGGCAACACCTCCTGCGTGGAGGTTTCCGGCGATGATGGCGAGTGTGTGGTGCTCGATACGGGGACGGGATCAAGGCTTTTGGGTCTTGATTTGGTGAAAAGGAAGCCGATCCCTCCCATTCACTTGTTTATTTCCCATACCCACTGGGATCATATTCAGGGTTTTCCATTTTTTGTTCCCTGTTATGTGCCCGGAACCCGGATTCATGTGCGTGGGCCTGTACATTTTGCAGAGACGCGCACGCTGCAGGATGTGTTTGAGATGCAGATGAAGTACGAGTTCTTTCCCATTTCCAATGAACAGCTGGCTGCGAAAATCACGTATGAATCGCTGAAGGAAGCGGAGTTGAGTGTGGGGGGGATGCAGATCCGGACCCAGTTCATGAACCATCCCATTCTGAGTCTCGGGTATCGAATCACCCAGAATGGACGAACTCTGGTCTACACCGGGGATCATGAGCCCTATCACAATGTTTTCACCGACAAGACGCCTGTGAAGGCTGCTGTGGAGGATGATCTGCTTTTTGGCGAGGTGGAACAGACGGTGGATCATGCCAACGACCGGTTTGTGGATTTCATTCGGGGGGCCAACGTTTTGATATTGGACTGCCAGTATACCCCCGAGGAGTACAGGACCTCACGTCGAAACTGGGGGCATTCTTCGTGGGACTATGCCCTGCGATGGATGCGGGAAGGCAAGGTGGAGCGGATGTTTCTCACGCATCACGACCCAATGCGTTCCGACGATGCCCTGGAGCAATTGCTCAAGGAAGCCCGTCAGGCGGCTTCCGGGGAGGGAATCGATCCTGAACGGATTGCTCTCGCGCAGGAAGGTGCGGAGTGGACGGTGTAGCCTGTTTTCAGAAGAACGGTCGTCGTTTTCCCTTGGAGGGCGACGCTCCGTCGTCGCCTCTAAGATTAATGGTGCCAACTGAGTGTGACCCCTCAGGACTTAAAACTTCATTTTAATCACCGCTTGGATTTGGTCTCTTCCTTGATGCGACGCCAGACGGTGGCGTTTTCCTCCAGAAACAGCTTGCCTTCGCGTAGTTTTTTTCGAATTTCCTGTCGAAGGGTGAAGGATGAGGAACTTGCAGGAACCTCGAGTTGGAGGTTTCTCAGTTTGAGACGGCCTTTGGCGTCGATTTCGTATCCGAAGAATCCGAATTTCGAGGTCGCGGGATCTTGAAAGTTCAGGAATCGGTGTCCGTCCACGACGGAGAGAAAGCATTTTCCATAATCGCCCCCCTCCTTTTCACTGGTGTATTCGACAAGATATTCGAATTGATTGAGGGGGCGGAATCGAAGGCGGGCGCCCTGACCGTTGGCGGAGCCGGTTTTCCAGGATCCCAAAAGCCGTTCATCCAATGGAGTTTCTGGTCCCGTGATGGGCGATTTGTAATTGCACCCGAGGAGCAGAGTGAGGGTGAACAGCAGGATGATCTGATAGGTTCGAGCCATGGTTCCCTCCAAGAATTCAACCAACGTGAGAGGATCAGTTCGCCTTTTTGCGGCCGATCATGATAAAGAGCGCGCCGTCCCTGCCACCGGTCATCAACATGCCTGACTGGACCATGAAATGGTCGAAGGCGGAGCCTTTGGGGTGGGGTTCAAACAGCTTCTCATCCTCTGTGAAGGGATCAAATGCGGTGGACTTGGGAATGGAGCTGATAAATTCAAAGCCGGTTTGATCAAACCAGTTTAACACCTCGCCGAGGGTGTGCTTGGACTCGTGCGGGTGTTCGTATTGATCCATGTACCAGGCGTGCTTGCGCTGGTCCTCGACCTTGTTGTTTGACAGATGATCGTCGAAAAAACTGAATCGACGGCCGAAGATCCGGAAAAGCACGCGGCGGAAATCGGTGGTGAGACGCCCGTAAGTGTTGTAAAGGCCGATGAGAATGTGGCCCCCGGGTTTCACGAGGCGTGCGATGGATTGGAAGCCGCCAAAGGGATCGCTGGTGTGATGGAGCACTCCGTTGCTGATCACCACATCGAAGCTGGCGGGTTTGAAAATGGGCTTGAAGAGATTCATTTGAACGAAGGCGACTTCATCGATTTGATTCTCATTTTTAAATTTGGAGGCCAGCTTCATCGAGTTCAGACAAATGTCGCTGCCGAACACACGGCGGTCGGTGGTCATCCCAAGGAAATTGCTCAACTGGCCCGTGCCGCAACCCGCCTCAAGCACGGTGGCGCCGGGGCGGATCTGTTCGTCGAGAAGGCGGGCGAAGATTCCTTTGCACGCTTTTTCGCGAAGACTGGCGGCCGAATCAAGTCGATCGTAGTTGGGAAAAGGGGTTTGCTCGTAGAATTTTTTCACCGTTTCCGTGACGTCCCCCTTGGACTCCTCCCAGTCGTTGGGCCAGAAAAGCAAGGGGATGCCGGAGTCCTGTCCGAAATGCTGGCGACAGGAGGTGCACGCAAGACCGTCATCCCTGACCTCGAGACTGCTGCTGCACTTCGGACACGCAAACAGATCGAGATTGCGGGTGACCAGATCAGGCAGGGAGGAATGTGTGATCGTGGCGGGCATGGGAAGCTACCGTGTTTAAAATGAAACTGTGGCAGGTTTTGAAGCTAAGGAATGGAGGTGTTTATAAAAATCGCTGGAGGGCGACGCTCCGTCGTCACCAACTTAAGGGAACAATGGCGACGACGGAGCGTCGCCCTCCATTGTTTCAAAGCAAACTGGTTTTCACCTTTCATAAGCCTATTCAAGATGAAGTTGCCTGATTGGGTTCAGTTTTATTTAAAATGGCCTATCGTGTTTCCTTCCGAACCACATATTGATCCATGTAGAGGGTGTCAATATGACTTTTACTGAAGGTGTTGAGCGCGTTCGCGGGGGTGTTGACAATCGGTTCACCCCGGAGATTGAAGCTGGTGTTAAGCAGGACAGGCACGCCAGTGGCCTGGCCGAAAAGTTCAATTGCCCTATGATAGACGGGGTTCCACTCACGGCGGACCGTCTGGATGCGTCCGGTCCCCCCCTCATGAGTCACGGCCTGGATCTTGTCACGCTTCGCCTGCTTCGCCTTGTATACCATGAGCATGAATCGAAGAGGATAGTGATCTTCCGGATGTTCAAGATCCTCGTAAAATTCCGAGGCGCGTTCCTCCAACACGGCGGGGGCGAAGGGGCGGAAGGGTTCGCGGTATTTGATCTTCCGGTTGACGATCTCCTTCATGTCGGCATGACGGGGATCGGCAAGGATGGAACGATTTCCCAGCGCGCGGGGGCCGAGTTCGAAGCGTCCCTGAAGGAGTCCGATCACTTTTCCAGAGGTCATGTCCTGAACCATCTGTTCCGCGCGCTTGTTGGGATCGTCGATGCGCTCGAATTTACGCCCGGTCTCCTCGATGGCCTTTTGTATTTCGTCGGGGGAGTACGACTGGCCCCAGTAGGCGTGTTCCATCACGAACTTGCGGGGCTTTCCGAGGATCACATGGTAGGCGTAGAGGGCGGCCCCGATGGCCCCGCCGGAGTCGCCTGCGGCAGGTTGGATGTACACATCTTCAAACGGGGTTTCGCGGAGAATGCGTCCATTGGCGACGGAATTCAGCGCGACGCCACCGGCCAGGCAGAGCTTCTTAAGTCCGGTACGCTTATAAGCGTGGTTTGCCATTTTGAGCAGGATCTCCTCCGTGGCCTTCTGGATGCTTGCGGCGATGTCGGCGTAGTGCTGATTCATCGCAGCGGTCTTGTCATCCCAATTGGGAAAATCACGCTTCGGATTGGTAGTTTCTGTGTAAAATTCGTACTCCGATTTGCGGGGTTCGCCGAAAAGTCCGATGAACTGATTGCTGAAGGTGCGGTGGGTGGAACAATGGAATGTAAAATAGTCCATGTTCAGACGGAAGGAGCCGTCCTCGCTTACCTGAAGAAGTTTGTAAACGTCATCGACGCGGGTGGGCCGTCCATACGGAGCCATGCCCATCACCTTGTACTCGCCTTCGTTCACCTCGAATCCGAGGAATGCGGTGAAAGCCGAATAGAGCAAGCCGAGCGAGTGTGGAAAACGGATTTCGCTGAAAAGTTCGATTTCCGACTGGGTGAGGCTCTTGTTTGAGCGATGTGGGGATACAAGGGCGTCCTGGCCCCATTGAGCCCTGCCAACTCCGAGGGAAGCGGTGGTCCATTCACCCACGCCATCCACGGTAAGAATGGCAGCTTCATCGTAGGGGGAACAGAAGAAGGCGCTTGCGGCGTGACTGAGATGGTGTTCGACAAACAGGATTTTGTTTTCGGCAACCCCGAGCTTGTCCATCAACCGATCCTTCACCCAAAGCTTTTCATTGAAGGAATTGACCATCGACTCGCGGAACACCTTGTGGGAACGGGGATAAGTTGCGAGGGAGGTTTTCAGGAGTCGCTCAAACTTGAGTAGTGGTTTTTCGTAGAAAACGATGTAGTCGATCTGTTCGCGAGTGATTCCCGCCTGCTTGAGACAAAAATCGATGGCGAGTGAGGGAAAACCAGAGTCGTGTTTTCGCCGGCTGAAGCGCTCCTCCTCCGCTGCGGCGATCAGGATGCCATCACTGAGAAGGGCAGCAGCGGCATCGTGATAGAAACAGGAGATTCCGAGGATATGCATGGACGGTCAATACTGTTGGCGCAGGTCCTCGAGGGTGCGGTCGGTTGTTTTGCGGTCCCCCCAATGGCTCGGGGTGGTCGAGGGACGAATGTCGAGGATGTCCCCAAATAGTGTCACGCAGGCGCCAAATGGAAGCAGGATGGTGAAGTAGAAAAGGGTCAGCAGCACTCTTCCCACGAAATCACTGATCAGGTGGCCGAAGCGTTTCCACTTCTTCCAGAGGCGTTTCAGCAAGTCCATCATGCCTAGAACAGGGTGTAGATGAACGGCGCGATTCCCGATGCGGCAGTGAAGACGAGCATCAATCCCAGGGCCATGAGAAGAAGGACGGGGGGGATGAGCCACCATAGTTTGCGCTTCCAGAGAAAGCCGAAAAACTCGCCGGCGATCCCCAGTTTGTTGAACATGCCTTTAAAAAAGCGGGTCATACGGGTATTTGCGAAATATAAAGTTTAGGAGGAGACGCAAGGCCTTGTCAATCTTCGCTTTAGTGAGGAATGGCTTCGGTTTGATTGATGTGCCCTAGGGTTTTGATAAATGACTCAAAATCGCCTCGGTGAGGACTTCATATCCCGTCTTGTTGAAGTGTCCCATATCGTTGGGGCCATGGAGGACCTTGTGGCGGCAAGCTTCCTGAAGAGCCGGAGTGGCATCGATGAATCCCACGCCGGCCCGGGCTGCGATCTGTTGAACCGCGGAGGTGGTTTCCCGACTCACGTTATAGAGGGTTTCTGCGGGATAGATGGCTCCACGCCCCTTGAAGTAGGTGATGGTGGCGATGGGAGACTTGAAGCTGTAGCATGACAACGGGGAGGGAATGTAGACGACACGAATATCCGATTTTGGAAATTCATGTTTCAAAAACTGAAGGGACAGATCGTAGATTTGCAACGCAAGCGTGCGTTCGCGCTGGGTGAGCTCAAGACACGGACCTTGCATCGGATCTTCCAGAAATTTCGGTTGCCCGTCGATCCACGCCTGATTGAATTTTGCCTGTGAGCCATCGAACGGATTTCCCCCAAAGAAGTAGGGTTCGCCCAGGATCGGAACGTAGACCGGCCCAGTTTCCGCCGGTTTGGACCTGTTAAAATAGTAGCCGGAGGTGATGATGGCCCAGTTTTTCAAAAATTTGATGCCCTGAAGGCGCCCCTGCAGAAAGCCGAACTGACGTGACCCCACGGTGTCCTGATCGAGAAATTTGAAGAATGCGTCCTTTTCGATGGGGGCTGGTTGATCGTTTGGAAAATAACGAGAGAAACTGATCTCACGCAGGTTGTCCTCGAGATCGTTGCCCTCGGTAAAGTAGGCGAGAATGACTGCGGGATCCTCGAGATTGTATCGGTGGCGTAGCCGGAGCATGGCTTGAATGGGAAGCCGCACCAGGCCGCGGATGCTGCCTGCGCCCCCTTCGCCGAAGGTGACGACGTCCCTATGAAGTTTCTCATGCAGAAGATGGGCGGAATGAAAAGGGCGGCGCGACCACAGGCCGCTCATGTTCCAGTCCCCCGCACCTGCGGCATTGGAATCTCCCACGATGGCAATGTAGTTGTGTGGAAGCAGGCTGTCCTTCGAGCCTTGTGGAAGAATTTTGAAGGGTACAAAATCGTGGAGCATGTTCGGAAGAAAACGAACGGTGATGGGGAAGGTGAGCTCAAACAGGCCCAGCGTGGTTCCTCCGGCGAGAAGGAGGAGAATGAAACGTTCGCTCCAGGCGTTTACTGAGGGCTTTCGCCCGAGGAGGAAAAAAATGGCGGACAAGGTGATGCAGAGCGCGTCGATGCCCCAGGTGAGGTGATTGACGCTCGGTGATATCGGACTGCTGCCATGTCCCCGGAGGATGGAAATCGTCCATGGATTAAGAAAAGCTGCCATGAGAAGGAGAATGCTTCCTGCGAGCCGGTTTGAAAGATTGGGGGAGGATGTGGATGGAGTGTTCATTTAAGATCGATTGATTTGCCTGCAGACGAAAACCTGATTCGTCGTGAAGCGTGCTTGAAAAAAAAGAAGACCGGGTTGCTTTTTTAAAAACATTCTTATGGAATTTGAATTAAAATTGGGAGGCGACGCTTTGTTGTCGGCAGCTTGGCAGCTTAAGTGTTCGGCGACGACGGAGTGTCGCCTCCTAACGAAAATTTATTTGCCGCTTCCATGCTTCGGTTTTCAAAACGGCCACGGTTAATCAAAAATAGTTTAAAGGTGTTCCTTGCCGAAGATTTTTTGTTCGGAGGATTTTCGCCAGTAAACGTGATACATTCGGAAGCGGGGGTCACGTGAAAATTCGCGGTCGAGGTATTCGTAAAGAACAGAGCATGATTCCGGTCCGAAGAGATCTCCGAACCCATCCTTGAATTCTGTGCTGTCGAGGATTACGAGTCCGCACTTTTTAAGTTCCAGCTCGTCAACAAGTTGTTGCTGCCGGAGTGCGCTGCGGTTTTTTAGAATGCAGAGTTTGTAGATTGCTTCGTGGACGCCGAATGCTTTTTGCCCGCCGACCACATACAATTCCGCCCACGGACCGGCCAGGATCGGGGTTCCAAGGGGCTGCTGGCTCATCATTTGAATCAGGATGGTGCGCTCCCGGTCATGAATGTCGTTGCCTGTGGGAAAAATGGGGAATGTGCCGAACCGACTGTGTACGATTTCCTTTGGCCTGCCGGCATTGAGAGGGGGATGGATGAAAAGGCTCGCTATGGCGACGAGCAGGGCGGAACTTGAGAAGCAAAAGGTCCAACCAAATCGGATAAGTCCCCGGGGAACCCATCGCATGGTTTGAAGGATGGCAACCAACAGAAGAATGGGGAAGACATAGGGGACGGTGTAGAATCCGATCACAAAAGCGCGAAAAATGGAGGCCGCCGCCACGGTGCTGATGAGGAAAAGGAGAGGGGGAGGAAGCGCCTGACGTTTCCGAATCATGGATGCCAGCCAGAGTATGCCTTCTCGAACCATGGCCCAATAGCACATGGCGATGACCCCGTACTTGAGGAAGATGAATTGGAATGGAGGTTCGCGTCTTCCCGCCAAAGTCTCACCAAGATCCAGTAGGGGGAGGATGGCAAAAAGAAATGCCGTGGCAAGCCGGAGGCGGGCTGCGGATCGGATGCCAAGACGTCCCAGAATATCCATGCTTCCAATGGCGGTGATGCAAACAAGGTAGCGAAGCGTGTATTGGTAGGTGTTCGCATTGTCCGAAAGAAGCACCGCTTCCTTTAAGGGGTCCACCCAGATCTGGGTGAAGCTTGCTCCATAAAACCAGGAAAACAGGACGTGAAGGATGATGCTCGGAAGACAAAAACCTGTAAGGAGAATGGGGAGGCCTCGGGGTTGGGTTTTCCAAATTCGAAGGGTTAATAGCAGGCCCGCAGCAAGCGAGACGCCTGCATAGTCCGTTTTGATGGTGGGAAGGGCTCCACAGATGAGTCCCATGATCAAGACAGAACCCCGGTGGAGCGTTGTCTTTTTCAGGTCAAAAGCCAGAGAAAGAAGCGCCATGATCAAGGCTGGTCCCAGAACTCCCGAATGGGAGTACGGCATCGGCCAGTTGGTGTTGTTGAATGGGGAATAGGCGCTGACGGTGAGGAATAACAGTCCCGCAGCCATTCCCACCAGGAAGTTGGTTCGTCGTTTCCAAAATCGGAAAAGCCACAGGGTGACCATCAAGGAAAGGATGCCGTAAAAAATCCAAAGTCCCGGGACCAGGCCCCGCGATAGCACAAGGACGAGGAAGTGTGTCAGAAGGGCGGTCCCACCATAAAAAGGGATGAAGTCCCGGTAAGGCAAATCTCCATGGTAAAACCGCAGGGCATCGGAAACGTCGAGGGAATTGTCTCCGCAAACCGTCAGAGTCCAACATCCCCATCCGCGAATAAATAAAAGCAACGTCAATCCGGTCAGGGTCGCGATCCCTATCGAAGAGGGGGATCTCAGGGACCATTTTGGCGAAGATTCGCGAATGATTTCCGGGTGCTGCATGAGGGCGTCATCCTACTGAAGCGATTCTTCACCCAGCAAGTTCCCTTTTTATGGGAGATGGGGACATCGGACGCGATTTCTCGAGTGAAGCATTTCTCATGAAAACAACGGGAAACTGCATCCCTTGAAATAGCTCCCCAGCCCCTCCAATGCAGGAGGGCTGGGGGAAGGTTTGTCTCGAAGGAGGGCGATTTCAGGATTGTTCTCCCTGGGATTTTGATGCAAAGAAAGCGAAACAAAGGGCGCAATTCTATGGAAACAACGCAAAAGGCGGGAATGGGATGCTGGTTGAAGGGATGTTTGGTGTTGCTTGTTGTGGGAGCTGTTTTGGGTCTGGTTGCGGGTTGGGGAGCCTATTCCGTATATAAAAAGGTGGCCGGATTTGTTTCCTCTGAGCCGGCGTCCCTTCCTCCTGTAAAAACCAACCAGGAGAAGTATGAGGAAGTTCGAAACCGGATTCGTGATTTTCAGAAAAACACTTCCAGCGATATTCGATCCCATCTGGAACTGACGGCGGATGATGTGAATACCTACATTGCTTACGAGCCTGGGCTGGCGGATCTGCGTGGTCGATTTTTTCTCCGTATTGAAGATGGTTCTTTATTGGGGGATGTGAGCATTCCTCTGGAGAAACTCTTGAAGATGAAGGGTAAATTTGTGAATGGAACGGTGGGGCTCAAGGCCTCCATTTCCGAGGGCAGGGAATTTAATATTGCCCTGACAAGTCTCAAGGTGAACGGCAAGGAGCCACCTGCGGAGTTCATGAAGCCCATGTCCGACGGCCTGCAGCAGGGAATCAATGACAAATTACGCGAGAACAGTGAATTCCGGGCGGTGATCGCCAAGGTGAAAAGCTTCCGTGTGGAGGGTGACAGGATCATTCTTGAAGCTGGGTCAAAGGATGCCACCACTTCGGCTGGATCTGCGGTGGTTGAGGAGGAAAAAGCGACTATTCCTGTATCTCCATCCCCTCAAGAGAGCAGTCCATCCATGGATACGCCCATTCCCGAACGGAACAACCCTGCCGGAAATGGTCACACGGAGATGATTATTCCGGAGCTCAACACACCCGGGGATGGAGGGTCGGTTACGAACGAATCCCAGTTGCCTTGAATAGCTCTTAAAACGGGAAACGCAATGTCTTACTTTGAACAGAATCAATGCAGAAATAGCCCAAGTCAGAAGGAACCGCAGATGAACACAGATTGACACAGATTTTTTCCTGAAGGTTTTGCCGATGCCGCATTGCGGCATCGGCAATCAGCTCTGCATCATCTGCGTTAATCTGTGGTTTCTTTCCGCTCTTTTTCTAAGTTCAAAGCCCCCAAAGATCTATCTACTTATCGAGCTTCATGGTAGTCTGGAGGGATTCACATGATCGAGGATCTTTACCTGAAGTTTTTTGACCAGGCGTATGGCCGGTGTGACTGGCCTTTTTTCGACCCCAACGGACTTCTACCAACGGTTCAATTGACCGCTGCACTTTCCAAACGATCCCCGACGCAGAGGATTTTGGTGATTGGGGATTACTCGGGGCGGGACACCATTTTTCTTGAAACATTGGGTTATGCGCCCGATGTCCTGGATCTGTCTCGACCCGCCCATTTTACGGAAAGGAACAGGGGTGTTTTTATTGAGGCAAATCTGGATGAGGAGCAGGGGCTTCAAAAAATCTCGGGCACCTATGATCTCATCATTTTGTGCGAAGTCCTCGAGCATGTGTTTCATGATTTCCGGGTGCTCGAATTTCTGCGATCGCGACTGACCCGCGACGGACGCCTTTTGTTCAGCACTCCTCTGATAAATCCCTTGATTCAACACGCGTCCGATAGTGTGGATTTTCATGTGCAAGTCTACACTCCCCGGCAGCTTCTGCGATTGTTTGACAGGGCGGGATTTCGTGCGGAAACCCAGGCCGTGCGCGGGGTTATTCTGAATTTCTGGCCATCGATACCCTTCCGGACGATGGTTTTTCTTCGAAAAAAAATGTTCGGAGAACGGCGGGCGTTTCTCTCTGTGGTCCGGTGGTCCCTGCGTCTTTATCGCTGGGGTGAACGCTCCCGGTTTGCACGGTGGTGTTCGATGTGGTCCTGGGCCTACGGTTTCCTCGCCGTTCTCCAGCCTTGCGAGTCAAAGGTGGATTTCGGGGAGTTGAATAAAAACGAATTCATCACCCGGCATCAGTCGGAGGAAGCTCGAAGGACGGATTCTATCGCCTGCAAGTAAAAGGAGCTTTCATGGCGAAGTCAAAACCTGGTTCCCTATTCCTCGCAGTTTGCGTCACGGTGGTGGCCATGGTGTCGACCTTTTATGTTGCCGGATGCCTGCTTTGGTACGCGAAGCTGCGGATACAGGAGAAAGTGGCGCCGAAGACGATTCAAAACGGGTTTGTTCGTCATCCTTTTCTCACGGGTGACCAGATTCCGAATCAATCGCTCCTTCAGACGGTGACGAAGGATGGAAAGACTTTCACCTACGGCTGGAAGCTCAATGGTCAGGCGTGTCGCGATGACGTGGAGTATACAGTCGAGAAAACACCGGGGGTCACCCGTTGGATGTGTCTGGGGGGAAGCGTTCTCGTCACCGGGACATCCAACACCAACACGATCCCTTTTCAGATTCAGAAGTTGTTGAACGAGGGTGATGCGAAGCATCGCATGGAGTTTTACAATTTCGGGCGCGTGGGTTGGGATTCCACCCAGATGATGCTCGCGTTTGCCACGGAGTTCCGAAAATACCGTCCGGATTTCCTCCTTGTGTATTCCGGAAGAAACGATGCGTTCCAGGCGGTGATGCCCGTCTATCGACCTTTCTGGAATGCATGGAGCTTCGAAATCGACCGTGAGCTCAATCAGCGTTCCTATCTGAAGGAACTCTTCTTTCCCATCTGGAGGCTCAAGGAGTCATGGCTGGCTCTGAGGCATCCCCGGGAATATTATCAGCGTGAGGCTCATGTCCGTTTTCAAGAAAAACAATCGCGTGAACTCGATTTCTACCAATCACATGGGGAAGTGGAATCTGTGTATGCTGGCAACCTGGAAAATCTATTTGCGTTGGCTCGTGAGGGAGGGTGCAAGGGCGTGGTGCTTGCCCTGCAACCCCAGATTCATTGGTGTGGCAAGCCCATGGCGAAGGAGGAAGAGATGTTCGATTCCGTCCGGATCCAACCCACATGGCGTCAGGCCATGAAGGAAATTTATCCAGCCATTCAAAAGGCGCATGAGGAGGCGGCGCGATCTTCCTCCCTTCCCATTCTGACATTAAATTTAAATGAAACCCTCGCTCATTCCAAAGATCTGTTGTTTATGGACGACTGTCACTTGACGGACCTTGGGAACGACATCGTGGCGGCAACTCTCGTGCCCTTCACCCGGCGTCTCATGCAAGAAGAGATGTCTTCTTCTCACCGATGAACCGTGGGATCAAGTTGTTCCGTGGGGACGCTGCATGGGGGGACACGCTTTGGGTCCTGCCGTGGCTGGTGGTGCATTGGGTGGTGGGCTGGGGGCGATGGGGGCTTTTCGGCTGGGATACGGCCCGTGAGATTTTGCTCCCCCGCCGTATTCTTTTCGGGGAGATTCCCTTTCGGGATTTTGAGTCCATCTACGGCCCTGTTTCTTATCAGCTTAATGCGTTTTTTCTTCGCCTGTTTGGGGACTCGATTGGGGTGGACCGAATTGTTAATGGAGCGCTCCTTCTTGTGGTGGTCTGGCTAATGGCACGAGTGGGCATTCTTTGCGGTTTGAACCGACTTGGGCGGATGCTGTTGCTGGGATCTTATTTCACGCTCTTTGTCTTTCCTCCGGATATCATGCGCCCGGGAAATTTCATGATGCCCTTCAGCCAGGCGGGGGTATGGCAGGTGGTGATTCTGATGGGGATCGTTTATTTCCTGCTGGACGGGATTCGAAATGCCCGTCGCTCCTCGTCACTCCTCGCATGCCTCCTCTGTGGAGTTGCTCCCCTGATGGTACGGCTCGACAGTTTTCCAGGTATCGCTTTTCTGGCCCTGGCTTCCGTTTTTTCGATGGTGATTGGAAGCCGTCGAACAGAATGGGGATGGGCCCTGGCGGGTGTCGGACTTGGATTTTTTCCCCTGTTAGTGTGGTGGGGGTGGACCACTCGATTTGTGCCTTCAGATCTGTTGATGCAGCGAATATCCGAGATCCGATACTATGTGGGGGCCGGACAAAGCGGGGATTTTCAACTTATGCCCTTTGCTCGTGCCGCCACGTTCGGCTGCTTTATCGTGCTGCTGGTCTGGATGGCCGCACGGTGGAATTCGCGATGGGCCATCATTCTGGCGATTTTGGCAACATCTGCGGTGTCGGCCATTGGCGCATGGCGCGACACACTCTATTTTCAATACGTTTTCATCCTGGTATTTTTTGGATGTGGTATCCTGTTGTGGCGTCTCTGGGCCCTCGTCTGTGAACCCAATCGTGATCGATGGGCCAACCTGGTGCTTGCAGTCGGATCAGTACTCCTGACGATCAGAATCATTTCGGGGGGAGATGGTTACTATTTTCCATTTTTGGCGCCGATTCTTTTGCTTTCCGTGATTCAAGCCTTTGCCGATTGGAAAAAAAAATTGAACCCCGAGCAGGGTTCCCGGCTGGGACTGGGTCTTGCCGTCTGCTGGTGTCTCGGATTTGGTCCCATGGTTCTGAGCACCTTTCAGACGTATCGTGAACCGGCGATCCGTTATGAGACTCGATGGGGGGATGTCTGGATCAGTGATCGGGCGGATCGATCGGAAACCATGCATGGGTACATCTGGGCCGCGGATCAGATCAAGGCATTGAGTGCCCCAAACGAACGAATCTATTCCTATTCTCCCAACATGCCCGTATATGCGCTGGCGGGACGGCTCCCTGTGGAATATGACGCCGACGGCACGCTTTGGAAAAGTGAGCCGGAAAATGGCGTGTTACACTCCTTTGCCGAGGCCCGAATGATTGAAAAGCTTGAGCAGTCCAACATTCGTTGGATTGTCCGGGATAACGCCTGGATCCCCGTCAGGAGTTTTGCTTTGACCCGTCGCCTGAACAAGGAGGGAAAAATTCCTTCCGTGCTTTATTTTGGACGACAGTTCGCACCTGAAATCGGCGAATGGATCGGGCGTCACTTCGAAGAACGGGCCCATTGGGGAGGGGACATCACACCGGGGGCGACTCCCTTTCGTTACGGTTTTGTCGTGTTGGAACGAAGATCGACGGAATCAGCAAAATAAAGGGGCGCCCTGAATCGGTTCAGGTAGTTTACCCTCCACGCGGTTTCCCACAGAGCGGGCGGGATTGCCCGCGACAATGGTCCACGCTTTGACGTCCTGAAACACCACCGCACCCGCGGCAACAACCGCCCCCCGATCAAGGGTGACCCCTTTGAGGATCAGTGCCCTGGAGGCGATATAACTTTGAGACCGGATGGTGACGCCCGCCTTGCGTACGGAAAACTCCGGGTCCTGGCAGTCGTGATCCGCCGTATGAATTTCAGTTCCTGCAGCGATGAGAACATGGTCGCCGATCTGGATGGGAGCGGCGGCATTGATGGTGACCCCGTAACCAAGGACGGAATCGCAGCCGATTTCAATTTGTGAAATGGCATCCCCTAAAAACTTGCACCCGAGCAAGATCTGACTGCGCGCGCCGATTCGCATTCCCATGGAATGCCGGTACCAGAATAGTCGGATTGAGTGAGATGGGATGTGGTTAATGATGTGATTCGTCAGGTAATATTTGACGTAAAATTTGAAACTCTTAAGCATGGTTTGATTCCTGTTTATGAACGTGGCTTGGCAGGGGCTTTCGCACGATCCATTCCGTACCGCTTTTCCCCTCGGCATTCCGCTTCAAAAAGTCGAGAATAGGGCCGTTGCGTCCCGTGGATTGAAAGCATAGTTTCAGCTCGGGTGCGCCCTGCTTTCCAAGGGTTTCAAGAATCTCATTGAGGATAAATGCTTCGAGGGATCGGCTGAAGACCCGGCAGCTTAAAACCCAGTCCGTGATGCAGCCCTGCGGTGTGGTAATTAAAACTGAAATGATTCCATAGTCCGCCAGCCTGTCACGAAATGAGACTTGGAATAGCAGACGATCGGGTGAGTCCAGGAGCGCCTTCCATTCCTTTTCAGTAAAATGATGTCCCCGGAGATTGAACTGATTGGTTTTATTGAGCAGTTGCAGGGCACGATCCGATGCGTTCGCAGGCACTCTTTCAAGCGATGCGCGCATCCCAAGGCTTTCAAGGTAGTTATCGAGGGAATCGGTTGTACGAAGGTCCTCCTGAAACCGGATGGTCTGCAGAAGAGTGAATGCGCGTTTTCGATCTTCATTCGTTAAAGGCTTCCTTTCGAAGCAAAGTTGCAGTTCGTTCAGAAAGGGACGAAGTTCCACATTATTTCCGGGAAACTTGAGACACTGAATTTCCGGAAATGCAGTTTTGACTTCGCCTAGTTCGAAATCGGAATCGTCCACGAAGACGACGGCGGAGGGGAGTAGATGGGTTTCCTTAAGAATCTCTCGGACCATTTCAGATTTCGGCTGCCAGGAGATTTGTTTTGAGACCAGGTTCTCCTTTTGGAGGACGAAGTCCTTTCGGGCAAAAGCCTCGCTTACAGGCTCTGGGCTGTTTTTTGTTGCCAGGGCCACGAGGATTCCCTCGGACATGAGAAAATTCAGGGAATTCTGGTAAATAAAGAAGCGATAGGTCTCGGCGTCCTGTGCCCATGAAACCTGTCGGACTCCTTCGTCGCCTACGATGCCGCGCCACAAGGTTCCATCCGCATCCGTGACAATTAATTTGCGGTTTCCGCGGGAATGTTTTGCAGGCGTGTGCGGTGTTCTTTGTGGTTCGCACGAGGAGGATCCCTGGATCGCATTCCAAAGCAAAGCAGCGCATTCGGCGGTAGCGGTGATGGTAAATGGCCAGCCGCCCTGGAACAGGAGTTTGTCGTCGAGAGACTTGAGTCCGGAAATGGATCCCATGGGATGGGAAAACGTGGGAGGTTTGACCCATTCGATGTGTTTCGAGTCTGAAAGTCTGACAATCAAGTCGTGCCATTCACCGCGTATGGCGGTGAGGGAGCAGGTGATGTCATCGCGCTGCAGGATGGGGGATGGATCGGCAAGCAGAGGGGACACAATCACCCGGCGTTGAGCGGAAACGTTTTCAAGAATAGTTCGAAGTCTGGAGATTCGTTCACGGGCTTCCGTGATTTTTTGTTCCCAGTCCTGAATTTTCAGGAGTACATCCGAGCGGAGATTGCAGCCTGGTACGAACAGTTCGTCGTCCAGCAGCAATAGGATTGGAGGTTGATCTTCGGATGGACTGTTTTCGAGTTCCTGAAGATCGATCCAGAGGGAGCCGAACCCGCTGGGCCGAATTTCCAGGCGGTGCCCGGCGATTGCGGCGTGTGCTTTGAGAAAGATCTCCAGGGTTTTCGTTTCCCAGGGACTGTAAACGCTCAGGGGCTTTGCGGGGAGGTCCCTGGTTAACCGCGGGTGGGACTTCTGCAATGCGGTGATATAGTCCATGGCCGCCCTGTTAGAATCGCCCGCCGTTGAGATAGAGCTCCTGTCCGCTGATAAACCCGGATTGTTCGGATAGGAAAAATTGAATCGTCGTTTCGAGGTCGGCGGGCTGACAGAGTCGTTTCATGGGATTTTCGGCTTCCCACATGCGAAGGGTGGAGGGGCTCACGCCGGCGTTCATCCCCAAGGGCATCTGTGCGGGATGCACCATGTTGACGGTGATTTTGCGGGAAGCCAGCTCTTGTGCAAGGCATCGGCCCGTTTCGCGAAGAAGGCGTTTTCCCATGCCATAGAGATGGGATTTGGGAAAGCTGTTGAGCTTCGGAAGCAGCTTGGTGGCTTCGGAGCCGATCAGAATGATGCGTCCGCCGTCGGCTCCTGCATGTCGGCCCATCCATTGGGCAAGTCTCACGGGAACAACTCCGGTCATGGTCCATTCATCCTTCAGGCGCGGAGAGTCAATCTCGAGGATGGAATCCTGAAGGATGGGAAGAGATGCCCCGTGGATGACTCCCCAGACCGTTCGATTTTGAACGAGAGAATCGAGTTTTTCTGAAAGCAAGTCGCAATCGTGAAGGAGATCGAGGGACATGCTTTGAATGCCAGGCTGGGGAAATTCCTCCTGCAACCCTCTCGTGGATTCCGGATTGCGCCCGATCACGATCAGATCGTAGTCGCGGGAAAGATGGTGGGTGAGGGAGCGAAGCAGGCCGCTGGTGGCGCCGGTGAGCAGCACCACGGGACGTCCGCTGCGTGGCGGGGTGACGCTGGATTCCTTTGGGCGCGTATGCGGTGTTTCAGGTTGTTTCCCGCCCCCATGAATCCCTACCTCCACGATGTGACGCGAAAACGTTTCGTCGGAGGTCGCGCTACGAATGACAATGCTTGCCATTCCCACTCCGTGCTGGATGTTCCAATCCTGCAAGGTGGATTCGACGGCCACTCTGGTCGGATAGATCAGAGGGGCGGTGAAGGTACTTTGAATTTTGCGAACGAGGCATTTGACTCCGATGAGCCACATGCCCACCGCCTGGGAAACCCATGCCGTCTGAAGGGCGCCATGGGCGACCATGCTTCGATATCCTGCCGACCGCGCATAGGCCGCGTCGACATGCAGGGGATTGAAATCCCCACTGGTCTCCGCGAAGGAGCGGACCAGGGGTTCGGACACCTCGACCTCAAAACGATAGGCGTCGCCGATCTGGATCTCCTCGGGCTTGCGAAGTCGGGCATGAACGGTCATGGGGAATTTCAGGTTGCGGCGTGAGTGAGGGTTTCCACGAGTTCGACCAGTCCCCAGTAGGAGGAGATGGTGGCACCCCGATCCTCGGGGATGGAGATGGTAAACGCCTGTTCCGTGGCGAGAAGGATGTTCAAATGCCCCATGGAATCCCATGCGGGACAATCGGTTCGGGTCAGTTGCTGGATGGTGGAGTCATCCAGTTCAAGGGAAAGGGCCGCCCGGAAAATTTCGATCAATTTGGGCTGAATCGCATCCATAAGGGGAAGTGGAAGAGGAAGAGTAAAAGGAAGCGCCCGGGATGGCAAGTTTCTGCTTGGATGGCAATCGACTGACTTTTAGAGTCCCACTTCATGCCTGTTGCGTTTCGCTCATGACTGCTCATTCTGTTCCCCAACTCGGACGCCGCGTTTTTTGGTGGCAACAGGGATCGTACGTCCTCTCCCTTTTGCGTTCGATTGTGCTGATGCGTTTGATTTTGCCGGTGGATTTCGGAGTATTTACCCTGGCCACCACCTTCTGTGCCTACGTCACCTCCCTGCGTGCCTTTGATTTTCGCGCGCCGGTGATTGCTTCGAAGGAGTTACAGCCCCGCTTGTTGTCCACGCAGTTTACTTCCGAGTTTGTGGTGTCCCTGCTTAATCTCGTCATCTTTGCGGCCCTTTGCCCCTTGTTGCATGGGCGATATGGGGGAATGACGGTGGTGGGAGTCCTGGTATTGGTGATCGTAAACGGTCTCGACGCCGCCTACAGCACACCCATTTATCTTTCGGAACGAAACCTGGAGTTTCCCTTTCTGACGAAGTGGCGGACCTTTGTGAATGGAATTTCGTTTGGAGTCTGCATCGTCATCGCTCTTTTGGGAGCCGGACTCTGGGCTCTGTTGGTCGATCGATTGATTAATTCCCTTTTTCTGGGGGTGATTCTCTGGAGGCATACGGAATGGAAATTGGAGTGGACCTGGGATCGCGAAAGTTTCAGCTACTTTGTCCGCTTTGCCGGCCCGCTCGTGGGAGCCGGTCTTCTTGGGAATATCATTTTTGGTTTCGATGTCATCATGCTGGGAACGTACTGGTCGGTGGAGGATCTCGGACACTATTCCCGTGCGATGAACTGGGCCCTTCGACCGATGGAAATGGGGAGCGGCTTTCTGGGAATGATGGGACTGGCGATCTATTCCGCGAGCGTTCGTAATGAGACTCAATCGACTCAAAAAACCTATGAGGTGATGACTGCAAGCATCTCCCGGATTACGATGTGGATGACTGGGATGATGGGGTTGATGTTCAAAAGTGTGGTGCCCTGGCTTTTTGGAGCGAAATGGGAACCCATGGTCCCATTTTTCTGGGCTTTGACGCTCTATGCGGCTGCCCGTCCCCTTTTCCAGAACGCGGCCCAATGCATCACCTCTCTGCACGAACAAAAATATTTTCTCTACACGGTTGTCGCCATTGCCCCGATCTATGCCCTCACCGTGATGGGATGCGTGGGGCATAGTCCGCTCTGGGTAGGACTGGCGGCAGGGGGTGTTCTGGCGGTGGGGTATGCGTTGCTGGAACGGCGGATCGCGCTCCGTCTGGGCAAATCCTCTTGGACCATCGTTCTGTCACCGCTGGGTATGCTTACCCTGGTGGGCGGATGCGTGGCGGGAATGGAATATCTTCAGCTGAATCCAACGATGTATTTTTTCATCAGCGCAGGGATCGGATTTTTGTACACCGGGGCGGCTTTTTGGGAGTGGAAGACTCAGGAGCGAAGAGTCAGATCTTCCATGGATCCCGCCATTTAATCCGGGTTACTCGGTGGGATGTTGGAGAACCATCTTCACCCCCTGCCAGCGACCGATTTCGTGCGCGATACGGTCAAACAAAATGGGGAAGATCAATACCTTCCACTCATTCTTTTCCTCGGGAAGCACGGATGCCAGAAGTTTCGCTTTTTGAATCCAGGGATATACGAGGACGAACCATCCAATGGATTTGATGAGCCAGAAAAAAGATTCCTTCAAGATCTGTGAACGTGGCCATCCGTCAATCCAGTAACGTCGTTGGGGAACGCCGCGCCCCTTCTCGGAGCGTGTTCCCCAGAAACCTTTCCAGGATTCAGGAACTCGGTGTTTGACGACAAGGCTCCAGTCCTCGGCACGTTTGAACTTCTTTTCCATGGCCTGACCGAAGACCGCGTCCTCGCCCGCGCACATGGCGACGGGGAATCCCACCGGGAACAAGCCGGCTTCGATGGCGCTTGTTTTACGACAAGAATAGCCCTCGCACCAGTCGTAGGATTCCTTTTTGTTGCGGTAGAGAAGTTGATGGACCGCTTCCACAAACAGACCGAACGGGTGGTCGATATTTTCGACGCCAGAGTCGACGATCAGATAGTCTGCGCCCTTTTGGTAATGTGGAAGAATCCGTTTCAGGAAATCAGAGGGCAGTCGTACGTCGGCGTTGAGGATGACCACAATGGGCGCTCGGGCCTCCCGGATTCCCTGATTGCGCGCCCCGCAGCGGCCATCAAAGTTGTCCTGGGGAAGAAGATGAAATCGGGGATCTCCGAAATTCCGGACAATGTCGGGGGTTCGATCTCGGGATGCGTCCACTACCAGAACTTCAAAGGCCGCGTGGGATTGGGTGCGGAGCGATTCCAGCGTCTTGAGAATATCCTCCTGTTCATTTCGGGTGGGAATGACAATTGAGACATCTGGCGTATATGAGTTGTCAGGGGGCATGGAAAAAGGAAACGTTGAAATCGAACTTTGAACGTTCGAATTTATTCTGACAATGGATAAAAACGACGGTGGAGTGCATGCCGGGAGGCATCATTTCTTGCTGGCAAATCGGTGCGGGCTCCGTCAAGGAATGGGGTATGCAGCCTTCCAGCCTTGAATTCCTTAAATCACTTCTTAACACTGTCAGTGTCACCAGCCAAGAGCATCCGGCCCAGAGGGTGTGGCTCGACTATGTGACACAATTCGCGGATCGCGTGGAGACGGATGCGTATGGAAATGCGTTCGCCTACCTGAACGAGGGGGGATCGCCCAAAATCATGGTCACTGGCCATTCGGATGAGATCGGGTTCATGGTGCAGAATATTTCTGAGGATGGGTTCATTTATTTCACCGGAGTGGGGGGGGTGGATCATACCCTGGTGCGAGGCCAGCGGATGCAGATTCAAACGAAGCAGGGGCCCATTCTGGGAGTCACCGGAACCCTTGCACCCCACATGCAGGATCGCGGCAAGGATCCGGAGGTTCCGAAATTGCATGACTGCTTTCTCGATATCGGAGTAAAAAATAAAAAAGAGGCTGAAAAATTGGTTCGCGTCGGGGATGTCATCACCTTTGTCGATTCCTTCGAGATTTTGCGTGGGGATATCGCGGTGGCTCGTGGATGCGACAACCGGATTGGAATTTTTGCAGCCGCGGAGGCTCTGCGCCTTCTGAAAAAGGAAAAGAAACTCAACGCCTGCGTGGTGGCGGTTTCCACCGTGCAGGAGGAGATTGGGTTGCATGGAGCATCGATGGTTGGATACAGCGTCCACCCCGATGCCGCCCTGGTTGCCGATGTGGGACAGGCGACGGACATTCCCGTGGTGAACAAAAACCGCTTTGGAAATGTGAAGTTGGGGAAGGGGCCTATTATTGGAAGGGGAAGTGCCAATCATCCGGTGGTCGTGGAACGTCTTGAGGAAGTTGCCCGCAAAGCGAAGATTCCTCTCCAATACTCCACGGATCCACGGGGAACGGGTACGGATGCGGACGCGATCTTCCTGCAGCGCGGGGGAATTCCCTCGGTCTCCCTCGGTTTGCCGAATCGTTACATGCACTCCCCTGTCGAAATGATTCATCTGGGAGATCTGGAGCAATTGGCGCGTTTGATGGCGGGATTCTGTCTCGGAGCGAAGAAAAACGAGAAGTTTCGCGTGAAAATTTAAATCACGAAGCCCGCTCATGTCTTTAGGCTCCCGAAAGTGGAGTGCGAATCCCTTTCCATGAGGACCTTCATCTGTCTTCTGCGGGGGATCAATGTAGGGGGCCGAAGGTCTGTCCGCATGGAAGACTTACGGGCGGTGTTTGAGAAATCAGGCTTCAAAAAGGTGAGGACCTATATCCAGAGTGGGAATGTCGCGTTTTCAGCACCGAATCCCTCTGCGAAGGCCCTGGGCTCCAGAATTGAAAAAGAGTTGCTGGGGGCCTTCGGGTTTCCCATTCCTGTCATGATTCGGGGAGTGGAAGAATTGACCCGGGTGATTCAGAGGAATCCCTTTTTCAGGGAGCCGGGAATGGATGTCGGCCGGTTACATATCGGATTTTTATCCCAACCGCCCGGAAAGGAGTTGGTGAAAACATTGATGGGAATGGATGCAAGCCCGAATCGATTTCAATGCCTTGGAACTGAAATCCATTTGCACTGTCCCAATGGACTGGGACGGGCCAAACTTCCGGATTTTGAAAAGATTCTTTCCACAGACGTCACTGTTCGAAATTGGAAAACCGTTTGTGCCCTTTGCGAAATGGAGTGAGTTCGTTTGGGAAGGGGTGAAAGACGTGGTTGTATCTATTCTTCCACAAGACGGATGGTCCAGAAATCGTCCGCCAGATTGTTGTCGGTCAGGTAAGCATAAGGCATCATGCAATAACCCTTCTTACCCCAACGGCTGCCCCATGAGTTTCGGACGATGAAGCATTGACGCGTGTCGTTGTATCCGACGGCCATGACCGCATGGCCTCCCACGAGGGATTCCTCGCTTGAGGGCATGGGGACCAGCCCCGTTCGGGCGACTTCGGTTGATTCAAAACTTTCATAAACCGAAAAACCGAAGACAAAAGGAAAGCCGGAAGCCAGGCAGCCCTTCATCTGGTTTAGATTTTGAACGAGACGGTGATAGGAAAGCACCTGATGCTCGAGCGCTTCTGTGTAACAGTTTTTGGGCGGTTTGCTGGCAAATTTTGAAATCACATAGGGCCATTTCGTTTCCGGACAGACGCCCTGCTTAACCACGCTTTTGATTCCGTCCCGAATCATGGCCCCGGAATCTTCCGCGACGGTGTGCTCCATGACCCGTTCATTGTAGTAAATGAAAAGGCGGGAGGGGATAAAGCTTTTGCGGGCATTTTGTTTGATCTGCTCGAACTGATGTGCAGCACCGTAAGCGTCAATTCTAGGGCCTTCTAGCAGGTGGAGTCGTAGATGTC
>CAYYYL010000038.1:0-27531 GCA_964475835.1 uncultured Verrucomicrobiota bacterium | reverse complement strand
CCCGCTCCTGAATCAATTCAAACATCGAATCGATCCCCAGCCCCTCCAACATGCCCTGGACACGCTCGGTCACATTCACCAGCTTGATGCGCGGCAGCGACTTTTCCTTCACCTTCCCCCCCAACCCCGCCAGCATTCCCAGAAAGGTACTGTCCAGATAAGTGCACTGGGAGAGTTCAATTTGGAAGGAACAGCTCTTTTCCTGAAGGCACTGCAGGACAAACTGCTTTAAATAACGGCTGTTCAGGTGAGTCCCCTTGCCCGCCACCCGCACGATGATCACCCCCGCCCTCTCCCCCACCAGAATGCCTGAATTTTCCTCACTCATGTATCGAAATCTCCGTCACGGCTCCGCGTCCAAGCCCGGCTCTTTCTTTTCAGTTCTCAGATTCGGTCATTTTTGGCAGTTTTAAGCCAGAAGTCATCTCATAAATGCTGATATGTGGCGCGAAGAATTATTTGGCCAAATCCAAGGCGGCGAGGCAGGAGAATCCCCGTTGTGGGCTTTGACTGCCGAACCAACGCGGGAGTTGGCCAAAATAGCCATCGCCCAAAGGGTTGCGTTATTTTTTGACCTTGGCGGCGTTGCGCTCGCACTCCGAGATCACTTCGGATATCGTAGCGACTCGCGCGCCTGGCCAAACTCCAAAAATTGCTGCAACGCCACGAATCATCATTTATGAGATGACTTTTATGTTCAAGCACCAAATCCGCGTCGCCTATCGGGACGTGACCGTCGGCAATCATATTTATTACGCTCGCTACCTCGATCTTCTGGAAGTGGCTCGGACTGAAATGTTTCGGGAGCTCGGGTTTCCTTTGCTCACCCTCCAGGAAAACCATACCATCTTCCCTGTAGTGGATTGCGCCCTTCACTACCACGCCGCCGCCCGGTATGATGACCTCCTTGAAATCCAGACCACCGTCTCCGATCTCGGAAAAGTCCAGTTCACCCTCAACTTCGAAATCCTCCGTGACGGACAACGGATCGTCACGGGTCACACCCGCCATGCCGTGACGAATATGAGCGAAAAACCCATCCGCATGCCGGGGGATCTCTATATGGCTCTCGGGATGCATCTTTCTTCCCCAGCCTCCTGATTTCATGTTCAATTTTTTCAATTGGCAGATGTGGCACACCCGCCCCCGGCTGTGCGCCGCAGATCACAGTCGAGGGCGCCTGTGCCACAAATCGGAACCAAACGTATTTTCCCATGCCATCCACCTTTGAATCCCAACTCGGCCACAGCTTCCACGACCCCTCCCTGCTTCAGCTCGCGCTCACTCATGCCTCCTTTGGTCACGAAAAAAACCAGCGACTTCCCCACAACGAGCGTCTCGAGTTCCTCGGCGACGCGGTCCTCCAAATCATCATCAGTGAACATCTTTACCAGCGCTTCCCCAACGTCCCCGAGGGACACCTCACCAAGGTCCGGGCCCACCTCGTAAGCCGGAACTCCCTCGTCGCCCTCGCCCGCCATCTCCAACTCGGTACCCAACTCGTTCTCGGCCCCTCCGAGGAGACCCAGGGCGGACGCGAACGCGCTTCCAATCTCGCCAACGCCTTCGAAGCCATTCTCGGCGCCCTCTACCTCGATGGCGGCCTCGACGCCGCGCGCCGGTTTCTCCTCAAGGAAATCGAACCCCGACTGAATGAAATTTCCGACAACCCGGAACCCGAAAACGCCAAAGGCATCCTTCAGGAAACATTACACGCCCGAGGACAATCCCCCGTCTATCGCATCGTCACCGAAAGCGGCCCCCCGCATCAACGCCAGTTCGAAGCCGTCGTCGAAATCGATGGCATCATCATGGGCAAAGGCACCGGAGCCACCAAAAAGGAGGCGGAGACGCTGGCGGCGCAGGAAGCGTTGAGGAAAGTAGCCAGTAACAAGTCGTAAGCAACAAGCCTCGGAGAGATCCTTCGCTTCGCTCAGGATGACAATGGTGGCACCCCCATTCTGTCATTCTGAGGCTGCAGGCCGAAGAATCTCGCCGGATCTGTTTCTTGCGACTTACGCTTTTTTACTTTCCCGCATCTTGCTCTGATAAATCGCACGAATCCGCTTCCTCCGCTCCGCCGAAATCTTCTCCAATTCCTTTCCGTTTTTCAGTCCGAGATGCTTCGCCACATCCTCCCATTCTTCGCGTGAGGCCGGCATTTCGGATACGGAGGAGTTTTGAAAGAGGCGGAGAACGGTTTCCAGTTTTCGCAACCAGAGGTAGTCCTCCTCCAGTTGTCTGGTCTCCACAGCCTTCCACCCGGCGATCTCCGGCATCGTCCGGACCACTTCCAGAGTCGAAGCCCTTCGCAATTCCACGTGTTTATGTCCGAATTTCAACTGCTGCGCCTGCGCGAGAAACTCCACATCCACCAAACCACCGGCGCCCGTCTTGAAGTTGCGGGCTTCATCCGTGGTGTCTCCGCGCTCCTTCTCAATGCGCTTGCGCATCACCTTCAATTCCCCCAGATCCTTTGTTGAAACAGGCTTCGCATAGATGATCTCATCGACCATCTTCAAAAATTCAGCACCAAGTTTCGGATTTCCTGCAGCCACGCGCACCCGTGTCAGTGCCTGTTTTTCCCAAAACTGGGCACGTTTCGCATAGTAGTTGCGGTACGCATCGAGCGGCAGGGTCAGAGGACCATCCTCTCCGTCAGGCCGAAGTCGCGCATCCACCTTGAACACCATGCCCTCGTCCTGCTCCTTGCTCATCAGGGCAACCAGCTGCGCGGCCTTCGCAATGGATCCCCCGACAAAGAGCACGTCAAGGTCCGAGCCATACGACAGTTCGCGCCCGCCATATTTTCCCATCGCGATCACTCCAAACGATTCGGAAGTCGTCCCCTTGTACACCCCCTTACCAAACACCTCCCTCACCGCCGCATCCAAGCAGATATCTGCCAGCTGTGACATTTCACTCCACACCTCCGGTGGACCGGAAACCAGATCCAGAATATCCCGCAACCCGATGCGTAATAATTCGGCCCGGTGAAAGATTCTTAATCGAGCCGCCATCGGCTCCATCGTCTCGCTCGCCAGATCCGCTTCCATCCGAGGTCGGTCGTGCGACTCCTGCAGAAGTCCCTCATAGGCGATCGATTCAAGCATACCCGGATGCCGGATGATGTGATCCGTCAGAAAGGGGCTCCGGTCAAACAATCTCAGGAGAAGTTTCAGCACGTTGGGATTCGAGAGGAGAAGTTCATAAAGCGCAGCTCGCGGACCATACGCCTCAATGAAACGCTCCAACTGCTGCAACACCTCATCCGGCCGCACCAGATCCGGCGTGAGCCTCAGCAGATGGGGACAAAGCTGATCAAACAAAGCCCGCGTGCGCTGCGAGACGTGGGCATAAGAAGGCCCCTCCGCCAGCGTACGCAAAATCTCCACAGCCTTCTCAAGGTGTACAAAACCCGCCTTCCGCAGAACGGCATCGCGCGCCACGGAACGATGGGTCCAGTCCTGAATGGAAACACCCGCGCCCCCGGTTGCCGAATCTCCCACGATGGAATCGAAAAAAGAGCGCACACGCTGAACGTGTTTTTTCCATTCGGTTTCAAATTCCCCGTGGGAGGCAAATCCCAGCCCCTTGGCAAGGTGGGTCTGGGTTTCCACATCCTCAGGAACCACATGGGTCTGACGATCCTCGCGCATCTGCAGTCGGTGCTCCAGACGGCGGAGGAAGATATAGGCTTCGGATAAGGTGACGGCATCCGCCTTGGGCAAAAGATCGAGCCGCGTCAAAGCCTGAAGGGAGCGCATGGTCCCCCGCTCCTGGGAAAAGGCGTTCTTCGCGCCGTGCAGAAGTTGAAGCGCCTGCACCGCAAACTCGATTTCGCGAATCCCCCCCCGTCCCAGTTTCACGTGACGTTCCAGCCCTCCCTCCTTGAGAATCTCCGCCTCGATGCGCCCCTTGATGCGATAGATTTCCTCCAATGCCGAAGGAGTGAGATGCTTCGGAAAACAGAATGGCTGGAGATGCTGAATGAATTCATACCCCAATTCAGCGGCGCCGGCAACGAGGCGCGCCTTCTGCAACGCCATGCGCTCCCACACCTCCCCAAACGCCGCGTAGTAGTTCTCGTAACCCTCAAGCGAACGCACAATGGGCCCGGCGTTCCCTTCGGGTCGGAGTCTCAGATCGATTCGAAACAGACTGCCTTCACTGCAATTGATGCGGAATCCCTGAACGAGCGCCTGGGCCACGCGCGTGTAGTAGTCGTGATGAGTGATCGCTCCCACCTTTCCCTCATCCGAATAGGCAAAGATGAGATCGATATCGGAGCTGTAGTTCAATTCATTGCCACCAAGTTTTCCCATTCCAAAAACGGCAAACTCAGACTGCGGTTTGCCATGTTTCACCTCCTGCTCCTTCAAAATCCGGTCGAGGGCACGTTGAAGACAAAAGTCAGCCAGCACGGAAAGCTCGCCCACGATCTCCTCGAGGCTTCCAAGGTTCTGAAGATCCCGCAGGGTGATGCGCAACATTTCACGGCGCTTAACCCGGCAGAGCGCATGCAACGTCTGATCCCATTCGAGGTTATCCCATCCCTCCCCTTTCCACTCAAACTCCAGCCGCCTCAACGAACGCGTCTGATCGAGATTTCCCGCTGCATTCAACCACTTCAGGTCATCCGGATGGGTTTCAAGCTGGTGCGCCCAAAAGCCGGAGTGCTCCCGGAGAAGTCGTTGTACGGATCGCGAATCAAGGGATGACTTCATAACCATCGATTCCTTTCACGCCATGGAACTCCACACCGCATGCATTCCCTGTCATCGGCTGATTCCACGCTCACTCTTCTCAATAAAGGAACACAGATATTTGATCTCGGCGGAATCAGGGATATCCTTTCGGATTTTTGCCACGGCATCCCCGATGTTTAATCCGCTCTCGCGATAGAGAAGCTTGAACGCTGCACGCAAATGCTTTTGAGCCGTTTCCGAAAGCCCGTTCCGCTCCAGCCCAACCTTGTTGATGGTGCGCACCTCGGCCGGATTGCCGTCGGCCATCATGAACGGCGGCACATCTTGCACCACTTTGGAGCAACCGCCTGTGATCGCCATTTTTCCAATGCGACAGAATTGATGGATCGCCGTCAAACCTCCGATGATGGCGCGATCCTCCACCGTCACATGCCCCGCCAGGGTTCCGCCATTGGACATGACAATATGATCCCCGAGCACGCAATCATGCGCGATATGCGAATAGGCCAGAACCGTATTGTGACTTCCCACCACCGTCTTCGATCCCGGACTCGTCGCCCGGTTAAGGGTCACATACTCCCGAAACACATTTTTGTCTCCAATTTCAAGATGAGTCGGTTCCCCTTTGTATTTCAGATCCTGAGTCTTCTGTCCCACGGAACAAAAGGGAAAAAACTCGTTCCCTCTGCCGATTTTTGTCGGTCCCTGGATCACCACGTGGGATTGAAGCATGCACCCCGCACCAAGGGTGACTCCCTCCCCAATCACGCAATAGGGCCCAATCTCGCAATCTTCGGCGATCTCGGCATTTCGATGAATGATGGCGGTTTTGTGGATCATTAGGAGGTGAAAGGAATTCAGAAGTCAGGAGTCAGAAGTCAGAATGGCCGAAGCATACCGCTCCAAAAGCTTACTCACTTCTTGAAGCATCATTAAACATGATCCTGTTTCCGTATAACGAAGATCCCGCGTTAAAATAAGATAATAGCGACACTCTTCAATCGAAGCTTGAGCAATATTCATGTAACGCGCTTTATCCGCCCTTCCCCTTTTTCGAAACCCCTCTGCAATGTTGGAGGGAATGGACACAGCGGCACGTCGAAACTGTGAGCTTAATCCATAAGTTTCATGCGACGGAAATCCCGCCGTCAATTTGTAGATTGAAAGTACAAATTGGTGCGCTTTCTGCCAAACCAACAGGTCTTCAAAAGTCTTTGCTGGAGCCATTCTGACTTCTGACTCCTGACTTCTGAATTCCTTTTTTTGACGTTGCAGTTCAAGCATGGCTCAATCCCCAGCAGCATCCCGGTCAAGAATGGAAAACATCAACTCAGCCTCGCTCACGATCTCGTTGTTCACCAGAATGCGTCCCTGGGCGCGCCCGATCTTGTTCGCCCGCGCCTTCGTCAACTCCACTTCAATAAACAACGTATCGCCGGGCGTCACCGGCTTGCGAAACTTCACTTTGTCGGCGCTCATGAAGTAGGCGATCTTCCCGCTGTTCTCGCCCTTCTTGAGCATCAAAATCCCCGCGACCTGAGCCATCGCCTCCACTTGAAGGACGCCTGGCATCACGGGGTGCCCCGGAAAATGTCCCTGGAAAAACGGCTCGTTGATGGTTACATTTTTGAGCCCTACGATCGAGGTGTCCTCGATTTTCAAAATCCGATCCACCATCACGAACGGATATCGATGAGGAAGTGTGTTCAAGAGATCACAAATATCCATCTGTTCGTAAGTGGCGCCCTCGGCGAGATACTTTTTCGCCCCACGCTTACGCTTCACCACAGCCAGAATCTTCTGTGTTAACGCCACATTGGCGGCATGGCCCGGCCGGATGGCGATGATATGCCCCTGGATGGGCTGACCGAGAAGCGTGATATCTCCGAGAATGTCGAGAATCTTGTGACGCACGAACTCATCCCGAAACCGGAGCGCCTCCTTGCTCAGGATTTCATCCCCCTTGATCACCACCGCGCATTCCAGGCTTCCCCCCTGAATCAAACCGCTGTCCATGAGAGGCTTCACTTCATCGTAGAAACAAAACGTACGCGCCGGCGCGATCTCGCGCTCGAACATCCCCTCGTCGATATCCAGCGTAAGATGCTGGCTCTCCAGGCTCTGCCCCGGAAATTGAATGGTGCATGAGATGCGGAGTTTTTCCGCCGGGAGAATCACCAGGGAGGTCTCGCCATTCTGGTAGAACATGGGCGCCTCAGGGGCGAAAACATTCCGCTTGGCATTGAGATTGACAACTCCCGCTTTTGTAAGCACCTCCACGAAGGTGCGGGCACTGCCATCGAGAATGGGAGGCTCCGGTCCCTCAAGCTCCACCAGACAGTTGTCGATGCCAAGCCCGGCCAGGGCCGCCAGAACATGCTCCACCGTATGCACCGAGACCCCATCCACTTCGAGCGTGGTTCCACGCTGGGTCTCTTTGACATGGTCGACAGATGCGGAAATGGTTGGTTTTTCCGGCAAATCGACACGAACAAAACGAATACCTGAATTGGCCGGCGCCGGGAGAAACGTCATCTGTGCGGTCGCCCCGGTATGCAATCCCAACCCGGACACAGTGGCCGGTTTTTGAATACTCTTCTGATGCAGGAACATCCCCCTATTTATGCCGGAGCGGAAGGAGGGGGGCAAGCTTAGGAATTACGAACGCTTTGCCGCGATAAAATGAATCGGCTTCCCCTCCGCAAGGAACTGCTTCTCAAAATCCGTCTTCTCCGGAAGCAATTCCCCGGGATCCACCACCCAGGCCTTCAATCCGGAACACCCCGCCAGCGCCTCCTTCATCTGCTCGAAATAGTTCAGATCATCCGTTTTCAAAGCGATCCATCCCTCAGGCTTCAAAACACGTCCACACGCATTCAGAAACGACGTCTGAATCAGCCGATTCTTCACATGCCGGCGCTTGGGCCACGGATCCGGGCAAAGAATGGTGATGGAGGAAATGGATGCAGGGGGAAACAGATGTTCCACGGCATAAGCCGCTTCGATGCGCAGAACCCGGACGTTGCTCAATCCTTCGCGCACACAACGCTTCGAAATTTTCCGCACACGACCCAACAAACGCTCGACCGCGAGAAATTTTACTCCGAGATGGTTTCTTGCACGATCCCGGACAAAGGCCCCATCCCCCGCCCCCAAATCGACGTGGATCATCAACGGTTCGGACATCGCGGGAGCATGAAAGGATTCGCAACCGCTTGTCCGGTGGGTGGCAGTCTCCACGAAAACCTTCTGCCAATCCAACAGCTCGAACCACGAGTACGGCGTATAGACAAGCCCCTCCGGGTTTGGTTGCAAATCGCTGATCTTTTCGGGGATCGAGTTCACATCATTTGGCATGGATCCGGACTTTCTGCTTCTGACTCCTATCTCCTGAATTCGCGCGGTGCCCGGAATCCGCTTTTCTCTTTCCATCAAGGATGGCCTGCCCTCGGTCCTCCTTCGCTAAAGCTTCGGGAGAAACCCGCCAACCAAAATCGTACACCTTTGAAGGCAAAGGATGGCTTGCCACCCATAGCTCGAGGCTTTCGGCCGAGAGCGGCGGGTGGTGGCTGGGGAGGGAATCGCACCCCCGACACAGGGCTTTTCAGGCCCCTGCTCTACTACTGAGCTACCCAGCCTAACTTCCTGAATACAAACCACTTCTGGAAATCACATACGGCGAACAGCACCTTCCTGTCCCCCTTCTGAAGCCCCCCCACTCAAGTACTGCCGCACGCTCCACGCTCCATGGGGCGGGTATTATGCCGGGTTCAAAAGAGATGGCAAATAGATTCTTAGGAGGCATCCCATCCACCTCCTAGGAATTTTGACGGACCGGGGCATGGGAAGGAACTTCGAAAGAGGTTTTACTCCATCAAGAATGAAACGTTTTGTTAACATTTGACTCGCATCTCAAAATCCCTATATTTCGTTATTTGACGAAACAACGATATGAAAGAATTTATGAAGATCACGAAGGCGTTGTCGGACAATCATCGTGTCCGGATCCTGCTGGTTCTGGAAGAGGGGGAATTGTGTGTATGCCAGCTCACCGAACTTTTCAAACTTGCGCCTTCCACGATTTCCAAACATCTGTCCATTTTATTTCAGGCGGGATTGGTGGAGTCACGCAAGGAAGGTCGGTGGATTTACTATAAAATTCCAGGTCACACCGCCCCATCTGTCGTAAGAAAAGCTCTTTCCTGGGTCGGGAAATCATTGGAAACGCATGCGCGGGTGGCCCAGGACCGCAAACAACTCCGCAACATTCTCCAGCAGGATCCCTCCGAATTATGCAAACGCCAGTGTCGAACATGAAACCCGTCGTCCTCATCCTTTGTACGGGCAATTCCTGCCGCAGTCATCTGGCTGAGGGCATCCTCCGTGCCACGGCAGGGGACATGGTGGAAGTTCAAAGCGCCGGCTCAAAACCCGCAGGTTACGTTCACCCACTGGCCATTGAGGTGATGCGTGAGATCGGGATCGACATCTCGACTCATCGCTCCAAGCATTTGAACGAGTTTTTGCAGCGCCCTATCGAGACCGTCATCACGGTTTGTGGCCATGTGGATCAGACCTGCCCGATGTTCCCAGGACAGGTAAATCGCCACCATTGGGGGTTCCCTGATCCTGCCGGTGTGGAAGGGTCGGAGGAGGAGAAACGGAACGTTTTTCGCCGGGTACGCGACGACATCAAACAAGTATTTGAAGCTTACAGCGCCGGCCGACGGGATCAGGCAAAAACCTCCAACCCGGGCATGCAACCTAAACACAACCCACTCCCATGACTCCATCCATCCAATCACCCGTCCTCGAAATTTTTGATCCTGCCATGTGCTGTTCGACCGGGGTCTGCGGACCGGACGTTGACCCAAATCTTGTTCAATTTTCGGCGGACGTGGAGTGGCTCAAATCCCAGGGGATCGTGGTTCAGCGGCACAATCTCGCACAGGAACCCGCTGCCTTCGCCTCAAATCCGATCGTCAAAATGGCTCTCGCTGAAAAAGGAACGCAGTGTTTGCCGTTGATCCTCTTTAACCATCAAACGGTTTCCTGCGGGCGGTACCCAACACGAAAGGAACTTTCAGGTTTCACAAATGGAGCACCCGGGGCCACTTACAGGCCATCTACCGGGAGGGACCCTTCAGAAGGATGTGGCTGCACTCCCAAATCGGGGTGCTGTTAGTCGCCATAACATTCCCGTTCCACAAGAATTTTAATCCCGAATCCACTTCAATCTTTTTCGAAAACCCGTCGCAAAAAATATTGAATCAGGCAATTCCACCCTTCGTCGCATTTCGTGAGAAGCGCCCAAGCACCGCCAGGGAGGGGAGTTATCTTGAATCTTAAACCCTATCAGCCTGATCCCGCAAAGACCACACGCTACGTTTTTTTCACAGGCAAAGGGGGGGTGGGAAAAACATCTCTTTCCTGTGCCACAGCCTTAAGGCTAGCTGAATCCGGCCGGCGCGTCCTGCTGGTCAGCACGGACCCGGCCTCCAATCTGGATGAAGTGCTGGAAACAAGACTTTCAAACAAACCCTCCCCCATCGTGGGCGTCCCACAACTCCATGCGATGAACATCAATCCCGTCGCGGCCGCGGCGGCGTATCGTGAGCGTTTGATCGGGCCCATGCGCCATCTACTGCCTGAATCCGCCTTGCGAAGCATGGAGGAGCAGCTCTCCGGATCCTGTACGGTGGAAATTGCTGCCTTTGATGAATTCTCCGGGTTGATCGGCAACCCCGGAACCACCAGGGACTACGATCATATCATTTTCGACACAGCCCCCACAGGTCACACCCTTCGGCTCATGAGTCTCGCAAAGGCATGGGATCGATTTCTCCAAAGCAACACCAGCGGGACATCGTGCCTTGGTCCTCTTGCGGGCCTTGAAAAACAACGCGCCATTTACGAATCCACGGTCCGGACCCTGGCCGATTCCGCAACCACGACCCTTGTGCTCGTCAGTCGTCCCCAAGGCGCAGCCCTGCATGAAGCGGAGCGCACATCCAGGGAACTGGGTGCGCTCGGGGTGAACAATCAATGGCTGATCATCAATGGCGTGTTTGAAACTCACTGTTCCGAGGATACCACCGCACAAGCTTTGCAACGTCGTGGGTTCACCGCATTGGAAAGAGCGTGGGATTTTATCCACGGCCTGCCTTGCTTCGTCCTTCCCCTGCGTCCCATCAACATCCTCGGTCTTGAAGGTCTGCGCGTGCTGCTGGAAGGTGATGGCAAATCCGTGACTGTTCCCGGAACCGGGAGCCCATGGATTCCACCGCCCATGGAGGACCTCGAAGCGCTCGTCAACGACATCGAAAGACAGGGCCACGGGGTCATTATGACGATGGGCAAGGGCGGGGTTGGAAAAACCACCATGGCGGCCGCCCTTGCCGTGATGCTTTCCCGTCGTGGGCACAAAGTACATTTGAGCACAACCGATCCGGCGGCACATCTGGCCCAAACCCTGAACGAACAGGTGGATCACCTCACCTTAGGCAGGATTGATCCCGGGGCGGAAACCGCGGCCTATCAGGAGGAGATCATGCGCACGCAAGGCGCCTTGCTGGACAAGGCTGGCCGCGCCCTTCTGGAGGAGGACCTGCGTTCCCCCTGCACGGAGGAAATCGCCGTATTCCGGGCATTTGCGCGTGAGGTGGAACGTGGCGAAAACCGTTTTGTTGTACTCGACACTGCACCAACGGGTCACACTCTCCTGCTTCTGGACGCCAGCGAAGCTTACCACCGCGAATTACAGCGCCAGTCACGCCGGACACACCCCGGGGCGGTATTGAACCTGCTGGAGAGACTTCGGGATCCCTCCTTCACGCGCATCCTTCTCGTAACCCTTCCCGAAGCGACCCCCGTGCATGAAGCCGCTGCATTACAGGAAGATTTGTTCCGAGCTCACATTAAACCCCTGGCATGGATCATCAACCAGAGTCTGCTTCGCAGCGGCTCCTGCGACCCTCTGCTCCAGTGCCGCGAGGAGGCGGAACATCGTTACCTGCGGGAAGTGGTGGAGAAACACGCTCCACGTACAGCATGGGTGTCGTGGCAACCTGAGGAACCTATCGGGCCGGACGCCCTGGCACGTCTTGCTTCCTTCAAATTTCAATCCCTCCTGAGTTAAACGGATCATTAACCCAAAGGGTGGATCCGTTGGAATTCATCCGCTTCTTCGCCTCGCTCAGTTCCGTCCCAACATCCCCCGAAGAGCCAGTCGATCCTCCTGTCGTAACCCCAAGAAATAAAAGGCCCCCACGAGAAATGCTCCCGGGAGGCATGCGAATAGGCAGAGCTCCAACCATCCGTGAATCGTCACTCGATGCGACACTATCCATCCGGTTCCCACTGAGAGACAGGTGGCCAGAAAGACTTTCACCAAGGGATGGTAGAGCGACTGGGGACGGCAGTTCAGGATGCGGGCGGTGTAGATGGGGGCGACGACGACGTTCTTGATCAGAAGGGAGATCGCCACCGCAGTCACCATTCCCTCAAGGCCCCATGATCCCACCCGAATGGAGAAAAGAATAAGTCCCACACTAAGCAGTCCAGAAAACAGGGTCACCAGGGAGGGGAATTTCACCCGATTCGCCGCCAGCATGAGGGAAAACATCGGCTGCACCGCATGGTTTACCGCCAGCGGAGCCAGCGAGATGAGGAAAAGAGGCCAGAGTCCCTCAAATTCGGGCCCCACCCACAAGCGAAGAAACGGTCTGGCAAATCCACACAAAAGCCCCACGGCAATCGCCAGAACATATCCGATGAATTTGATGGATCGCTGGATAAAGCGGATCATCTCCCCTCCGTCCCCGCAGGCATGCAGCCGCACAATCGTGGGATGCAATACGGTGACCAGGGATGAAGCCACAATTTGAAACATCATCGCCCACTGCACCACCAGCGCGTAGTGGGAGGTCGTCTCCGGCCCCAACAGTCGATTGGCCAGAAACAGATCAAAGCCTTGCAGTAAAAGTATTCCCACAAGGGAAATGGCCGTCCACGCCCCCGTGCCCGCCATTTCCCGAAGGAGATCGCCATGGGCGTGCCATAGCGTGAACTGAAGAGGGCCTGCCAGTCGTCTCCAAGTCCAGACCGCACCCAGACTTTCGAACAGGCATGCAACAAGGAGTCCGGTTCCCACATGAAAGAGATCGGGTTTGAGAAGGGAAAACGCGACCACCGTGAACCCCACCCGGGTTACACGCTGGACAAAGGCAAAGCCATTCTGCAAATCCAGACGATTGCGTGCCTGCATGACGGTGGTGAACGAAAAGGTAAGGATCTGGACTCCAAGCGAAACCACCGACAATGCAAAGAGCGCGCGAACTGCGAAAACTGAACCTTCCGGGATGGTGATGATCCATGGGATCGCCCATGTGCCCCCTCCTCCAATCACCAACACGCTGACTCCTGTCACCAAAAATCCCATGAGCATGGTGCTGAACACGCATCTGGCCTCCTCTTCACTCCCCCGCTCCAGCGCGATGGTCAGAAATCGCATGGCCGACAACTGAAATGCCGTCGGCACGATGCCAAGGAAGACCATCCATTGAACGGACAGAGGGATGAAACCATACAGCCCGGCTCCAAGATGATGAAGCAGGAAGGGCGTGAACCAGATCCCGATCAGCAATCCCACCCCCATCACCATCACATTACTGATCAGATTGCGCCCAAAGGCCGCCTTCCCGTGTGCGAAAGAGGGAGTCCTGGAAGTCATGATCTACGCGACATGAAAAGAGGCTCCCGTCGATTCACTCTCTCGCCGGCCTGTTTCAACGGGTCCTGCCGAACTTCAATCGGCGCGTTTGAGCCGTTCCCGACGGCCCTTGAGCCAGTCGCATCAACCGCTTCTGATGTCCGTCCAGCATCATCTCGGATGGGATCGTCAACACCGTCCTAAGAATGATGGCATAGACCCGGGACCTGGGAATCTTGATGCGATACTGCGGATCCAGTGGATTTCGGGACTGGCGCAACGCCGCGATCGTCTCGAGTCCGATCCAAAGAGGCCAGATGCACGCGAGTTGAACTCTTCTGGCTTCAGACGGCACCGAGATGACATATTCCCAAGCCGCACGGAAATGGGCCAGGGTGTGGTCCAAATAGTGATTGTAAAGCCCCTCCATCCTTGGAAAGAGGGATGGATCCTTCAAATGGTGGGGTGCCATGCCGAGTTCTCGCAAATCCTTGGCCGGAAGATAACAGCGTCCACGGGCCAGATCCCGGGGCAGATCCCGCAGCACATTCGTCCACTGCAGCGCCTTTCCAAAACGAACCCCCAACGTCATCATCTGATCAATTTTCAAATACCAGGGCTGGAACTCCGGCAAATGGGCACAGCACATTTTTGTCCAATAAAGTCCGACACAACCCGCAGCGGAAAAGGTGTGCTGCTCCAATTCCTCAAATGTTTCGAGGGAACGGATCTGTCCATCCTCTGGAAAACGCTTCAAATCCATCTCCATTCCCTGGATCAACTCCCTCAACACCTCCACCATGCGGGCGGTATCGTCCGAAGTGAGAGAGCGAAAAAGATCGAAGCATTCGTTCAAGCGCTGAAGAAGAATCTCTTCCGGAGTACTATCAACGAAAAATTTCCGATTGCGCATTTCCTTCACGGAAGCCTGGATCGCCCGGATACGCTGGCCATCCCCCTCCACAAGAGCCTCCCGAAACCAGACCAATTTCTCAAGGCGATCGGCCGGCTCCAGCAAATCGGTATCGGCAATGCTGTCCGCGGCACGAGCCAGCAGATAGGCAAGGCTTATCTGGTTTCGAATGGGCGCGGGCAAAACACGAAGCGTCAGGTAAAACGACCGAGAGACGCTTTTCAGCAGCCGATGGGTGATGTCAGACTGTTGTGTCATGACCGGTATCCCCTCTTCTAGCAAGACCCGGAGTAAATGACAATGCAGTTGAACAGGAGATGAAGTCCCGTATTGGAATCGATGAATAGGGGTGACTCGCCCCAGGCCAAACCTGTTGGGTTCAGGATTGCGATTTATAAAAACACAGCTACGCTGTGCCCTGTTCATGAGCCTCTCCATTCGAAATCTGGAAGAACCGGATCTTCCCGCAATCCAGGCGTTGATGATTGAAAAAGCAGGTGCACAGGCAGCCAGCTCCCCTTTCACCGAACTCCCGGTTTTGAAAAGCTGCCTTTTGGTCGATACGGCATTCGCCCTCGTGGGAGAAGATGAGGGCAGGATTGCCGGAAGCGCCACTATCCTGATGCATCAGGAAACTGCGGATACAGTCGTTGGCCTTCTCAGCCATCTTTGTGTCGGCAACTCCAGCGCCCGTCCGGGGGTCGCCTCCGGACTCGTCTCCACCGCTCTCCAGTCCTTGGCCAGCAATCTTCAACTCTGTTGCGCCGAAATCCCAACCAACGAACTCTGGGCCCAGGCCGCCTGCGAAGATGCGGGCTTTGTCGCATCGGGATTTCTCCCCCATAAATTCCAGGGAGACCCCCGCCCGGGCGCCGTGTCCTACCTTTTCCTCAGCGAACACGCCCGGAATCTCAGACGTCCCCACCCCGAACTCATCTCCGGAGCCAGGGACCTTGCCCTCGAAGCGCTGAAGGCCCATGGACTCATCGAGGATATCGAAGTGAGGGAGGACATTGTCGCCTATCCCACCGAGGGAAACGTCACCTTCAGTCCCATCGAGCCCGGGGCCGTGCAAACCATGCTCGGTTCGCACACCCCCCAGGAGCAGGAGGTGTTCAGCGTGCTCCATCACACCCAGACCAGTCTTCATCTCCCGCTTGGAGACCCGGTTTTTATTGCCGCCAAAGAGGGTGAGCGCGTTCTTGGTGTCCTGGGCTACGTTCACGATCCATTTGACCAACGCATCCAGATCACCCACCTCCTCGCCGTGGAGGGGGAACCCCAGGGTTTTTTGCTGGCTCATCTGCTCGATTCCATTTCGAAGGAATTCTCCCCCAACTACTGGGAGGTGCTTGTCAGCTCTCATGCCCCCCGCTTGCAAAAGACCCTCGACCAGGTGGGTTTCGTCCCATGCGCTTATCTTCCCGCATTCGTCATGGAACACGGCGCACGCACCGATGCCGTTCAGATGGTCCGGCTTGGAACCGGATACGAAAGCGAAACGCTCGAGCTCACCAACACCAGCCGTGCGGTCTTCACGCTGATCGACAACACCTTCCGGGAACACAGCGTGGGACAGGCCGTCATCAAACTTCTGCGGGATCTCCGCATTTTCCAGAATCTCGGCGAAGGAGAGCTCCGTCGCGTGGCCCGGCTTTTCTCACAAAAACTTTTCCGCCCGGGCGAAGCCATCTTTGATGAAGGCAGCAGCGGCCAGGAGCTTTACGTGGTTGAACGTGGCGAAATCGAAATCCGCCACGGCAGGGAGGACAAGCTTCTGGGAACCATCAAAAGCGGAGCCGTCCTCGGAGAAATCGCCTTTTTAAATGGAGAGGTCCGCACCGCCAGGGCCGTCTCGAAATCCGCCACCATCGCCCGTGTCGTGCATCGATCCGATTTCGATAAATTGATCCAACGGGAATCCCATCTCGGGCTCATTTTCTTTCAGAACATGGCGCTCGACCTCGCTGACAAACTCAAACAAAGCACAGCGCAGGCGAAGGCACACTAGCAGCTTGCTGGAAGCCATCCCATCCATAAGAAATGGGGTGCAGGAGTCGGAAAGAGTCTATGGCAAGGCGCGACGACGGAGCATCGCCGCCGAGGGTTCTGTGACTGAGGAGCAACCCAGCAAGAGGCCCTTTCCGACTCCTGCCCAGTGTTTTGCGATCTTTTTTTCCTATGGATGAAATGGCTTCCAGGAGTTGAAGCAACGTCTACCAGGAGGCGCCCACTTCACTTTAAAACTCCACGACCATGCCATCGTGGGCAAAAACCACCTTTCCTTTTTTGAAATATTTTTCGCACAGACGCCGAGTCCGGGGCAGGGCGCTCTGGATATGACCCCCCAAATGGGTGATGATCACCTTCCCGATATCGAAATCCGCAACCGTTCGAAACAACGTCTCAGGTTCGAAGTGGGCGAGCTCCACCACCAGCACCGTGGTCTTGTGCTTGAGCAGGGGCTCCAGATCCGCCGGGGAGGCAAGGTCACCGGAATAGACCACACTCGACTCCTTTCCGCTGATCCGATAGCTGAAGGACTCAAACCTGTTGCGATATGAGGGATGGAAACTCTTTTTCAATCCATCCAGGTGATGATTCAACCGGGCTTCAATCTTCGTTCTCCCGACGGTGATGGTCGGCCCCTGCCGCACCGGGTGCATGTGAAGTTCGAATTTCAACAACTCGTCAAAGAGATAGGTCGCCCTGAGCAGTCGTTTGAAGGGCTGAATCCCCTCCCTCGGCATATAGACGGGAAGCTTGCGAACGCGTCCCGCCAGCCAGAGCCATTGAATCACCATAGGAAACCCGCCCACATGATCGGAATGCATGTGGGAGATCAGGACGGCGTCAATCAAATCCGCCGGAGTGCCATGCTTCACCATCGTGTGACTGCACGGTTCACCACAATCAAGAAGCAACACCTCATTCCCCATGTTTAAAAGGATGGAGGCATGGGCACGGTTGGGACTCGAGACGCCATCACTCGTTCCAAGAAAAAGCAACTGATTGGGCATTCCCAAAGCTGCTTGGGAAAGAACCGCTTCACAATCCAAAAGTGAGAGATGAACGGGGGCTTATACTCCAAAACAGAACAAGGAAAAGCGTGCTTATGATCCCCTCGTTTGATAGTCCTCGGACTGCACGCACCCCATGAAGTCACGTTTGATCCGCAAGTTTGCGAAATCTCAAAAATACAGGATCGTCTGCGCTCTGAAGCGCACGGGCCCGCTCACTGTCAGGGATTTGATGGCGGCCATTCCCCTCTCCTACATGGGAATCAAACAGCACTGCCTGGAGCTGGAGCGCGACGGCTATCTTGCAGGCAAAAGGAAGCCCAAGGCCGCGACACGCGGACGTCCGGAACTGCTCTACGCCCTGACCCCCTCCGCCACGGAACTTTTCCCATCCCACGAGACTCCCCTCCTTCTCGAAGTGATCTCCGCCCTGCGACATCTCTATGGAACCAACGCTCCGGAAAAAGTGCTTTTCACGATCTACCACAAACAGCTTCTTGCCTACAAAGCGCAAGTGCAAGGAGCCACCCTGCAGGATCGGGTAAGTGCGTTCGTCCAGATGCGGGAGACCGAAGGCTATCTCATTTCCTGGAATGGATCCGGAGAGGACCGGATGTGGACCATAGCGGAGTGTCATTCCCCGCTCGCAGGCTTGCTATCCGATTTCCCCATTCTCCTCAATTTTGAGCTCCAGTTGTATCAAAAAATCCTTCACCCTCGTGCCCGGAGAATCCAGCGAACCGAGGACCCTTACCGTGTGGTCTACGAAATCCCGAGAAATTAACCATGCTCAAGTTTTTGTTCAAATCCATCCTCTGGCTGACGGTCATTCTCACCGTGGGTGTATTGGGCCGCCATCAACTTGCCACGTGGGCCACTCAGGGTGCCTTGCGGCAGCTCACGGATTCCCCAAACTCAATCGACCACCTGCGCATCGACCTCCTGCAACCCCGCGTTATCGCCCAGGATATCGTGATCCGCAATCCCAAGGGGGCCTACCAGGAGGCTGTCGCCGCCAAAATTTCGTCCATGGAAGCGGACTACGATATTCGATCTCTTCTCAACCGACAGCCGCGCATACGAAAGCTTACTCTGGAGGTCTACGAGGTGAATGTGGTCCGCAATCCGCTGGGTGAAGTGAATCTGCAAACCATCGAACAATCATCCACCTCCGGCATTGCCTGCACCCTTCGGGTGGACGAGCTCATCCTTTCCATGCAGAACGTGCGCTACTTCGACGAGCAACAGAACGCGGCGGCACCCTTGGGGTTCAAAGCCCACATCTACCACCAACGGTTCACGGACATCCCAAACGCCACGGAACTCAAGAAATTAATCTGCCATCTGGCAAGTCAGTCACTCCCTTCAAAATTTCACGCCGAAAAAAAATAAAATCCCGTGGTTCAAATCCCCCCCACCCTCACATCCACCGAAACGGCGTTGACATCGTTTTGACGATTGGCCTATATATCCACAACTTCCTCACGCAACGAATCTTATGTCGCGTTTAACCATCCTCAGAGTCTTTTTCATACTCATCATTGTCGCCGGCGCCGGAACAATCATCAAGGGATGGGGCCTCCGTACGTCTGAAAATCAAAAACTTCAGACGAATCTTGCCGAACAACAAAGCGCCAACACCAAGCTGACCAGTGATCTTCAGGCAGAAAAGAAGACCCTTGATACCAAGGTTGAGGAGTTGAAAATCAAGGACCGCCAGTTGAAGGAAACCTCCACCGATCTGGAGAACCAGAAGGCCGCCCTCCAGACGCAGCAAACACGCACCCGCGAAGTCGAAGGCAAACTTGCCGATATCACCAAGGAACTTTCCAACAAGGATGCGGAGATCGCGAAATATACGAAGTCGTTGCCTCCCGGAATGACAATTGACCAGGTGCAGGCCAAGCTGAAGGAATTTGAAGAGCAGTTCACCACCCTCGAACAGGAGAAGAAGGTGTTGAACGAACAACTGGTGAAGCTTGATGGCGAAAAAAAAGCACTCGAGGAGCAGGCAAGAAATCGTCGTGATGGAAAACTCCCCCCGGGTCTGACAGGACACATCCTCGCGGTGAACGATGAATGGAATTTTGTGGTGATCGATGTCGGCGCAAAGCAGGGCGTGATCGAAAACGTTCCAATGATCGTCTATCGCAACGAAGCGCTGATCGGTAAGGTGAAGATCACCTCGGTGGAACCCTCGGTTTCGATCGCTGACATCATGCCCGAATGGAAGCAGGGCGAAATTCACGAAGGCGACACCGTCATGTTTTGATTCGCAGCGCCATGTTTCGAATTCCTTTCAGTCTGATACTCCTATCGATTTGCCTCACCCTTTCGGGTTGTGCCTCCGCGGAAAAAAAGGAGGAAGCTCAAGAACCCGTTTCGACGCTTCCCTGGAACGCTCCTGAGAAGTGGGAAAACTCCCCCTCTATGGGTGGCGGTGCAGCGCGCTACTGATTTCTCCTACACACCATTCCCACAGCTTCGCCTCCATGTTCAGAGGAGGTGTCAGGCCCAAAACCTCTCCGCGATCTCCGCTTGGAAGCGTCAGAATGCCGCGACGCAGCAATCGTTCCGACCAGGAAACCACCGGAGTGGAATTCCTGGATGTCAGCTCGATTCCAAACATCATTCCACAGCCTCGAACCTCTCTGATGCCGGGAAGATCGGAGAGACCCTTCTTCAGGATTTTGAGAAAGGATTCCCCTTTTTCCTTAAGACACCAGCCTGGAACATCACGCTCGAAAACTTCAAGACTGGCCAGCGCTGCGGCGCAAGCGAGCGGATTTCCGAGGAAGGTGCTCGTATGAAGAGCTTCCCCTTTGCTCACCGGCCAAGCCGCCATGATATCCTCCCGCCCCACACATGCCGAGAGCGGCAGACACCCCGTCAACGCCTTCCCCAGACAAATGATGTCAGGGACCACCTGGAAGTGTTCCACGCCAAACCATCGTCCGGTGCGCCAGAAACCGGTATAGACTTCGTCCGCTATCAGAAGAATCCGGTTGCGATCACAGAGGCGACGCAAACGGGGCAGCAGTTCGGGATGAGGAATGACTTCACCCCCGCGGCCCTGGAAAGGTTCGACGACCACAGCACCGACCTCGCGACTTCGCAATATCTCCCGAATGAACTTCTCCCATTGATCCAGGTTGGACTCGGCGGCATCCGGTCGGAGATAGGGAAGGAATTCCGCGAAATGTCCGAGTTGATCCTGGAAGGGGCGTCGAAAGTCCATGCGTGAAGTGGCCTCCAGAGCGCCGTAGCCCAAGCCATGATAACCACCTTGAAACGCCAGCACCCCCCGCTTCCCCGTGAACAATCGGGCCGTCTTAAGCGCAGCCTCCACCGCTTCAAATCCCGAATTCCCAAGGATGACCTGTCCTTTTTGCTCTCCCTCCGTCCATCGCTCATAGGTCAAACGGGATAACTCGCGACATAACTTCGCCTTCCCTTCCGGGGGATGCACATCCCCCATGGCATGAGAAAGGCGGGGGGCCTGGGTTTGGACCGCCGCGATAATCTCCGGATGCGAATGTCCGAGGGAAGCCACCCCAAACGCGCTCGTCAAATCGACATATCGATTATCATCCACGTCCCAGACCTGCACGCCCTGCGCCCGTTGCCAGAAGATCGGACCGGTTGCAGAGACACAGGTGACCGTGGGCGCTTCGTGAATTTTCAAGGTCCGTGCCAGCTCGATTGAGCGTGGCCCAGGAATCTCGGTGCGAAGATCCGGTTTATAATTCGAGGGACTCAATCCATCTCCTTGATCAGGATTCGGCCAGATGGCGGGTGCGGATGTGTTTCAAAATAACATCCACCGTATCCTGCGGCGTGTGGTGGGAGGTATCGATCCGGAGGGCATCGTCCGCCACCTTCAAGGGAGAAGCGGCACGAGTGCTATCCTTGCGGTCACGTTCAGCAATCGCCGTTTGAACCGTCTCGAGGGGACGATCCTTTGCAAAACCGGCCTCCTTCTGATCCTTTGCCCTCCGTCTCGCTCTGACTTCGGGATCCGCATCCACATAAAATTTGAACTTTGTGTCGGGAAATACCGCCGTTCCAATGTCACGCCCCTCCACCACAAGATCACCGTGCTGGACGAGATTCTGTTGAACCTGAACCAGCCAGGTGCGAACCTCGGGAATCGCAGCCACCTGGGAAACGAATTGTTCGATCTGGGGAGAGCGCAACGCCATGCCCGGGTCCACCCCATCAAGCCGAGTTCGCAGGCGCAATCCGCCCCTTTCCCCCTCCACAAAATCACAATCCAGACGAACCTTCCTCATCAAAGCCAGAATCTGATCCCGGTTCGCCGGATCCACGCCCTCTTCCAGAACTTTCCAAGTGAACGCGCGATACATCGATCCCGTATCGACATGACGAAATCCCAGGGCTTCCGCAACCAGGCGGGAGACACTGCTCTTCCCCGATGCCGAAGGTCCGTCAATGGCGATGACCACAGAAGTCGCACTCATGGGTTTTTCTTCTCCGGATGTTCCGCGTAAATCGCCTCCAGCCGAGCATGCAATTCCTTTAACTTGGCGTCGAGCTTCTCCATTCGCAGTTGCTGGCGATTGGCTTCCGAACTGTGCTGCCGGTAGAAATTTCCCGCTTCCTCGCGCTGATGCTTCGTCTCCTTGAGTGCGGACTGGATGGAGAGGAGCTCCTGCTCCCAGTCTGGCATCTGTGCAATCTTTGCCGTCTCAGGGGCCTGCGCCAGGGTCACCACCCGACTCGTCATCGGAACCTGGATCGGCTTCTTGCAAATGGGGCACTGGAGGATCTGGCCTGCCGCCACCTGATCCACCACCAGGCTTTTCCGGCAGGCCGGACAATCGAACACCATGTCGTTCGGCTCGATCCTTTTCGAATCGCTTGGCAGCAACGGGTGCACTTGCTGGGGGTCGCTCATGCCCGTCTCTCAGACCTTGGATGCCGAGGGAATCAACCCATTCTTGCGCGCAAAATTAAAGATCCCACCCTCGTCGATGACAGGTTTCACCTCCCCCAGGGGTTTTAAGGGATAGGTTTTTCCCTCCACCGTGAGGATCTGCTGCTTCAAATCGAGCTTCGCCTGTTGTCCGGTCCGAATCACCTCACAAAGGCGCTCCCCCACCTCCACCGGATAGAGCTCCCCGGTGGCCACGCAATTTCGGAAAAAGATCCTGGCGTATGACTCGGCGATCACAGCTTTCACTCCAGCCGCACCCATGGCAATGGGGGCATGTTCACGTGAGGAACCGCATCCGAAGTTTCGCCCGGCAATGACGATGGCATATTCCGTCTTTGTCTGCCCTGGACTGACAAATCGTGTGGGATACTGGTCTTCTGGAAGCCCGATCAATGCGTAGCTCCCCAGTTTCTCATACTCCTCCTTGATGGTGGGCACCAGATTCAGGTATTGCGCAGGAATGATCTGGTCCGTATCGATGTTGTCCCGCACCACAAAAACCTTGCCTTCTAGAATATCTGTCATCCCCCCTTCATAGGAAATTCCGGCGCTGAATGCAAACCGGAGTTCATCTTAGGAATCGCTCGAATCCCCCATTTTGAAGGTTGCAGTCCGCACGCAATCGCCTAACTTACCTGCTTATGCGTTCGAAGCCCCTGCCCAATGCGGAAAATCCCCAGGAATTGGAGGGACTCCGGGTGGTGGTGGACCGGGTGGTATACATGTCTAATGCGGAAACCCCACCGGATCGTCCCCACGCCTTTGCCTACTTCATCACCATCCACAACGACTCCAAGGAGACCGTGACGATCAAAGGACGGAAGTGGGTCATCCGCAATGATGCCAGTGAAATCACCGCCGTAGAGGGAGATGGGGTCGTGGGCGAATTTCCTGAACTCAAGCCCAAGGAGCACTTCAGCTACAATAGCTACCACATTAACAATACCACCGTATGCTGGGCCGAGGGAGCCTATCTGGGAGTCACCCCGGACGGGCGCAAGGTGATCACGCGCATCCCGCGTTTCGAGATGAAGGTTCCGGCGGAGGTTTAATTCGAACTCAAAAATTGGAGGGCGACGCTCCGTCGTCGCCGTTTCCCATCAAAAAGTCTTCAATTGTGGAGCCAAGATCTTCAAAAACCGGTCAACCGCACTCGTGTGGAGCCGATAGCTGATGTGGCCAAACGGAAAAATCTCGAGATAACTCCCTTTCCAGGCCTCATTCAATTTTCGCAAGGAGGCGGGATGCCCGATGGGATCGTGCTCCGACCCCAGAATCAGCACACGCGCGGGCGGAATCTTCGGAGCGTGACGATAGGGCGTCACCCAGTTAAAAAAATCGCTCACCTCCCGGCGGGGAATTTTCAACCGGTTGAGCTCCTTCTGGAGATTGCTGAAAAGCGGCGTCTCCCAGAATAGCTCCTCGATTTCAACAGGCGGCTCGAGCAACAACGCCCCATCAAAGCCCTCCTCCATGGTCACCGCCATGGCGGAAACCCACGCCCCGTAACTCGTCCCCCACAGACCCACGTGCGGCGCCCCGAGACGTTTCAATACGCGTTTCAACACACACACCTCCTGCACCGCCTGACGCAATGCATACGCCGATCGAACAATGTCCGAAGTGATCGCCAGTTCCCCGTTAAACGCCCCCCGGGGTTTTCGGGAAAAATGATACGGCAGATGAAGCACCCCGGCATTCACCCCCTGCTCATTCAATCCACGACACATGGAGTGATAGCCCCGCACGCTGACCGATCTCCATCCATGCTGAACGAAAAAGATCGGCGCCTCCCCGAGGGGGCGACCGAGATGAAACTCGATCCACATCGAATTGTTCGCCTCAACCCCGCATGGGGCCGGTGTCGGCAACCGAACGATGTGACGCCCGGATTTTGTCAACCCTCGGAGCTCCTTCTCCATGTGTTCCATGCATGGATCCGCATCCTGCAGGGCATAAAAACGTTCCACGGGCTGATGCCGCCATTCCGACGAGAATCGTTCAAAATCCGCCGGATCAAACACATGATTTGAGGGTCGACTGAACAGATGTTTGATCGCCCAAAAGGCGAGATGATCTGTGAGACGGATATTCACCATGGCATTACTTCCGGGCGATGTGCAGGGTCATCGTTCCAAGACAGAGATCTTCACACTCCACATGGGAAAATCCAGCATCGATCAACAGACGTCGCACCCCCTCCCGCGCAGGATAACGCATGAGGGAGTCATGGATGTATCGATAGGTCTTCGCATCCTGAAAAAAAAGCCATCCGATCATGGGTTGGATTGTTTTGAGAAAAAAATAGTAGGGAATCCGGATCCACCCCAGGGAGGGTTTCCCAAAATCGAGTAGCACCAGCGTCCCTCCGGACTTCAATATTCGAAGGATCTCACCCAGGGCGCGAGCCGGATCCATCATATTACGGAGTCCGTAAGCCAAGGTAACCCCATCCATGGTGGCATCCTGAAACGGCAGGGAAAGCCCATCGAGTTGCAACCAGGCAGGAGACTTTTCAAAACCCCGAGAACGCTTTCGCGCCACCCGAAGCATTTCCCATGTGTAGTCCCCCCCCAGCACCCGGGCCGAGGAAACCCCGGCGGCCACGCGAAAGGCAAGATCCCCAGTCCCACACGCCAGATCGAGCACCGTTCCCCCATGGGGAACTTGAAAGGAGGCAACCATCCGGCGCTTCCAGCGGCGATGAAGACCGAGACTCTGGATATCGTTGACGCAGTCATAACGCCACGCAATCTTTGAAAAGAGCTGTCGAACCCCCGCCGCACGCTCTCCCCCTTCTCGATAATATTCCGTCATGGAGGAGGAAGTTTGGCCACAGATGGACACAGATGAAACACTTCCCAGCGATTGCGAAATAGACTCATTTAATTCAATTTATTATGCTGTCATCCTGAGCGAAGCGAAGGAACTCCCTATCGTGTTTTGTCATTCAGGGAGATCCTTCGCTTCGCTCAGGATGACAGAAAATGAGCGTTAGTTCACTTGGCTCATTCCTTTTCACCCAGCTTTCGATAGATGGTTCGTGAGGAAATTCCAAGCATCGCCGCCGCCTTTTCCTTGTCCCCCTGACACTGTGCCAGCGCCGCCTTGATCATGCGCCGTTCCACCTCCTCCAGGGACATTCCAAGTTCCACGGTGATATTTTTACCCGAGGCCTGAGGGGATGCGACATCCGTAAAAACAAAGTCATCCACGTCGAGCATGGAGCTTTTTCGCAAAGCCACGGCCCGCTCGATCACATTCTTGAGCTGACGCACATTTCCGGGCCAGGAATGGCTCTGCAATCGTTCGAGTCCCGCAGGGGTGACATGCACATCCTCCATTTGCAAGCGGCGGCTGATTTGAGCAAGGAAGTGGGTCACCAGTAGGGGCACATCATCCAAACGATCCCGCAGGGGGGGCATGTGAAGGTGAACCACATTGACCCGGTAAAACAGGTCTTCGCGAAAATTCCCCGCCGCAATCGCCTTTTCCACCCCCACATTTGTTGCGCAAACCACCCGGACATTCACCTCCCGATCCTCCGTGCTTCCAAGGCGACTGATTTTTCCGTCCTGCAAGACGCGGAGCAACTTGGCCTGAAGGCCAGGCTTCATCTCACCAATTTCATCCAAAAAAAGAGTCCCACGGTGGGCGAGTTCAAATTTACCCGGTTTCGATAGTGCCGCCCCAGTAAACGCCCCCTTTTCATGACCAAACATCTCGGATTCGAGTAGGTTCTCCGGAATGGCCGCACAGCTCACCTTCACCAGGGCATGGCTCGCACGGGCACTGAGACGGTGCACCATCTCCGCGACAATCTCCTTCCCCGTTCCGCTTTCCCCTTCAACGAGGACACTCGCATCACTTCCCGCCGCACGCTCGACCGTCCGTCGGATCTCCTCAATTTTTGGATTCTGCCCCACCAGGATCTCCTGGGACCGTGCCTCCAGCTGGTGCCGAAGTTCCAGATTCTCCAATTTGAGAGCCACCTGCTGCCGTGCCTTGCGCAATGAGGCCACCAGACGGGAACGGACCACGGGTTTTTCGATGTAATCACACGCCCCGTCACGAATAGCCTCCACCGCACGCTCGACGGAGGCATGCCCCGTCAACAACATCACCTCACACTCGGGCAGTCGCTCCTTGAGCTTTCCCATGAGGACATATCCATCAGCCCCGGGCAGCACGACATCGGTGATCACCACATGGGGATGCATTTCCAGAGCCACCTTTTCGGCATCCTCAGCCGACATCGCCTTCGCAACTTCAAACCCCTCCTGCTCCACAATGCGCTCCAACAGATGAAGCGATGCGACATCATCATCCACCAATAAAAGTTTCAATCGGTCTGCCATGCCCCCCATTCAGCCATATTTTCGTAAAAGACGCAAAGAGGATGCGAGATAGAATGCAGTTCAGCTTTGCCTTCAAACCTCGAATACCTCTCTAACCCTCCTTTGCAGGAGGGGGATTGGAAAGCACGCGGAGAGATCCTTCGTCGCTTTGCTCCTCAGGATGACACGAGAGGAAATTGTATGAATCGAAAAAATCTACTCAAGCTTGTCATTCTGAGCGGAGCGAAGAATCATCCCCTCCTGCCAAGGAGGGGTTAGGGGAGGTATTTCCGTCCAATCACCCCATTTTCATCCGATGGACAACTGGGGAGCAATCATTCCGGCAATTGGTTCGAAGGACAATCGATGGATGGGACACGGTCCCCATTGTCGAATGGCCGCAAGATGGGACGCCGTGCCGTACCCCTTGTGCCCGGCAAATCCGTAGTTCGGATGAACTTCATCCATCTTCACCATCAAACGGTCGCGCGTCACCTTGGCAATCACGCTCGCCGCCGATATGGAAAATGATTTCGCGTCCCCTTTCACAATCGGCGTTTGCCTTTCCCCCAGCGGAGGCACACGCAGGCCATCCACCAGGGTCCAATCCGGTTTCACCGGCAATCCCTCCCGAGCATGGACCATCGCGCGCCAGGTCGCCTGCAGAATGTTGATCCGATCAATTTCCTGGGGATCGACCTGCGCCACACTCCAGACAATATCCCGACGCTGGGTCAATTCCTCAAAGAGGGAGTCACGTTGACGCGCCGTCAGCTTCTTCGAATCCGTCAAGGTGTCGTGATGAAAATCACGCGGAAGAATCACCGCGGCGGCTACCACCGGACCAGCCAGCGGCCCACGGCCCGCCTCATCGATTCCACAAAC
>CAYYYL010000037.1:0-28272 GCA_964475835.1 uncultured Verrucomicrobiota bacterium | reverse complement strand
AACCCTACGACACTTATGACCCGGTCAAGAAGGTGCTCCGGGCGACGCTTACGCAGCACCAATGGCATTGGCGGTGCAACTGCCCAGATCCCCTTGGTCGTAGATGGGAGGACACTGAAGGGAGAGATCAACCTTGGAGGGAAGTTTTGCCAGCACGCGGGCTGGCGCCGAGTAGAGGAAATCCCGTTGATCGGGAAGATCCGGTATCCATCCGTACTTGGAAACACTGCGGTTCATCCCTGTCCCCTAATTAGACCTAAGCTTTTGATCAAGTCAAATAGTCCAAAGATGGACCGACCTTGTTCACCTTTTGGGTGGCAAAGCCGGTCTTAATTGGAAATGAAACTCAAATTTGTTATGCCAGTTTAATATTGATAAATCCACTGGTGGAAGGGAACTGGACCAAGCTTCTGGCCATACGATTCATCCGTGGGATATACCTCTGTGCGCGGTTGGCCGACCCACCAACGATATGGATTTTCATCAATTGAAACCATTAGGGGGTGGCCACGGTTAAAGTAGGAAAGATGCCCCACTTCGTGTGCAAGCCCGACGTCTAGGGTAATCTTCTCATAATGCATACCTGGAATGTGGTTTCGTGATCCATCGCTGAAAAACAGGGGGCCTAAATCTGTACGGTTTCCCTCTGTATGGGCAACGGGACTTTGATTGGGTCTCATGGTATTTCCAATTACCCAAGTTCGTTTGGAGCTTCCGAGATATTCACTGAGCCTTCGCTGTCCAACCGGCGATTGCCCGTATTCCCGAAGGAGTTGGATGACATCGGCCTTTCGATTGCCTAATCCATCCAATTGAATTCGATTTTCTTTTAGGAATTTATTGATTACATGATTGTTTTTGGCCCATACCACAGCTCCCATGCCTGCTCCCATGGCACCACCCATGAGGGCTCCCATGCCGATGTTGCCTCCATAGATGGCGGCACTTCCGGCACCTCCAATGGCGCCACTTAGTCCGCCACGAAGCATGGCAAGTCCCAATCCGGCTTTATTCATGCCGAAAAATGACCCTAGTTTACCTGCTCCATACCCTCCGGCAAAGCCGGCTGCGAATCCTATGGCAAGTCCTATGCCAAAGTCGGCGAGGCTTCCTCCATTAAGGGCTGTGCTGACCGCAGAACTAATCAGGGCTCCGATGAAGGGCATTCCCATGAACGTAAAGGCCACGCTGATGATAATTCCTGCGGCCTGCTTGAAGAAGTTTCCAAGTTTTTTCCAGAAACTGTGCCCTGTTGGATCCACACAATTGACAGGGTTATTGCCACAATAAGCATAACGATTCAGGGTTTGTGGATTATCTGTGGAAGGGGGAGCGGTATCCGCTTGGATGAAGCGTCCAAGTTCCGCGTCATAGTACCGTGCTCCGTAGTAGTAAAGGCCCGTGTCTTCGTCCAATACCTGCCCGGTGTATCGGCCTGAGATCGAGAAAGCCAGGGTGTTGGCTTTGAAACGTTCCTTTCCAAAACCGGTGTATTCGTAGTGTTGAACAACATCCCCATCGCGATCGGTCAGGATGGAGGAAGATCCCAGGTGATCCCCATGGTAGTAGTAAAAGACGGGACCATAGACAGGAACGCCGGCTTGCACTTGGGGCGTCGTGGCGCAAAAGATGCCAACAACCAAAATAACGCCCATAAGCTGGGTCAAAATCCCGCGCTCATGAATCCGGAGGCCGGAAGTGGCGCCTGCCAACAATCGGCGTCCCCAGGCCCAAATGGCCAGGATGGCCGTTAACGGCATCAAGGCAACCGTAAGGGGTGCTCTTCCCTCGTTCAAGGGCCAGGTGGTCACCACTTCGAGGGCTTTCTTGACCTGCCCCATTCCGGGGATGCCTTGAATCAGTCCGGCCACGCCTGTGATGGGCTCAAACGTGGCCACGATTCCGTCGCCGGCGACCACGTGACACAACGTTTTTCCATCATTTTCCTCGTAGATTCCCCCCATCCACACGGTCAATCTGGTGGATGTTTTCCTCCAGAGGCGGCCTCCATTCCCATCGTAACCAAAGGTGGTGGCGCCTGCGGATTTAAGACGATTTTCTTCGTCATAGGCAAGGACTTGACCGTTTCGATTGGTCATGTTGCCGCAAGCATCATAGGAATAGGTCTTGTTATTAGCGCTTAATACGGCGTGAGGCCTGATTCCGCCCGCAACTCCATAGACATAGTTGCTGGCACCGAATTCGGAATTGACCACCATGTTGCCAATGGTGTCCACCTGATAGCTTTTGGTTCCCTGGGCCACTGAAGTCAGGGAAGTGACTCGTTGTAAACGGTCATATTGAATCGAGGTGATGGTTCCCGAAGCTGTGCCTGTGTAGACGGAATCGGTCACGCTTGTAAGATTGGCCGAGGCGTCATACGTGTAGCTCAAGTCCTGACAATAACCCCCTCCGGGTTTGGTGGTTTGAACACGCTGGGGGCGTTTTGAATTCGGATAATAGACATAAGTGGTTTGAAGGCCATTGCCGAAAGTGACTCCAGTCACCTTGCCAACCGCATTGAAACCCTGAGCTTTGTAAAAAACCTCCGTCGCGCCGGTGCCGGAAAGACTTGCAACCTGTTTTAATTCGCCAGCTGTCCCATAAGTGTAAGCCGTTTTGGCAACATTTCCGGGATAAGTTAATGCGATCATGTGATCGGCGTCGTCGTAATCGCTTTGAGTGACATAGGTCTTCCCATTGACAGCCAGATACCGACCGCTTTTGAGAACGCGGCCCCTTACGTCATAGCTGTTTTTTTGCCACCCCTCGGAGTCGGTCATCTTGTATAATTGTCCTTTGAGGACAGTATAATTGGGGTCATCGCTTACGTCATAGACATAGGTGACTGATTTGATTTTGGTTCCGCTTGCATTATAAATGTCCTTGGTCGTCATACGCCCAAGGGGATCACTGTACGTGTAAGAAACCTTTTGGTTTTTGGCGTCGATTTGGGTGACAAGCCGGTTGGCGTTGTCGTAGGTATAGGTCCAAGTGCCCATATCAGGATCCACCATTTGCGTTTTACGACCAAGGTTGTCGTATGTGATGGATGTTGTATTTCCTGAGCTGTCCACGACGGTGAGAAGATCTCCTGCCAGATTATACCCATAACTGGTGAAAACGGTAACGGGGAAGATGTTTCCAAAAACTTCGCCTACCTTTCGAACTCTCCCATATGCGTCATGGTAGGATTTGGTGGTCCTCCCGGTTGCATCGGTAGTGGTGGTTGCCCATGGATCCGAATTGTAGTCCGAGGAACGGTACAACACGGTGGTGGCTGCTGTAGGGGATCCGGTGTCGCCCGCCGGAGGGGTGACTCGTGAGGGACGACCAATGGGATCGTATTCAGTTACCGTTCCGGGCTGTCCTGTGTCAGCGGTAAATGCCGAGCCGGTTCCGAAAAAGGGAAGGGTTTCAACTTGGGTCTGGCCTCGTTGATCATAGAAAATATCCACGACACGATATTGACCCGCTGTTTCTGCTTCGGCCCGGGTCTGAATGGTTCTTCCAAGACCATCCGAGTAGGTATACGTCTCGTGTCCATTGACTAGATCCACGCCATCGTAAACCTGATGGCGAGTATAGTTCTGACTGATTCCACTGACGATTCCACCAAGGCTATAGCTAAATTTTTCCTGCCAGAGTGAAGCTGTTCCGTTGGCCACGGTTGATGTCGAGATCTGGACGGGTCTGAAAAAGGTGTCGTAAGTGCTCTCAGTGACCAGGCCTTTAGGGTCTGTCAATTTCAGCATATTGCCGGAACGTACGTCGAACGTCTTCTGGGTCACAAACGAGCTGGCAGTCGATTGTGTTAGGGGAAATGTTTGATACGTGCTGTCATAGGTGATGCTGGTGCTGATTCCCGCTGCATCCGTGGTCGTGGTCACGTTCCCATAGATGTCATACAAATAGCGTTCAACCTGGTTGTACGTTGTACCTCCGGCCCAAAGGGTTTTGCTGGCAAGGAGGCACCGTTGATCCCCGCCATACAGGAAACGGGATTCCCGAAGGGGAAGGGTGCCTGCGCTGTCCAGGGCCAGCTTGATGCTCTGGGGTCTGCTCTTGATGTCGGGGTTGGCCAGAGCGGCATAGGAGGTGATGGTGTAGATCGTGTTGGTCGACCAGGAATAAAAGCTTTGAGTTGCCGGATTCACGTTGCTGACTTCCCCATGGTTGCAAACCCTCGTCAGGTTCAGCGTGGTTGTGTCGAAAGCAAACGAGGTTGCGGTGGAACGGGATGTGGTGAGGCCTTCAAACGTCATTTCCACGGTTTGTGAAACGAATGGGAAGTACCAGCCATTGGGATGCAGTAACACTTCTTCTACCTTGTTGAGCGTCTGGCTGTATTTCAGGCCGTCGTTTCCCCAAACCTCGCTCCGATAGGGCATCCCTTTTTTGGCCTTGGAACCCTGATCCAGATATTCTCCATTGGCTGTATCGTCCAGGCCACCTCCCTGGTGGAAATAGGAAATTGTTTTGGTTCCCAGAGGATCAGTGGCCGAAACACAATTGAATCCGCGGAATTCGCGCGTTTTGGTGCAATACATGCCCCCTTTGTAATTATATGTGACGGTGTTGTTGTTTCCCATGCCATCATTGACGGTGACGGAACTCACAGTGGAAACCGGGAAGGGGAGCATACTTAGGCTGTTGGTCCCATGGTTGTCATACTGTGTCGAAGGTGTGTATTGAACGGTTGCCTTGCCGCCAAGACCATTGGCGATCGTGGCCAGCTGGTTGGCCAGTTTTCCTTGGGAAGCGGTAACCTCGGATCCGCCTGAACTTCCGAAAACAGCCGGGTCCACGAGGCCATCTCCATTAAAATCCGCAAACTGCACGTTGTCGTTTGCAGAGCGTAAGCTGAATGTTGCCGAGACGGCTGTCAGGGACCCGAAGCCCGTTCCGGTGCCTGGAAGGTAGCGCACGACACCTGTGGATTTATCATAAAACCCAAGATCGGAGATCCCGTCTTCATTCAAATCCGCGGTAAGATGCTGCTGACCGGGGGAAGGATCCGTGACCGACCAAGCCGTGGCCTCCCATGCAGAACCGGCGGAAAGTAAAATGCCCACGTTGCCGGAGGTTTTTGGTATAATGCCGATGTCGGTGATTCCATCCCCATTGAAATCTCCTGTGGTAGGATCGAAGCTCGAAGAACCCCAAGTCAGGTTAAACGAAGGTGCGGCAGTCCAACCAGCCGTGGTACGGTTGGCAAGGGCCACTTTCCACACCCCGTCCTGGTAAAGTGCCAAATCAATCCAGCCATCCCCATTGAAATCCCCGCTCAAAGGAGTGCCTGTACCAAAGTTAATGCCCGGAACAATTCCCGTTACAAACCCCGTTCCTGTCGACGTGGCAAAGGTCCAGTTTCCAGCATTATAAACCCCGATGTCATTCAGACCATCCGAGTTCCAATCCCCAATCACTGCGGCGGAATTGGCCCCGAAGCCGGCCAACCAGGTTGTAGGGGCCTGAAATCCTGTGCCGGTCCCAAGCGCGACAGTCCAATTTCCCGTTCCCGGATCGAAAGTGATGATGTCGGCGCGTCCATCACCATTCACATCGGCTGATAGCTGTGCCGTGACTGGAATCGCAACCTGGTTGGGACTCATGATATCGACCTGGGATTTGATCGCCGATGTCATTGCTGCGGACCAGGCGCGTTGAATATTGCTTCCGGTGTAGTGAATGATGGACCATCCAGCTACCAGAGGGATGCTGACACTGCTTCCGGCGAATTGTTGAATGCCATTCACGGCATCCTCGCGCCAAAGGCAGCTTGCGGATTGATTATCCGACTGGGAAAGAGTGATGGTTCGTGCGGTGTTGCAATAAACCCATGTCAGTGCCCAAAAACTGCTTCCGGCGACACCGCTTGTCGAAATGCCACCCTGACTATCCACACTGACGCTGATTTTGCTGAGGCTTTGGGAGCCTGAGACCGTCACAGGCGAGCTCCATGGACGGCTTGAATAGGGGGGTAAAGGGGTTGGGATGATGACGATTCCCAGCATGATTGGGGTTGTGTATGCTTCCCGCACGGACCACGCAGCCTGGCCGGCCGGCATGGTATTGGGCGTGGAGCGGATCAGGGGATACGTGGTGGCGGCGGAGGTGTCCTGATAGGTAAATCCTGTGGGAGGCAGGGTGCTAGTGCCATCTGCGCCGACTTGAACTGCACTGGTTAGCATGGAACGGCCATTGCGGGAATTAAGAGCATAGGTCAGGTTGTATCGGCGAACGAGGCTGGTTCCGACTTTGGCTTCGATGGTCTTGAGTCGCTTGGCGGTGGTAATGGAGAAATCCCCGCGATCGCTGCTTTCAATGTCCGGACGATCCACGGTATCAAGGATGAAATTGACGGTGTGGGTGGCGGGAACTGCCGGCGCATTGATATTGGCATTGTAACTGATCTGTTTGAGATAGAGCTGATTGCGGTCTTTGGTATAGGTGTAATAACTCTGATTGCCATTGACGTCTCCGATGAAGCTCAGTGCCCATCGGAAGGTGCTGCTGCCAAGACCTGCGGACCAGTTGGGATTTTCAATCCGGGTTGCGGCGGTATCTCCGAAGCGATATTTGGTGCCATTTTTATCGGTTATTTCCCAACCCGGGTTTAAATAGACAAATTTGAGACAGGCTCCGTTATCCACCTCGGCGCGATAGACATTGCCCCCGACATTGATCAGGCGAGCATTGACTCCCTGAAAAGCGACCATGAACCCCTTGGTGTCATCATATTGATTCAGGGGAGTTGTGCCACTCCAGGCACGGCACGAGCCCTTGGTTGTGTCCCGTTCGATATAGCCCATGTCCAGACTCCATCCCATGCCACACCAGCTATTTCCACCCCCGGAATTATAACCAAGGGCCACGCTGGGTTGGGTGTTCTGGCGGGCGGGCGGGACTTCGATGGGAATTTGATAAGCTAGGCGTCCGGTGAAAAGATCGGTTTGAAAATTAAGAGCCTGACCTTGCGAAGATGCGGGAGAATTTGCAAAAGCTGAGATTCCGAAGCTCAGGAGCACGCCACTTAGAATGGTTTTCGAAAAGGTTCGGAAGGTGGTGCTGGAATAAGAAGAAAAAAGACGAAGGATGGGGAAACGCTTTTTAAGTTTCATGAGAGACCTCATAGTAAGATGGGAAACGATGGGCGATGATGGGTTTCGAACGATCCAGCCTTATGAAAAAAATGTTCGATGATCGAGCTGTATCGAGCATTCCCATTAGATAAACTAAATGGTCGAAATGAAGTGAGTTGGAATCAAATCCCCCATGAGGAGGGGGGATTCAGGTGGCATAGGCTTCGCTTCTACGAGGGAAAATGCGGCATTTTCGCCCGAGGCGTGGATCAGTCCGCGTTTTACACTTCACGCATCAAGGGGATGCAGACGACTCAGGCCTTGTAGAGTTGAAACATGCTGGCAAGCAGCAGAAGTTCCGGATGCGAGGTCGAAAGTCGGGGAAGGATCAGTTGCACCCGGGAACGATAGGCGGCCAGTTTTTCCCGCAGAGGGCGTAGATCGTCCACCTTGTCCCAATGCAGATTTTTCAAATTTAGAATAAGTCGGCTTTTCGATGTTGCGAGGGATTCGTGGATCCGTTGCCCAAGCCCCTCCGCATGGGATGAGGAAAGAGCACCTTCGAGGTGCATCCAGACCTGCTTTTTTGCGTGTTGCAGATCGACCCTGATGGAGAGTTCGGGAATCGACAAGGTTTGTGGAATTTGTTCCCAGAGGTGAAATCGGCTCCAGCTTTTGCTTGGCGATCGGTAGCTTGTACGGATGAGTTTGGGATGTTGGAAGAGATCGAATTTGAGTGTGAACCATGTCCACATGGCCGCACCCACTCCGAGCACGGATTTAAGGCTTTGCAAAAGATTGGATGGGCCGAATTCCGCCTGCACCTGCTCCTGCAGATCACGGATCCATTTTCGAATGGTTCTATTGGGGCCGAAAAGAATTCCCGCCAGAAATACAGGATATGCGAATCGCAGGTCGGTGGCGTAAATTTCAGCTTTTTGTCGGAGGTGGGGATTGCTGGAATGTTTGAGTTTTCGATAACCGAGAAGACGTCCTTCCAGAACGCGAAAGATGCTCGGTCCGAGACGCTGAAAGTCCTGTTCGAAACACCAGCGCTGAAGTCCTTCGATGGCTTCCGCCGAAAGGGTGGGGTGCTTCATGACGGTGGCGAATCCATCGGCGCGCCGATGCATGAGCGAGGGGTTCTCCACATATTCCTCACGCATCAACTTTTCCTTTTTCACCCTTTCGTTAAAGGGGGTGCCTGGCACGGGACCGTAGATCAGATATTGTCCCAGCGCTGGCTTGAGCTTCATCAGTCCATCGAGTTCCTGTGCCACAACTTCGGGAGTCTGGTAGTCGAATCCCACGATCATGGACGTCAGAATGGTGATCCCGTGCTCGCGAAATTCCGTTAAAATGTCCTCGATGGGACGCCCCTGCTGTTTGGCGTAATTGGAACGGGTTCCCTCGTATCCAATCCAGAAGCCATCGATGCCCATCTCCAGAATTTCCTCGACCTTGTACTGGCTGATGGCTTTGACGCTGGAAAAGGCAAAAATCGACAAAGGTTTTCCTCCCTTGAGCACGCAGTCGCGAAATTGCATGGCGCGTTGCTTGTTCAAGAGAAAGTCTTCATCAATGATGAGAAAGACGAGATTTGGATCCATGTCCAGATACCGCTCGATGACGGCGTAGATATCCTTTCCATCCGGCAGCAGTTTGATGTGTTTGCGTTTGAAAAAGTGCGATGTGCAGCAGAAATCACAGCCATTGGGACATCCAAGTCCCGCAAAAATTTTCCCGGTGTTGGAGGCGCCCCAGCCGAAAATTTTCAGTTCGCCGACGATCAACGGATGCTTGTAGGGCATCGGAAGTTCAGACTCCCCGAGCAACCTGCGCATGAAGGCGACGCCCTCCTCGCGGCAGATATGATCCGCATACGGCTTGAGTTCTTCATCTGTCAAAACCGTCCCGTAGCCGCCAAGGATGATCTTGGTGTTGGGGGCATGGTGACGGACCAGCGCGACCATATCCTTCACCTTGTGAAAGATCGCCATGAGGAACGAGATTCCCACGTAGTCGTAGCCTTTTTTCAGCTCACGAATGAATTCCCTTTTCGACGGATATTGCAGCACCACAGTGGGGGCATCCAGATTTTCGGCGATGTATTCGATTGAAAACTGGATGTTGACGGTTCGGGGACTGAAAATTCCCTGGGCGCGGGTCACTTGCCGGTACAGAAGTTCGTAGCCGACGGAAGGCGCATCCCCGTATTTCGGCCCCATGGGACGGCAGACCGTGGTGAGCAGGACCTTTTTGGCCGGGAATCTTGTGGTGTGCGGGGATGAATTTTTCGAACTGGCTTCGGTGGCGGGGGAGTCGGATGGGAGCATTCCCTATTTGAACAGGGAACGTGGAAACCTCAAAGAGGTGAATCGTTGTTCTTTTTGCCCTTTTCCAAACCTTTCTTGTAGAACGGTTTTGTGAAAAGTTTTAGTTCAATACGGTCACCGTGATGGTTGCGAATTGGTAAACTCCATTGGCATCCCGGACACGGGCCCGCACGATATGATTTCCATTGGAAAGGAGGCGGGTGTTCAGGGAGATGGACCAGGTGGCGACTCCCGCCGTTTGTCGAAACACGCTGGAGTCCACCTGGGCTTCGACAGGGGTATTGAGGGGCACATTTGATGCTGTGCCGGTAAGAGTGACCACCCCGGAAACGACGGCGCCGTTGGAAGGCGTCGAAATTTGGATGGAGGTCGGGATTTGCGTGACCGCATCGTAAAAGGCCGTAAAGGTGGTGTTTGTTGGAGGAGTGGTGATTCTGTGCGCGGCAGTGCCTCCATCGGACCAGGAACGGAATGTATAGGCCACTCCATTGACTGCCTGAGTCAGGGGAGCATTAACGTTTCGATAGATTCCTGAAACCCCCGTGATGTTGGTGGGGGCGTTCAACGGCTGGCCATCGAGGGTTAAAGGCAGGGGGATGGGAGTCGTTCCAAAAGTCATGGTCGCTTTCCGGGGGAGGAGATCGCGATAGGTGGCATGGGTCAGCCCGCTTGAATCCCTCACGGTGGCGATGATGCGATACCAGACATTGTCCGAAGTCTCGCCGTCACGCGGAATGGTAAATGAGCCCCCGGTAATTCCCGTGATGGGCAGGATGAAGGGATGGGAATGAGTGTCGTGCTGGAAATCGACGCGCCAGGTAAACGCACTCGCCGGAAGGGATCCGTCCTGAGGATCAGTTGCGGTGCCGCTGGCGAAAATGGTGTCTCCACCGCTGTATAACGCATTGGTTGCGGGAGCGGTGATGGTGACGGTGGGGGCATTGCTGGCAACCCGCAGAACAGCGTTGCTGCTGGGGGTGCTTCCTTGCCCATTGCTCACAATCACCCGAAAGATCGAGCCGTCATCGGCGAGGGTGGTGGCGGGAGTGGTGTAGATCGCATTGGTGGCTCCTGAAATCGTGATTGTATTGCGCTGCCACTGATAGGTCAGTGGCAGGGCGCCAGAGGCGCTGACCTGAAAAGTGGCCGTTTGTCCCTCAGGTACAGTTTGTGGGGTGGGTTGTTGTTGAATCGTAGGCGCGCCCGCGGGGTTGAATTGGATTTTGTGAACGGCTCCATCGCCGATGGTCAGGCAGTAGAGGCTTCCATCCGGTCCCGCCGCCAAATCAACGGGAGAAGGCAAATCGGTGGCAAACAGAGTGGATGTGCCCGGGCTCGCGGGATTCAGATAGCGGATCCATCCCCCGCAATAGTCCGCAAAGAAGTATTGTCCTGTGTAGGAGGTCGGAAATTGAACAACCGTGGGATTGTAAAATGTGCCCCCGGTGATGGCGCATCCAGTGGAAGTATCCGCTCCATGCCCATAGACATGGAGGGGACTGCGAAAGAGGGCGTTGGTGGTGATGCCTTCCGTGGTTGGCCAGCCGTAGTTGGACCCCGCGATGCCGAGATTGATTTCCTCCCACGTGTCCTGTCCTACGTCATTGATGAATATCAGGCCCGTCCCTGGTTGGGGCGAAAACGTAAAGGGATTGCGAAGACCCAGTCCCCAGATGGCACGATAGATTCCGGTGTTTTGATTGAAAAACGGATTATCCCCGGGAATGGTTCCATCCGGACGGATGCGCAATATTTTTCCAAAGAGGATGTTCATGCTTTGTGCATTCGTACCGGTCGCATTATCTCCGACGGCGACATAGAGGTTGCCATCGTTTCCGAAATGGATGGCCCCACCATTGTGAATCGTGGCTGCGCTCAGGGGGTCCAGATCGAAAAGAACGGACTCGCTTCCGGTGAAGGCGACATCCCCATTTGCCGTGAAGCGGCTGATCCGGTTGTGGGGAGTGGGAGTTAGGGCGGTATAGTAAACATAAATGAAATGGTTGATGGCGAAATTGGGATCCAGGGCCACTCCCAAGAGGCCCCGCTCTCCACGTGAATCCACTCCAATGGTTGTAAAGGGTGTGCTTAAGAGGGCTCCCGATTTCATCACACGAAGGCTGCCCGTTTGCTCGCACACAAAAATACGCCCATCGGGAGCCACCGCCATCGCCGTGGCCGACTGGATGCCGCTGACAAAGGAATCGCTGAACCCATTGGGAACAGTGACCCCATTCACAAGGTCAAAAGGAAGAATCAGAAGGGCGACCCAGGTGGACCACAAGAAAAGATGTTTCATGACTAAATATGGCCGGGAGTCTATGGACATCCCGCAGAACGGTCAATCTCCGACGCCGGGGCAACTAGTTTGGGGCATACCCTAACAAGGTGAACAATCCAGGGAAGGCGTGAAGATATGAATTTTTTCGAATTTCATTCAGCCACTTTTCCCGGATATAGGTGCTTTTTTCGATTCGGGAGTCCCCCCAATTCTGTCCTTTCCACATCTCAATTCCATTCCAGTTGTCGTTGATGTAGCAGATGGCTTGAACGTGATGTTCTTTCACAAATTCGAAATAAGGTTTAAACCACCCGTCCCAAGTTCCCTTTCCCCAGGAAGTCAGACTGCCTTTGGGGGTTGATTCCGCAAGCATGAGAGGTTTGTGATGCTCCTTTGCGAGTTTTACCATCGGCATCATCAGGGATTGCGGCTGATCGAAATAGGAAATGGCAAACCAATCGACGTAGGCATCGCCCGGAAACCATGGGGCTGGGGATTGGGAGACGGTTGCGGAGCCGAAGGAATGCCAGACGTAGGCTGCATTTTGAACATCATTTTTCCTGAAGAGATCGACGATGTGTCGGTAGGCCTGGACGTATCGGACAGGATCGTAGTGGTTGTGCATGCCGTCGAATTCATAACCGATTCGCAGAAAAACGGGACGTTTCGTCGCCTTGATCCATTCGCCGAGGTGCCGGATATTTTCATCATACTGGCCACCGATCACTTTCTCCAGGGCGTTCACCATGTAGAGGCCGATTTGAACCACGCTTTCGGGGTAGTGGTCCACCAGCGACTGCGCGTGCTGCGTCACGCCACTTTCCGTATGAGGTGTTTCCAATCCATCAAGATTCTGAATGGAGGTATAAGTCATGACACCACCAGGGATGATTCCCGTCGCCACCACATAGTCATCCACCGAGTTGAGATTTTGCCCTACGATGACCAGCACTTTTCCGTGCGGGAGTTGGAATTTGCATTTTGTTTGCGGTTCCCCGGCAAAGACGGTCATTGCCAGAAGGTAGCTGAAGATAGGAAAGAGACCGAGGGGTTTCATTCTGAAGAAGGAGTTTTGTTCAGGAATACTTCAACGGAAAAGGACTGAAATTGTTTAAAAAGAATTCGGACTTGGAAATTCGTTGATGCGAAAATGGCTTATCAGGCTGCGAAACGATTTTGATGGGTGCGTTGGTAATGGCATTGCGTGAAATTCCAATTCCATCGTGAGGATTATGCTCCTTCATTAAGGAATAAAGAACTCCAAAAACCTCTATGTATTGAGCAATTGACATCTGAATGACTTCAGGGGTTCAATACCGAAAGATGAAAATTTTAAAAATTTACAGGCACGGACAGATTTTTTTCATTTTGTGCGCCTTGTTCTCAATGTTATTTGCCTCTCGAGTTTTTGGGACTCCAACCATTCTTGCTGGGGACAATTTTAATCGTCCCAACAGTACGAACCTTGGAACGAATTGGAATATTTTATTGGGAGAGTTTTCTATCTTAGACAATCAGGCATCAGCCGGAACAAATAGCGATTTCTGTCTGGCAAGATTTCTGGGAATTACCAATGCCAATGTCAGTATTCAGACTTTGGTCAAATTGGGGACATCCGGTGAGCCGTATTTGGGCCCGATTGCCCGTTTCACCGACCATGGAAATGGTGGTAGCAGCTTTTATTGGGGGCCCATTCTTCGCGTGGGTCCCAGCAATTATGCCGCAATCTTTAAGAATACACCCGCCAGTGGCTTGGTGCTTTTAAATTATGCGCCGATACCTACCAATAATGGAAACGTTCGTTTGGATGTCGTAAGTGATCAACTTTCACTTTATTTGGGTGACGTTCTCAAGGTGACGGCTGCTGATTCCTCGATTCCCGGACCGGGTGAGGTGGGGCTTCTTGGAAAGGGGGCCTCAAATGATAACTTTACGGTGGAGCGGAGTTTTGTTGATTACTCCTATTGGGATTTCTTTTTTCAATCAAACAGTTCTTATATCGGGCCCATTTTGACAAAAGTGTTGGGTGATTTCAGTATTCAAACTAATCGACTCGTTTCGACTCCCTTTGATCTTTCTCTGGCGGTTGTGAACGCGCCGGAGCTTCTCGATTTCCAGGTTGAAGCGGATGTGAGTGTGGATACTTCCATGAACGGGCGTTTTTCAGGGGTTTTGGGACGGGGGCGAAGTGGACGCTTTTACTGGGGGGCACTCAATTATTTGGATGGAAACTACAATCTGGGGCTATATAAATTTATGGATGGGGTCAATATGGTGCTGACAAATACTCTGCTGGCATCCACTGGAGTAACGGCGCGCCCCAATTTAAAGTTGGTTGTTATTGGAAACCAACAGCGACTTTATCTCAACAAGACCCTGCGGCTAACCGCAAACGATACCAGTATTACGAATAAGGGACTTGTAGGGTTTCTTGGGGTCGGTGGGGATTTTGACAACTGTTTTGCCAAGGCATCGCGATTTCCAACAAATCTTTATTCCGTTGCGGACTTGGGACCGATCAGCACGCTTCATCCGGATGTGACCGTGAACGGCTTAGGATGGTGTTGCGGGACGGATGCATCGGGCAGGGCTTTCCTTTGGCAGAATGGAATCAAAACCACCCTTGGAAATTCCGCTTTGGCGAGTACCGCGGAAGGAATCAATGATCTGGGACAGGTGGCCGGGGACACGCAGGTGGCGGCCAAGACGCAGGGAGTTTTATTCTTCGGTACGAATATATTTCCTCTCGCCACCCTGTCTTCATGGTCGGAAAGCCATGCGTTTGCGGTGAATTCAGTGGGACAAACCGTTGGATATGCCGCCACGACAAATGGACCTGTGCCTGTTTTATGGCAGGGAAGCACAGTCACACCACTGGGAACGCCAGGTGGATTCCAATCTCGGGCCAACGCGATCACTCCTTCGGGCGTGGTGGTTGGCGGATCGTTGGGAAAGCCTTTCGTCTACACGTCCGCTTCCGGCATGCAGTTCCTTCCATTTCTTGGTTACGGCGTCAGTGATTTTGCGGTTGCCAGTGGAGTCAATGATTCCGGATGGGTGGTGGGTTCATCCTTAGCGACCAATACAGGATCGGCATTGCATGCGGTTTGTTGGAAAAGTGGCCAGGTTTTCGATCTTGGAACAATTGCCATTCCAGATATCGGTAGTTCCAGCCAAGCAATTGCGGTGAACAATGCGGGTCAAATTGTTGGAAACGCTTCGGTATTTGTGAGTGGAAACCCTCGAATCCGCGCTTTTTATCACGATTCCACGTATCAGATGCAGGACCTGAACGATTTGATCGATCCTGCCTCCGGCTGGACTCTCGAATTCGCCACTTCGATCAATGATTCAGGCCAGATTGCCGGCTCCGGTTTGTTTGGCGGAATCAAACATGGCTTTTTACTGACGCCGCTTCATTAAAGCGGACTCGTATAAGAGATGTGCCTTTTCGTTATAAATACGAGGGCAACTTATAATTGTGATGACGCCATTCCGAGGTAAGGTGACCTGACGTATCTTTAGTTTAAAGTGGAAATGGAAGATGGAGGAGACTCCCCATTGATAGCCATATCTCGGGTGGTCATGCCCTTAATGACGGGGGGGTGAACGTCCCTTGTGTCTACCTTGAAGGGGGCCTAAGGGTGAAATCTATTTAATAATCCAGAATCCGCCATAATTGATCGCCTGGGCTTCCTCTTCCGTCAGCCAGCGTTCCGCATATTCAGGACCCCAGGAATCTGAAAGGGCGACTTCGTGGGTGTCGCGATTATACCCGATGAGCATGCACATGTGGGCGAAGCCTGAGGATGACTTTTCATCAGAGCGTACTTCCAATTTGAGATTTTTTGCGGCACGCCGCGGTTCGTCCAGGCAGGCGCCCCAGGAGGTGATCGTTGCGTCCTGAGGTCGGGTGTGCATCCTTTCGGTCATGGCGCGGTCGATTTCGGGCACGACGAACATGTTCCACATGAGGGGGGTTCCCTGATCGATGTAGGTGGCGACGGCGTCCGCTGTGATGGGAAATTTTACACGTTCCGTCTGGTGCTGGTTTTTGGTCACCAGGTCCTGAATACTCTGGACCATCGATTCCATGGATGTGCCCGCACCGCTTCGTGTGTGGCCGGCCATGGCCAACACATACATGTCGGCTGGAATGCCCATGTACCGCAGATACCGTTCCCATGTGGCAGGCACGCAGTAACTTTTTCCCCCCTGATCCACCATGGGAACTTCCTGGATGATGACGTCCCCGTTCGGGCGTTTCATCACGCGCGTGGTCAGGGTTCGACTCCATTCTACGGTTTCCTGAGGTGGCTCCATGCCATGCGCATCGGCGATGGTTACAGGCATGATGCGGAGCATCGTGTATTCGTTGGGTGGTGAGGCCATGAGGAAGGCATGACCTTTCCAATCCCAGCGGAGGAGTTCCTCCTCCATCCGCGTTTTTTCAAAAACCACATCCCTTCGAGGTGCACCGAATGATTCCGTCAGGACGCGCTCGATGGATTTCGCGCTTTCCTGAATCAGGGCATTTACGGAATCCACCATTTGCTGATTGTGCTTTTGAGCGGCGACGTTGAGAGCCTTCCCTTTTGTGAAGGAAGCTTCGATGTCTCCTTTGTTGGCAAAGACCAGGGAAACACGGGAAACCCTGCCTGCCTTACCATAAAGCGCGAGGGAATAGATTCGGGCCCCCAAACAGATCTGTTCCTCATGGGGATATCTGCGGAAACTCGACTCGTAGGAGGTTTTGGATTCCGGGGATAGATTCAAGCGACGCGCGGCGTCATTATCCGTATCATCCCACAGGCAATCGTCTGACCAGATCTTCACGCCGAATATCTGATTGAGTGGATCTGCGTCGGAAGAAATATTTTGGGCGACTGCCAGAAGGGGAAGGGCCAGAAGCAGTAAAATGGGCGTAAACCTGTTCACGCAAGGCATTCAGTAGCAGTTAACCCGCGATGGCACAAGAACTGGAAGGCAGGCCCCGAGCCGCGGGTTCAATTCCCATCAGAGCACCTTCGCAGGGCGCGACAGGCGGAAAAGAACGATGGCAAAGGCCATCACAAAGATTATTCCTGTCAGGATTCCCTCCAGACTGCCACGTCCGGCCGCGGCGATAAGCGCCAGGGCGCTTGCCATGATTTCCGCTCCAAGAATGAAAACCATCGCGATCGAAAGAGGTAGATTTGGGAGCGACGATGTTTTCCAAATCAGCAGGAGAAAAAGGGCGCATCCATAACCCAAAAAAAGGGGAAGAGGGACCTTGCAACCTGCCAGAGCACTGCAACCGACGACGAGCAGAGTGAACAAGGTGGCTCCCAGGAAAAAGGGCTTCCACCGAAAAATCCTCTCGGTAGTGAATTGAGGAAGGTGGGGTGTTTGTCTGGCAAGCAAAGCGCAAAGGAGCATGACGCTGACCATGAGCAGAAGCTGGGGAGCTTGCCCGTGGATATGGTTGTTATCGTTGACGAAATAACCAAAGACGCCGAAAGCGACCGTGGGCACGCCCATTCCCCAACAAGCCCGAATGCTGACCCACGGTTCGTTCATTTGGACTGGAAACAGGAAATAGACAATGAGAATGGGATAGATGACCGCGTGAAGGGCGTGCCAGATGCTGATAAGCAGGGCCCATGGAACAGAAAATCCAAAGGCAACCCCATAATGATCAAATGCATTGATGGGGAGGTTTTCTGTGAGAAAGAATGTTTTCGCGAGAATACCCTCATTAAAAATCCCGTAGGCAAATCCAAGAAAACCAAGGCCGGTCAACCCCATCTTTTGACGGATGGCAATCTCCCGAAAGATCAGTACGGGGAATCCGTAGCCGATGGTGGGGAAGAGGATCGCAAGAAAGGGATGGGTCCAGACGAAGGAGATCCCGAAATTACCCGTCAGCAACTCCGTCAGCACCGGCGAAAGGACCATGAGAGTGATCATGGGGCTCCAATGAGGGAGGGGGCGCATGGAAAAGCAGTCTATTTCAGAAACCGCTTTTACCTGGAAGGGGCCATGATTCTTCGGCGAGCCGTAGGCATCGTCTCATCTTTTCTTTCGATGATGCCCGCGTCGGAAATTAGTTTTCTGGCCTGATCTTCATTTTCAATGGACTGTACCGTAAAATTAAGACTCTTGATGAAAGTTTTGATGGAGATCATCGCGTCGCTCTCATCTTCCCGAGATGCAGTGGCTGTGAATGTCAAAGCGGGATGGTGGTCGCCGGAAAATATCTGACCCCAGACGACGATCGTTCCGGTGTTTTCATCTTTGACCCTTAAGAAGCCTTTCGTGTGATCGGACTCGTAAACATAGGATTTACCTTTTTGGGCCAGCTTTGCCTTGATGTGCATGCTGGAAAAGTAGTGCATCATGTCGGGACGTTTCATGAAAAGGATTGAAGAGAACGAAACAGGGGTCGCCTGTTCCACTTGCTTCATGGATTCAAATCCAGAAAACCGTCCAGAATTTACGGAAGGATCGAGACTTAACTGAAAGCCACTGGATTCAACCATGATGGAAGTTCCATTTTTGTAAGACCAGATGTTGGTTGCCGTCGTTTGCGGCAGGACGAAGGATGCGTATCCCACACTGAGGCGATTCTCCTCCGGGACTGAAATTTGCGATACGTCAAGGACTTGAGGCAGACTTCGAACATTGGCCTCTATGCCGGGACGCGTCAAACTTTCCTGCAGGTAATGGAATTCCAGCCAACGCGGAACAGTCCAGCAAACCCCCACAAAAATAAGAATGAGAAAGCTAAGAACGGGAAGGCGAAAATTCATATTGATGAATGAAGGCTGAAGGTTTGTTCGTTGTGCTGTGAACACTGCATTTGGTTTATGAAATCTTTTTGACTTTCCAGGCAGTGTCCATGAGCTCGACCGTGTAAGGCCCTGGCACGACGCCTTCGGAAGCGTAAATGTAGAGGGCGCAGCGATAGATGGTGCCCGCAATATGAACAAGATATCCGAGTGCAATCGTTGCCAGAAGCCATACGCTCCCGACCAGAATGATGTAGATGTATTGCTCCTGCATGATTGAGATCGCCGTGACGGCACCCAGCAGGATGAGGGAACCGAGTAGAAACAGGCCGGACCCCAATTCAATGCCAATGTAGCCTATCAGCGATTCACCCCATGTCTTTTTGAGCGTATTGGCGGAATGCCGAAGCAGTTGAACCGGGTTGGTGCTTTCATCCCGGATCATGACCGGGATGACGAAGATGGAAGCCACGCTCCAGAGCATCCCCACAGCTCCGAGGACCAATCTGCCGATCCAGCCGAAACGTTCCTCCAGAGATTCGATGATCAATCCAATCACGCCCGCAAACAGGCTCCAGATGAAAATGGATTTGATGCGGCTCATGGCGAAGGCAAGTCCTGCACGGATTGAGACCGTTTCTCCCGCCAGGGCCTTCATGATCTCGCTGTAAAAGGCAACATTGAAGAGCGTCGCCATGAACATCGAAACGAGATAAATGCCCGCCAGCAAGACATACCCCGCAGCCTTGATATGTCCCTTGTGATGAGTCGTGGGACCGTCGAGAGCGACAAGGCTTTGACCTATAGACGACCATTGCCAAAGGACGGGCGCGAAGAAAAATGCGACGACGATCAACGTAAAAAATAGCGCCACGATGGGGAATAGCAGCAATTTCTTATTTTGCTTCATCACTTGCAAGGAATTGCCGAACAACTGCCAGCTTCTCTTTAATTTACCTGAATTAAACATAGGATTTTTTGGGGTTGATATGACGGATAAGCTCTTCGAGCCGGAGGCCGTAGCCTTCTGCTTCGGCCCTGAAGCGGGTGTAAAGCTCCTCCGCTTTGGCTTTTCTTTGTTTTTGAGAGAGTTCGGCGATGACAGGCTGGGGGGCCACAAAACAGCCGCTTCCCCGCTGGGCTGAAATGATGCCTTTGAGTTCCAGCTCGCGATACGCTTTCGCCACCGTATTGGGATTGACCTTCAACTTTTTGTGGAGCGCTCGAATGGTGGGAAGCTGTTTTCCTTCAGGCAGGCGCCCTTCGGCGACGGCCGCCTGAATGTGATTGACGATCTGTTTATATGCAGGAATGCCTGAATGAAATTCAATCAGCCATGGTTGATCTTGAAAATTCATACTGTACTAGTATTATAATACAATTATTTCATTTGTCAATTATGAGCGAAGGACTCATTGAATTGGATAAGCCTGACAAGGCATTAACCATCTTCCTTTCAGTCTATTTCAGAAACCGCTGGCTGAAAGCCAAAAAGGTGTGACAGACATCCACTCCGACATAGACAAATGCTGATTTCATGGTTTACTCCTCCTTGTAATGCGAACTGGGAGCTTACGCTCCCACTCTGGCAACTGTTCGAGTTACGCCAAAAGGATCGACGTAGATCGAGCTCCAAAACGGACTTCCGGCGACGGAGTCCAAGGGCGACGACGATCTTACGCCGATCGCTGATGCGGGGCAGGCCTGCCCCGCATCAGCACCCAGCGTGCTGAGTTCCCAGCACTTTTAACAAGGCTTCGACAAGATACAAGGGCGACGCTCTCGCCTCGCCGAAGCCTCCAGCGTAGCGCGGGCCGTCGTCGCTGCAGAGTTTAACCACAGATTGACGCAGATTTTGAGAGGACGGCGAAGAGCGGAATATCGCCGAAATTCCGAATTTCGACAGTTTGAACTCATTTCCATGGCTTAGTTGCCTGGTGTCTTGGCATGAACCCACCGATCGGGACGGCCTCTGCTTGTCATTCGGGATTCTGAAAAAGTTTTTCATAGATTTTACCCGCGATGGGAGCGGCGGTGGCGCCTCCCGATTCACCGCCTTCAATCACCAGCGCCATCGCATAGCGTGGAGAATCGAACGGCGCGAATGAAATCATCCATGCGCGCGTGTCCTTCACCAAATTTCCCTTTCCGTCGCGCACCGAGAATTGGGCGCTTCCGGTTTTGCCGGCCACCTGGATCTCCGCCAACTGGGCTGGTGCCCCTGTTCCCGATTTCACGACGTTCGCCATGCATTCCCGGATGAATTGAACATTCTCGAGGGTGCCAGGAATAGGGCCTTTTGCCCGGCTTGGATATTCCTTCACTTCCGCACCCTGGCGGGTACTAAGAACCAGTCGCGGTTGGTAAAGGGTGGTCTGATTCGCATAGGCGGCGGCCATACACGCCATTTGCAGGGGGGTCACGAGCACCGGTCCCTGGCCAATGGCGACATTGAGCGTATCGGCTTCGATGGGACGCGCTTTTCGATGGGTCATCCACCAATGTTCCGTTGGAACGAGTCCGGAGCTTTCACCAATCAGGGAAATTCCCGTGGGTTTTCCCAAGCCGAAGGCCTCGGCCATTTTCACAATCGGCCCGTGGCCGATGGTGCGGGCGATGGAATAGAAATAGACGTTGCACGAGACGGTAAGAGCTTCCTGAAGATCCAGGGTCTCGTGTCCCTGGGGCTCCCAGCATTTGAACTCCAGGTTCTGGGACTTGAATCTACCCTCGCACGTGATTTCCGTGAGATGATTGAACCCCGCTTCGAGTGCGGCCAGTGCCGTGATCAGTTTGAAGACCGAGCCCGGCGCATATTCCCCCCGGACCGCGCGGTTGAGCAAAGGGGTTCGTTCATCATGAACCCAATGTTCCCAATCGGACGCATGCAGGACGGGGATAAACTGGTTGGGATCAAAGGCCGGCCAGGAAGACATCGCCAGAACGTCGCCATTCCGGGGATCCAAAACGACGCACGCTCCCCGCTGGTGCCCCATCGCTTGTTCGACGATTGTTTGAATGCGTTTGTCGATGGAGAGAATGACCTGGCTGGAACTATTTCGAAGCACGCCGTCCATGCTTGCCTCAACGCCGGTCCGGCCTACCGTGGCTCCCATTTCGGAGACGTTCGTGGATGTTCCGACATAGCCAATGACGTGACATGCCATTTCCCTGCAGGGATAAATCCGCAACCCGGACGCCGCATCGTCCTTGGCAAGCACCTCTCCATGGCGATCGAGGATCTCTCCACGAGGGAGCAACGGCTTCGCTGGCATGGATGACGGCGCGGGCGCGTTCGTTGAAGTTTGAGCAGAGGCGAAGAACGGCAGGAGGCAAAGAAAAAACAGAACTCTCAAATGCATCTCGTATTTCTAGCATTGTCTTGGTCTTGACGCAGCACTCTATTCACCACGAAGGACACGAAGAGCACGAAGTCCTATCATGAAAAATGAATTTATACTTCGTGCTCTTCGTGTCCTTCGTGGTGAAAATCTCTGTGATCTGAAGGATCAAAGCCACAGGGGCTCACGATCCAATTATTTTCAGACTTGAACACTTGAAAATTGCCACAACGCCACGCATCATTTTTGAATGAGTTCTTCAAACACGATTCAACTTCACCGTGTCCTCCGTGCGCCACCCGAAAGAATTTACCGTGCGTTCCTTGATGCTGAAGCCCTGGCAAAATGGCTTCCTCCGAACGGATTCACGTGCAAGGTTCACCACCTGGATGCGAAAGTCGGAGGTGGCCATCAAATGTCGTTCACGAACTTCACGAGCGGGAAGAGTCATTCCTTTGGAGGAACCTACGTCGAGTTGGTGCCGCACGAACGCATTTGCTACACCGATAAGTTTGACGACGCGAACCTCCCCGGCGAAATGCGTGTCACGATTACACTGAAGAAGGTGTTCTGTGGCACGGAGCTGAAGATTGTGCAGGAAGGCATTCCCAGTGTGATCCCTCCCGAAGCATGTTACATGGGCTGGCAGGAATCGCTCGTGCTTCTTGGCCAGTTGGTTGAAGCGGAAATACCGGATTAGGGCTGGATGATTTAAGCGCAGAGAGCGCTGAGGCACTGAGTTTTAAGCCACAGATTCACGCAGATTGACACAGATTTCGAAAGGCAAAGGAAAATCGCCAAAATCCCTCCCCGACGCAGCGTCGGGGCCGGTATTTCGGCGGCTTGCTTCATGATCCGGAATCTCTGCGTCCCTGCGTTTCTGCGCGAGATATTCTTTTCTTCCGCTACGTGTCTCTGTGTGGTTCATCCCGATTTCTGCCATTATTTAAAGAACCACCATTATCAATGGGTTGTAGGCGTATTGGAAAACCCATGAAATTTCCGTGTCTTCGGGGTTCGTCTGTGAGCGAACGCGCAACGGTTTGTGTCCATTTTCCCATGGGGCTCGTGTAACGATCTCTAATAGTAACATGTTACGGGAGGAATAAAAGTTGTCGCAATTCCAATGGATTTTTATAAGGGCGCGTGAATGCGGTTTAGTACGCAAATTATAAAAAGCTTATAAAAGGAGTTAAAATGTCTCTGGCAAATGTAAGGTGTTTATTGTGTCTGTTCCTTTTTGTCCTGTTGATTGGTATGGGCGATGGTGTGGCGGCGCCATCCTCGCCACTAAGCAGAAAATCGGAAATGGTGCCGGCGATATGCACCTTTCCAAAGCTTGATTTTGACGGGGATGGCAAAGCGGACCCGACCATTATGGACACCAGTACCTACACCTGGACCATTTTGCAGAGCAAGTTTGGATATGCCTCACGTACCCAACAATTTGGCTATACAGGTGTGATCCCTGTTCCGGGCGATTGGGACGGGGACGGCACGGCTGATTTTGCAGTTTATGATCCATCCAATGGAAATTGGTTTCTCCTTCAAAGTGGTGCAGGTTTTGTGACATTCCAGTTTGGCTACCTCGGGGCCTTTCCCGTGGCCGCAGATTACGATGGCGATGGAATGATGGATCGCGCGGTTTATGATCCGACGAACTACAAATGGTTTCTCATCCGATCCAAAGATGGCACATTCCTGAATCCGGCCTTTGGATTTGCGGGCACCATCCCTGTGCCTGCGGATTATGATGGAGATAAGAGAGCGGACATTTCTGTTTTCGACCCGCATCGGGGAACCTGGTACATTTCTCAGACGACCAATAATGTGCTTCGCGTCGAGACCTTTGGTGTTGTTGGCAACGATCGGGCGATTCCTGTTCCAGCGGACTACGATGGGGATAAAAAGGCGGATCTCGCCACCTACAATCCCTATGCGACGAGAGTTGGTGGAGTGATCGCCAACTGGCAGATCAACAAAAGCACCGGAGGCTCCTATACGGTCGAATATTCGACTCCCAACCGAGCCATGCCCGTCCCTGCGGATTACGACGGAGATGGCAAGGCCGATGTAGGGGTGTATGACGTGGTTTGGAAGGGCTGGTACTTCCGCCAGAGCAGTGGCGGTGACCGGAACTTTGGGATGCCTGTCGTTGCAAATTCGCTGCCCTCTTCCGGGATTCAATTTGTGGGATTCCGCCCTCCTCTGATGAGTGTTTTCTACGGTCCCGTGAATTACTGGTTCACGATGAGTGACGCGGAAATGCAGGCATTCGCCACAAGCCTCAAAAACAACGGACTCACCGGAGCTGTCATTGAAATGCTTGGACCGGCCGATGTTGGCAACTACCTGCCGGCGCCATACTTTCAACTCACGGGGATCTATAACCGTTTTGTGACCACGATGAACAACAACGGATTATGGACTGTGGCGATCTTTGCCAATTGGAATTCAAATTATACGAGCAAGCCTGCCTCCTGGTTCAGCGGCATGGCAACGAGCTTTATCAATTCTTCGCAGGGTAAACGGGTGATTTTTGAACCCATCTCGGAGCCGAATGCACCGGAAGGTCAAAACTACCGGGCCACCCAGCCGGGCATCTTCAGCCAGTTTGAACAAAACTGGAGTGGATCGCTCATGTGGCAGGGCTCGACCGTTGCGTCACTCATGAATATCGATGTCAACGGGCGTGACCCGGGACGCGACTATTACGATATTCTGGATGATCATGTGCATAGCACCACCCAGATCAATGGCCTGACGCCGTACGGACGCATCCTCGCAACGAATACAGATACCGGGGACTGTTTGCGTGACCTGCAGGGCAGCGAAGAGGGGCAGACAGCCGATACGACGAAGCTATACAATCACGCTCAAAAGGCGCTCGACAACAATCAATGGTACATCGATTACGGTTTCAAGCACAAGAAACCGGACACGAATGCCATCAACAAATTGGGATCGCTTTTCAAGAATTCCTACGATTGATCCGAAATTCCCGCAGGCACCGATTTCAGTCACGAATGCACACTGGTGCCCATGGATTGGAAGTCGAAAGCGGAATGGTTCGCGCAAAGACGCCAAGGTGAAAAGGTTGGAATTCCCCTCCTGCAAAGGAGGGGACAGGGGCGGCTTGAGTGGCTGCAAAAGGTCAAAGAATCGCCGAAATCCCGCCCCGACGCAGTGTCGGGGGCGGTATTTCGGCGGCTTGCCTCATGATCCGGAATCTTTGCGTCTCTGCGCGAGACTTCTTTCAACCATCACTTAAGGAATTTGAGAAAAAGGAATATCCATATTTTGATATTCTTCCCAATCTTTGTACGTATAGTGCCACCATTCGGCAGGTGCGGGGATAAAGCCTTCTTTTTCCATGGCCGATCGTAAAATGTCACGCATGTTGCGCGGATGCTCTGTTCCCCCTGGATAGTCGCTTGCGGAGCGGTCGCTCCATTCATCGTATTCGCTGGGCATATCCACAAGCTTTCCAGTTTTCAGATCGAACAATGTTAAATCGACGGCGCATCCGCGGCTGTGGGTGGAGCCGCGGCTTGGATCCGCGACGAACTTTTTGTTTTTCAACTCGGTGACGTCCCAAAAATATTTCACAACCGACAAGGGACGATATCCATCAAAGATCGCCAGCCCAAACCCCAGCTTATGCACGTTTTGATTGGCACGAATTAAAGCTTCAGCCACAGGACGTTGCAGGAAGGCTCGCGCTTCCGGATAAACGATGTGCGCGGTGAAGTTGTTTGTTGTGGCGTAGCGAATTTCGAGACGCAGATTTGGATCAAGTTTGATCAGCTCGACGAGATCGGATTTTCGAAAGGAGCCTTCTTCCAGGGATTGGCTTTCAGCGGAGACGATGCAAAGGATCCATAGGCAAAAGCAGGCGAAAACGAAAGCTTTCGTGCTGAGAGCCTTCATTCAAAAGGAAGTTTCTTAATCGAGTCCTTTTCCGAGAAAACGGCCCCAGCGCATGGCAAATACATAAAAAAGTAAACCGAGCAACCCGTAGAAAAAACTCCCTCCAAAACGAGCAGCGGCATAATTGGGAGCCTTGAAAAAAGGCGATTGGGTAATATAGCCCAGCAATCCGTAAATGATTCCAATAAGGGACAGTGAGACGAAAAGAAATCCAATGAAACGGAGGATGAAAATAGCTGTTTTTTGGTAACGGTTCATGTTGTTTTTTTGTTTTACTTTCCAAAAAAGAGATCGCATGTCTCATTCCAGGTAACCATCACGGTGTGTCGCCAACCTCGGACGATATGTTTGGGTGGATCTCCTGCATTGCGTGACTGTCCTGCCACCAAGGTGTTTCCGTCACTCCCCAATGCCAACCAAAGCATCATGAAAAATGAGGCGAGGAACAGCTTCCACCGTAAGCGCATGGAGGTATAGCTCAAGCGGACGATCATTAAGATGGAAAACAGGTATAACAGGATTACCCAAAGAGCCATGTTTCGAAAATCGTGGTCGCCAATTCCCAGGAGAGAAGCTGCCAAAAAATAAAATAAAATGAGGGATCAGAAAATAAATACTCATGATGAATTTCGAAAGAAACCTCGAAGGTAGCGAGGTGCTTGCAAGACGAAGAGTCAAATGCCAGGAAGCTAGAAATCCAAAGACAAGATAGGCACACAGAGTGGCGGCGAACAAGGATGTTCCACCCCAATCGCTGCTTCCATCCAGAAATAATTGAATGCCATGGGCTTCACCAATTCCGTTGTTCGAAAGTTTGTATCCGTATGACAAAACCATAAATCCAACAGGCAGGATCATCCAGGGACCGCACAAAAAGGTAAGGGTTTGAATGAAGCGTTTCATGATGTTGCTTCAATTTTGTTTCGAATGACAGGACTGTTAAACCAATTTACAACCTGGTTTTGAATGTTGGGGACATCCCAAAAGGAGTTTGTCAGGTCGTTTTCGGCTAATTCTTCTTTGTTTACATCGTAAAATTCGAGAAGTCTTTTTGGATGCTCAGCGATGCGATTCAAATAAGAGGAAATATCAGGAAATAGACGCCCAACGGCACAGATCCAGGAATCGATTTCAAAGCCTGAATTCTCTTTGCCAAGCAATTCATCCAAAATGGCATCAAAGTAGTTTAAAACGGATTTTTGTTGGGAATGAGGCCAGGAATCGAATTCAGAAGTTTTAATAGCTCGCGCGACAACTTCAGGATGGGGCCACCAATGAGTTTGGGTTGCCAGAAGCTCCAGAATGCGCGGAAGAAAATAGAAAAAGTCAGCATTGTCTCCAACGGTTAGAAAAACATCGGCGGCATATTCCGAAAGGTCTTCGGAGGACAACAATCTAAGGGGTTTTGAAAGTAAAGTTTCTATCCCTTTATCTTCGATGCAATGAGGACAGCCTTCAATTTTGGAAGGTTTGGGGACATCCGCGAAGGCAGTATAAACTTCCTCAATGGCCGTGGTCAGGCGCGGGGTCATAGGGCGACTCTATTTTATCATGCCATTCCAGCCCGTTCGGCAAGTCAGAAGCGGCATATTCCAGGTGGATGACGCGACGATGAGCTGGAGAGTCGGCTTTGGAGGAAGCATGAAGAAGCAATGGACGCATGAGAAGAATTCCTCCTTTGGGAACCGTGCAGACAACTTCTGATCCTTTGGTTCGCCATTCCTCAATCTGCTCAGGTGAAAGCTTTCCATGACGATGCGATCCCGGAATCACACGCAGCGGGCCGTTATTTGCCGTACAGTCGTCCAGATGAACTCGGAGGGTGATCATCTGTTCGAGCAGGCTGGTTGGGGCGTGGACGTGTGGAACCCCATCTTTCACGCTCCAGGGACCATATTCCGGAACCTCAACCTTGGATTGGACAGCGATGGCAAGATCCTGATGCCAGGTGACCTTCCAGTTCGCTTCGGGAGATTTATCGAAAAGAATGGCACGGACGGCGAAGCATTTCGGGCCTAAAACTCCATCGGCAAAGGAACGGATGGCAGGGGAAGCAGCAAGAGAGGAAATCTCTGGAAAAGTGCGAAAAAGGTTTCTGGCGCCTGCTCCGGAGATTTGCGATGGAATGACTTGAAGGAGGTCCTGAACTTCAGAATTCGAAAGAACGTCGGGTTTTATGAAAAAACCGCTTTGATTCAGGGCTTCCGTAATCGATTCCATGCTGACAGAATATTGCTACTGGGTATTGAGCGTAGCAATTGATTAAATCAACAGGATCGATTTCATTAAAATGGCTCGTTTACTTGATCAATCCTATCTCTCTGCAGTCCGGCTCCAACGGAAAAAAATTTCCAGCTTTTGTGAATACCCGTTTTGCATCCCCGCCATCAAAAATCTCAAAAGGCTCAGTTTCCATCCGGCTGTAACGTTTTTCGTTGGCGAAAATGGGGTTGGAAAATCGACGTTGATTGAAGCTGAGCTGCCCCCCGAAAACTGGACCAAAAAATTAGTGAGAAGGCCTGGGTTGGA
>CAYYYL010000036.1:0-28413 GCA_964475835.1 uncultured Verrucomicrobiota bacterium | reverse complement strand
CGGGTGGATCCGGAACGATCCCTTGTCTGGGGTGCGAATGGGCTGGTGCTTCGCCTGGCGTGGGTGCGTGATGCCATGTTGGCCACCGATTTTGTGGGCGACAACGATGTGTTCCAGATGATGATTGAGGCGGGACACAACGAAGTGGCCTATTTTCCGACGCTTCAGATAGTTCACCATCATGTCACCCAGGTGAGCGACTGGCTGGGCAAATGGCGTCGCAATTTCCTCCATCACTTTCTCGGTCAGCATGAAAAACGAAACATGCGATGGGGGATGGATCGCGACTTCAAATTCAAACTCGTGTTCTGGATCATTTATGCAGGGATTCCCATTTTCTCCAGCGTGCACGCCGTTTTGCTTGCCATCCGGGATCGGAATGCACGATGGTTTTACCATCCCCTCCTGAGCTGGTTGCAACTAGTGACCTATCTCCGGTTGACACTTGGCACTCGTGAAGGGCGTGAGTTTTTGCAGAGCTGGCTGTTTGGTAAAAAAGCATCTTAACTATGTATTTTCTTGGAATCAGCGGCGGGGTGTTGATTGGCAATCAGGACGGCGCTGCGGCGTTATTGAAGGATGGCGAAATCGTGGCTGCCGTGGAAGAGGAGCGGATGATGGGGGTGAAGCATGCCTCCGGTTGGCTGCCGCGTCGGGCCATCCACTACTGCCTGAAACAGGCAGGTATTTCCATCCGCGATGTCGCTGGTGTTGGTTTTCCAGGCCTTACGTACGATCGATTCGATTCGATTTTAAACGACTATTTCCAGTTTCAGTTTGGATATGCACCGCCCGTCCGGCTTTTTGATCATCATACAGCCCACGCTGCCTCCACGTTTTTCGTCTCAGGCTTCGAACGGTCCTTGGTGCTCACGGCTGATTTCTCCGGCGATCGGATGAGCACAAAACTTTTTCTAGGGGAGGGAACCAAGCTTCGGTTGTTGAAGGAAATTGGAAAACCCGATTCCCTGGGGATTTTTTATTCCGTTCTGACTCAGTACCTTGGATTTGAAAAGGATGATGAGGAATACAAGGTGATGGGGCTTTCCTCCTACGGAAAACCCACACACGATTTTTCGAAAATCCTGGAACCGTGGGAGGACGCCTATCGTTTCAATGTAGACTACCTGAAAAGCACCAAAAATCCGGAGAGACCGGCCCCCTCCAAGCAGGAATGTCTTTTCACGTCCCTTCCGTTGCCAGAACCTCCCCGACTTCCGGATGGGCCCATCACTCAATATCACATGGATATTGCGGCAAGTGGTCAGGTTGCACTGGAAAAGGCCGTTCTCAATCTTATCGAGCATGCGGTGAAAAAAACTGGGGTTCGTAAACTTTGTCTGGCTGGTGGTGTGGCATTGAATTGTGTGATGAATCGTAAAATCCGCGAGACCGGGCTTCTCGACGACTTGTTCGTGCCGCCGCATACGTCAGATGCGGGTTTATCTATTGGATGCGGCATTCTTCAGGGGCTTGAACAAGGAGAGCCACGTCCGAAGGCAATGGAGGCGTGTTATTGGGGACCTGGTTACTCCGAGGAGGAAATTAAAAAAGCGCTCGATCTCGCCTTCATCCGTTACGAACGTCCGATGGATATTTGCGAAACTGTGGCGGAAGATCTGATTGCGGGCAAAATTGTGGGCTGGTTCCAGGGACGCATGGAGTTTGGACCGCGGGCCTTGGGCAACCGCAGCATCCTGGCCGACTGCCGTCGCGCAGAAATGAAGGATCGCGTGAACGCGCTCGTGAAATTTCGCGAAGAATTCCGCCCTTTTGCGCCCTCTGTTCTGGAGGAGGCTGCGGCGGATTATTTTGAAAACGCCATCCGGTCTCCGTACATGGCGGTGACGTTTCACGTAAAAAAGGAAAAACGGGGTGTGGTGCCGGCGATCACGCACGTGGATGGAACAGCCCGCGTTCAGACAGTGAGCCAGAAGGACAATCCTCTCTATCATCAATTGATTTCCACGTTTCACAAAAAGACAGGCGTTCCCATGGTGTTAAACACCTCCTTAAATGTAAGGGGACAACCGGTGGCGCTTGATGCACGAGCCGCACTGTCGGTGTTTTATACAAGTGGACTGGAAGGACTGGCGCTCGGGCCGTTCTACATCCGGAAGCAATAATCAGACGGACACGACCGCGCCGCCCTGGCGAAGAGAATTTTCGATCGCGCACATCACTTTGACCACGGAAAGGCCCTGCCTGCCGTCGGAGCGGGGCATTTGCCTGGTGCGGATGCAATCGAGAAAATGCGCGCATTGCAGCATCAACGGTTCGCCCGCCTCAATTTTTGGACTCCAGATGTCGCCGTCACGCAGCATGAGCTGAAATTCACCGAAATCGGTGGTGGAGGGGGCTTTGGCGATTCCCTTTTCGAAAAGCTTCACTCGTTCGAGGGAATTTAAATCGTCGAATACCACGCGCGCCTTGCTGCCGACCGCCTGAATGCGGCGTTGTTTGTTGGAATCGGCCCACGAAACTTGAATAAGGGCAATAATGTCGTCAGGATAGACGAGATTGATGAAGGCGGCGTCTTCCCTTCCCTTTTGGAGATGGCAGGCCCCGATGGCGCTTACCCGGAGAGGATCTTTACCGACCAGATGGTTGAGAATGGAGACATCATGGGGTGCCAGGTCCCAGACTACGTTCACATCTTCCCGCACAAGACCAAGATGGGTTCGCAGGGCATTGATGTAATACATCTTCCCAAGCTTTCCCTGGTCGATGAGATCCTTCATTTTCATCACACCTGGATTGTAGAGGAAGGTGTGGCCAACCATCAAAATGAGGTTCTTTTCCCCGGCCAGCTGCACCAGTTCTTCGGCGTGGTCTGCTTTCAGGGTGATCGGTTTTTCGACAAGAACGTGTTTCCCTCCCAAGAGCCCCTTTTTCGCAAGTTCGAAATGCGTGGAGGAAGGCGTGCAGATGACGATTGCTGAAATTTTGGGGTCAAGGATGAGCTCGTGGGCGTCGGTGACCGTCTCGATTCCATGAAATTGCTTTTTTACAGTGGCGAGTTTTGCGGGGTTGCTGTCGCAGACGGTTTGAATGCGGACATCCGGCAAAGAGGAAAAAATTCGGATGTAATTGGGCCCCCAATGTCCGCAGCCGATAATGCCGATATCAATCATGAGAAACTTTTGATAGTCGATTGGAACGCGCGATGCGAACTCTAAAATCAAAGAGCTGCGCTCTCAATGGCCTTCCATAATTTTTCCGGCGAGGAACGTTTGCAGGCGAATGCATAGGCATTGCGGTTGAACTCGCTCGCGTTTTCCGGATGGGCACAAAAAAACACGATCGCTTTGGCGATTTCAGCGGGTGAATCTTCAACCGTCAGGCCGGCGCGGCTTTCAACGATGTCTTTTGCCATGGCGCTTGATTTGGAGATGATCACCGGGATGCCCCCTTCAAAATATTCACGGACCTTTCCGACAACGGTATAATTGGAATAGTTCTGGTCGCCCCCCGGAAGAATGGAGATCGCGCAATTGCAAGTTTCCAGAATGCGGATCATCTCGGTGGTCTGGATGAATCCATGAAATTTCACCTGCGCCTGGAGTCCGAGGGATGCAGTCAGATTTTCGAGATCCCTGCTAAGCTGGGGAGAGAGGGAGCGTCCGACGATATGGAATATGGGATGGATGTTTTGTTCTTTCAGAATGCCAAGCGCACGAATGGCGAGGTCTAGGCCAGCCTGGGGGCGCACGTATCCGACATAGCAGAGGGACGGATGTACAGGGTCGACGGTGCGTTTGTGGTCGGGACGTGGCCCATAGATGGAATCGATGACAATGGGCTCCGGCGTGTGGATGCCCCACCTTTTGTCCCTCGCCTCTGAGATTTCCTTCGCAAGATTCCATGTCACGTCGCCGACCTGGCTCGCGAGGCGGTCGTAACGATGAACAAGGGGTTGGTTGGGAAACCAGTCATGCGCGTAGTAGACCAGCCGTTTGTAGACGAGAAAGGGTTTGAGGCAGATGAGGAGAAGGGGGACGCCTTCGCACACGGCGAGATCGAACCTTTTTTTGAACGCCTGGCGCAGGATGAAGAGGGCCATGCCGGTCCATTGATAGAGAATGCGAAGATATTTGGGCAGCAGAGGGACCTTGAATTGGTGACGGAAGGATCCGGAGTCATTTTCGATCCGGAAAATAATCCATTCATTGTGGTCATGAACGAGGCAGACAGAACGATAGCGCTGCTTGAGGACATCGAGAAGGATGGAAGCCTTCCGTTCGCTGGCGGTAAAGTAAAGCAGATGGAGGTCGACTTTACTCATGACGAAAAACGTCCTTAAGACGATTTCGATTCACCGACACGGACGATCTTTACACCCGGCTGATCGGCAATGAAACGCCAGGGATCGATCACGATGGATCCGGCTGGGAACTTGTAGTTTTTAAAGACGGAATGCATTGTGCCGACGAGGATCGCATGGGGCTGATCCAGTTTGAATTCCCCGCCTTCCACATAGGGATCCCAGAGGGTGATGGGAGTTTTGGCGGAGTCCTTGATTAGATTTTTCACAAGGACGGCAGGACTGCCGAGGTGGAGGTTTGTTTCGGGTTTGTAGGCATAACCCAGGATGAAAATGGGGAGACCGGTTTGGACGAGCAGTTCGCCCAGCCACTGGGCTTGTTTTTCCCGGGCGAGCATGATGCTTTCGAAAATGTCGTAACTCAGATCCAGTTTTCGAGCAAGCCAGGAGAGAGCAATGTTGTCGCGCGGATGACAACCACCGCCGTCGCCCATGCCTGCGGTGAGATACTTGGGGCTGATGACACGGTCGGTGGCGAGTTTAAGGCCATCGGTAACGTCATCGACGTCCGTGCCCGGGATTTTTTCACAGATCTCCATCAACGCATTCACAAACGCGATCTTCATTCCGATGAAGGTGTTGTAAGCAACCTTGGTGAGCTCTGCCGAACTGAGGGAGCATTTATGCACGGGCGCCTTGTGAATTGTCTTGTAGAACGCGATGGTACGATCCGCGGCATCGGCATCCACAACGCCGATGAGGAGAAATTCTGGATTCAGGAAATCGCGCATGGTGGTTCCCATGGCGATGAAAAAGGGATTGTAGACGAGCTGGATATGCGGTCCGAGCAAGGGCAGGATATCGCGCTGCAGCGTTCCGGGAAGGACGGTGGAGATGATTGTAACACATTTTTTTTGGCCGACGGATTCGATGACCTTGGAGAGGTTGCCGACAGCCTGTTTGAGATGTTCGTAATCGAAATCCTTGCGTTCGGGAGGCAGGGGGGTGATGCCCTCGTAGCGCTCGTCATGGGGGGTCTGGACGGCAACAAAAATCAGTTCACTGTGACGGACAACTTCTTCCAGCGAGCCGAAACGGATCGTACTCTTGTCGAGGCATTGCTGGAATGTCAGGCCATCGATACCCTCCTCCTTGTGGGGGAAGTTCTTGCTCATGCGTTCCGGCGAGACATCGTAGCCCATCACATCGTGTCCTCTCAATGAGATGGCTACAGCGCAAGGCATGCCAAGTTTTCCTAGTCCGATAAAACCAATTTTCATAAAGGCTATTCCTGGATAAAAACCAAAAACCTAGCAGGCAGCTGGAGAAATGACAACGGTCATTGTCCCTGGAGCGGATGAGGGATAATAGGGTACAGATTCGATCGAAATTCAAATTGGTTAGCGCTTCCGCCTTTCTTTTCCTTTCAGATTTTTGGACAATAGACTTATGAGCCGTGCAATTTACTTTGTTTTCCTATTTTCAATAGCGGGTTTGACCCGGGGTTTTGCCCAAAGTCCCGTGGATTGGCCTCAGTTGAAGTTCACGGCTGTCAACACAAACGCCTCCCTGACGGTTCAAATTACCCATGCAGGGGATGGAAGCGGGAGGATCTTTTTGGTTCAACAATCCGGCGCGATTCGAATTTTGAGCCATGGGACCGTTCTCCCGACGCCTTTTTTGAATATCGCCTCCCGTGTGAACTATTCCGGGGAACGTGGTTTGCTGGGGCTGGCATTTCCGGCAAATTTCCAGGGCAAAAAATATTTCTATGTTTACTACACGCGTCAACCCGATGGGGCCATCACGCTTTCCCGTTTTTTTCTGCTTCCCGGAAATCCCAATACGGCTGACCCAGCCAGCGAACAGGTGGTCCTAACCATTCCCCATCCCGTTTCCAACCACAACGGGGGGCAAATAGCTTTTGGCCCAGATGGTTTTCTCTATATGGGCACGGGGGATGGAGGTGGGGGAGGCGATCCTGATAACAACGCGCAAAATCCGGCGGTTCTTCTTGGGAAAATGTTGCGGATCGACACGGAGAGCAGCACCAATTCGTATCAGATTCCCGGCCGCAATCCCTACCTGACGAACCCGGCCTTTCGTCCCGAAATCTGGGCCTTTGGGCTTCGAAATCCATGGCGTTTTTCGTTCGATCGGGCCACCGGGGATCTTTTCATTGGAGATGTGGGACAGAATTTGTGGGAGGAAATCGACTATCAGCCATCGGGGAGTTTTGGGGGACAAAACTACGGATGGCGGGTGCTTGAGGGAACGCATGATTTCAACGTGCCTCTCGGTTTCGATCGGGGTGCAGTGACCCTTCCTGTGGCGGAATATTCGCACTCGGTCGGGAGTTCCATCACAGGAGGCTTTGTGTTTCGAGGTCCGGGGCCCAAACGAATGAAGGGGGTTTATTTTTATGGGGACTATGTGACGGGGAGGATTTGGGGTTTGAAACGCGTGGGTGGGACATGGACAAACCAGGAGTTGGCGGACACCCCCTTTGGGATCAGTTGCTTTGGCGAGGATGAAGCCGGGTATCTTTATCTGAGCGACTATTTTGGGGGCACGATCTATCGAGTGGAGGACGTCCGACCCGTTCCTTACGGGGATTTCAACGGGGATGGGTTGAGCGATGGGCTTTGGCAGAATACCCTCACTGGAAGTCGGGTCATTACGTTTACAGGGGGATCAGCCGTGGAGGTGACCAACTGGCCGACGGCGTGGCAATTGGCCGGATCCGGTCAATTTGGGAATGATGGGAAAACGGACATTCTTCTCCAAAACAGCATGACCGGCCAGCGGATGGTCTGGATGATGGATGGGGGGGTGATTCGTTCCAATATCGTCTTCACAACACGTCCCGTCGAGTGGCAGATGGCGGCTACAGGTGATTTTAATCGCGATACCCGGAGCGACATCCTTTGGCAGAACACGGTGACCGGAGCATGTGAGTTGTGGTTGATGAATGGACTGGTTCAAACAAGCAATGTGGTGCTGGGGGCTGTTTCCCTGGGATGGCGAATGGTGGGTACCGGGGATTTCAGTGGAGATGGAAAACCGGATATCCTCTGGCAGCATACAGGTACAGGAGATACGGCGGTGCTTTTCATGGACGATACGACGCCTGGCACCAGCGCTTATTTGATCACCGCGCCTCTGGAGTGGAGGGTGGGTGGAACAGGGGATTTCGACAGTGACGGGAACAGCGATATTTTGTGGCAGAATATCACAACCGGAGAATGGGGAGGTTGGTTGATGAATCGGACCACGGTTTTGCAGGGAGCAAGCGCGGGTTTCGTTCCCCTCGAATGGAATCTTCGAAACTGATGGGCGTGAATGAAGGTGGTCGTTGTTATTTTATTCCTGCCCTGCTAAGGAGCTGACATGCCGGAAGCTCTTCCAGCTCTTAAGACGCATCACTCATTTGGCGCAACCCCGGATATCGAAAAGCCCCTTCCACAGGGGGTCCTTCTGCAGTTTCTCCAGAAGCACAGGGACGAACGTGGCTTTTTCATGGAAGTGGTTCGGTTTTCCTCACTGGGCGGGGTAAAGTTCGTACCGCAACAGGTTTCCGTTTCCGAAACGAAACCGGGGATCGTCAAGGCATTCCATCTGCACCGGCTTCAATCAGATCTTTTTTGTCCCCTGTCGGGGCGATTTCGGATCGTGCTTCTCGATGCGCGGCCTGAGAGTTCCACGGTGGCGCACGGATATTCCATCGACACCGACGAGGCGAACCCGTTCCTGTTGCACATTCCGCCGGGCGTGGCGCATGGGTATCAGGTGTTGGGAAATGAAAATGCGAAGATGCTCTACGTGATGAACCGGGAGTACGACCCTGCGGATGAAGTGCGATTTGACTGGGATGACCCGAAAGTCGGGTTTCCGTGGCGGGACATTAAATGACGCGGAGCGAGGGAATGGGGACGATGTAGCGGCCCCCTTTTTCACGAAAGGCCGAGGTGTTCTTCACCATTTCATCCACAAAATTCCACGCGAGCAGAAGAAGATAGTCGGGTGGGACATCGTGGAGATGGGCCCGACTGACGATGGGGAGATGATTTCCTGGGTAATATTTCCCTTGTTTCGCCGGGGTGTCATCCACCACGTACTCCAGAAGATCGCGACCAATGCCGCAGAAATTGAGGAGCACATTTCCCTTGGCGGAGGCCCCATAAGCGGCCATTTTTTTGCCGCGTCCCTTCATCGCTCGCAGGAAGACGGCGAGCTCCTCCTTCAAAAGCGCCACGTGTGAGGCAAAGCGAAGGTAGGATGCCTCCTCGTGAAGCCCCAGTTCCTCCTCCCAGTTGAGAAGGCGTTGCACATTTTCGGAAATGGAAACGGAAGATTCCGTGCGGATGGCCAGGACCCGGATGGAGCCACCGTGGATATCAAATTCCTGAACATCGCTCAGGATAAAACCGTTTTTCTCAAGCGCCAGCTTGAGCGGATGAAGCAGGAAATAGGACAGATGCTCGTGATAGGTGGTGTCGAACTCGGCATGGTTCATGAAGTTGACCATGTAGGGGACTTCAAACACGAAGGCACCCCCGGGCTTGAGAACGGAGGCTACGGCGCGGAGAAATCCGTGCACATCGTCTACATGGGCAAGCACATTCGTGGCGAGAACGAGTCGTGCAGGACCAAACTGGGAGACCACTTCATCGGCAACCGCCTGTTCCCAAAAACGTGTAAGGGTTCGAAGCCCCTTGCTCTTGGCGATTTGAGCGAGATTGTGGGCGGGTTCCACTCCCAGGACCTTGCATCCAAGCGTTTTGAAACAGGAAAGCAGGCAGCCATCGTTGCTGGCGATCTCAAGCACGAGATCGTTTTCGGTAAGATCCAGCCGGCGCGCGAGATGGTCCGCCATGGCGCTGCAGTGTTCCTGAAAAGTTTTCGAGATGGAGGAGTGGTAGGCGTAGTTTGCGTAGAGGATGTGCGGGGATACGACGACGCTGAGCTGGGAGAGAAAGCAGGAACGGCAGAAAAGGATTTCCAGTGGAAATCGGGGTTCGGACTGGTCGAGCTCCGAAGCGGTGAGATATCGATTGACGAGAGGCATCTGACCCAGATCAAGAAAGCGAATGAGATCTTGACCGCCACAAATTCGACACTTTTTTAAGGAGCGGCAAACTTCGTTATGGGAAGATACGGAATTCATGCTGTTTAATGAAGTGCGTCGTGGTGGTTAAAGACTTGTGCGTTCGCGGAGGTAGCGGGCGAGTGCGTCTTGCCAGGGGGGAATCTGGATTCCGAGGCCGCGCAATTTGTCCTGGCTGAGGAGGGAGCAGTCCGGTCTGGCTGCGGCATCGGGCGGATTCCCACGGGTCGCGGTAATGGGTGCGGAAAGGTGCTCCAGTCGCAGAATTTCGGACGCGAAATCGAACCACGATGAGACGCCAGTGTTGGTCGCGTGAAACGTGCCAGTGGCCTCCTGCTCGATGAGCTGGCAGATCACCCCTGCAAGATCGACCGCGGAGGTGGGCGTGCAGATCAGATCGTTCCGGACGGAGAGGGATTCGCCTTGTTTTGCCTTTGCCAGGATGGTTTCGGCGAAGTTCATCTTGGCGGAGGGACTGCGGTATTTTCCGTAAAGTCCGGAGGTGCGCACAATGCAATGGCGGTCGTGAAGGATTCGGATGGAATCCTCCCCGGTGAGTTTGGAGAGTCCGTAGATATTGACGGGATGGGCCTCGTCGTCCTCTGAATAGGGTGAGCCTTTTTTACCATCGAAGACGTAGTCGGTGCTGACGTGGACGAAGAGGATGGAGCGGGGGCGGCAGAGTCCGGCGATGTGCGCCGGTGCGGCGCTATTGAGGAGAAAGGCGGCGTGGGGATCCTTTTGCGCGGTTTCCACCTGGTTGTAGGCGGTGCAGTTGACGAGAATGGAAGCGGATGTTTTTCCCAGAAAATCGGAAACGTCCTTCGGGCGGGTAATGTCGAGATCGGCGTGGGAAAGCGGAACGACATCCGTGTGTGGGATTTTCGAAGCCTGGAGGGTAAGTTCCGCGCCCAACTGGCCTTTCGCTCCGAAAATCGCTATGGTCCGCTTGTTCATGGAAGTGGAAAATCGTTTCAGGCCTGGATGTTCTGTTTTTTCAAACTACGGTATTCGGACACGGTTTTGGCGACGCCTTCTTCCAGACTGATCCGGGGTTTCCATCCAAGTTTGGAGATGCGGGAGGTGTCGAGGCATTTGCGGGGCATGCCATCAGGTTTGGATGTGTCAAATTTCAGTTCCCCTCTGTAGCCTACCTGACGGGAGATCAGCAGTGCCAGATCCCGAATACTGGTTTCCTGGCCGGTTCCAACGTTGATGATTTCCGGTGAGTGATAGTTTTTCATCAGGAAGAAGATGGCGTCGGCGACGTCGTCCACGTGGATGAATTCGCGAAGGGCGGAGCCCGTTCCCCAGAGGGTGACGTCCGGGGCGTTCGAGTCCTGGGCGTCGACGAAGCGGCGTACGAGCGCGGAGAGCACGTGGGAGCGCTGGAAATCGAAGTGGTCATTCGTCCCGTAGATGTTGCATGGCATCGGACAGATGCTGAGCAGCTGATGTTGCTGATGGCAGTATTGCGCAAGCTTGAGTCCTGCGATTTTGGCAAGGGCGTAGCCTTCATTGGTCGGTTCGAGTGGGCCCGTGAGGAGGTATTCCTCCTTCATGGGCTGGGGACAGTCGCGCGGATAGATGCAGGAGCTGCCGAAGAAGAGGATTTTTTTCGGACGGAATTTCAAACACGCATCAAACATGTTGATTTGCATGCGGACATTCTCGCTCAGGAAACCAAATGGATCTGCGCTGTTGGCGGCGATTCCGCCGACCTTGGCTCCGATCATGAAAACGTAATCGGGGCGGTGTTTTTCCATGTAATGCGTCACCTGTCCGGCATCGGAGAGATCCATCTCCTTGCGTCTGGGAGTCAGAAGACGTTTGTATCCGTGCTGACAAAAATAACGTTCCATGGCGGAACCGACCATGCCGGAGGTGCCGGTGATAAGGATGAGATCGTTTAAATCCAACATAGGAATCGCTTGTATTTATGCGCAGGCTTCGGGATATGATGAAGTCCTTATTTTAGGAATTTTAGCCTCGGATGAAATATCTAATCATCGGTTTGGGCGGTTTTTTGGGCACGGTGGCCCGATACTGGCTTTCGAATTGGGTGGGCGAACGGGTGGGTGAGACCTTCCCATGGGGAACGCTGGTGGTCAATGTATCCGGGTGTTTTGTGATGGGTTTCATTTTTTCCATCACTCCTCCTGAGGGCAAATTTCCGATATCCAACGAGTGGCGGCCATTTGTCATGGTGGGGGTCCTGGGAGGTTTTACCACCTTTTCAGCCTTCAGCCTGCAAACGCTGAATTTGATTCAGGAACGCCAGTGGTTGTATGCAGGAGGGAATGTCATGGGGTCCGTGGTTTTGTGCATGCTGGGGGTGTGGTTGGGGCATGTGCTTGCGAAAGCCTGTTGATATGAGAGGGGTTCGCCTGGTGGCATTTTTCGAAGGAAGGGTTCAGGGAGTGGGATTTCGTTACGCCTGCCGCAGCTTGGCCATGGGATTTTCGGTGACGGGCCGGGTGAAAAATCTGCCGGATGGACGTGTGGAGATGACGGCTGAAGGCGAGCGGGATGAGTTGGGGGAATTCCTGGAGGCGATCACCGAGAGCCACCTGAAGCCCTTTATTCGTGGAACCCGGGTGGAATGGAAAGATTCCACCGGCGAATGGAAGGATTTTCATATTGAGCATTGAAATGATTTGTACGACGATGATGATGTTTTCTGCCCATGCATGCCATTGAGACGAAAAATTTAAGCAAACGATTTCGAATTTCGCTCCGACGGGAGGTGGTGGGGTTGGACCGCTTGAACTTCATTGTTCGCGAGGGCGAGGTGTACGGCCTTCTCGGGCCCAATGGTTCGGGAAAAAGCACCACACTGAAACTGGTGTTGGGATTGTTTCAACCGTCAGATGGCGAGGCGATGATTTTTGGACGCAGTGTGGAGGATGTGAGTTCCCGCATCAGCGTCGGCTTCCTGCCGGAAAACCCTTATTTCTACCGTTACCTCACCGGAGAGGAGACGGTGCGTTTTTTTGGCCGGTTGTGCGGCATGCGTGGAAGGAAGCTTGAAGACAAGACGAGCGAGTTGCTTCAACTCGTGGGGCTAGAAGTGCATCGTCACCGCCGTCTTGCGGGATATTCCAAGGGCATGTTGCAGCGGATTGGGCTGGCCCAGGCATTGGTCCACGACCCCAAGTTGTTGCTGCTGGATGAGCCCACCGCCGGCGTGGATCCGATTGGATCCATTGAGATCCGGGATATGATCCTCAAATTAAAGAAAATGGGGAAGACCGTACTGTTATGTTCCCATCTGCTCGATCAGGTGCAGGATGTGTGTGACCGGATTGGAATTCTTCACTATGGAAAAATGGTTCTGGAAGGTGATGTGAAGGATCTCCTTGCCCGCAAGGATCAGTATCAATTCATCTGTGAGGGACTCAACGATGACGCCCGGAACAAAGTGAGGGAGGTGATGGTTCAAAATGGCGCCAGGGTGGTGATGCAGGGGAATCCTGAAACCACGCTTGAGCAACTCTTCCTTCACTGCGTGAAACAGGCGGAGAACGCAAAGAAGTAAGCTTATGGCAAATTCGGAACGACTCTGGTTTTCCTTTGGGCGGATGTGGACCATTGGACGCAACACGATGACGGAGGTGATTCGTCAGAAGTTTTTCTACATCCTTGTGCTTTTTGGGGTGGTAGTGATCTGCACGGCGATTTATTTTTCCCAAGTCACCATTTCCACCCCTGCCGAACAGGTCAAATTTATCAAGGATTTTGGACTCGGAGCCATCATGGTATTCGGATCCCTTATTGCAATTGTGGGGACCGCCCAGCTCCTCCCTCTGGAGCTTGAAAACCGTACGATCTATCCCATTCTTGCCAAACCGGTGCACCGCTCCGAGTTTCTACTGGGAAAGTTCACGGGAATGGCCACGCTCCTGTTTTTTACCCTTCTCCTGATGTCGGTGATTTTTGGAGGGGTGTTGTTTTATGCCGAGCACAGTCTCAGGCAGGCCGCATTTTCCGATCCCTCGGTCCCGATCGATGCCACGACCCGTGATTTGATGGATATGATCACACGTCAGGTTCATGACGTGAACCTGTTGAAGGCCATTCTCCTCACCTATTTCAAGGTGTTGATGATCTGTTCGATCAGCCTGTTGATTTCCACATTTGCGACCTCGGTTATCTTCAACGTCATCGCATCCTTCATGGTTTATATTTGCGGGCATCTGGAAAGTACCGCGCGCCAGGCGTGGTTGGGGAGTCAGTTGATTTGGAACAAGCTGATGCTGTTGGTGCTGACCTTTTTTGTTCCGACATTGACGCGTTTCGATGTTGCGGACGCCGTGGTTAACGGACAGGCAGTGCCATTGACTTATATTTACAAGACGCTGGGGTATGGGGTGACGTACACCACCGTCATTTTGATCGTGGCTTATTTGATTTTCAAGGAGAAGGAAATCTAGTTTTCCGGGATTTTGGAAATGCCCAACTGACTGTGAAGAAACTGCTGATTCAATTGTTTCTGGTGCTGGCCATTACGGTACCCATAAAGCTTTCATGGGAGAGATCGTTGGATTCTTCCTACCAGGAGTTGAAGCTGGGAGGAGCGAGTCTGTCTGTAGAGTTGAGGTCCAAGCTGAGTCAAAACCTCGCTGTGGCCCTATTGAGCGGGTTTCGTGGAATTGTGGCCGATTTCGTTTGGATCAACGGACACGTGGCCTGGGAAAACCAGGTTTGGTACAAACTGAAGGAAGCCATCGAATTGTCGGTGGTATTGCAACCCCATTCGATTTCGTTTTGGGATCTGGGGGGCTGGCACATGGCTTGGAATGCAAGTTATGCCGAAAGCACCAATCCGAAGTATTCCAGCAAGGCTCTTCGCACCAAGATGCAGAGAGAGTGGATTGATGCGGGCAAGAAGTTTCTGGAAGAGGGAATAAAAAACAATCCCGAAACCTACGAACTCCATTTTCGCCTGGGGTGGTTGATTTATCAAAAACTTAACGATCCTTTGGGAGCAGTTGAGCCTTTTGAAAAGGCAGCTTCATTTCCCGAAGCCCCTTCTTATGTTGGAAGGATGATTGGGCATATGTACGAAAAAGCCGGGCAAACCGAGAAGGAATATGAGGTTTGGAAGCGTCTTTGGGCGGGGGATCATTCGAAAAATAATCAGCTTTGGGATAAAATCGCGCAGTTTGGACATGAGGCTGAAATCAAACTCAACATCCCTCCCGAACAAAGAATCTTTCCTTCCCCCGTAAAATCCTTTAGACCTAGGCATTCGCCATGAAATACGCGATTTTAGGGGATATTCACGCCAACCTTGAGGCACTGGAAGCTGTTCTTGCGGACGCCGAAAAGGAGAAGGTCACTCACTACGCCTGTCTGGGGGATGTGGTGGGTTATGCGGCCAATCCCAAGGAGTGTTTGCAGATTATTCGAACGATGGATTGTCCCGTGGTGAAGGGAAACCACGACGAATACGCCTCGGTGGATGACGAGTGCACTAATTTCCGCCCCATGGCTGCAGATGCCATCCGCTGGACCCGCAAGGAATTGAATGAAGAGGAGCGGGCGTGGCTCAAGAATTTGAAGTTTGTGCGTTTTGTGGAGTCCTTCACCATTGTGCACGCCACTCTCGATATGCCTCAGAAATGGGGGTATGTGATGGACAAGCTCGCGGCCGCATCCAGTTTCAGTTATCAAAACACAGCCGTCTGTTTTTATGGGCATACGCATCAACCCTGCGCCTTCATCCGGGATGGTGTGGTGAAGGGGGGACAATTTGAGCGGCTTCGTGTGGAACCGGGAAAGAAATATTTGATCAATGTCGGCAGCATTGGTCAGCCTCGTGATGGAAATCCCCTTGCAGCTTATGTGATCTACGACATGATTACGAACCAGATCACGCTCAAACGTCTTCCCTACGACATCAAGACGGCTCAAAAGAAAATCCTTGCGGCAGGTCTGCCAGACAAGTGTGCCACGCGTCTGGAGATCGGAAAGTGATGTCACGCCTCGCATGGTGGGTAATGGGGCTGATTCTCACCGCCACGGTTCATGCGGAAGTAGGGGTTCAGGTATCCTTTGAGCGTTCCGATTTTTTGTTATTTGAGAAGTTGGAGGCCCGGGTCAAGATCACGAACCAGAACTCGGAGCCGTTGGACATGGGGCGAATGTCGGGTGACAAGCCGTGGCTTGAGTTTTATGTCACCACCACCGAGGACGAGGAGATCGAGCGTTCCGAGAAGGCGTGGACTCCACCGCCCCTTCATCTGATGCCGGGTGAGGTGAAGTCGCTCACTTTCAACCTTCTTCCCTGGTTTTTGATCCGTGAAACGGGGCAATATCGTGTGGTGGCTGAAGTCGTCAATCGGGGGAAGGCTTTCTCCAGTAATCCGGTGAAGTTCAGCGTGGTGAATGGACCCAGCATCTGGCAGCAGGAGTACACGGCTGCGGCGGATCCCAAGGACGCCTCCAAAACCATGCGCCCGCGCCTCTATTCATTGCACGTGCACCGGGTGAAGCAGGCGCCCGTGCTTTATCTTCGGATTCAAAATCCGGAGGCGCATCGAGTTTATTGCACGGCCCCGCTGGGTGATATTGTGAACTATGGGGATCCCAAGGCCCGGGTGGACCGGAAAGGAAATGTTCACGTTCTGCACCAGTCGGGCACGCGTTTATTCACCTATAGTGAATACTCGCCAGCGGGGAAAAGTATTCAGACGCGATATTTTTCAAATATCAGCTCCACTCCTGCCATGGTGGCAACTTCGGACGATGAAACCATGATTGTCGGGGGGGAGGAACTTTTTGAAAACAAGGGTGATGTGAACCAGGTGGTCCCGACGGCGCCGGTCGCACGCCCGCCGGAACCGGAGACAAAGTAACTATGGCTGCAAAGATTCTGTTGATTGGGGCAGGACGCTGGGGCGTCAACCACTTGAGAACATGGCTGACCCTCGGGGTGGACCTTTATGTGGTGGATTCGAGTGACAAGTGTTTGCAAAAGTGCCGCGAAATGGGGGTCCCGGCCGATCATCTCTCAAAAAATCACAGGGACTTCCTTTCCCTGGTGGATGCGGTGGATGTGGTAACCCCGGCCGAGACGCATCACCCCCTCTGCTCCGAGGCGATTGCCCTTGGAAAGGATGTTTTTGTGGAGAAGCCGCTCGCGTTGACCGTGGAGGATTGCGAAGACATCGTACGGCTCGCACGGGAAAAAAAGTGCATGCTTCAGGTGGGTCATATTTTTCGATATGAACCGCCCTCGCAGTTTGTGAAAAAGCTGGTCGATGCCCGGCTGGTGGGTGACGTCAAGTGGATGCGTGGCAATTTCAGCGGATTCAAGCGTCCACGTTCCGATTCCGGTGTGACATTTGCCGATGCCATTCACTTCGTCGATCTTTTCAACTATCTTACTGGCAGACTGCCAAAAACGGTGAACGCGCGGCTTCTGGATGTGTTGGGACGGGGGATGGACGACAATGCCTGGGTCTGGCTGGACTATGGAAATGTGTTTGCCACGATCGAAGTGGGGTATTTTTCGCCGCTTAAAAAGCGGGAGGTCCTGGTGGTGGGCACGGAAAAATCCGTGGTCGTGGACTACACCGTGCAGCAGGACAAAGTGAAGATCCATGCCAACCAACATCGCAAGGAGGGGGTGGAATGGAAGGCGATCGAAGGGGATGTGCACACGGCGGAGTTCGATCCCGAGGAGCCGTTGCTCATTGAATTGCGTTCGTTCCTGGGCAGCATCAAAAAGCGAACTCCACCCCTTGCGGATGGTCAATCTGGCATCGATTCGGTCCGGGTGGTGCAGGCCCTCCTGGAATCAGCCAAAAAGGGAGCCCCCGTGGCGATGGCTTGAGGACTTTGCCGGGGTGAGATCGGAGTGAGGTGATTTTCTATGCACTCCAAGGTGTTGAATCCACTGGAGGTTGCGCTGGGGATGAAGCGCAGCATTTTAGCCGGAGTGTTCGGTTCGTTTTTTGGGGTCTGCATCGCGCCGCAGTTTCTGACGGCATTCGCCGTCAAACTCGGTGCGGATAAGCTTCAGGTCGCCCTGTTGACATCGCTGCCCATGTTTGGGCTCGCGTTGCAATTTCTGGCCACGATGCTGACCCAGAATCTTCGGGAGAGAAAGCGCCTGTGGTTTTGGATTGCAACGATTCATCGGATGATCTGGCTGGCCATTGCAGCGGTTCCATTTTGTCTTGGAACCGTGGGGGCGCACGCGACCATCTGGGTGTTCCTCGGACTTTTTTTTCTGACGAGCGTCCTTGGATCGATGTCGGTGCCTCTCTGGTTCTCGTGGATGGCGGATCTTGTGCCTGTGGCTCAGACCGGGAAATTCTGGGCACGCCGCGTGGCCATAGCGAGTCTGGTGAACGTGCTTGCTATCCCGCTGGGCTGGAGCATCGATCATTTTAGTGCGCAGGGATGGCTGCCTTATGTGGGATTGTTCATCCTGGCTGCCGTAGCGGGGGAATTGGATCTGTTGATTCACTACCAAGTGGTGGAACCGCCCGTGACCCAGACCGTGTCCGGGGAGCCGTGGTGGAGTCTGATCCGGAAACCATTTGTGCACCGTGATTTCCGCCGTCTTCTTGGATTCACCACTTCGTGGAGTTTTGCCGGTGCGTTTGGAGACGGGTTTGTCGTCTATTTTTTTCTCACCCAAATGAAGTTGAGTCTGTCGTACATCGCTTTGGCTGCAAGCAGTATGTGGTTGATGCGTTGGGTCATGGGAAAGTATTGGGGATTTCTTGCCGACAGATTTGGTCACGCCACGGTGCTCCGGATCTGTTCTGCGGCCCTGGTGATCTGGCCCCTTGGACTCGTGATCTGGGGGCACTCCCATCCCAAACTGGCTCTTTTGGGGGTTCACCTCTACATGGGTTTTTTTAATGTGGGATTTGAGTCATGCACGACGGGGCTTCTTCTGGGGCTGAGTCCAAGTGTGAATAAATCCCTTTTCGTTTCCGTTTTTATCGGAACCGCGGGTCTGGTTGGGGGGCTGGCTCCTCTTCTTTCGGGTGGTTTCCTGGATCGGGCGGGCGCGACGACCTGGTTGGGAGGACATCTGGATGCCTTTCAGGTGGTGTTTCTTTGTGCTTCCCTGCTGCGGTTGACGACCATTGTGATTTTCCCGCCGGTGTTTCGTAATGTGAAGACCACTTCGCCGGTGTTGCTGGTAAAACGGCTCATAGATTCCAATCCTTTCAAAGTCATCCATCACAGTTACGTCCTCAACGATGGGGTTCATGAATCCAAGCGTGTGGATGCGGTTGAGAAGCTGGCTCAGGCGGGGAGTGATATCGCGACGGAGCAACTGGTCCAGGCGATTCGGGATCCCAGCCTGGAGGTTCGCCGGGGGGCGGTGCGTGCGCTCGCGGAAATTGGTGAAAGGAGCAGCATTCCTGCTTTGCGGATGGCGGCCGAATCGCCTGAATCCCAAATTCAGGTCGAGGCGCTTGAGGCCCTTGGGACTCTTGGGGATCGAAGTGTCACCCCGTTATTGATGGAAGGGCTCCATGATCCTCAATTGCGTCTCGCGGCGTTGCGGGGATTGGGGTTTCTAAAGGATCGTGCGGCATTGGAACGTGTGCGGTTTTTAAGCGCGGACGAGGAAGGCCCCCTTGAGGTTCGTTCGACCGCGATGGAGACGCGGTGTGCTTTGGGTGACGAATCCGCGATTCTCCCAGGTCTTCAATTCATTCGACGTTGCAATGCCGACATTCCGCGATGGCAGGTGGCAATTGCCCTCGGCCGGATGACGGTGGACCCGGTCGATTACTATTCCATGCTGCAAAAGGAGTTGCGGATCCGGGGGGACAGCGTTTCGAAACAGGCCTTAAAACGACCGTTTCCCCGGTGGAAGCGTGAAGGACAAAAGCGGATGCGCGGTCAGGTGGAAGAATTGATGCGGGGAGGTCAGGTTGCCTACATGGATGGGCAGTGGGCCCGGGCCATCCAGAATTTCACCTGGGTGGCTGCCATGTCCCTGGATCTGACGCCAACGCCGACCAGTGATCTCGTGGAGATTCACTCAGCCATTCGAACCACCATGGAGGACGTGCGCGCCACGCGATCCCAGTGGGTGCTCACCCTGGGCCTGGCGGAAGCCTTTTTTCTGATCGAACCGGAACAACCCGATGTGACCCAGGAAGAGGCATTGCTCGCCTATGGGTTGATGCTCAAAGTGCAGGGCTTTGACAAAACTCAGGGCTGAGCAGGCTGACCCAGGCGGGTGTTGTGCTCAATCATGTCGGTGATGATTCGTCGAAAATCCTCAAGACCGACAACCGGAATGACAATCGCGTTCCGACGTCCGTTGACATCTTCTGTAATTCGCAAAAACCGTCCACGGGGGTTTTCGTTCAAATCAAAAAAGAACTGTTTGCGCTCAACCTGAACCTTCTCACTGTGCAATGGGTCGTTCACTGATATCCTCACAATAATCGCTACGGGCAACTTGCTGCGGGGGCCCGTAACCCCCCCGGCGCTAGATTTCTTCCTCAAGCGCCTTCGTCAACCCTTCTCCACCTCAGAGCAACGCAGGACGAAACAGCGGATTCTTAAAAGCTTAACTCACCCATTGGGCCCGTCAACTTGTTAATTGAATATTAGATTAGATTTTCTAAGACAACGTGGGAAGCGGTTCCGGAAGAGGTGCAACTTTTGCTGGATGGTGCGCGATTTCACGATAAAGGGAATCTCGTTGAATGGGAATGCGTCCGGTTTCCTGGATGGCATTTCGGAGTTCTCCGGCTGTTTGTTCCTGGGGGGTTTCGGCGCCGGCCATGTGGTAGATTTTCTCCTCGAGCACGGTGCCGTCGAGGTCATCGACCCCGTAGCTGAGGGAGACCTGGGCGAGTTTGAGTCCGTGGTTAATCCAGTAGCACTTGATATGATCGAAGTTGTCCAGATAGAGGCGGGCGATGGCGAGGTTGCGAAGATTTTCGAAGCCGCTGGGTTCCCGGATATGAGAGAGCCGGTTGTTTTCCGCGTGAAACGGCAGGGGGATGAAGGCCGTGAACCCCTGGGTTTCGTCCTGAAGGTCGCGAAGAAGTCTCAAGTGATCGATTCTTTCGGGAATCGTTTCGACATGACCATAGAGCATGGTGGAGGTGCTTCGTCCGCCGAGCTGATGCCACGTGCGATGAACGTCGAGCCATTCCTCCGCCGTTTCCTTTCCCCGGCAGATCAGGTCCCGCACCCTTGCAGAGAAAATTTCGGCGCCTCCGCCTGGGAGGGAATCCAAGCCGGCTGAGCGAAGGCGTTCGAGGGTCTGGGTGACGGTGAGTCTTCCCATCCATGCGAGGTGAAGGATCTCGATGGCGGTGAAAGCTTTCAGATGCAGGGTGGGATCGACTTTTTTGAGGGCACGAAGCATTTCCTCATAGTGCTCAAACTTCCAGGATGGATGCAGTCCGCCGACGATGTGGAGCTCCGTGATTCCGATTCGCAACGCCTCGGACGCCTTGCGGGACATCTCCTCGATGGTGAATTCGTACGCCTCCGGATCGCGTTTCTTTTTTGCAAACGAGCAGAACTGGCACGACAGGATGCAGAGATTGGAGTAGTTGATGTGGCGGTTGAGGATATAAAACGCCTTGTTCCCGTTTTTTTTCCGGCGAACCACGTCAGCCAGAAGGCCGAGGACGTTCAAATCACGCAACTGATGGAGACACCCGGCATCCTCCTCCGTCAGACGCATGCCCCCTTCCACTTTTTCGTGAATGGATTCAAGCCTGTGTTGGGCGATCAGTTTTTTGAGAATGGGAGAGTTCAACAGAGGGTCATTCTACTCGGAAAAACGCGTTCAAGACAACCGTGACGAGGTAGGCAAAACTCACCAGCGCATTGGCATGGAAGAAGGCCTTTTGAAGGCCATCAGGATTCGAGCGGCACATCAACCAGTGCTCCCATAGGAGAAAGCCGGCGATCAAACCGCAGCCGGCATCATAGGCCCAGGTTGTGGGGGTCACCCATCGAATCGCGAAAAGGAGGAACCACATGATCAGGTGTAGGAGTCGCACAAGTCGGAGGGCGGCTGCGGGGCCGAGTCGCACGACCATGGAATGCAACTGCTGGGTTCGATCGAATCCTTCGTCCTGCAGAGCGTAGATGATATCGAATCCCGCGACCCAGCAGAGCACGGATAAGGCGAGAAGCCATGGGGTGGTGGAGGCGAGTTCTCCGCGAGCCGCAACCCATGCCCCCAAAGGGGCGATGCCAAGCGCGGCTCCGAGGACAAAGTGGCTGAAGGACGTGAAGCGTTTGGTGAAGGAGTACCCGAGGACAAATGCAAGGGCCACGGGCGAGAGAATGAAGGCAAGGTGATTGATCAACCCGGCGATGAAAATAAAGGCTGCGGTGGTCCACAGGAGGACGAGCCATGCGGTGGGTAACGAAATCTTCCCCGTCGGCAGATGCCGTTCCTGGGTTCTGGGGTTGAGAGCGTCCCATTTGCGATCGGCGATCCGGTTAAAGGTCATGGCCGCCAACCGGGCCGTCACCACGGCAGCGATGACAAGAAGAAGGGGGCGTCCACCGGGCCAGCCATCGGAGGCGAGGATCAAGGATGCAAGCGCAAAGGGAAGTGCAAAGACGGAATGGGATATTTTGACGAAATCCGGAAGGTGACGCAATTCGGCGGCAAATCTCATGGAGGCCCCGATATTACAGTGTCAGAAGGTTTCCTGCGAGCTTGATGACGTGTCTGCGGGGTGCTTCCATCGCCGATGCATGGGAATGTTACGTGAATGGAGACGGGCTCGCGGGCGGGGGATGTTGCGCGGATTGCGCCGAGTCAAAGATTTTTGGATGGGCCCCCCCATCCTTCCCAGGAAGGATCACCTTCCCTCCCGGGTGTTGATTCATCGGTCGTTTTTCCTTGGCGATGTGATCCTCAGCCTCCCAGTGGCGCAGGCTTTGAAACGTCAAAGGCCCGACATCCGGATCGGCTGGCTTGTTCGCGAGGAGTGGCGGGGCCTCCTGGAGGGGCATTCCGTGGTCGATGAGGTGATCGGCTACTCGGGTGCCAGCATGAGTTCCTGGCGAGCGCCTATGGAGTTTTTTCGTGTGTTACGGAGGCTTCGTAAGGGGAAGTGGGATCTGTTTCTCAATCTTTCATGGGATCGTTCCAGCATGCTCTGGGCATTTCTTTCCGGGGCGGCGACCACGATTGGAATTGAAGAGTACGGACGTCCCCGACTGCTTTCCCTGACTTGTTCAACAACGGTCCAGGCACCGGAACGCTCCCTGGACGGGCGGTCCATGGCGGATTTCTACTTCGAGCCGTTGAAGCTCCTGGGATTTGGTCCGAGGGAGGAAGGTCCGCGATTGTGGCCCACAACGGGGGAAACCGCTTCAGCGGATCGTTTGACGAAGGGATGGCCCCTCTGTGGGCGACGCGTTCTGATTCATCCGGGATCCCGTCTGGAGCACAAGCGCTGGCCCCGGGAGCGCTACGCTGCGCTCATCCATCGTCTCGTTTGCGAAACGGATGTCGGGGTGATGCTCGTTTGCGGACCGGGTGAGGAATCCTGGACTCAAGAGCTGGCGCGAGGGGTGGATCCCGAACGAAGCCGGATCATCATCGCACCCACCCTGGGTGAATTAATGGCTTTGAGTCAATCGGCTGCGGTTTGCGTGGGCAACGACAGCGGTCCGATGCATCTGGCTGCGGCATCGGGAAGGCGGGTGGTATCGATTTTCGGAAAGGGGGCACAGCGGTGGCGGCCGGTGGGGGATCAACACAAGATTCTGACCCACCCGGACGGCCTTCCTGCGATCGAAGTTGATTCGGTCTTTGCAGCGGTTTGCGTTTCCCTCGCGACGCAGCTTATTGGGGATTGACGAGCAACACGGCGTTCTGTGTCCCGAAATCGTTGGGAGCCGTCTCTTTGGCCTGAGGATCGTTGATCCATTCCCCGTTCACCACAAATCGATACTCATATCGTCCTGGGGCCAGGGCTAGGTCGATCGCCCATTTTCCATTTCCCAAACGGGTCAATGGATTCTGATGGGCCTGCCAATTGTTGAAGGTCCCGGCTACAAAGACCTCGTTGGCATGGGGCTGAGACAGTTCCAGACGAATCTTCTTTTCACGTACCGATGCTTTGGAAGCGCTTTTCTTCATAATGCTCCTTTTTGGGAAATCCCTATCCCAAACTCGACTATAACATGACGCATCTTATTGAGGAAGAACGAATTAGGACTTTTTAAAGGTGGTTCAAAACGGTCTCCAATTCGGTCCGAGTGTTATAAAAATGAGGGGAAAGTCGAATCCAGTGCTGGCCGTCCCGGGTCTGTCGAAGGGAGCTGACGATCCGCGCTTTCATCAGTTGCTGGTGAAGGCCATGAATGTCTCCCTGGGTGGGGTGGAAGGAGGTGATGCCGGAGATGGAGTCGTCGGATTTTCCGGCAAGCACGTACCCCTTCTTTCGAAGTTCGGAACGAAGGAAGCGAGTATGACTGAGAACGGTGGCTTCGATTTCCTTCGAACCAAGCTCCTGGATCATGGAAAAGCACGCATGGAGTCCCAGGATGCCGATGAGATTGGGGGATCCCGCCTCGTAACGTCCGGCGTGTTTTGGAAACTCAACCTGTCTCGGTGTGACATAGCCGGGACAGAGGACGTTGTTCCATCCGAGCAAAGTGGGGCGCAGGTGGGCCTGGGCCTCGCGGCGGGCGTAAAATATTCCGGCGGCGCAGGGGCCGAGAAGCCATTTGTGGGCATCGGCGGCCATGAAATCCACGTGGGCAAGCGGGGTGTTGAGGGCCCCAATCGTCTGGATGCCGTCCACACAGAAAAGGGCTCGGTGGGAATGAACAAACGCCCCAATGGCGTTCACATCGAGGCGATGTCCCGAAATAAAATGCGCCGAGGCGAGAGCCACCAGGCGAGTGCGTGAGTCCACAAGGCGTTCAAGATCAGCCACCGTTACGGCGCCCAGATGTTGTGGTTTCACCTCCCGGGCCTCGACGCCGAATTGCTCCAAAGCCATCCAGGGGACGGCGTTGGAAGGATAGTCCTCGGCGTAGAAAACCACGTTGTCGCCAGGACTCCAGTCGATGCCGTTGGCGACGAGAGAAAGTCCGATCGAAGTGGGACCAATGAGAGCGATTTCCTCCATGTCGCAATGAAGCGTCTGGGCTGCAAGCCTCCGGGTTTCGATCAATTTCCCTGAGGGGAAGACCGTCTCCTGATCGCCGGTGACGCAGCGATTCGTGTAATCCGTCATGGCCGTGACCACGGCTTGGGGAATGGGACAGACCCCGGCGTGTGCGAGGAAGGTGGATTCCTTGCAAACAGGAAACGCCTCCTGTCGTGCAGCTTCGTTTTGATGGAGTTCCTGGATCTTCATGGATGCCTGCTGGGGGTGAAGCGGCGGATTTACTCAGAGGGACACGGATGGTCGGGTTGGGTTGAAAGTTCTTGGTTGATCGGAAAAACGGGATATTCTGGATGTGTGATCCGTCTCGCCTCGGTTTCCAAGAACTACACCATGCCCCGCTCTTCCAAAAGCGAAAAGGGAGAGCTTGTCCAGGCCCTGCGATCGGTCTCGATCGACATCCGGGAGAATGAGTTTCTGGCGGTCATGGGCCCCAGTGGTTGTGGCAAGAGCACATTGCTCCATCTGCTGGGGGGGCTCGATCATCCCACCGAGGGGGAGGTCTGGATCGATCAATTTGCGATTCATCGCATGGATGAAAAAGCCCTGAGTCTGTTCCGACGCCAGCATGTGGGCGTGGTATTTCAATTTTTCAACCTTCTCCCGCAACTCACCGTCATGGAGAACGTCTGCCTGCCTCTTCGTTTGTTGAACGTTCCTGTCGCCGAGGCGGAACATCGGGGAAACATCCTCCTCGAGGAAGTGGGATTGAAGGGGAAGGCGGATCGCTTTCCACAGGAACTCTCTGGTGGGGAGCAGCAGCGTGTCGCGATCGTTCGGGCCCTGGTGCACCGACCGCGGGTGTTGCTCGCCGATGAACCGACGGGCAATCTCGACTCCGCCACCTCGGAGACCATTCTTTCCCTTTTGCGGGATCTTCACCGGGCCCATCAAACCACCATGGTCCTCGTGACCCATTCCCAGGAGGTTTCCCGTTCCGCACAGCGCACGATCACGATGCACGATGGGGAAATCGTGGGAAGCTGACTCCCTCAGGGGCACCCATGCGTTCCGCCGCAACCGTCTAGATATTCCAGTGGGGACGCGAACGCCTGTTCATTTCCCCTGAGACACGGCGGTTTCTGGGGGAGTAGAAAACCAGGGCGATCAGCATGCTGTAAAACCCAATCAACAGGATCCAAAAAATCCATGGGGCGAGGATTTGCTGGCTTTGCAGGGCCCGTAGAAAATCGCCCAGGGAATGAATGGGGCCGCTGTGCAGGCAAACCTTCGTAGCCCAGGCGAATTGCATCACCCCCAGAATCCAGATGTAATTCTGCTTCAACCGGTACGAAACGGACTCACGGACTCCGATTTTGAATTCCGGCAAAATGAGATCCTCGGCGAGCATGCGACGCCAGTCCCCCTCGAGCATTCCCGTGGAACGCATGACGACCGGCACAAGAAAGTGCGCTTCCAGCATGCGCACCCGGGCACTGAAGGCATCGTAATACCGGTAACGTCTTCCTTCGATGATGAGGAGCAGAAAGACCAGCACATTGCCGATCATAAAGACAAAATGAGTGATCTCGGGGTGGCCCAGGGCAAAGGTGATGACACCGGTTGAGGTAACCACCGCCCAGTTGGAGGTGGTATCGAGTCGTTGCCTCCAGATCATGATCCGACTGATTTCGCCCCGGTAGAAGTGGGACATCGCGGTGTAGTACTCCCGTTCGTTAATCGTAGGAGGCTTGGAGGACACATCAGCCATGATGAGGATTGTTGAGCCGGAATCACAAAAAAAGCAATCCTCTCCTCTTTATCATCAAGCGGCATTGGATTGGAACGGGAATAAACCGCGGAGGCGCGAAGCAATATCTTGCTGCTCGTCTCTGCGGAAATTCAGGGGCCCAGGGGACTGTTTTAAAGTTTCGGTTCCGGAATGGTGACGGGAGGGAGTGCGGGGCTGGTTTCGCGAGGCTTCAGTTGCGGGAAAAGAATCACGTCCCGGATGCTTTCGGCACCGGTGAGCATCATGATCAGACGGTCGATGCCGATGCCCATGCCCCCCGCCGGAGGCATTCCATGTTCCAGGGCGGTGAGAAAATCCTCATCCAGATTCTGGATCTCTTCGCCCACCTGGGAGACGAGCCGCTCGCGCTGCTCAACGGGATCATTCTGCTCACTGTATCCCGGAGCAATCTCCTGTCCGTTGATGCAAAGCTCGAAGACATCCACGGTTGAGGGATCGTCTTTGCTGGCTTTGGCCAGAGGCACAAGTTCCTTCGGCAGATGGGTGACAAAGATGGGTTGGATCAAGGCGGGTTGGATGATTTTTTCGAAAATCTGATTCGCCACCTCGTAGTCCTCCAGATCGGCAACGTCCTTGATTCCCAGTTGCAACGCCTTTTCCTTCTTTTTCTCCACCGGCCACTGCAGGAATCCGGGGGCCACCGCGTTGTCGAGCAGTTCCGCGTAGGTTTTTCGCTCCCAGGGTGGCTCAAGATGAATCACCTTCTCGGGGGCACCGTGGGCAACCACATGCTTGATGTCGAGGGTGCCGAAAACTTTCCGCGCAATCGAGGGAATCATCTCCTCCACGAGATCCATCATGGAGTGAAAATTTCCATAGGCCTCGTACACTTCAAGCATTGTGAATTCGGGATTGTGGCGCCGGGAGATGCCCTCGTTGCGGAAGTTACGGTTCACCTCATATATTTTCTCATAGCCCCCGACGAGCAGACGTTTGAGATAAAGTTCGGGGGCAATCCGGAGAAAAAGTTCGCATCCCAGCGCCTCATGCCGGGTGACAAACGGTTTCGCGGCGGCGCCCCCGGCGATGCTCTGCATCATGGGGGTTTCCACCTCCATGAAGCCGCGGGAGTTGAGAAAGTTCCGGATCTCCAGCACGATGCGGCTGCGGTTTCGGAAAATATCGCGGACCTCCTGATTGGAGATCAAATCGAGATAGCGCTGCCGGTATCGGGTTTCCACGTCCTGCAGGCCGTGCCATTTTTCAGGTGGCGGACGGAGGGCCTTGGCCAGAAGGGTGAAGGTTTTGAGTTTGATCGAAAGTTCGCCGGTTTTCGTGACGAACAGCTCACCCTCAACTCCGAGGATATCACCCAGATCGAGATTTTTAAGGGTATCGAACAACGCATCCCCGAGCGCATTTTTCTGTCCATAGACCTGAATGCGATCCGTCTCATCGCGCACATCGAAGAAAAGGCTCTTGCCCATGTCCCGGTGGGCCGTCATGCGTCCCGCAACTTTCACAACGCGGCCTTCCGTGGGATTGGCCCGGATGGTGATGACGTTTTCCGTCGGACGAAATTCGTTTTTGTAAGGGTCGATGCCCTGGGTGCGAAGCCTCTCCAGCTTTTCTTTTCGCAGAGCAATCAAATCGTGGGTCTCTTCCATAGGAGATGGTGAGGTGTGAGAATGGAAGTTTCAGACGGGTCAGGCAAGAAAAAGCGGCTGTCAAAGGTTGAGGAGAGCGACTGAAGAAACCTCCCCTAACCCCTCCTTTGCAGGAGGGGAAGAGATCCCTCGACTTCGCTCGGGATGACAAGTTTGGGTGGGAGTCGCTCAGTTCTTAAGATCATTCTCTGGTGTCATCCTGAGGAGCAGAAGCGAAGAAGGATCTTTTAGATTCCCCTCCTGCCAAGGAGGGGTTAGGGGAGGTTTGGTGATTCGCAATAACCTTTAAATTCGTCCGGGATTATGGTTCTTATGATTCCATGATCGCGTTTCGAGTCACCGTGAATGGCAAGCATCTCTGCACCGCGGGATCGGAGGATCTGGCGATGTTGCACGCGATTCTGAACGCGGGCGGGGTGCTTGGCAGCCAGACACGAAAGATCGCGGAAGGCGCCCCTGATCTCTATTTGAATGTGGGAGGGATCACCGCGAGGGCCTCAGGACTGGACGATCACATGCGGTGGGCG
>CAYYYL010000035.1:0-28621 GCA_964475835.1 uncultured Verrucomicrobiota bacterium | reverse complement strand
CCGGTGAACAAAACTTAAAAAAACACTTGTTGGATTACCTCAGAGGTGAGCTCAGAGACCTCGAGGGCGTACAGCCCGGGCAATTCTCTGAAGCGGGCTCTTAAACTCCGAGCGTTCATGGACGATCATAGATCTCCTCCAATGAAAATATGAAAAACAATGGTGCAAAGATAAATCAGCCAAGCGGAGACGACTGCTTGGCAAAGGATTGGAAGAATGAAAAGAAAACTAGGAGCTTCGCGGATATGTCGGGCTCCGAACATAATACCGAGCACAAATAGAAACAGAGCAATCCCGATTGAATATTTGTATGGAAAAAATGAATATCCACCGAATGAAAGACGCTTTGAAGATGTAAAATGTACGCTGAAAAAATCAGTGGCTAACATGATACAGAGCAGCGCTACGCCAACTAAAGCAAGTTGCTTTGATGTTTGAAAAATATTTTTTATCATAATAACCCAAGCTCAGCGAATTTAGGCCGCGTAGTGAAATCTAACTCCCGCGCTCGGCCACTCTTGATGCTCCAAAGACGTCCACGACGAGCGGTACAATCGAAGATTAACATGAGCGAGTCATCCACGGCGTTTGAAATGTCGGAAACGCCGGGTATCGCAGGGGCTGCGGGATGCGAGTGAAATGTGCCGACAACCTCCTGTCCTGAAATCTTCGCATCGGCTACAACGCGCCGAACGTCAGGGCGAGAGAAAAGGAAAATCCCAGGCCGTCGAGAGACGTTGCGTGTCTGCACCAAAGAGAGATGAGAACCGGCATCTACAATCAGTCCGCAAATTTCAGTGCCAGGGCATTCTTGGTGGGCGCGACGCGCCTCTCGCAAAAATCTGGAAAACTCAGATTTGCTGAATGTGCGCATAGCGTGTGCGAAGCGGCCTAACGTAGCTGCGGCTGAGTTGCAACCTGAGGTGAGGTTACTCGTCGAAAGGCTGCCAACTCAAGCCGCTTGTTTGCCGGCGCTTCGCGGAGCCCTGCACCCTTCCTTGACAGATGCTCCAAATGACGTTTCCATGATGAACCATGTCTGAAATCCCCCATCCGCTTCCCCTAGAAGATTCCTGGAATGATGTCCTGAGCAAGGCGATTGCCGGCACAGGCGTCGATGATAAGAATCTCGCCCCTTCCGCCAACATCACCCCGGCCCGCCTCAAATCGATTCTCGCCGGAGAACTCCCCTCGGAAGACACCCTGCGCCGGCTCGCCATTGGTCTTGGCCTCCGCCCAACCCCTTTTCTGGATCTGGCTTTCCAGCGCTATAAGCCCGCAACATTCGACGCCACCATATGGAAAGGCGTGCAGCCGATTGCCAGCCGCTACATGGATTCGATCGTCAATTGCTATCTGATCTGGGACTCGGCCACCCGGGAGGCCGTGTTGTGCGATACCGGCACAGACGCCAAGCTCGTTCGTCGATATCTCGATCTACACCAGCTCAAGCTTACCGCCGTGATGATCACCCACCGGGACGGCGACCACGTCGCTGCGCTCGACGAATTGAACGAGGCTTATTCGCCTGCCATCTATGCCCCGAAAGATGAACCCCTTCCCGGCGCCAAAAGCGTCACGGAAGGCGACGAAATCCAGATCGGCTGCCTCAAAGTCCGGGTGCTGTTGACGGAAGGGCATAGTGAGGGGCATGTGAGCTATGTATTCACCGGTCAAAGCGGTTGGCCGGCGCCCGTGGCCGTCATCGGAGATGTTCTTTTTGCCGGATCCATGGGAAGTGGAAGAGTCTCCTACCCCAAACTCCGGGATCACCTGCAATTCAAAATTCTGGCGCTTCCCCCGAAAACCCTCCTATGTCCCGGACACGGCCCCACGACGACCGTCGAGCAGGAGGAAAAATACAATCCCTTTGGTTGAACACTTGCGCAACCCCGGAGAGCGGGTTATTCTTCATTATTCCAAGTATGAACCGACCCGATGAAGAGATGTTCGACGACCTTCACGAAGGCGTGGAGGCTTTGAAGGAAGTGGTGACCGGTCAATCAGTCCCCCTGAGTCAAAAGGCCGTGGAATCCATCCAGAGGCTTGAAAATGCAATGCCGCTCGTTCGAAGCCGCTATGCCGCACTCAAGAAACAGATCGCCGACGGGGCAGTGCGTGCCGCGAAAAAGACTGATCTCGCCGTTCGTGAACATCCATGGCTGTTTGCGCTGAGCGCGCTCGGCATGGGACTTCTTGTGGGAGCCGCCGTCACTTCCAGCTCAGACGAAGACGAGATTGCGGAATAGAGCCGTTTAAATTGAAGTGTAGTCGATACATTTTCAGGTAGGGCGCGACCGCTGGGCGCGCCGAAAGGTTACAGACCGCCCTTCTCGGTCCAATCCAATGATGTAAAACGTCGGAGAAAAATCCTCCGAAGCGCTTACATCTTCAGAATTTTGTCCATCGCCTTGGACGTGTGCTTCAGGGTCGCCTCGGTGGCAGGAAGAACTTCGGCCGTGATGCTGCGATTGTAGCCCTGCTTCTTCAGAGCTTTCATCACTTCCTTGAACGGCACATCCCCCTGAAGCAAGGGACAGAAACCGTCGAGCCAGTCCCCGTCCAGTTTCATATCCTTGATATGCACGCGGTGCACCTTGTTGCCAAGAATCTCCACCCAGTGCTGGGGCACCCCGAAACGCATGACGTTTCCGATATCAAAATAGATCCGCACACTCGGATGATCGAAGGAATCCACAAAATCCTTCAGCTCGAGAGGTGACATCAAAAAATTGTTCCACGAATTCTCCACACAGATGCGAATCTGATACTTTTCCGCAAAAGGGAGAAGCTTCTCAATGAACTCGGCCGCCCGTTCGTAGGCGGTATCGTACCGGACAGGCTTGAATTTCTTGTCGAAGGGATTCTGCACCGCCCCGGGAACGACGAGAATGGAGTCCACTCCCAACCAACGTGAAATCTGAATCATCCGGCGATAAAGCTCCACCGCCTTCTCCCGATCGCTTGCGAGATCAGACGTCGGGGAAACCGTCCATGCCACATGACTGGCGAGCGAGGTGATCTGGATTCCCAGCTTGTGGGCCACCCGGCGGGTGTTCTCACAATCTTCCTCACTAGCTGAAACTGAAAACCGCCCCTTCAAGTCACAGGTCATTTCGACGCCCTGATAGCCAAGCTTCTTGGCCATGTTGAAACAATCTTCCACACCCAGGGACGGGGGGAACGACCACATGCTAATGGATTTGATCATGGGATTCGCGCGGTTGGCCCCAGGCACCGGTATTCATGTACCGGCGATTCTCGAGGCAAGAAACCCATCATCCTATAGATAAATGGGGGAATTTCAAGAAGAATTCTTGTTCCACCTCCCAAACGGGGCCCTGCACTGTCCCAATAACAAAAATTCAAAAAGGGCAGAAGAAATTCTTTTATTGGTTTTCTTCTAAGGAATGGTTTCAACTTTCCCCCTCTCCTCCCAACCCCACCCTCCGAAACGCCCCCGACATTCGCTTTCCGAAAAGGGCGGTTCCCACCCGGATCAAGGTCGCCCCTTCTTCAATCGCCACTTCAAAATCCCCGCTCATTCCCATCGACAGATGCGGCAGGGGCGCGCCGAGTTTCTGTTCAAGTTCACGTTTCAACCCCGCAAGCTTCTTAAAAAAAGGCCGGGAGGCTTCTGGATCCTCGGAATAAGGAGCCATGGTCATCAAGCCCTGAAGTTCCAGATGCGGCAAGGCGTTGATTTCAAGCGCGAGCTCATTCAGCGACTCGGGCTTGATTCCAAACTTGCTCCCCTCACCGGAGACATTCACTTCCAGCAAAACGGCCATCCGCTTTGCCTGGGCATCGGCATGTTTTTCAAGCTCCAGGGCCAGTTTCATGGAATCGACGGCATGAATCATGGAAAAGAGGCGGACCGCCTCCTTCGCCTTGTTGGTCTGAAGATGTCCGATCCCATGCCAGCGAATCGATCCACTGCAGAGCGGAATTTTGGCCTTTGCCTCCTGAACCTTGTTTTCGCCAAAATCACGAACCCCCAAACGGGCCAGAGCGTCCACCGATTCAGGCGGATGGGTTTTGCTGACCGCCACCAAGGTAACTTCCGCCAGATTCCGATGGGAACAGGAACAGGCATCCGACATGCGCTTCTGAATCTGAAGGTAGTTCGCCTCGAGCATGGATCGACTATAGCAGGTTACGGAAAAAGTGGGAACGACTGCGTTGCGACGATTAATTCCCGTCGCAGGGACGCGACGAGCTACCGACGGTAGGTGGCCGCGTCCCTGCGGCCGCATCAAACGAGAATTCCAAGCCAGCCATTTCCAGCCTATCACCGGAGTTGTGGCTTGGTTGTGGGGATAAATTCTTCTAAATTGATTCAATGCCTTTTCGACTGCGCCACATGGAGCTGGCCTCCAACCTGTTTCTCGCCCCCCTGGCGGGATACACCAACCTTCCCTTTCGCCTGGTCATTCGCGAAATCGGCGGAGTCGGACTCTGCACCACGGATCTGGTGAACGCCCGGTCGCTTCTCGAAAAAAACCGCAAGGCGTTGAAGTTGATCGAAACACGTCCGGAGGATCGCCCGCTCGCCGTTCAGCTTTTTGGATCCGTTCCCGAGGAGATGCGGGACGCCGCCCTCTTCCTCGAATCGCAAGGCGTGGATATCGTGGACATCAATATGGGATGTCCCGTCCGGAAAGTCTGTCGCGTCGGAGGTGGCTCCGCGATGATGACGGAACACACCAAAACTGCCCAGCTTGTCAAAGGCATGGTGGATGCCCTTAAGATACCCGTCACCTGCAAAATGCGCCTGGGATGGGACGACTCCCAGATCACTGCGCCGGACCTCGCACGCTGTCTCGAAGACGTGGGCGTGGCCGCGATCACCATCCATGGGCGCACCCGGGAACAGGGGTTTTCCGGCCGCGTTAACCTGGCAGGCATCCGATCCGTCGTCCAGGCCGTCCGACACATCCCCGTCATTGGCAATGGAGACATCACCACCCCCCAGGCGGCCAAGGTCATGCTCGAGGAAACGGGATGCTCCGCCGTGAGCATCGGGCGCGGAGCGTTCTACAATCCATGGATTTTCCAGCACACTCTGCACTACCTGGCTACGGGAATGATTCCCCCCGAACCCGAGTTCGACGAACGCATTCAAGTGATGGCGAAACATCTCGACCGGATGATCGAGGTGTTCGGCGTGGAGACAGGCTGCCGCATGTTCCGAAAGGTCGCCACATGGTATTCAAAACGGTTTGGTCCCACTGCGGAATTCAACCGACAAATCACTTCCCTGAGCTCCCGTGACCAGTTCGACGAAATCGTTTCCCACTATCGGGTTTGGAGGACGGCCTTTCTGGACGAACACCAGCACCTGCGCCACCAATACAAGGCGCCCGCCCTTCAAGCATCCTTCATGCAATCTGAACCCGCGGTGGCCAGACGCGACGCCATTCCCGTACCCAAAGGGCCAAACGAACTTTGGTAATTTCCAACCCTAATCCGTTTTTTTCGGTTTTTATCACAACTTTTCCCTTTCGGGCACGTTTGTTCTTGCTGTAGTTTGAATCCACATGACGGTTGAAGCTCCACCTGAACCTGTTGCGACCCAACAACTTCCAAAAAAAAAGAGGAAGGGATTCCTCTTTTGGTTCGGAGCGCTTTTTTGCACGGGGTTGATTCTCCTGCTTGCCCTCATCGGACTTGGATTTTATCTCACCACCGATTCGGGAATGCATCGAGTGGTTCTTCCCAAGCTCTCCCAGGCATTCCAACAGGAAGTTCGCGCAGGCTCCGTTCATTGGAGAATCTGGAGCTCGCTAGCGGTGGAGGATCTCAAAATCGGGCCTGAATCCAACCCCATGTTCGAGGCCAGGGTTGTGGCGTTGGTCTATAGGCCATGGGATTTGCTCCGGGGAAGACTCTCCTTCGAATCGCTCTCGTGCAGTCAGGGAGTCATTCATATCCAAAGCCAGGAAAAGGAATCGGGAAGCGGACTCGCCAATTTTCTCGATCTTTTGAAACCCGGGGTATCCACGCCGGCCCGAGCGAGCCCGTCGGAATGGTTTCCCCGGCTTTCTCTTTCACAGCTCCACATCCGCGATCTCTCTGTATTCTATTCCGCACCCCACGAAGTTGTTTCCCTGCGAAAAGTTGAGGTGAGCGGAAGCAACTTCAAAGCCGGGGCCCAAGGGATTTGGAACATGAGTGGGGAGTTTTCAATACGGGATTCCCTGGGAGGACATGAACACTCGATGGAAGGAAAATGGCAGTCTCAACTGACCACCCAGATCGATCCCCATTGGTTCCCCAAAACCGCGCAGGGCCATGTCACCATTTCAGAAATTCACACCACTCGGGATGATAATCCATGGAACGGGATTTCTATGGAATTGCGCGTGGATCTTTCCACCGACGCGCAGGGACAGCGAGCCCTCAAGGAAGGTTCCCTCATTTTTCAGCGAAATGGAGAGAGCCTTGGGATGATCAGTTGCAAGGGCCCCCTGAATCTTCAGAAACGGGAAGCTGAACTTGATCTGACCATGGACCCGATCGGAAATCGTGTGCTCAACGCTTTTTTCAGTTCACGAAAAATCGACTTTCAAAACACATCCCTTCGATTCAATGCTCATCTCTCTCTTGCCAACCATGGACAACAACTCGCCCTAAGTGGTTCCCTGGATGCCCCCACAGTAGCTTTCACTTCCCCAACCATGCCCCCTGACGCATGGAAATCCACTTCGTTCACGGGTGATTTTGCGATCGAAATCGATTTCTCAAAAAGCCGGGCACTTTTCAAAACCTTCACCCTTCATGGCAGACGTGAAGACAAGCCCTTCATGGAAGGAGCGCTTCACCAGCCCATGTCCCTCACGTGGGGGGACTCCCCATCTGCGGATACAACCGCCCAAGATGCCGAGCTTTCCATCCAGGTGCTTCCTTTTGATACCGTCTCAATCCTTCCCTTCCTCAACCTTCCGGAAGCCTGGAAGGTGTCCCGGGGCATGCTGGAGACCGCCATCAAAATCACTTCCAGCAATCAGGGACAAAAACTGAACATCGATACACATGCACGACTCGCAGGCGTCATTCTCGACTCCCCCTTCATCAAGCTGGTGGACAGTGATCTCTCCGCGGATGGCATGTTCACCCTGGATCGTCTCAGCAATCTTTCTGTGGTCAATGAAGCCGTCCTCAGCATCACGGAAAAAACATCCCCTCTTTTGACCATCCATCTTTCGGGCAGCCGGGATTTGTACAGCCATCAGGGGGCCGGTTCGCTTGAGATCCGCTCCGCCCTGTCCGAAGTCGGAAAGGTTTTGCCCATCCTTCAAACGAGTTACAGTTCCGGTGCATTCCAGAGCAGGCTGACCTGGACCCAAAAAGACCACAAGACCTACGCCTGTCGCATCAACGCTTCGATGGACAACGCTTCCCTCGTCTATCATCAAATCCCCTACGACCAGCTCTCTCTCAGTTTTTCAGGAGACCTGACCGGAGCCGCCGGGGTGATCCAAATGGACAACGCAACATTCGCCGTCACCCGGCATGGCGCCCCAGCCGGAACATGCCTCTTCAAGGCAAGTTTCACGGACAATGACTCCGCCCTTCGTGTCCATTATGACTTCAAGGAATGGAAGGACCCACTTTTCAGCCCCTTCTTTTCCCTGTGGTTCCCGGAACGAAAACTTCGCTCGATGGAACTGTCCAGCCATGGGGACTGGCTGTATCAGGACGGGGGCTTTTCCTGGAAGAACGAGGGCGAAATGAAAAACTTCATTCTCGAGGATGCTGCTCCAACCGCATCCTCTCCTCTCTCCCTGAAGATCACCACGGACGTGGGTTACTCCACCAATCAAATCCTTCAAATCAAAGAGATGACCCTTCAATGGGACCCCGTGGAGGGCGCTGAAAATCTGATCCAGATACGGGGTTCCTTGCAATCCCAAGCGCAAAGGTGGGTCGGAGACTTGACGATGCAAACCAAATCCCTGGACCTTACTCCATGGTGGGATCGTTTCGCCCCCATTTCTTCAAGTAATCAGGTGACCCCGGCCACCTCGGGAGGCATGAAAACGCCAGCAAATGCCCCAAACATAGACACGGCCGCCCCCGTGGCATCCCCTCCTCCCCCCCCAAGTTCGGGAGGAAAATCCTGGGACCTTTCACTTAACCTGCAGGCAGATTCGATACGAATCAGAAGCCTTCAGGTCACCGAAGTTCATCTGCCCTACATTCAAAAAGGGGAAACTCTTCGCCTCGACAATGGCTCCCTCAAACTCAACGGCTCCCCCATTTCCGCAAAAATCTGGACCGACCCCCCTCCCGGGAAACCTTTGTTTCATTTTGAACTTCAGGGGGATGCCCTTCCTCTGGCGCCTGTCGTGGACGCCTTTGCCCCCAAGTTGCGCAATACTCTCGGTGGCACCCTCAATCTCAAATTTTATGGTCAGGGTCGTGGCCTGAACTCGGGAGACTTGCAAAACCATCTGGACGCCGCCCTGGAAATTTCCGCAAAAGGGACCCACATGCAACAAGTCCCGGCCATGAAACATGCCCTTGAACAGCTGGGCAAACTTCTCCAATCAGACGACATCGCCGCCTCTTCCATGGACCAGATCGAGGCCTCGGCACGCATTTCGGATGGGAAGGTTCATACCGACAACCTCCACCTTGCAGGATCCGCCATTGAAGCAACCCTGCGCGGCAACCTCCTCTGGAATCAACAACTCCAGATGGAAGCCGGCCTCAAGATCAAGCGGGACGTCATGAATCGTTCCGCTCTTCTCTCCCAACTCACCCAGATCGTCAGCGCCGAGACAGGGGACTGGATCAAACTCCCCAACGCTACACGCGTGGGTGGTTCCCTGTCCAATCCGGACGTCCAGGTGGATAGCACCAAACTTATCGGTGGTGCCGCCATCAACACCGGGGTCAATATCCTCAAAGAGTTCCTGAAAAAGAAAGAAAAAGAGCCATCCCCATCCGAGCTCCCCGACACCTCCACAAATGCTCCTCCCGCCAGCACGGGTCCCGTGAACAACCTGATGGATCAACTGCTGAAAAAGAAAAATCCCTGACCCATCTGCCCCCCTGAAAAATGGAGCGGTTATCCGTTCGCAGGGAAAGTTTTTGGTGCAGAGACGTGGGTTACCCCCCTAATAGGTAAGCCCGCCACCCCGAATGGGGTGGTGCCCGGGACAGGACTCGAACCTGCACCCTGTTAAGGACTAGAACCTGAATCTAGCGCGTCTGCCAATTCCGCCACCCGGGCTTTTCGAACAATCACGTTAGTCCGAACTCCCTAAAAGGTCAATCCCACTTGAGGTCAACCGATGGGCTCGATTCGAATATTTCAACCTTGATTTCAGAGCACGAAAAAAAGCCCTTCCCTGGGGCATCAAAGGTCATGAATCAGTGCCATTTTTCACAAAAAACGTGCAGCAAGCCGGAAAAATATGGGTTATATTAGTCTTGAAGATAAGGATTCCGCTCAGTATAGGTGTAGGCGTTACGCTACTCCATAACCAAACGGATAGCCTATACTGAGCGACCAATTTAGCTCTACAGATCGCGTGCGACTTCGAAACCACATGCATGCAGACGGTCCCTGCAGGGCATTTTATTTTGGTCAACAGGTTCACTTCCATGTCGGGTGTGAATATTTTCGGTCAAACCAACAGAAGGAATGATTCGTACTATGAACACTGAAACAGCAGAAATCACGGTCACAGCACGTCACGTCCAACTCACCGACTCCATCCGGGACTACGCCCGGCGAAAACTCGAATCCATCAACCTGGAGTTCCCGAAAGTCATCCAGGCTCACGTCATCCTTGACGTTCAAAAGTTCCTTCAACGATGTGAGGTGGTTTTGAAATGCACCAAACACATCCATCTTCAAGCGGTCCATGCCTCCTCGGACATGTACGCCTCGATCGATCTCTGCGTCAACAAGCTGGCCCGCCAGATGCGCAAATGCAAAACCAAAGTCCAGCGCCACCGCCCCAATTCCAAACGGGGTGGCGGAGAAAAGCATCCCCACTGGGGGAATCTGGCGAATGCAGAAGCGTAAACCACCCTTCAGTCAATAAATCCGACAAAGGGGCGATCAAAGGATCGCCCCTTTTTTGTTTCATGCCAGGGATGTTTCTGCTTCACATCGAAAGCATGATGACCGTCCGTTATTTTGGCCATTCCTGCTTCACCGTCGAAGCCGGTGGCAAATCCCTTCTCTTCGATCCCTACATCTCCCCAAACGATCTCGCCAAGTCCATTGAAGTGGACGATCTGTGTCCCGACTTCATCCTGATTTCCCACGGCCATGGGGACCACATGGCCGACGCCGTCCGAATCGCAAAAAACAGCGGCGCCACGGTGATTTGCAATTATGAGATCAGTGAGTGGTTGGGCCGACAGGGGCTGACCAAGGTTCATGGTGTCAATCATGGGGGATGGAGCCCCTGGGCTTTCGGTCGACTCCAGTTTGTTCAGGCAGTTCACAGCAGCATGCTTCCGGATGGAAGCTACGGCGGGAACCCGGGTGGTTTCGTGATCGAATCCAGTTCGGGAAATTTTTACTACTCAGGGGACACCGCGCTCACACTGGATATGAAACTCATTGGCGAATCCATCTCCCTCGATTTCGCGGTTCTTTGCATCGGAGACTATTTCACCATGGGGGTAAAGGATGCCATCCGTGCCGCAGACTTTATTCAATGCCCCAACATCATGGGGGTTCACTACAACACCTTTCCCCCCATCCGCATTCATACCGAACAGGCTGTCGCCGCCTTCAAAAATGCAGGTAAAACCCTCCACCTCCTTGAGATCGGGGAAAGCCGATCCATTTAACCCCACCCCTCATGAGCCTGAAGATTCATTTCCTACGTCATGGACAGACCGATGCCAGCCGGGAAAACGTTTTCTGCGGGGCCGGCACCGAAGCGGAGTTGACCCCCGAGGGGCGCGAGATGGCCGCCGCCTTTGCGGCAGCCTACAAATCCACCCCATGGAAAGCCGTCTTTTGCAGTCCCCAACACCGAGCCATCGAAACAGCGCAACCCCTGTGTGACGCGCTCGGTTTGAAACCGGAAATCCGGGATGACTTGAAGGAGATCCACTATGGCAGGTGGGAAGGTGCCTCAACGGAGGAAATCGATCTCACCTACCATGACGATCATCTCCAATGGAAAGCGGATCCCGCCTGGCATGCGCCCACGGATGGAGAGCCTGCAGTCGTCATCGCCCGCCGGGGATTAAGAGTGGTCGAGGAAATCCGACAGAAATTTGACTCCGGCAACGTTCTCGTCGTCTCCCATAAAGCCACCATCCGAATCATCCTCTGTGCCCTTCTCGGCATTGACGTCGGCCGGTATCGCTATCGCCTCGGATGTCCCGTAAGCTCCCTCAGCGTCATCGAATTCAGCTCCTGCGGTCCGCTTCTTCACACTCTCGCCGATCGAAGCCATCTTACCGAACGCCTCAGATCGTTGCCGGGCACTTGACAGGGTTCAGACTATTTGAGGGCGGCATAAACACGATGGACGTCATCGTGTTCGTCAATTTCGTGAAGGAACTCGGTGACATCCTTTTTCTGATCTGCGGTCAGTTCCACGAAATTCTTGGCCACATAACTCATTTCCGAGGTAGTCACCGCCCATTTCTGCTCCTTCAAATATTTGGCAACCTTGTCGAGATCCGTCCGATCGCAGTAAAATCTCCCCCCCACATGGCCTTCCGGAACATCATGATCCAGGGGCTCCACATTCTGCGCCCCGGCTTCGATGGCCACGGTTTCCAGATCGAGAGTTTTATCCCCATGGGTCGCCTCCACCATGCCATAGTGATCAAACATCCACGCGACACTGCCCGGAGCCCCCAACTGACCCTTTTTAAATAGATTCCGGATATCCGGAGCCGTTCGATTACGATTATCCGTCAGGCATTCCACAAGCACCGGCACCTTGTGGGGCGCAAATCCTTCGAAAACGACGTGTTCGTAATGGACCTCATCATCCGTCAACCCTGCTCCGCGTTTGAGAGCACGCTCAATCGTATCCCGAGGCACCGACTGTTTCCGCGCGGCTTCAAGCGCCGCCCAGAGCCGGGGATTGGCATCGGGGGACGGACCCCCGACCTTGGCGGCAACCGTGATTTCCTTCACCAATTTTCCGATCAACGCACCGCGTTTATTCGATGCAGCGAGACGAGGAGCATGTTTCCATTGGGCACCCATAGAACCTTCATTTCTAGCAATCGCTGTTCAGCGTGTCCAGCCTACAGCAACCGCCGCCACTCCTCCTCCCGGAATCCCACAAGCCCCCAGTCCTCCCCTAGGACAAAAGGCCGCTTGATGAGATTTCCGTTGCTTGAAAGGAGATCGATCACTTCAGCGACCCCCATGGAAGGAATCTTCTCCTTGAGATTCAGGGCACGATAGTCCTGCCCGGAAACATTACAGAGCTTTTTCAAATCCCCGCCTTGATGCTCCAACATCGCTTGAAGCTCCGGCACTGCCGGAGGCTTCTCCCGGATGGGCACCGCCGTGTAGGAGATCGAATGCCGATCGAGAAATTTCAATGCTTTGCGACAGGTGTCACAGTTCTGGTAAACATAGACCTTCAGGGAATCATTCATAGGGATTTAAAGTCCAAAATCCAACTGTTCACCTCTGGGCAGAATGATTTCCAGTGCTTTTTCATGGTTTCGGAGTTCCGTCCGCACCTCCTTGATCAGCTTCTCGTGCAACCCTGGATACGACATCTCCAACTGGGAATCCCCCTCGGCATGGAGACGGTCAAGCTCGCGCAACCCGCTTCTCACCGTCTTCAACCCTTCCGCCACGGCCAGACGGGCAAGGGACTCAAATTTGTTAAGTCCAAGGGCAATCTCATCCGGTATCACCTCAATCAGCGTCCGCGCCGCGCCATACATTCCACGTCTTGCAAAATAAGCTCCCAGAGCCCCGAGAATCGCCCCCTGATCAAACGCATCTTCACAACGCCCAACCCATTTTCTTCCCTTTTTTGCCAGGCACATGGCCTCCTCTTCCCGTTGCATCTTGACGAATGCTTCGAGTGAAAGCACCAGATCGGACACACTCTCAGGACGGATCGTCGCATAAACAAGCGCGGCCGTGTGATCCCCCAAACTGCAATAAAAGCTTAACATCGCCAGACGCACCTTCTTTTTTGCCCTCACCCCCAAATCCTGGTAGGCACCTTCCACCAAAGCCCGACATTCAGGCAACCGCGACTCCGCACTCAGAAGGACATCCACCGCTTCGCGAAACTCCTCGGGATTGAGCCTGGGACGCTTCAACACCTTGCGCGCCAACGAGGCGGCTTTGCGGTGCATCCCCAGCTCCATATAACCCGACAATTCGTTGACAATGGGACTTTGCGACGACTGCTGGCCCGGACCAAAGGCACGGAATTTCATCCCCTTTCTTCTAGCATAATCCCCCCTCCCTTGTCTCCTTTGTCTTATCGACTCCTTTCCAGGCCCGTGCTACCTTGAGAGTTCGATGAAATTCCCGAAAACCGCCTGGACCTGGACACGCGCCCGGATGTCACGGGTTCGACGGCAAACCGTCCTTCGCATCCTTTCGTATGGCGCAGCCGTCACCGTCCTCATCCTGGCCATTTACGCCGGTATCGCCGCAACGTATGATTTGAAGGAGGTGGGCCAGATTCCGGAACGCTCCCTTGCCTACGACGTCCATGATCGCCCCTACACCCGTCTCTACGGGGAAAATCGCGTCGTCATCCCCCTCTCCCACGTCTCCCCTGTTTTCATCAAAGCTCTGCTCGCCCGTGAAGACACGAGGTTCTACGAACATCATGGCCTCGATTTTTGGGGTATTTTTCGGGCCGTTCTGCGCGATCTCCTCACTCTCTCCGCAAAGGAGGGTGCCAGTACACTCACCCAGCAGCTCGCACGCAATAGTTACCACCTCGGAACCTTCAAACCCCATCGCAAACTCCTGGAGGCGATGATCGCCCTCCGGATCGAAAAAAAATACACGAAAGCCGAGATCATTGAACACTACGTCAACCGGATCTACTTCGGTGCCGGGGTTTATGGTATCGAAACCGCCTCCCAGGTCTATTTCGGAAAATCCTGTTCCGCTCTCAATCTTTCAGAATGCGCCACACTTGCCGGACTTATTCGAAGCCCGAACCGATTCTCCCCGTTTAAAAGCCTGAAAATCGCCCTGAGGGAACGTGACACCGTGCTCAAACGCATGACGGATCTGAAAATGATTTCGAAAAATGAGGCTGAACGGGCCAGAGCTTCCCGCCTCCGGCTCGCCAAACAGCGATCCCTTCCTTTTCAGGAGAATTACGCCATGGACGCCATCCGACGCGTCCTCAACCTGGTGCTGCAGCCCGACCAGGTTGACAAAGGTGGATTGAAAGTCTTCACCACTATCGACGCCGATCTTCAACGCGCCGCCAGCAAAGCGCTGGATGCCCATCTTACCCGCATCGAATCCGAGGCTGGATACAAAAATCCGACGAAAGCCGCCTTCACCAAGCAGCCTCACGATGCCGACGATCCCACCGACTATCTTCAGGGCGCCCTTGTGGCGATCGACAACCGGACGGGGGGCATCTGTGCCCTGGTCGGGGGACGGGATTATCAGCAAAGCAAATTCAACCGCGCCCTCCAGGCCCGACGACAAATCGGTTCCTCCTTCAAGCCCTTCGTCTATGCCGCGGCCTTTCAGCATGGTCTGGATCCCGATAGCCCGGTGGACGACTCTCCCCTTCGTCCTGAGGAAATGGATCGCAGCTGGAACGGCTGGACTCCTTCGAATTCCGACAACACCTACACCGGCGAACGCCCCGCCTCCTACGGCTTGATCCATTCCCGCAACACGATGAGCGTACGCATCGGCCAGATGGTGGGCCTCGACGAAGTGCGCGACCTGATCGAGAACCTGAACCTTTGCAATGACGTTCCCAAGGTTCCCTCGCTCTATCTCGGCGGATTCGAAGCATCCCCCAAAGATCTCACGGCAGCATACACGCTCTTCCCCAATCATGGCGTGCTCAAACAGCCTTTCTTCATCCGACGCATCGAAGATGTGGACGGAAATATTCTCTTTTCAGCACAACCCGAGGAGAAGGAACCTCTTGATTCCGACGCTGCCATCACCACATCCGGGATCATGGAGGAGGTTCTCAAATCCGGTACCGCAGCAAGGGCCCGATCCATGGGGTTTCGAAAGGTGGGGGCAGGTAAAACGGGCACCACCAACGACTACAAGGATGCCTGGTTTGTGGGATACACAAGCAGCCTCACCTGTGGAGTCTGGGTGGGTTTCGATCGTCCTCAAACCATCATGCAACGGGGATACGGCGCCACACTGGCCCTTCCCGTGTGGGTCGACTTCATGAATCATGCCCCCGAGTCCGATTACCCCGCGGAAACCTTTGACCAGCCTTACAGCGTGGGCCGGCGCATCGAAAACACCTTTGAGAAAATTGGCCGCGGAATCATCGATTTCTTCGGAGGAGGAAGGAAATCCCCGAAAAACTGAAACTTACCAAGCGGGTTCATCCTGAATGAAGTCGATGGGACCTCCCACCCGAAGGGAACCCCGAAACGCCACTCCACCGATTCTCAGGGTAGGATTACCGGTTGAGCGGGAACCGATGGGGTATTGGTGGACGAAATGGGCGTGGTCCCGGCAGGTGAGGCGGAAGGCAGAGGTGTCGCTGCGGGTGCCGGACCTTGTGCAGCAGGAGCCGTGGCCCCCACAGGTGTGGAGCTCGGCACACCGCACAGCTCGTTCACCGTCACCAACTCATATCCCATCCCCTTTAATGAGGTGATCATGTCCGGCAACGCATTTAACGTCGACTTATAAATATCATGGCAAACGATAATCGCACCACTCTGCACACGGTTGGTCACCGCATCCACAATGTGCTGGGAATTCCGCACATGCCAGTCCTCGGGGTCTACCGACCACAAAACAATATTCATCAATCCCGCTTCCTGAAGGATCTGTTTTGTGCTGTTGCGGTACGCGCCATAAGGGGGACGAAACATGTGAGTCTCAACCCCCGCCGACTGGCGAATCAACTCCTGGGTTTCATAAACCTCCCTCTCGATCAGGTTGGTGGTCATTGCGGTAAGAAGACGATGGCTGTAGGTATGATTTCCGATTTCATGTCCGTCATTCACAATCATCCTGAGAATTTCAGGATGCTGCTTCACACGATCACCCAGGACAAAAAACGTCGCCTTCACCCCATGCTCCTTCAACACCTCGAGAACTTTCGGGGTCACATTGGCTTGAGGACCATCATCGAATGTGAGTGCGATGCGCTTCTTGTCCACAGGCCCATAGCGCACCACACGGATCGTCGCATTGCTTCCTGTGACGGAAGGGTCTCCCACGGGAACTGCAGCGAGCGAACTGGGGGTGGGGTGGTTCACCAGAGGTTGCGAAGCTGCAACCGGGGTGGCGACAGGCAGTGCCACCGGAGCCGCAACCACAGGCTCGGCGTTGGTCGCCATCACCACTGAGGACGCGACAGGTATCTGGGGCGACACGGAAGGTGTCCCTTTCTGTCGTTTCGAAAAGTAGTATCCGCCCGCGAAGGTTCCACCAAGGAGGAGGAGAAGGAGGAGATATCTACCGCCACGGCGTGAAGGAGCTCCTATGTTCAAAACGCCCATCTTTTGTAAAATCAACGAAGATGTGGATCGGGAAATCGGGGTCAAATCGGGTTTAAAGTCTTTCATCGCTGGATTCAAATGGCGATAAACGGACACGAAATTCAATCAAATTGGAATGAATTTTCATCCATCCGTGCCCTTCTTTTTCAAGGGTTCAGCCTTGACGTGTCCCGACTCTGACGTACCATGTCGTTTCATTCTCATTTCAACCCTCAAAGGAATTTCATGAAACGCTCGCTCTGCCTATTGTTTGTCGTTGCCCTTGCCGGCTGCCAACCCGGTGCCGAAAAAGCCCCCGAACTGAAGGAGGAAAAGGACAAGATCAGTTATGTCATCGGCCGGGATATGGGACAAAACTTCAAACGCCAGTCAATCGACGTCAACCCCCAGGTCCTCGCCTATGCGATGAAGGTTGCCCTGACCGATGGAAAACCTCTCATGACCGATGAAGAGGCCAAGGAGACGATGATGGCCTTTCAGAAAAAAATGATGGAAAAACAGGCCGCCTCCATGCAACAGCACATGGCGGAAATGCAGGCTCAAGGGCAGACCAATAAAAAGGAAAGCGACGCCTTCCTGGCTGAAAACAAGAAAAAGGAAGGGATCAAGACCACTGCCTCAGGACTTCAGTACAAGGTGCTCAAGGCAGGGACAGGCGCCCTCCCCAAGGCAACCGACACCATCGTGGCCAATTATCGTGGCACCCTTTTGAATGGAACCGAATTTGACAGCTCCTACAAGCGTGGCCAGCCGGCAACCTTTGCCCTCAACCAGGTCATCCCAGGATGGACAGAAGCCCTGAAAATGATGAAGGTGGGATCGAAGTGGCAGATCTTTGTTCCCCCGACCCTCGGTTACGGTGAGCATGGCGCAGGTGGAGTCATTGGCCCCAATGCCACTCTCATTTTTGAAATCGAACTCGTCGATATCAAGAAGTAAGACCGCCGTCGCTGCCCCAAGGCAGGACCCCATCCAAATATCCATCCTCCTCAGCGGAGGCATGGGGACTTTGGTCACGGCAGTCCATAGTGTGGTTTCTCCTGCAAAGGAGGAACGATGAACCCTCCCGATCGCATCTATTTTGTGGACGCTGAGGACTACGTTCAAGGCCCGTATTCCTTCGCGAAAATCACCCAATTTGCCAGCCTCGGCATCATCACCCCCATTACCCCGGTGGCCCATGAGGGGGAATCCGACTGGATCAGCTGGGAACACCTTCAGGCCCAAAAATTCTCCCCCCAGAAAACACCCCTTCCTTCCAACGCAACCGAAACTCAAAACCCAAGCGCGGAAAGTCCCGACGTGCTGTTTGCCATCCCCCCCCCTAAGATCCGGGGAAACACGTTTCACTCCGCAGCTCACAAGGAAAAGGACCTTCTTCCCCTGGCCCCTCCCCCGCCTCCGAAAAACAAGCCATCAGGAATCCCTCCTTCATCCATTCAAGCCGAATCCAAATCGCCTTCCTTGTTTGCCTTTTCCACCCGAAGACTCTCCGCCGTACTTACGTCGCTGACCCAGCCACGGGCAACCCATCGTCCCCCTCCCTTGGAAAAGAGCACAGCTCCGAACCCTCCCACCCGTCCCTCCCTCTTTGAGCAGACAGGAGAAGAACTTCCTCATGCGACCCCCTTCCTTTGAGCGGTCAGCTTTTGTCCTGATCCTCATCCTCGCCTCAGGCCACCTTTTCGGGAGTGAAGAGCCCCGAATACGTTTCCTCACTCGCTCCGAAGGCCAGATCGCCATCCTTGACGACTCCCTTGAGCCCTATTTCGAGGAACTTCAGCCGCTTGAAATGGCGGCAAAAACAGGCTCCCCCCTGGATGGATCTCGTTCTCTTGTCTCCCAACAGGCGGAATGCAAACGTCGATACGCCGACAGTGTTCTTGATTTTACCCCCGAAGAAGAGGCCGCCGTCCGTTGGTACATCCAACAAATCCTCCCTCCCCTCAAAAAACAGTATCCGCTTTTCGCCAACACTTCGTGGAGTTTCATCAAGATTTCAGCATCCATTGAAGGAGGACTTCCCCACACGCGGGGCGAATCCATCATCCTTGCCCCGGTGGTCCTGGAATCCATTGTGGAACTCTGGCACGACGAGCCTCAATCGATGTCGACGCCTCAGATCGGGGAACTTCTGATCCACGAACAGATGCATGTGTTCCAGAGAACTCACCCGGACTTTTTTACCTCCCTCTATCAGGATCTATGGGGGTTTCGTTTCACTCCCCCCATTCCCCTCAACGCATGGCTGCTCCAGCATCACCTTGCCAACCCAGACGCCGTCCGCTGCCAGTGGGTATTTCCGCTTCAGGAAACCAACGGGACCCGCTGGATCTGGCCCCTGGTAATTCTCAAGGACACAACGCAACTGCCACGCATGCCCCAGGACTTCCAAATGATTGCAGTTCCTGTGAAAGAAACCGATCAAGGCTTTCGACTCCTCTCCTCAAAACTGGATTTCTCCAGTGTGACCAACCTCTCTTCCCTCGACGCCTACGTCCGTCAATTTCCCGGAACAACCGACATCTATCATCCCAACGAAGCCTCCGCCGATCTTTTCGCAAAAATCGTCATCTTTGATGCGTGGAATGAAAAACAAAACATCTCTGCGCAAGACCGGCAAATATGGGACCGGGACCACTCCCCCGTTCGCATGTGGTTCCAGTCCCATTTTCAACCCGCACCTGAATCGGTATCCTCTGCGAAATGAATCCAGGGCTTCGGATTGGCATCGTAGGAGGCGGCATCGGAGGTCTCGCCACAGCCATCGCCCTGGGACGCAAGGGAGTCGCGGCTTACGTCTATGAACGTGCCAACGATCTCACGGAAGTCGGTGCAGGGCTCACCCTCTGGCCCAATGCCACATGGCTTCTTCAACAGTGGGGCCTCCTCGATGAGGCGATTGCAAGAGGATCCATCCTGCACTCTGTTGAACTCCGCAAATGGAGTGGATCCCTCCTCACCGCCTCAACCACCATCAGCAAACAACCCACTCCCGCCCTTTGCATGCACCGCGCCGAGCTGCTCTCCCTGCTTCGAACCGCAATCCCCTTGGACCACATTCACCTCGGCCGCCAGTTCGAACGATTCGATCTCAAGGGTGACAAACCTGTCGCCCACTTTCAGAATGGCCCGGAAGTGGCTGATGCCTGGATCGGAGCCGATGGTCTGAACTCCACAGTTCGAACCCAATTGCATGGCAGACAGGCGCCAATCTACCGGGGTTATCAGGCGTATCGAGGGGTTTCGTCCTCCAGCAATCTTTCATTTCACGAAAAAGCATTCGAATCCTGGGGGTACGGCAAACGGTTTGGGGCATGCCCGATCGGCCACGGACGGATCTACTGGTATGCCGCCATCACCGCCACCGCAGGAAACCTTGGTCCTCCCTCAACCTGGAAAAATCGTCTCATTCAAAAATATTCCAACTGGCACAAACCCATTCCCGACTTGATCTCTTCCACCTCTGAAAATGCCATTCTGGGCCATGAAGTCTGTGATCGTGAACCCCTCTTCGAATGGGGCCGGGGATCCGTGACCCTTCTCGGGGATGCCGCCCATCCGATGACCCCGGATCTCGGCCAGGGAGCGTGCATGGCCATGGAGGACGCCGACTCCCTGAGCGACTGCCTCTCGCAAGATCTTCCCCTTGTCGACTCCCTCCGGACCTTTGAATACTTTCGATACGATCGCACACGCATGATGATGCTCGACTCCCGACGCCTTGGAAGCATGGGACAATGGTCAAACCCCTTTGCGGTCCTCCTCCGGACCCTCTGGTTGACCCTTCTCCCCAAATCCATCCTGGATCGTCGATACGCGACCTACTTCGATTACGGAGAGTGAAATTCTCCAACCCCACAGTTGGATTATCGGCACACACCTCGGCGACCCCACGCTGAAGCGTATTTGTCTGAGATTGAGGGAGGTTACAAACCTCAAATTCTTGGATGGACTCACAGGCAGGCCTTTCTGCAAAGGCAGGTAAAATTCTCGCCTGTTTTCGCAATCTTCAGACTTCTGTCTTAATATTCTCCGGTGTACAACATCCGCGAATGAATCACTTCATCCTCACCCCGTTCGGCAGCTCGGGCGATGTGAACCCATTCCTCTGGATGGGAAAATTACTTCGACAGCGCGGACATGAAGTGAGCGTGATCACCGGCGCCGCCTTTCGGGAGTCGGTGGAACACTCCGGACTCGATTTCCTGCCCATTGGAAATTTCGACACTTATCGAACCGTCATCCGCGATCCGGATCTCTGGCACCCGACACGGGGTCCCAGACGCGTGTTGAAATATGCAGTGGAACAGACCCTGGCATACTTTCAGGCGATTCAAACGGTCATGGCAGGACACCGCGGCACGCCCGTTCTGGTGGGGCCCATTTTCGCCTTCGGAACCCGCCTCGCCCGTGAAAAGTTGAAAATTCCCTTCATAACCATTCATCTTCAGCCATCCTGCTTTTTCTCGGTCCATGACACCCCAGTTTTTGGCCATGGTTACGAATGGATCACCCGCCTGCCTATCTGGGTCAAACGCCTGCTGTTCAAACTCCCCAACCCCATCGATTCCTGCGTCCTCCCCCGTCTGACCACCATTTGTGAAGAAGAAAACATCACCCCCCCAAAACATATCCTCCAGGATTGGTGGCACTCTCCCGACGGTTCCATCTGCCTTTTCCCCGATTGGTTCGCCGCTCCCCAACCTGACTGGCCCTCCAATGTCCTCATGGCGGGTTTTCCTCTTTACGACCAGTCAGATCAGTATGGCATAACAGCGGACCTTGAAGATTTTCTCCATGCAGGACCGAAACCCGTGCTTTTCACACCCGGCTCGGCCATGTTGCATGCCCATTCATTTTTCGCGACAGGTTTGAAAGCCTGTAAAAAGCTGAAGCTCCGCGCACTCTTCGTCACTCCGCATCGCGATCAACTTCCCGCAACCCTCCCGGAGACCGTAAAGCACTGCGATTTTGTGCCCTTCAGCCAGGTGCTTCCCCAATGTTCCCTCATGATTCACCACGGAGGGGTGGGCACGCTTTCTCAGGCACTTGCAGCGGGCATCCCCCAGCTCGTCATGCCCATGGCCCATGATCAACCGGACAACGCCCGTCGTCTCCTCCATTTGGGCGTCGCTCGAACCCTTCATCCAGGAAGATTCCAAGCACGAAACGTGGCCAGGGAAATGAAACGATTGATCCGCAGTGTGGAAATTCACGCCGCATGTCGAAAAATATCGGCCATGATCCAGGCGGCAACTCCTGCCCGGCGCATCACCGAACTGCTCGAAGGATTCGGGGAGGAGAAAGTCGTCCGGCTCAAAAGCAGCCTGAAGCTTGACGTGATCCCGGAGCCTCCTCCGCCACCCCCCAGGCCAAGACGGCGAAAACCTTGATCCCCCCTCCTACGCCGCGGCACAACACTTGCAACATCCTTTCGCAGCCAGCTTGGCGCCAATCATCATCACCACGATGGGCCACACATGGTTGACGATCCGCGGACTCAACACATTGAGAGTGCCCAAAAGAAAAACTAGCCCCAAGAGGAGAACAAAAAAACCAAGGGCTTTGTGACAGGGACATTTGCAACACGTTTTACCTTCACTCACGGTGGACTCCTTTTTTGAGGTTGGGTGACTCACGGCAAAAATGGTTCGCACGTGAATTTCCCGAAACCGTAGCGCGCTCCCCTCAACCTCTGCAATGCTACAAATTGTATCAATCCGAATCAGGGGGTCTTCGCAGGTGCATACGGCTTCAAAAGGGCGCGCATGGCGGGGCTTGCCGCAAGACGCAAAGGCGTCATCTCCTTCCCCTCATTCTGCTCATTGCCGATCTGTCCAAGCTTGTCGCGAAACTCCATCCAGACACCATCCTTCAGCGGAACACTAACATCCGCACCCTTCTCACAAAGCAATTGGGCAGATTCCAGGCGACCATTCATCACCGCATAGTGCAGAGGCGTGGCTCCAAATTGGTCCAAAGTCCGAACATCCGCACCATGTTCAAGAAGAAGTTTCACCGAAGGCGGGTTCTCCTCGGAGGCTGCGAGATGAAGCGGGGTCTGCATTTTCTTGTTCGTCTCCGAAACCGAAGCCCCTTTTTCCAAAAGGAGTTGAAGCATTTCGTTAAACGGTGCGTAGAGCTTGGCCACGTTATCCGGGGCCCCTGCCGCAAGCCTCAGTTTATCCCGGTCGATCGGAGGATCCACCACGGTGCACAGCAAAGGATTTCCCTCAGAATCCCTCACCTTCGGATCTGCACCCTGATCGAGAAGAAAACGAACCATTCCGGATTTCCCCGATCCAACCGCTCGAAACAACGGGGGAATCGTTCCCCCATTCACCTCTGCACCCTTCTTCAAAAATGCCTGCGCGACCTCGAGGTTTCCGGCATAAATCGCCTCGGCGAAATTTTCCTGAATTTTCTCCCTGCTCAGGTTGGATGCATGCGATGCCAGGGTTTCCAACAATTCCGCACGATTAAAACCTGCCGCCGCTTCAAAGGCGGATGCGCCATCCGACTGCTTTTCCGTGGGATCTGCCCCCGCCGAAAGCAGGTATTCCACCAGATCCTTCCTCCCCTGCATTATCGCCAGGATTAAAGGGAGTTTGTGCAAACCCTGGGGAGTCGTCTCTCCCCCGACCTTAGCTCCCCCATGCACCAACGCCTCGGCAACCTGAGGAGATGCAGCATACGCCAAGGCCGTCCATCCATTTTTGTCCGTCGCCGTCACATCCGCCCCCTCCGCAATCAGTGCGTTCACGACATCCACACGCCCAGCTTTCGAGGCAAGAAGAAGAGGGGTATCCCCGTTTGCGCCCGTTCGCGATTCCAACTGGGCACCGTGTTTTATTAACACCCGGATCACCCCGGCATCGGGCGCCAAGAGAAGGAAGGCGTTGCCATCCTTGAAATCAACATTCGGCTGAGCAAGAAGGCATTCCAATATTTGGTCCTTACCCCCTCTCACCGCGGATTCGATGGATCCAGGATCCACCGAAACCCCACCCTCGGTCAAAATTTTGACCAACTCCAGGTTGCCTGAGGAAATGGCCGTTTGAAGAAGAACACCTTCCCCTCCCTCCACGGCTTGAAGGGACGCCGGATTTCGTTTGAGAATCCGTTGCACTTCATTGACGTCCCCCTTTTCCACAGCCGACTTTAAATCAGCCCCCCCGGCACGCTCCCCACATCCTGAAAGAAGGACCGCCGTCAGACAAGCAACCCAACAAAACAATCTTGGCCCCATGGCTAGCTGTCTAGACGAGGAATGCCCTTCATGCAAGGGAGGATATTCAAATCCGCATCAGTTCTCAGATGGACAAAATTCCAACACAACCGTTACATTTTGCTCCATGAGAGAACTCGGTTCCGTCCTCCTTGTTTTTGGTTTGATAAGCCTCCCGGTTTTGGGAGGGGATGAAAACACGCCACCTCCTGCTTTTTCCTATACCCCAACCCCGAACCTGCAACCCGTCGATTCTGATCCCGTCCTGGCCGACCAAATCATGGCTCTGGGAAAGGAAATTGGACTACTTGAGGATCGGTCGGAACTCACCCACTGCATCCAAACCCGTTGGAATCACGCTCAGGAAAATGCCGCCCGACAATGGCGGACTCGAAGGGAAACCCTGGGAAATCACTCCCCCCTTAAGGAAGTGGATCACCAAACAAGGACGAAGAAAATGTCGACGGAAAGTATCTTCAACATGGAATTTGGAAGTATGTCGAGGGCCGAAACCCCGAAAACTGGCCCCGCGGCGACGAAACCATCACCGAATGCTGGAGAAAGGTCTATACCTCCACCAAAACGGATCGACATCTCACCTTCACCAGCACCAATCCCACCGCATTTTCATTCTGGCAGAAAATCACTTGGGATTCTCAAGCCAACTCCTGGTCAACCATCACCCTGGCTGAGAAACAAAAACTGCAGGAGGATTACGATTTGTGGCTCGTGAAGGAATGGAATGTCAAAAAAACGGTCGCAGCCCAAGGTCCCGATCCCGTGCAAATGAAAATCGCCACCTCCTATTCCCACCGTGCGGAGGAAAACCGGGCCAAACTCGCCCATGCGAAGGATCCCGCCACCCTCAAAAACCTTCATTTTCAAATCTCCAACGACACCCGGTTCGGATATGAGCGTCTGGTCTGGGCCTTCGACTCCGAGTTTATAGCCCGCGCCCTCGAATTTCATTTAATTGATTTCCGGAAAAACCCCTGGAACGAACCTCCCTGAAAGAATCATTCCCACAGGATTTCGAATCGACATTCTTCATTCTGCATTCTAAGTTTTCTTTCCTCAGTGGATCAGCCCGAGTGGCGGAATGGCAGACGCGCTGGACTCAAAATCCAGTACTCGCAAGAGTGTGTGGGTTCAAGTCCCTCCTCGGGCACCACTTTTAAGGATGCGGGTTTGAACTCCTAAGTCTTGATCCACCCCCGTTGAGTATTGTATGTCCACCTAATCGTTGTGACGCATCAACGAAACAAGGGCTTCAACCATGAAAAGGTTTTTCATCTTCGTCCTCTTTGTCCTCGCCGGTTACGTTGGTTTTTTGAAATACACCGACGCAGTCCCCCCTTTTGAGCTTCCCTATCTGACCAGTTCCGCTTCGGACACTTATCAAAAATTTGCTTCATCCCTGACCCGCTCCAATTTCGAAGGGGCACGATCCCTGGCTCAAGGAACCGCTATCGACCAGATTGCCGAGGAGGAGCAAATCCATCAACAGATCGTTCGCATGGGACTTGCCCCCCTGGTGCTCGGCATGACTTTCACCAAACAATCCGAGACCCGTAGCCATGGAAATAAACGCGCGGATCTGAAAATTTTTCAAATCGTAAGAGTCAATCCTCCAGGTCAAAATTCCGCATTTGGCACTCCCGTGCCCCATATGCACATTGCCACTCTGATCAAGACGGATTCAGGCTGGAAGGTGGAATCTTTTCACGAAACGGCAAACGCTCAAGCTTCATCAACAAAGCCTGAAATCGATTCCTCACCGCTTGATCAACCTGAACCATCGAGCTCTTCAACCAAACCGGTTGCCAGCAGGTTGGAAATTCCTGAAGAAACTCCCAGATCCACTCCTTCAAGGACGCCAGTCGCCATTCCATCCCCAGGGGCATCCCCCGGGGAAAAAGCTGCAGTCGTCATCCCTGAAGCGTACCGACTCAAGTCTGAGGCGGATCTCAACAGCTTTCGAAACGCCATCGCCCAATTTAAGGAATTCCAGGGGAGAAACCCCGCCTCGCTCCAGGAATTGGTCGATCGTGAACTGATGCAGGAAATCCCTGAAGCGCCTCCTGGTTCCAAGTACCTCTATCATCCGGAACAAGGCAGCGTCGAACTCGCATCCACCACCGACGCCAACCCCACAAAAACAACCATCAAAACTACTCTTCACAGTTTTGGGGACATGCTCAATGCCGTGGCGGACACAAATGCAGCAGCTGATCGAAAAAAACTGCAAGTCGCCGTAAATGTGTATTTTGAACAGGAATCCCAACTTCCCAACTCCCTGGATGATCTTGTTGCAAAAGGGGTGATCGACCATATTCCTTCCCCTCCGGCCGGAAAAACTTTCGGGTATGATCCCACGACAGGTAAAGTGACGGTCCTTTCAAAGTAACCCGAAAGGTCTTTCACTTTTGATCGGACTTGATCGAATGAAATTTCAAGGTAAGGTGCCCACAAAGTATGTTCGACTTGCGTGAGCACCCCCTGCGTCTTGCCGTCTTCCTCCTCGCCATTGTCGGCCTCGGCTTTTTCACAATCCGGCTGACGCAGGCGAAAAACGAACATTCTCGTAAAATGGCGGAGGCGGAAGCCGAAGGCGGCAAACCGCAAGCTCCGTCTTCAACCCGCCTCGGTCAGGTTCAAAAACTTCAATACACAAACCCGGAGGAGGCCCTCAAAATTGCCCGGGAAATGGTCTCCAATCCACAAACAGGGGCGGAACGGAGTGAAGCCCTCGATATGATTCCCGCACTCCTCAACAACAGCCTTGGCAAATGCATTCGGGATAACCGATTTGACGACGCCAAAAAGCACTTGGACGAACTTGCCGCCAGTTTTCCAGAACATCCTTTCTATCAATCCGCCCGACTTTCCTGGGCTCAAAATCTCATAAACCGGTGCATGGATGCAATCCGGGGGAAACGGGACGAGGAGATTTTACGGCTTCTGGATCAAATACGGGAGGAGCGCAGAGCCGTGGAAGACCGCCGATTCCTTGAGGTCGCCCAAACCTACTTCATGGAAGGCTGGTCGGCCAACAGATCCGCCGGGAATCTTCCTCAGGCGCAGGAACGACTCGATCATGCAGCTTCACTCGTTCCCTCCCTTTTTTCCTCTCCCATCGTCCGAACCCTCATGATCTCCGACCTCACGGGTGCGGACCTTCACGCCATGGGTGAGGAACGCCTTGCCGCCGGTCGCAAATCCGAAGCCATCCCCTTTCTCATTGCAACGTGTCAAAAGCTTCACCAGGGCGGCTCCAGCACCTACGGAGGCACCCCGCCCCTTGAAAACACCGCGACTCCAGATCTTCTTAAAAAACTTAGGACCCAGATAGTGGATGGAGTCTGCGATCTCGGCGATCACCTCGATGACTCCTCAAACCCCGTACTGACATCGCTCTCAGCCAAGGATCTCTTCAAGGAAGCGACCTCTTACATCGAGGATGCAGGCCTGAGAGCATTGCTTTATCAAAAACTTCTCGAAAACCAGATTCAAGACGTTCGCAAAGATCTTACAAAGTTAAAACAGTACGATTTCCATAAGCTTTCGGATCCGGACTATCTCACCTATGAGGAACTACTGAAGGCGGATGGCCTCCATCGAAAGGCAACCCTCGATCTCGAAGAAATTTCGAACCGGACGATGATCTGGTGGTGGACTTCCGCCGTAAGGGACCTCACCTTCGACCCCTGGAGCAGCATCCCCCAGGAAGTGAAAGCGGCCATCCAAACAAAATACCCTGGAAAGGATGATGAGCCCCAGCGCCGGGAACAGTTGGGGCGGGAAGCTGAAAAGGGAGGTTACCCCATTCCCTGCCCCACAGCCAAAGACCTTCAGAATTATCGTTGTGAAATCAACGCCCGATGGGGCCTGCTGAAATCCCGCAGTTCCAGCGACGATGCCTGGACACTCCTCCGTAATTCGCTCCGGGAAACGACGGATTCAGAACTCAGGAACGGAATCATCACCTCACTCCAGGGAGCCATCCGTCGCGCTCAAAGCAAAAACAAATTTGAGGAGCTCTATACACTCGCCGGGTTCTATGCCTCCGAAATCGGAATTCAGGGACCGTACGATAAATTTGCAAAGGATTTCCGTTCATGTCTTGAAACATCCATAGCCCGATTTGAAAAAACCTCCCCCATGAAACATGTATTCATGTTGAGCATCCTTGCGGAAAGCTTTCCCTCCGAAGCCTTCGGTCTCAAAGCCCGCGCCACAGCGATGACAAAGGGGGTTGAACTTGCTTCCCGGGCCCCACTTGAACCTCGCCAAAATATTTCCGAAGAATCCGGACTCCCCGATCTCTCCATCGCGAGAATCGAGAACGGCACGGAATATCACCTCCTCTGTTTTTACAAAGGACCTGAAACCTTTTTTATTCACTGCAACCCCTACCGACGTGGCAGCCTGGTCCTTAAAAATGGAAAATACGAAGTCGGTGTGATTTCCCCCAATGATCAGATTGTTCCTTATCGAACGGAAATCGATTTCAATTCCAAACTCGTTCAATCCTCATTCAAGATCGAGACACAAAACGGGGAAAAATCATATTCCTCCACCTATTCAGGAGCTGCCTATGGCGATTACTCCCTCTTTCGCATTCCTGACGACTCCAACTCTTTAACCATCGATCCCAAAAAAGGAACCATCACCGGGGGGGGGGGGGGGGGGGGGGGGGGGGGGGGGGGGGGGGGGGGGGGGGGG